>JAYRWH010000081.1:0-85061 GCA_041918155.1 Ilumatobacteraceae bacterium | reverse complement strand
TATTCCGACGGCCGCCCTGGAGCCCGATGACATTCGCCACACACCACCCACCGCTAGCGTGCCGATCGTGAGCCGTGCCACTGCCACCACGCTCGACGAGGTGGGCACGGCGCTGGTGAAGGCTGCCGGCGACCTGCTCGCCCGCGAGGGCGCAACCGCGCTCACCGTGCGCGCCATCGCCTCAGCGGCCGGAACGAGCACGATGAACGTCTACTCCCGCTTCGGCGGCAAGGACGGCGTGGTCGAACAGCTGTGGCTGCAGGGCTTCGACCTGCTCGCCGAGGCGATGGCCGCGGCCGGCACCACCGACGACCCGCTCGAGGATCTGCGCCGCTGCGGCCAGAGTTACCGCCGCTTCGCGCTCGAGCACACCACGCTCTACAACGTGATGTTCACCCGCGCGGTGCCCGACTTCGAGCCCGGCGAGCACGCCCGCGAGCGCGGCCTGCGCACGCTGGAGGAGCTTGCCCGCAAGCTCGAGCGAGCAATGGACGCCGGCCTGCTGCGGCGCATCGACCCCCACCACGCCGCCGCCATGGTGTGGGCCACCTGCCATGGCGCGGTCAGCCTGGAACTCACCCACACCGGCACCACCGCCATCGACTGGGAGCGCGTCTTCGCCGACGCGACCGAAACCGTCGTGAAAGGCCTCACCACATGAGCGGCTCCATGCGCCGCGGCGTCGCCGCGTTCGTGCCACTGGCGCTACTCGCCGCTGGCTGCAGCAGCTCCGCGAGCGAGGGCCAAGGCGAGGAGCCCACCTCGGCCACCATCACGACCGGCCCGACCACGACCCTGCCGGCCACCACATCGAGCACCACGTCCACCAGCACCACGAGCACGACCACCACGATCCCCGCGCTCGTCGACCCGAACTCGTTCGGCCAGCCCTACGGCACGGTCGTGCCCGGCCTACTGACGTTCCGCGGCAACCCGACGCGCAGCTACTACGGCACCGGCCCCGTGCCCCGCACCCAGCCGCAGGTGCTGTGGACCTACCCGGGGCAGAAGATGTGCGGTGAGAGCAGCGAGTACGGCGACGTGCGTACATGGTGCGGCACCGGATGGACCGGGCAGCCGGCGGTGTTCGAGCGCGACGGCCGCACCTGGGTGGTGTTCGGCGCATACGACTACAACGAGCACTTCGTCGATGCCGCCACCGGGCAGGACATCATCGCGCCGTTCCCCACCAACGACATCGCCAAGGGCAATGTCACCATCGACCCCGACGGCTACCCCCTCGTCTACGCCGGCTCGCGTGACAACAAGCTGCGCATCATCGCCTTCGACGGCAGCGCTCCCCGCGAGCTCTTCGCGATCAACGGGCGCACGCCCGACCGGGTGTGGAACGACGACTGGGACGCAGCCCCGCTCATCATCGGCGACTACCTGCTCGAGGGCGGCGAGAACAGCTGGTTCGTCGGCTACAAGCTGAACCGCGGCTACGCGGCCGACGGCACGGTGACGGTGAACCCGCAGGAGGTGTTCCGCGTGCAGGGCTTCGACGACCAGCTGATGCACGACCTCGGCTCGCAGGACCCGCGCCGCGTCAGCCTGGAGTCGTCGGTCGCGATCAGCGGCGACACGGCCTGGCTGAACAGCTCCGGTGGCCTGCTACAGGGGTGGGACATCTCCTCGCTGCGCACCGGCGTCGGACAGGTGACGCGCACGTTCCGCTTCTGGACGGGCGACGACAGCGACTCCACGATCTCCATCGACGACGAGGGCTACCTCTATGTCGGCGTGGAGGTCGATCGCGCCAACGCCCGAGCCGAGGAAGTTGGGCAGATGTTGAAGATCGACCCGCGCAACCCGGACAACCCCGTGGTGTGGTCGGTGCACACGAACTTCCATGTCGACAACGGGGTGTGGACCGCGCCGATCATCGACGGCGACGTGGTGTTCTGGACGAGCAAGCCCGGCCTCATCTACGCGATCGACCGCACCACCGGCGAAGTGCTGTGGACGCAGGGGATCGCCGGCCCCGCACTCAGCTCGGCAGTGCTCGTCGACGGCGTGCTGCTGCAGGGCGACGCGGCCGGCGTGCTGCACGCCTTCGACGTCGCCAACCCGAGGGTGGCGCCCGCCGAACTGTGGCAGATCGACATCGGCGGCAACATCGAGAGCACGCCGGCGGTGTGGAACGGCCGCATCTACGTCGGCACGCGCTCGGGATATTTCGTGTGCGTCGGGCTGGCGTAATGGCGGCTCGCGCCGTGAGACTGGCGCCGTGACGCACTTCCTGGGCCGGACGACGACGGCCGACCTCTACCGCAACACCCGCCGGCCTCTGCTGGCGGTGCCGATCGGGTCGTGCGAGCAGCACGGGCCACACCTGCCGCTCGACACCGACACGCGCATCGCCAGTGCGCTCGCGCAGAGCCTGGCCGAGAGCTTCGCCGACGGCGACGTGCTCATCACCCCCGCCTTCTCCATCACCGCCAGCGGCGAGCACCAGTCGTTCCCCGGCACGCTCTCGCTCGGCGCGGCAGTGTTCGAGCAGGTGATCATGGAACTCGTGCGCAGCGCCGAGTGGAGCGCGGGCGTGGTGCTCGTCAACGGCCACGGCGGCAACCGCGAGCCGGTCTACAACGCGGTGCGCAATCTGCAGACCGAACAGCGTCGCGTGCTCGCGTGGTGGCCGAAGGTGGAGGGCGGCGACGCCCACGCGGGTGAGACGGAGACCTCGATGATGCTCGCCCTGGCGCCGGACCTCGTGCGCATGGAGCTCGCCGAGGTGGGCAACACCGCGCCCGTCAGCGAGTTGATGGAGGCGATGAAGGCCGACGGGGTGCGCGCGGTCAGCGTCAACGGTGTGCTCGGCGACCCGCGACGGGCGACGGCCGCGCACGGTCGGACGCTGCTGACCCGCCTGTCGATCGACCTGCTGACGGCGGTGGACAGTTGGTGGGAGTGACGCCGTGGGCGTGAACCCGCCGCGGGCCCTGCGCGTGCGCACCGACCCCTCGTGGCGTCGCCCCCTGCAGCCACCCGCCGACGGCAAGGTGGTGATCGCCGGCTCGCCGTTGCGCCTGTTCCGCCTCTCCACCGGCGGCGCGCACGTGATCGCCCTGGCCGAGGCGGGCGAGGTGCCCGACACGCCCTCGATTCGCCAACTCGTCGACCGCTTCATCGATGCCGGCGCGCTCCACCCGTTGCCCGACGCGGGGCCGTTCACCGCCGCCGATGTCACCGTGGTGCTACCGGCTCATCGCGCCCTGCCCGACGCGCTGGGCACGCCTGCGTTGGCCGGCGTGCACGCGATCGTGGTGGATGACGCGTCGCCGGTGGCGCTCACCGCCCCCGCCGGCGTCGTCGTGTTGCGGCGCCACACCAACGGCGGCCCGGCCGCGGCTCGCAACGACGGGCTCGCCGAGGTCGCCACTGCGGTCGTGGCCTTCGTCGACTCTGACGTCACCTTGCCCGAGGGCTGGCTGGAACCCCTGCTCGCCCACTTCGCCGACGAGCGGGTCGCGCTCGTCGCGCCGCGTGTCGCCAGCGCGCCCGGCGCCGGCGCTCTCGCCGCCTACGAGAAGCGCCACAGCCCGCTCGACCTCGGCCCCGACCCGGCCCGCATCGCCGCCGGCACCCGCGTCAGCTATGTGCCCGCGGCCGTGCTCGTCTGCCGTACTTCGGCGCTGCGTGCGCTCGGCGGCTTCGACACCGAAATGCGCCTCGGCGAGGATGTCGATCTCGTCTGGCGCCTCGCCGACGCGGGCCACCGCTGCCGCTACGAACCGGCGGTCGTGGTGCACCACGCGCCACGCCACGCGGTGGGCGGGCTGTTGCGCCAGCGCTTCGGCTACGGGCGCTCGGCGGCGACGCTCGCGGCACGCCACCCGGGCGCGCTCGCCCCGGCGCGCATGAGCGGCTGGAGCGCTCTCGCGTGGGGGCTGCTGCTCGCTCGCCGTCCGTTCCTCGCGTTCGGCGCCGCCGCCGGAACCACTGCCGCACTCGTACGGCGGATGCGCGACATGCCGCCGGCGGAGGCCGTGCGTCTCGCCGGCCTCGGTCATCTCGCTGCCGGGCGACAACTCGCTCGCGCCACCACCCGCGTGTGGTGGCCGTTCGCACTCGTGGCTGCGCTGATCAGCCGACGGGCGCGCGGCCCGGTGCTCGCCGCCTTCACAGCGGAGGCCATCGTCCGCTCGATCGAGCAGCGCTCCGCCCGACCGTTGCTCGATGCCCCGCTCGCGCTCGCCGACGATGCCGCCTACGGGGCCGGCGTGTGGGCCGGTGTGCTGGCCGAGCGCGAGCCCGGCCCGCTCGTGCCCGAGTTCAGGAACTGGCCGACGCGCTCACCAGGCGGGCGCTGATGTCGTTGCAGTCCTGGCACACGTGCTCGGGGATGACACCGAGCTTCATCAAGTAGCCGAAGACGATGCAGCCCAGGCAGATCGCGAGGAACGCTTCCAACGAGGCGGCGACCACGAGCCCGGCGATGAGCGCGATCCCCAGCGTGTGAGCGCCGACGGCCCAAGCCAGCAGGGCGCCGCCACTGAAGACGAGACCGACACCCTGCGCGAACCGCTTCGGCGGGCCGGGCACGATGCGGTGGTTGCCCTTCAGCCGCGGGGTGACGAGACGGGTGACGAACTGGCCGAGGGGACTGAAGCGCGGGCCGCTCAGCACGCGGGCGAGGAAGCCGTAGGTGAGCGGGATCAGCACCCACCACTGGCGGATGGCGAGGAACACGATGCCTTGGGCGACGACTCCGGAGGCCACCAGGCGGGCCGACGTCTCGTTGACCGGGTTGGGGAAGTCGAACAGCTTGCGGCTCATGTTCGGAAGGCTATCCGCCAAATCCCGATCGGACAAGTCGGATTAACGCCGAACTCGACACCGCATGACGGCACTACGCTTGCCGTGACGCTGCGCACGAATACTCGCGCCAGCGAACCGGAGGTCATCGATCATGCAAGACGGTGTTCATTCCGACGCCACGCTGCTCGACGCTCGTACGGTCACGTTCGCGACCAAGGGCCAGCTCCTCCGCTGGGTGCCGATCAACACGTTCTCGAGCGAAGGCACCCTTCGGTTGGAAGGTGGACGCCTGACCTTCTCCACCCTGGTTCGTCATCGCGTGAAGCTCGATGTACCGGTCGACGAGGTGCACTCCTTCGCGTTCATGACCAAGAACAGTTTCCACTTCTGGCACGGCACGACGCGGTATCGCTTCGCGGTTGTCGACGCATATGCCGCGCCTGCCGCACACGGGTCGGCCGTGGGCGTGGCGATGACGGCCGCCTCGCTGCCGGGTAGGTTCCGAGCGGATCGGAGCAACCGAGACCTCGCCGCGCAATGGGGCGTGTTGCTGCGCCAGCACCCCGCGTCGCCGCCCGATGGGCTGCGGGTCCGCAAGCCGATGCCGTCGTGGGGCTACATCCCGGTGGTCATCGGCACTGCCCTCGCTCTCATGGGTGCGGTCGCGATGCTGGCCCTCTAGCACGGACATGGGCCGCCGCCCTCGGTGTCCTGCGCCGATGTCGGGGCAGACCGGAGGGATCGGCGCGGCACGGCTACCGTGGCGGGGATGACCGTGCGGCTCACCGTCCAGCGTTCCGCCTGGGAACAGCATGTGGCCGCCACCGCGGCCGCCTACGGCGCGGGCCTGGTGCCGGTGGTGAAGGGCAACGGCTACGGATTCGGGCGGACGCTGTTGCATGAGCGGGCCACGGCGCTCGGCGAGTACGTCGGCGTCGGCAGCGTCCACGAACTCGCCGGGGTACCGCCCGCGCTCATCCCGGTAGTGCTGACTCCCACGCTGGAGGTGCCCGGTGACGACCGAGCGATCCTCACCGTCGGCCACCCCGCCCACGTCACCCCCCTCGCGGGCCGCGCCGCGCCGGTGATGGTGAAGCTCGCCAGCAGCATGCGCCGCTACGGCGCAATCCCGGCGGAGCTGCCCGCGCTGCTCGCCGCGGTCGCCGATGCCCGCCTGAACATCGCGGCGTTCGCGCTCCATCTGCCCCTCGCCGGCGACGACGGGGCGCGCCTCGCCGAGATCGAGGGCTGGCTGCCTCACCTCGCCGCGGCCACTC
The DNA here is from genome assembly GCA_041918155.1 of Ilumatobacteraceae bacterium. Classification (GTDB taxonomy): domain Bacteria; phylum Actinomycetota; class Acidimicrobiia; order Acidimicrobiales; family Ilumatobacteraceae; genus UBA668. The sequence continues at coordinate 79,020 of JAYRWH010000081.1, read as the reverse complement.
CCTTGTGGGTGAGCCACCTCACGCCCGCCTCGTTCCTCCACCTGCAAGCCCACCACCCGAATCGCGAGTTCGCCGTGCGCATCGGCACTGCGCTGTGGCACGGGCTACCCAAGGGCGGGTTCCTGCACCTGTCGGCCGATGTCCTCCACGCCGCCCCCGTGCACCACGGCGACACGGCCGGCTACTTCAGCTCACCCGTGCCCTGCGACGGCACGCTCGTGACGATCGGGGCGGGCACCGCGCACGGCATCGCCCCGCTCGACGAGCCCGACCCGGCGCGGCGCAGCCCGTTCCACTTCGCCCGCCGCCGGCTGGCGCTTCTCGAAGTGCCGCACATGCACTCCTCGCTCGTCGTGGTGCCCGCGGGCGACCCGTGCCCGGCCATCGGCGACCGGGTGGACGTGCAACGGCCGCTCACCTTCACCTGGGTCGACGAGGTGGAGTGGTCGTGAAACGGGAGGCCGCGCCGTCCAACCGCCTCATCGAGCTCGACGTGATCCGCGGGATCGCGCTCATCGGCGTGTGCGTGCTCAACTACTACGGCTACCTCATCGAGCGCGGCGGCGGGCGCAGTCTCGACACAACGATCGGGCGCATCTTCGACCCCTGGGAGGGCCCGCTCTCCACACGCTTCGCCGCCGTGTTCGTCACTGTCGCCGGCATGGGCATCACCCTGCTGACCGCGAGAACCGTCGCCACCAGCGACCGTTCGCGAATCAGCACAGTGCGCTGGACGCTCATCCGCCGCGGCGTGCTGCTCTACGCGTTCGGCTACTTCCTCGACTGGGTGTGGACCGGCACGATCCTCACCTACTACGGCGCGCTCTTCCTCGCCGGTGCGGCGATGTTCACCTTGCGCACCCGTTGGCTGGCCGTGATCGGCGCCTTCGCCGCCCTCGCTGCAGCGGCGATCCGCTGGTGGGCCCTGGAGCGAGTGACTGACGGCCACCTCGTGAACTGGCTGCTCGACGCGCCGCTGATCGATGCTCACTCACCGCGCGACCAACTCCTCACCACGTTCCTGCGCGGCACCCATCCGCTGCTCCCATGGCTGGCCTTTTTGTGCCTGGGCATCGCACTCGGGCGCATGCTGCCGTTCAACCCGATCGTGCGCTGGCAGATGGCGATGGGTGGTGCCACGCTCGTGTTCGTCGGCTACCTCGCGTCAGCCGCACTGCCCATCCACCCGATCCTGCGCTCCACGGATCCGTTCGACCGCGGCCTGCTCTACGTCACGACTGCGATCGGCTCGACGCTCGTGGCGATCAGCTTCATCGGGTGGCTCGCGGAATGTACTCGCAGTTCGGCGGCAACAGAGGTGCTCGCCGACACGGGCCGCACCACGCTCACGCTCTACGTGGGCCATGCGCTCGTGTTCGACCTGGTGGTGGACTGGCTCGGATGGGTGAAGCCCGGCGGGCTCGGCACGGCCCTGGTGTTCGCCCTCGTCTACTGGACCCTGGCCGTCGCCGTGTCGGTGGAGATCCACCGCCGGGTGCGCAACGGCCCCCTCGAGTGGGCGTACCGCAAGTTCAGCGCATGACGCGCCGGCGTATCAGCCGATCTCGGCGAAGGTGTCGCAGGTGCGCGGGTCGGCGCTGTTGTACCCCGTGAGGAACCACTGCTTGCGCTGTTCAGCCGAACCGTGGGTCCAGGTCTCGGGGTCGATGCGGCCCTGCGTCTTCTGCTGGATGCGATCGTCGCCGACGCCCTCGGCGGCACGAATCGCCTCGTCGAGCTCGGCGGCGCTGTCGAGCACATTGCGCGCGCCCACCCACGCGCCGGCGTAGCAGTCGGCCTGCAGTTCGAGCGCGATCGAGTACTGGCTCGCCCGGCTGGGGTCGTTCTGCTCGGCGCGCTGCACCTGAGCGTTCGTGCCGAGCAGGTTCTGCACATGGTGGCCGTACTCGTGGGCGACGATGTACTGCTCGGCGAGGTCGCTGGTGGAACCGACCAGCTCGTCCTCCAGCTGCTGCATGAACCCGAGGTCGAGGTACACGAGATTGTCGACCGGGCAGTAGAACGGGCCGGTCTGCGAGCTGGCCTGGCCGCACCCCGTGCTGACGCCGCCGCTGAACCACACCGTAGAGGTCTCCTGGTAGGCAGTGCCGAACGCGTCGGGCAAGGCCTGCGCCCAATAGGCCTGCACATCGTTGGTGACACCGCAGACGATCTGCTCCAGCTCGGTCGCACATGTGCTCGCACCGGGCTCGCCGGTGTCGGAGCTGAGCGACGACGTGGCCCCCGCCCCGAGCAGCTTTGGTAACAGCAGCGAGGCCAGCAGCACGACCACGCCGAGGAGGCCGCCGCCGGCTTTCAGCCCACCAGGGATGGGGAAGCCCCCGGGGAACCCACTACCGCCGCTCGACTGCCCACGACGGTCGTCGATGTGTGACTTGTCGGTACTGCGGATCCTGGTCATCGATGGGTTCCTCGGGTGGTGTGAGCGGTGCGGTGAGTCACGGACGGTAGCGGGCCTGGCGGCGAGCGCGGTGCAGGCCGCGCACTGCCACCGCGCCGGCGCCGAGCAGCGCGCCGCGATCACCGAGGCGCACCGGCGAGATGCGGGCGCCCTTCGAATACAGCAGGCGAGAGTGCTCGTCGAGCGCCTCTTGCGCGGAGTTGAAGAACGTCGCCCCGAACGCGAAGGCAACGGACCCGCCGACCACCACGAGGTCGAGGTCGAGCAGATTGCACACCGAGGCCGCGGCACGCCCGACGAGGCGGCCGGTGCGCTGCATGATCTCGTACGACGGCTCGGAAGCGGGGCGGCCGGTGATCGCCTCGATCGCCGCGCCGGACGCCTCGGCCTCCAGGCAGCCCTTCGAGCCGCACCCGCAGCGGCGGCCGTTCGGCTCGACGATCACATGACCGATGTGGCCGGCGTTGCCGCTGAACCCGTCGAGCAGCTGGCCGTTCAGGACGATGCCACCGCCGACACCCGTGCTCACGACCATCGCCATGAAGCTCTCCTTGCCCTGCGCCCCACCGAGCCAGCCCTCGGCGAGCGCGAGCGCCTTGGCATCGAGATCGGCGAACACGGGCAACGAGGTGGCACCGACGAGCCGCGACCGCAGTGGATACTCGCGCCAGACATGGATGTTGACCGGCGAGATCGTGTCCGCATCGCGGGTCATCGGCCCGGCCACCCCCACCCCGACGCCGATCGGGCGCATGCGGTGGTGATCGCGGGCCCGGGCGAGCTGCGAGTTCACCAACGTGTGCAGGCTGTTGAACAGTGCGTCCGCCGAGAGGCGCTGGTCGACGGGGATCTGCTCGCGGTCGAGCAACTCGCCCTGCATCGTCATCAGCCCGGCCGCCATGGTGGTGCCACCGATGTCGATCGTCAAAACGACGTCGCCGATGACCGGACGCGGCCCGCCTTCGTCCTCGGCCTGACCCGCGCCGTCGGGGGCATCGGCAACGACGCCGTCGCGGGTGTCGACGGTGTCGTCGACCTGGTCGATCTGGTCGGAGGGGTGCCGCGATGGGGTAGGGGTCGGTTGGTCCGTCATGTGGTCCTCAGCCAACCCGCCGGGCGTTCTCGACGAGGTTGATCTCGTAGAGCACGAGGTCGAGCGCGTCGGCGCTCACCATTCCCGACCAGCGCTGGGGGTGCTCGGTGGTGATGCACGACGACAGCGGGTTGAGCAGTGTCCAGGGTGTGGGGTGGGAGAACTGCACGACGCTGTAGCGCTCCCCGGTGTACCCGGGCTCGGCGACAACACGGTGCACGCCGGTGGGGATCACGCCGTTGGTGAGCCGCTCGAGCATCATCCCGGTGTTGATGATGACTTGGCCGTCAGGGGCAGAGGCATCCACCCACTCGCGATCGATCAGCACCTGCAAACCGGCCGCGGTGGCGCGGGGCAGCGCGGTGATGAGGTTGATGTCGCCGTGCGCGCCCGCCCACACATGTCCACCGGCGGGTGCGTGTTGCATCGCGGGATAGCGGATCGCGCGGGTCAGCGTGGCGCCATTCGTGGTCATCTCGTCGAAGAACGACTCGTGGCAGCCGAGGCCCTCGGCAATGATGCGCAGGAAGCGCCGCTGCACGTCTTCCACCTTGCGATGGAACGTGTTGAGCGCCTCGGTGATCCCCGGCACGGCCGCCTCGGGCAGCACCTGGGGGCCGTAGCGGTGCGGATAGCGAGCACGCAACGGGTGCCCCTCGGGCAAGGAGATGCCCCAGTTGAGCATCTCCTTCCAATCGGGCACGTCGCTGCTCGCGGCGGTTTCCACGAGCAGGCCCGTGTACCCGGTCTGGCCGTGGCTCTCGGGGGCGATGAACGCCTGCTTCACCTCTTGGGGGTGCTCGAAGAACTCCTTCAGCATCCCGTAGGTCGTGTCGAGCATGTCGGAGGACAGGTCGTGGCGGGTGTAGACGAACCCGGTGGCCAGGCTGCGCCGCACCCCATCGACGACGGCGCGACGCTGCTCGCCGTTGCCGCGCTCGAAGGCAAGCAGGTCGACGTCCAGGATTTCGGTCATGCATCCACGGTAGCGAACGCGGCCCCGCGGGCGGCGTCCTACAGGTTGCCCGTGAGCGGCGGGGTGGCCGCCGCGGGGTAGCTCGCGCCGGCGTCGATCCACCACTGGTCGGCGGAGAACGTGACCTCGCGCTGGAGCATCGTGCTCGGGCAGCAGCCGGGATCGGAGGCGGCGTACACCGCCGATTGCACACTTGCCCCGCCCGGGTGAACGCGTACAACGCCGTGGTCGAGACCCTGGAGGCCCCCGAGGAACACCGAGCCGTCGGGCCGCGGATCGAGCACGTCGAAGTCGAGGTACTGACCGGTGCCGTCGTAGCGGTACCCGATCCATACCTCGGCGGCGTCGTCGAAGTGGAAGTCGCCGACCTGCACGGTGACCGCCGACCACACGCCGGGGCCGGATTCGGCGGCCCCGTAGCGCTGCACGAGGGTCGCCCCACTGCGGAACAACACGGCCACGGCGAGGCGGCCGTCGGCGGCGCTGTGCAGCACGAGGCTGGTGAGCCCGTCGCCGAAGGAGGGCATCTGCTGGCAATCGTCGACCACCCAGCCGGGGATGCTGGGGTCGTCACCGCAGAGGAACCCGCCGGCGAGTGTGATGCCGCCGCTCGGGGTGGCCTGCAGGTTGGTCGGCGCGCCGAGCACGGCCGCGCTGGCGGGGGCCGTGGGGCCGGGTCCGGCGGTCGTCGGAGCGCTGGTGGCCGCCGTGGTGGGCGCAGCGGTGGTGGCCGGGGCCACCGACGTCGACGATCCGCCGGGCACGGTCGAGGCCACGGTGGTACCGCCGCCGACCTTGGTGCTGGAACTGCAGCCGGCGGCCAGCAGTACGGCGACCGCGGCGGCCCCGATGCTGGCGACGAGACGGTGCCGGGTGCGGGACATGGCGGTTCCTCCGTGGCTCATACCCATCGGGAGGTGGGTGCACTCGAACTCTGGCACTTCCGGGGAAGAAAACCCCCGCACCGCCAAACCTGCTACACACTCCCGGCGTGTCCCCACTGTGGAATCGATGGCACTGCGCATGAGCGATGTGGTCGCCCATGTCGGTATCGCAACCGGCGACGACCTGGAGATGCTGTTCCGCGCCCACTACGGGCGACTCGTGCGCGCCCTCGCCGTCGTCGCCGGCAACCAGGAGGCCGCCGCTGACGCCGTCCAGGAGGCCTTCGTCAAGGCCCACCTGCACTGGCGCAAGATCCGCCGCTACGACGATCCCGTCGGCTGGATCCGCCGCGTGGCGATCAACCGCCTGCGCGACGACCACCGTCGGGGTGATCGCAAGGACAAGGCGGTGCAGCGCCTGCACGGCGACTACCGCCCCGATCAGGTCGATTGGAGCGACGGTACGGACGCCAACACCCTGCTCGCCGAACTCCCCCGCCAGCAGCGGCTGGCGATCGCCCTGTTCTACGTCGAAGGGCTGAGCGTCGCCGAGGTGGCGTCGGCGTTGGCGATCAGCGAGGGCGCGGTGAAGTTCCACCTCCACCAGGGGCGTGATCGCCTCCGCGGCGTGTACGCCGCACACCAGGAGCAGCAGTGATGAATGAGTTCGACGATCCCCAGATGGAGCGCCTGCTCGGCCGGGCCGGCGGCGCCTACCCCGACGTGAACAGCGCCTACTCGCAGGTGCAGGGTCGTGTGCGGGTGCTCCGCCGCCGCCGTGCGATGGTCGCCAGCGCCGCCGCCTGCGCACTGCTCGCCGGCGGGGCCTTGTTCGCCGTCGGGCGTGGCAGCACCGGCCGCGCCAACCTCGACCCCGCCGCTCCCAGCACCCTTGGCGACACCACCTTCGTCAGTTCCACCACCCCCGAGACCGCCCCCACCACGCACGGTGCCACAGGCCCCACGGTGGCCGGCGGCGACCAGGGCGGGCAGGGCGGCCAAGGCACGCAGGACGGTCTGGATAGTCAGGGCACGACCACGACGACGAGCGATGCTCCAGCCACGACCGCACCCATCGCGACTGCACCGGAGCCGGCTCCGGCTCCACTCACCTTGCACTACAACAGCATCGGCGGCTCGATCACGGTGCAACTCGACAACGGCGCACTCAGCCTCGTGTCGGCCACCCCCGCCGAGGGCTTCCATATCGACTCGTCGACCGACCGCGCTGATCGGGTGGAGGTGCGCTTCCGCAGCGACACCCACGACTCGCGGATCCGCATCGACCTGGTCAACGGTTCGCCAGTGCCGCAGATCACGGAGAACTGAAACGGCCGAACACCATCGGCCGCCTTGGCTTGCGATACTGAGCCGGTGACGACGGATTGGAACCCGGTCTTGCGTGGCGAGTTCGCCAAGCCGTACTGGCCTCAGCTGCAACGATTCGTCGCCGAGCAGCGGGGCCAGTTCCGCGTCTACCCACCGGAGGAGGAGGTGTTCGCCGCCCTCCACCTCACGCCCTACGCGAACACCCGGGTGGTGATCCTCGGACAGGACCCCTACCACGGCCCGGGCCAGGCCCACGGGTTGTGCTTTTCCGTACGCGAGGGCGTCGCCATCCCGCCCTCGCTGGCCAACATCCACAAGGAACTGCACACCGACCTCGGCCTGCCGATCCCCCGCCACGGCAACCTCGAGGCCTGGGCCCGCCAGGGCGTGCTGCTGCTCAACACCACGCTCACCGTGCGCGCCGGCCAGGCCGCTTCCCACCACGGCAAGGGCTGGGAGCGCTTCACCGACGAGGTGCTGAAGGCGGTCACCGCCAAGCCCCACCGCGTGGTGTTCATCCTGTGGGGCGCGAACGCACGGCGTAAGCAGTCGTTCATCGACCTCACCCGCCACACCGTGATCGAGTCGGCCCACCCATCGCCGCTCAGCGCACACAACGGCTTCTTCGGTAGCCGCCCCTTCAGCCGCACGAACGCCGCCCTCATCGAGGCCGGGCTGGAAGCGATCGACTGGGCCCTGTGAAACACCGCCGGCGGGGGGTCCTTGTGTCGCGGCCGGCGAGTCGGCAGTCTGTCTGCACCATGGGCAAGCCCCCCGTTCCCCACCGCTCGCTCGTGATCCGTTGCACGCTCGTGCTGCTGCTCGTCGCCATGCCCGCCGCGTGCAAGAGCAGCCGCGATGCAGCGCGCACCACCCCTACGAGCACGACCACGACCACGACCTCGACCACCACCACGAGCTCGACCACGACCACCACGATTGCTCCGACGACCACGACCGAGCCGCCGTTCACGACGGGTGGAGTCGTGAAGGTGGCCAACGCCTCGGGGGTCGACGGCGCCGCAGCGGTGCTGTCCACCGATCTTGCAGCGCTCGGGTTCGTGCTGCGCGACCCAACGAACGGGTTCGGCGTCGACGCCGATCTGGCCACCAGCAAGATCTATGTCGGGTGGGGCGCCGAAGCCGTGGGTGCCTCGGTCAGCCGCCTGATGGGCGGCATCCCGGTGTTCTACATGACGACGCCGGTGTGGATCGTCGGCGGCATCGCCGCCCTCGCCGACGCCAATGTGCTGATCCTCCTCGGCCACGACCTGGCCGGCAAACACCTCGCGGAGATGACCGCGCCGGCCACCACCACGGTGGTGCCGATCCCCACCTTCTGAACGGTCCGGCTTCGACGGCCAGGCTTCGACGGTCAGGCTTCGACGACTGCAGCGAGTCGCTCGAGCGTCTTGGTCATCGCATCGACGGTGCGTGACCGCAAAGGGCGCACCAGGAACGTCAGCTTCTCGTGGCGGATGTCCCAGCTCTCGCGCACCAGAGTGCCACCATCCTTGGGCGCCAGCTCGTAGCGCCAGATGCGGCCGCCCACGAACGGGCGCATGATCGATGCCGTCGGGCGCGGCTGCCAGGCGATGAGCCGGTTCTCCTCGAACTCGACGACCTCGTTGGCCATCGTGTAGCCGATCCCCGCGTGCATCGACATGCCGAACACCTCACCGAGCGCGAGGCGGTGCCCCGCGCCCTCCGACGGGGCGCGGACCGTGCCTGAGCCGTCGATCTCCGCGTGCCGCGCCGGGTCGGCGAGCAGATCGAAGATCTTGTCAGCGCGAGCGGCGATCACGCGCTCTACGGTCGCGACATCACGGGTGGACTCGGGGGTTGTGGGCATGCCCAGTCAACACCCCGCGACCCGCCCGGCATTCCCGAGCCGCGCAGCCGGAGCACGTCAGTCGTCGTATGGGAGGGTAAACCCGATGATGGCCCCGCCACCGGGAGCGTTCGTGGCGAACACGTCTCCGCCATGTGCTTCGACGACCGAGCGCACGATCGCCAGCCCGAGGCCCGAGCCGGGACGGCTGCGCATCTCCACCGAGCGGTAGAAGCGATCGAACAGGTGGGGGATGTCGGCCTCGCGCAGGCCCTGCCCGTGGTCGCGCACGCTGACCCGGCCGTGTGCCACCGTGACCTCCACGTCGCCGTCGGTGGCGAACTTGCAGGCGTTGTCGATGAGGTTCTGCAGCGCCCGCTCCAGCGCGCCAGGGCGGCCCTCGATCGTGGTGTCGTCAGCGTTCACCACCACGGTGCGCCCGGTGCGCCGCCGGGCCCGTGCCGCAGCCCGCTCGGCCGGATCGCCGAGGCGCACGGGCTGCACCAACTCGTCGTCACGGCGATCGGTGGCGAGCTCCACGAGTTCGTTCACCAAGTCGGTGAGTTCGCGGGTCTCGCTGTCGAGATCGGAAAGCAGTTGCTCGCGCGACGATTCGTCGAGCCCGCCAAATTTGCGCCGCAGCACGGAGACGTTCGTGCGCAGGCTGGTGAGGGGGGTGCGCAACTCGTGGCTTGCGTCCTGCACGAGGCGGTGTTGCTCCTCGCGGCTGGAGTGCAATGCGGAAAGCATCCCGCTGAGCGCGCGGCCGAGCTGGCCGGTCTCGTCCTTGCCGTCGGTCGGCACATCGACATCCAGGCGGCCGGTGGTGGCCACCACGCCGGCAACGATCGTGAGCCGTTCGAGCCGGCGGGTGATGCCATGGGCGACGAGCCAACCAAGCGCGGCCGACACCAGGGCGACGAGCGCCACCGCCCAGAGGGTGCTACGCAGGATGCCCTCCAGCGAGTTCTGGCTCTCGGCGAGAGAACGGGCGAACACCACCGCGCCATCGGCGTACTTGACGGTCAGCACGCGGTAGTGCTCGCCATCGATCTCGGTCTCGTACCCGGCGTGCGCCAATGGATCGCCCGCGGCGGCGACCGCCAGGTCGGCGTCGGTGACCGGAAGCGCGCCCGACTGGGGCTCGACGACGACGGTGCCAGCGGCGTCGATGCGCTGGAACAGCACCTGCTCGAAGCTCCGCGGGCGGGTCTGGCCGGGGTAGTGGGCGCCCTGGTCGCCGTCGTGATCGGGGTCGCCCATCTCCGGCTGCTCGGCGAAGCGCTGGGCGGCGTCCTCGAGTGAGCGATCGACGCTGGACTCCAGCTGGTGCTTCGTGTTCGTGTAGGACGCGATGCCGATCGCCGCGGTGGCGGCCGCGGCGAGCAGAGTGAGCGCAAGGATCAGCTTGACGCGCAGGCTCACAGGACGCGCACCGTGTAGCCGACACCGCGCACGGTGTGGATCAGCTTGGCCTCGCCCTCGACTTCGAGCTTGCGGCGCAGGTAGGAGATGTAGACCGCGAGGTTCTTGGAGTCCGGGCCGAAGTCGTAGCCCCAGATGCGGTCGTAGATCGTGCTGTGTTCGAGCACGATCCCCTGGTTGCGCACGAGCAACTCGAGCAGGTCGAACTCGGTCTTGGACAGCTCGATCTCGCGCTCGCCGCGCCACACCCGCCGCCCGGTCGGGTCGATGCGCAGGTCGGCAATCTGCACCGGCTCGCTGCTCGCGTCCTCGTCGTCGGGACGAGCCCGGCGCAGCAACGCCCGCAGGCGGGCGAGGAGTTCGTCGAGGTCGAACGGCTTGGCGAGATAGTCATCCGCACCGGCATCGAGGCCGGCGACACGGTCGGGGGTCTCGGTGCGGGCGGTGAGCATCAGCACCGGAATCCGGTTGCGTTCGGCGCGCAGCACCCGGCAGACGGTGAGGCCATCGACGTTCGGCATCATCACGTCGAGGATCGCCACGTCGGGCTTGCTCGACTCGAGGAGCACGAGCGCCTGCGCCCCGTCGTTGGCCTGCACCACGTCGTAACCCTCGAGGGTGAGGGCCCGGTTCAGCGCCTCGCGGATGGCCCGGTCGTCATCGGCGAGAAGGATCCGTGCGGTCACTGTGTGTCCTGTTCAGGTGGAGGAGTTCGTCGATCGGCCGGGGCGGCGGCCATCAGGGAGGGAGACGTGCGCCCCGGCCGATCGTACGACTTCGGGTCAGCCGGTCGTGGTGGTCGGGTTGTCGACAGGGCCGCCGTCGATCGTGCCGTCCATGCCACCGATCGTTCCGGGGCGATCGCCGCCGGGGCCGTGACCATCGTGGTCGCCGCCCATGGGGCCCGCGGCCCGGGTGTTGTTGACGAAGTCGGTGATCCGCTGCGTCGCCTCGTCAAGGCGGGTATCGGCTGCGGCCTGCGTGAGCGTACCGCCCTTCACCTCGTCGGCGAGATGGGTCTCGGCTTCGGCCACGAGGGCGTCGATGAGCTGTTGCGCGGTCTTTCCGTGCTCGGTCGCGAGGTCGGCGAGCGTCGTGCCGCTCTGGATCGCGGTGCGCACGTCGTCGACGGTGATGTCGAGCGTGTCGGCCACGGTCTGCAGGCCGACGCCGAGCATCGCGCCATGGCCCTTTCCGTCGGGGCCCATGCCACCATCCCCATCGCCATCACCGGGGTCGGCGGCGACGAGCGCGGCCACGATCTTGTCGAGCTGGTCGGCCGTGAGGGTGCCATCGTCGACGAGCGGCTGGAGCGTGTCGCGGATGTGGGCCTCGTGATCGACACCAACGTCGGTCCCGGCGAGGGAGACGCCAGCGAGCGGGTTCGCCGTGGCTGTGCCGCCGTCGGCATTCACGGAGACAGCGGCAACCTTGTCGAGCGGCGAGGCACCGGCGTCGCCGGTGGAATCGAGTGCATAGACAACGCCGGCTCCGGCGAGGAGACCGGCAGTGAGGCCGGCAGCAACGATCGACTTCTTCATGCGTGTGGTCCTTTCAGGACGAAGGATGAAGGGTGGTGCACTCATGATGGAGCGTGCAGGTAAGGCCGCAACCCGCCGATCGTAAGAGGAAGGTGAGAGTTGGCGGCCGCGAGCCCCGCTGTTAGATGGTGACAACGTGCGCGTCGAACGCGTCGATCAGCTTCAACAGGGCCTGCTCGACCACTTCGCTGAGCGCAGGGTGGATCCACACCTGCGACACCATCTCGTCCGCGCTGTTGCCGAGGTGGATGCCCTGCACCACGAGTTGCACGAGCAACGACGCTTGCGGGCCGATCACGTGCGCTCCGATCACGCGCCGGGTCAGCGGGTCACCGATCAGCTTGCAGAACGAGGTCGTGTCCTCCATCGCCCAGCCGTACGCCGCGCCGGCGTAGTCATGGGTGATCGCGCAATACGGCGCGCCCGTCTCCTCGTGGCGGCGCCGGGCCTCGCGCTCGGTGAGGCCGACGGCGCCGATCTGGGGGGAGGAGAACACCGCGTGCGGCGCCGGCCGCTCGTCGTATCCGCGCAGCGCGGCGGGGTTGCTGAGGTTGTGGCGCACCACCGTGGCCTCACCGTTGGCCATGTGCTTGAGCTGGTAGCGGCCGTTGACATCGCCGAGCGCCCACACACCGGGGGCCGTCGTGCGGCCGTAGCGATCGACCACGACGGCGCCGCGGGCATCGACCTCGATCCCGGCCGACTCGGCGTGCAGCTGGTCGCCGTTGGGCACACGCCCGGTAGCGACGAGCAGCACGTCACCCTCGATCGTGCGCTGTCCCTTGTCGCACGTGAGGTCGATCGCCACCCCGGTGTCGGTGCGGCGGACGCGGTGGATGTCGGCTCCCAGTACGAGATCGTGGCGGGTGGCCGCCAGCTCGGTGAAGCGGGCCGCAATGTCATCGTCCTCGGCGCGCAACAGGTGGTGGCCGCGGTTGATGATCGTCACGACCGTGCCGAGCGCGCCGAACACGTGGGCGAACTCGGCGGCGATGAAGCCTCCGCCCATGATGACGAGGTGGCTCGGCTGGTGGCCGAGCCGCATGATGCTGTCGCTCGTGTGGAACGGCACGTCGTCGAGGCCGGGCACCTCGGGGATGAACGAGCGGGCCCCGGTGGCGAGCACCACTTGCTTGCCGCGGATGCGGGTGCCGAGCACCTCCAGTTCGCGCTCGCCGACGAAGTGGGCGCTGCCCTCGTAGAGATCGACGTTGGGCAGGCCGTCGCGATAGTCGCGCCCGCCCGCGGAGATCGGGTCGATGCGCCCGAACACGCGGTGCACGATCGCCGGCCAGTCGGCGCCTCCGAAGTGCGTGTGCACGCCGAGGCGATCGCCGTGGCGAGCCTGCTCGGCCAGGTCGGCGGCGTACACGAACATCTTCGTCGGCACGCACCCGCGGTTGATGCACGTGCCACCGAATACGCCGCGCTCGACGATGGCGATACGCCAGCCATCCATCTCCGGCCCGATGAGCGAGTTGCCCGAACCGGTGCCGACGATGATCAGGTCGTACTCGACGGGGGTGGGGGTGCCGGACGAACTCACTGAATTGCAGGATACGGTCTGGGTGGCGGGCACCTGTCCGACACCACGAGAGGAGCAGCCGGATGGCGCTCTACACACTTCCCGACCTGCCGTACTCCCCCGGCGCACTCGAGCCGCACTACAGCGGCGAGGTCGTGGCACTGCACCACGACAAACACCACGCCGCGTACGTGAAGGGGGCCAACGACACGCTCGACGCGCTGGCCGCGGCCCGCCGGAGTGGCGATGCCTCCACGATCAACATGCTGACGCGCAGCTTCGCCTTTCATCTCAGCGGGCATGTGTTGCACAGCATCTTCTGGACGAACATGAGCCCCGACGGTGGCGGCCGCCCCGATGGTGAGCTCGCTGCCGCGATCGACGAGCACCTCGACGGGTTCGAGGCGATGCAAGCCCAGCTCACCGCGGCCACGCTCGGCGTGCAGGGTGTCGGCTGGGGTGCGCTCGCATGGGAGCCGGTGGCCAAGCGACTGGTCGTCGAGCAGATCCACGACCACCAGGGGAGCGCCGGCGCGGGCACCGTGCCACTGCTCGTGATCGATTCGTGGGAGCACGCCTACTACCTGCAGTACAAGAACGTGAAGGCCGACTACGTGAAGGCGTTCTGGAACATCGCCAACTGGCCCGACGTGGCAGCCCGCTTCGCCGTGGCCCGGGCCTGACCCACGGCTACCGTCGGACGCCATGGGGTCCGGTTCCGAGCCAGCACCTGAGTTCATCGAAGTTCCCGACGGTGACACGTTGTGGCGCTTCGAGCGCGGCTTCCTGGAGTCGCGCTGGACGTGCCTCTGGGGGCGCGGCTGCCTCGGTATCCTCGACCACCCGGCCGAGGAGCTGCAGCAGGGGTGTTGTTCGGTGGGCGCCGAGCTCACCGACGTCGACGAGGCGATGACCGTCTCCGCGCTCGCCGCGGCCGTACCCATCGAGCTGTGGCAGTTCCACGACCGCGCCGACGCGGACGACGTGTTCAAGGATACGACGCGCACGAACACCAAGGTCGTCGACGGCGCCTGCATCTTCCTCAACCGGCCGGGCTTCGCCGGTGGCGCGGGGTGCGCCTTGCACCTCGCCGCGGTGGCGGCAGGAGAGTCGCCGCTCGACTGGAAACCATCCGTGTGCTGGCAGCTACCGATCCGGGTCGATTGGGCGATGCAGCCCGACGGCATCGAACACGCCACGGTGCGCCGCTGGTCGCGGGCCGACTGGGGCGACGAAGGGCCGACGATGGCGTGGTGTTGCACCGAGGGCGACCGCGCCTATGTGGGCGAGCGGCCAGTGATCGATTCGCTCGGCGAGGAGCTCTCCGCGCTCGCCGGCCACACGGTGTACGTGCAGCTTCGCGAACGATTCAGTTGAGGTTCAGTTGACGATGAAGCGCACCTCGGCCTCGGCGAGGCGGCGGCACGCGCGGCGCTCGCGACGGATCGGCCACCACTCGTAGAGGAAGATCTGCAGCGGCTTCCACATCGACACCCAGCCGAGCACGGTGAGCCCTTCGTGCACCACGTCGAGCACCGGGTTGGGGCTGGCCCCGATGAGATGCGAGAGCGTGATGAACACGGTGAGCGCAGCGAGCCCGATGATCATGCTGATGCGGCCCTCGCGCCAGAGCTTGCCGAGCTGGCGGCCCACCTGCCACTCGCGGTACTCGAAGTGGTTGTGCAGGCCGCGGGTGACGGCCTCGCCGCGGGTGTCGGCGCCACCTTCGGTGAGATAGATCTCGATGGTCAGCGGCTTGTCGCCGCCGAGGTCTTCGGCCCACTCCTCGATCCAGTCGGCGACCTCGGGGTTCAGCGAACGCTCCTCCAGCGGCGTGGGGTCCATCGCGTTGAAGACCTGATCGATCGTCGCGACGCGCACTTTGATCGCACCCGCGCTCAGTTCCTCGTGCGAGCTCGGCCAGTGGCGTTGTTCCATGCCTCCAGTCTGGCGGGTGTCAGAACCAGACCTTGACCGCGTACGCGACCGTGACCATGGCGCCCACCGCGATCACGACGAGGCGGAAGCGCTCGGGTGGCAAGCGGCCGGCGACGCGCCCGCCGAGCACACCCCCGAGCAGGCTGCCCGCGGCCATCAACCCGGCCAGCCCCCACCACACCTTGCCGGTGAACACGAAGAACGCGGCGGCGACGAAGTTGATCACGAACGCGAGCAACTGCTTCAGCACGTTCGAGCGGTTCAGGGGCTCGTGCACGCCGAGGCCGAGCATGGCCAGCAGCATCACGCCGAGGCCGGCGCCGAAGTAGCCGCCGTACACCGCGCCGAGCGCGACCGCGGGCACGAGCCACGCGGCATCGGGCCGATCGGCCGCGGCCGCGTGACGGCCGAGCCAGGTGCGCAGCTTGGGCTGCAGGGCGAGCAGCACGGTGGCGAGTCCGAGCAGCACGGGGATCAATTGCCGCAGCCGATCGTCGCTCGTCGACTTCAGCAGGATCGCTCCGGCGAGGCCGCCGATCGCGCCAGCAATGAGCAACTTGGGCAGGCGCTGGTACTGGCCCTGCAGCCCGCCGCGCTGGGCCCACGTACCGCCGACATAGCCGACAGAGACCCCCACGGTGTTCGTCATGTTCGCGGCCACCGAAGGCACGCCCAGCCCGAGCAACACCGGGAACGTCACCAGCGTGCCCCCACCGCCGAGTGCGTTGATCCCGCCTCCCGCCACTGCAGCGGCGGTCGCCGCGATGTAGCCGAGGGTATCCATCGGCCCAGCCTGGCCGGTCAGCCGTTTCTCGGCAACTCCGCCCAGGTCTTCACCTTGTCGTCGTTGGGCTCCTTGGGCAGGCCCAGCGCGCGCTCACCGAGGATGTTGCGCTGCACCTGATCCGTGCCGCCGTAGATCGGCGGGCCCTGGGCGAACAGGGCCATTTCAGTGATGTGCGCGAGATAGGGCTGCCCCGTCGCCTCCTCCACCACTGCACGATCCGCCGAGTTGTAGCCGTGGAGCATGCCGTTCGCGCCGGCGATGCGCAGGCCGAGGTCGCGGCTGGATCGCATGATGTTGCTCATCGACAACTTGGCGATGTTCGGTGCGCCGGGGATGTCGCGACCGGCGGCCTTCTCCGCCTTGAGGCGCAGGGCGAGCATGCGCCCGACCTCATGCATGGTGTGCAGGCGAGCCAGCTCCTGGCGCACTGACGCATCGTCGATCGCCCCGCTCTGGCGGGCCATCTCGATGAAGATCTTCTCCGCGCCGGCGGCGAGCGTGCCGGCCGCGGCCGAGGGGCCCGAGGCGCGCAGGAAGTCGCCGACGCGCTTGGGCAGGTCGCCGGCGATCGTGCCCGGCGAGCACAGCGCGGCCGCGGTGTGACCGCCCGCGCCGAGGCCGGCGCGCTCGAACATCAGCGTCGTGTTGGCCACCGCCCAGCCGTTGTTCGTGCCGCCGATGATCGCATCATCGGCGACGCGGGCCTCGCTGAGGAACACCTCGTTGAACAACGCCCGCCCGGTCATCTCCCGCAGCGGGCGCCCCTCCACCTCTCGGGGTTGGTGCATGTCGAACGCGAACCAGGTGATGCCCTGGTGCTTGGGCACGTCGGGATTGGTGCGGGCGATGAGCATGCCCATATCGGCGATGTGGCCGCCGCTGGTCCACACCTTCTGGCCGTTCACTACCCACTCGTCGCCGTCCTTCAGCGCGCGACAGCCGAGGCCGGCGAGGTCGCTACCCGCGCCCGGCTCGCTGAACAGCTGGCACCACGCGGACTGGCCGGTGACGATCGGGCGCACGAAGCGCTCGATCTGCTCCTGTGTGCCGTGCACCGCGATCGTGGGCGCGGCGAGCAGCATGCCGAGGCCCCCGGGCGCGGGCACCGCGCCGTGGCGCACGATGCGGTTGCCGACAGCAATCGCGTCGTTACGGCCAAGACCCTTGCCGTACGCGTTGGTGGGCAGCGCCGGTGCCGCCCAGCCGGACGCGCCGAGCCGCTCCCACCATTCCCCGACGGTGAGGTCGGCGTTCCAGTTCTCGGTGAGCCAGGCGTCGAGTTCGTCGAGGATGTCGCTCATGGGTGCACAGCATCCCGCGCCGGCGGCCGTGGCGACGAGGTGGAGCACTATCGTGACCGTCGATGGTTGTGCGATCGCTCGGCAAGGTGGCGGCCCGCTTGACGGAGGCGGTGAAGCCGTTCACGTCGAAGGACCGCGCCAAGGAGTTCGCGCGCACGCTGAAGGCCGAGTACGAGGCCGGCAAGGCGAGCGCCTCGGCGGCGGATGCTGATGGCGCTGATGGCGCTGATGCGCGCACGATCACCTCTGCGCTGCGTGCTGTGGACTGGGCCGCCGTGCGCGCCGCCACCGCCGAGCGCACCACCGAGGCCGCGCAGAAGATGCGGGCGATGGCCGGCGAGGTTGATTGGGGCAAGGTGCAGCCGGTCGCGGCGCACGTGTCGAGCGCGCTGATCGCTGCGGTGGCGTCGGGCCAGATGCCCCTCGGCGGCCGCGTCGGCCCTACCGTGGCGCGGGCGATCATGAACGACCACAACCTCGCCCAGCGCGTCGCCACCACGCTCGATCACGAAGAGACCCCGCTGCCGCCCGATTTCCGTGGCGAACTCGGCCAGGTCATCGACACCACCGCAACCGAGTGAGCTTCGGCGTTCAGCCGGGCCACCAGCCCGCCTGAGCGCCGACTTGTCAGCTGTTGGCGGCAGCGACCACGAGTGCCGCGATCGCGTCGGCCGACAAGGTGCCGCCGTTGAGCACGAGGTCGTAGTGCGACGGCTGCTCGTGCTCCACGCCGTAGAACTTCTTCAGGTAGCTCTCGCGGCCGGCGTCGTCGTCGGCCACCGCCTTCGCCGCGTGCTTCTCGTCGAGCGATTCGCCGGCCGCGACCCGCGCCTCGCGGATCGCCGTCGGCGCCGTCACCAGGATGCGCAGCGTGTCGTCGCGACCGGCCAGTGCGAACGAGGCGGCGTGCGACACGATCACGACGTTGCCACGATCGGCCGTCTCGTGGATCGACTTCTGGATGAGGCCGCGCAGCGACTTCGGGTCGTGCGTCGGCAGATCCGCCAGCGGCAAGTAGATACCCGTGGCATCAGGGACACCCGAGGAGAAGGCCATCAACTTCATCAGCCGGCTGATCACCGAACTGCGTTGCTCTACTTCCGTCAGTTCATCGACGGACACACCCTCTGACTCGGCGGCCCGCTGGATGATCTCCTCGTCGACCAGTTGGTAGCCGAGCGCGTCGGCCACCAGACGACCTATCGGCTCGCCGCCGCTGCCCTTGACCCGGGCGATGCAGATGGTTCGGGAAGTCATGGCGGACACCGTAGGTGGCGGAGACGACCGCGTAAAGAGGCTAGAACTCGTAGCCCTTTTCCACCACGACGATGCCGTGGTCGCTGATCGTGTACCGGGCCGCGTCGGCCTCGCGGTCGAAACCGATGCGGGTGCCCGGGGGCACCTGCACGTTCTTGTCGATGATGCAGCGGTTCAGCCGAGAGCCCTCGCCGACACGCACGCCGGGGAACAGGATGCTGTCGGTGACGTGGGCATCGTGGTGCACGCGCACGCCGGGAGAGGCGATCGAGCGCTCGACGTGGGCGCCGGACACGATCGAGCCGGCGCACAGCAAGCTGCCGTCCACGTACGACGGCTCGCCGCCCGCGCCGCGCGAGATCTTGGCCGGAGGTAGCGACTCATTGGCGGTGAACACCGGCCAGTCGTCGTTGTACAGGTTGAACACCGGTACCGGCGACAGCAAGTCCATGTTCGCGTCGTAATACGAGTCGAGTGTGCCTACGTCGCGCCAGTAGCCCTTCTCGCGGTCGTCCTGCCCTGGCACGTCGTTCGTGGAGAAGTCGTACCAGTGGGCCACGCCCTGGGCGGTGAGCGCAGGGATGATGTGGCCACCGATGTCGGTGTGCTGGTCGTCTTCACCCGTGGGCGAGACGATGTCGATCAACGTCTTGGTGTCGAACACGTAGTTGCCCATGCTCGCGAGGCAGCGGGTGGCATCGCCGGGCATGGTGGGCGGGGTGGGCGACTTCTCGTGGAAGGCGACGATCTTGCCGGCGTCGCCGGCCTCGATCACGCCGAAGGACTTGGCCTCCTCGTAACCGACGGGGATCGCGGCGACCGTGACACCGGCACCGGAGGCGATGTGCTGCTCGACCATCTGGCGCGGATCCATGCGGTAGATGTGGTCGGCGCCGAACACGCACACCACATCGGGGTTCTCGTCGGTGATCAGGTTGAGGTTCTGGTAGATCGCATCGGCCGAGCCGGCGAACCAGTGCGGGCCGCGGCGCATCTGCGCGGGCACCGGCGTCACATAGTTGCCGAGCAAGCCGCTGAAACGCCATGTCTGGCTGATGTGGCGGTCGAGGCTGTGGCTCTTGTACTGGGTGAGCACGACGATCTTCAAGTAGCGCGCGTTGGCGAAGTTGGAGAGCGCGAAGTCGATGATGCGGTAGCTGCCCCCGAACGGCACTGCGGGCTTGGCCCGGTCTTGCGTCAGGGGAATCATCCGCTTGCCTTCGCCACCCGCGAGGACGATGACGAGCACCTTGGGATCGGCCATGTGCCGAATGTACCGCAGCGCCACAGTCGCGGCCCGTACGCGTTACCGTCAATTCATGTGAAGGCCCTGTTCGTCACCCCCGAGTGCTACCCGCTCATCAAGACCGGCGGGCTCGCGGATGTTGCCGGGGCGCTGCCGTTGGCGCTCGCGTCGATGGACGTGGAATCGCGCGTCCTGCTGCCCGCCTACCCCGGCGTGCGCGAGCAGCTCATCGGGGCGCGCAAGGTCGCGGCATTGCCCGACCTGTTCGGCGGCGAGGGTGCACTCCTCGCCGGCACTACCTCCGAAGGCCTGTCCGTGCTGCTCGTCGAGGCGCCCCATCTGTTCGCCCGCAAGGGGGGTGGCCCGTACCTCGGGCCGGACGGCAAGGATTGGCCCGACAATCACCTGCGCTTCGCCGCGCTCGCGTGGGCCGGCGCCCAGACCGCACTCGGCAAGCTCGGCCCATGGAAGCCCGATCTCGTGCACCTGCACGACTGGCAGGCGGCCCTTACCGCGGCCTACCTCCATGCCGCGAGCAACCCGGGCAAGCGCACCCCCAAGCCGGTGCTGCCGGCCACCCTGTTGACGATCCACAACCTCGCGTTCCAAGGAGTCTTCCCGCACGCGGTGTCCAAGCCGTTGCACCTGCCCGCGCCCGCGCTCGGCCATGACGGCATGGAGTACTGGGGCAACATCAGCTTCCTCAAGGCCGGCGTCCAGTGGTGCGATCACCTCAGCACGGTCAGCCCCACCTACGCCCGCGAGATCCTCACGCCCGAGCACGGCATGGGCTTCGACGGCCTGCTGCGCTTGCGCGCCCACGAGCTGAGCGGCATCGTCAACGGCATCGACGACACGGTGTGGAACCCGGGCACCGATCCCCTCGTGTCGTCGCCGTACTCGGCCCGCCGCCTCGAGGCGAAGGCCCCCAACAAGGCCGCTCTGCAACTGGAGATGGGCTTGCACGTGCGGGTGGATGTGCCCCTCTTCTGCGTGGTCAGCCGGCTCACCACCCAGAAGGGGCTCGACCTGCTGCTCGACGCGATGCATGTGCTGTACGCCCGCGGCGCGCAGTTGGCTGTGCTCGGCACGGGCGACCGCGAGCTGCAGGACGCGTTTCGACGTGAAGCCGAGCGCTACCACGGCCAGGTGAGCATGGTGATCGGCTTCGACGAACCACTCTCGCACCGCATGCAGGCCGGCGCGGACGCGATCATCGTGCCGTCGCGGTTCGAGCCGTGCGGGCTCACCCAGCTCTACGGACTGCGCTACGGCACCCTGCCCGTGGTGGCCCGCGTCGGCGGCCTGGCCGACACGGTCATCGACGCCAACGAGGCGGCGCTACGCGACGGCGTGGCCACCGGGTTCCAGTTCAGCCCGGTCGACGCGGTGCAGCTCGGCGTGGCACTCGATCGCGCATGCGACCTGTTCGCCGACAAGCTCGCATGGCAGCGCGTCCAGAAGCGGGCGATGACCCGCGACGTCGGCTGGGGGATCGCGGCGATCAGCTACCTCGACCTCTACCGCCGCCTGGTGGACGCCAAGCGCCCCGCACCCGCCCGCTAGACGGTCTTGACGATGAGGACGCTGCACGGCGCGTTGTGGGCCACCTCGTTGCCCACGCTGCCGAGCACGCGCCCGAGGCCCTGCATGCGCACATTGCCCACCACGATCAGGTCGGCGGCATAGAGCTCGGCGACCTCGATGAGGGCCTTGGCCGGGCTGGCCTCCACCGCCTGCACCGTCCACTGCGCCGACGTAGCGAGTGCTCTGGCGAAGCGTTCGATCGCCGCCCGTGCGTTCTCCACCGAGTCGACCACGAAGCGGTCGGAGCCGACCTCGACCACCTGCCGTTCGCCGCCGGGGACGGCCGTGACGAAGTGCACCGTGGCACCGGTGGCCTCGGCGAGAGCGACCGCGGTGCGCGCCGCAGTCAGCGACGTCTCCGCGTCGGACACGCCGACGACGATGCTGCTGAACGCCTTCCCCACGCCCGGCAAACTACCCCACCAGCGACGCGCTCTCGACGGGGACTTGCGGGAGTTCGACAGCGTCGCCGAAGTAGCATTCCCCCATGCTCGATCCCGCGATCCGCGATATGGCACAGGCCAAGAACTTCGCCGCCCTCACCGTCATCCCCAAGTCCGGCCACCCGATGACCCACGTCATGTGGGTCGACGCCGACGACGAATGCATCCTCATCAACACCCAGATCGGGCGGGCCAAGGCCACGGCGATGGATCACGACCCGCGGGTCACCATCGCCATCTGGGATGCCGCCAACCCCTACCACTACGCCGAGGTACGTGGCCGGGTCATCAGCGTCACCGCCGGCCAGCCCGCCGCCGACCACATCAACAAGTTGGCCGGCAAATACATCGGTGGCCCATATGCGATGGGGCCTACCGACGTCCGCCTGATCTACCGCATCGAGCCGATCAAGCAACGCACAATGGGTTGATCGGCTGCCGGCCGGGCTTGAGCGACGGCCCGGCGCTGCCGATGATCCACTGACATGACGCCTGTGACCGCTCCCGCCCCCACCCCCCTTGCCACTTCGCTGGCCCACTCGCTGAGCGGTGCGGTCGCGTCGGTGATGGCCGGCCGCCACGAACAGATCGAGGTCGCGACCGCCTGTGTGCTCGCCGGGGGACACCTGCTCATCGAGGACATCCCCGGCGTAGGCAAGACCCTGCTCGCGCAGAGCATGGCCGCCGCGGTAGGGGGCACCTTCTCGCGGGTGCAGGGCTCTGCGGACCTTCTGCCCGCCGACGTGGTGGGCACGCTCGCGCCGGCGGCGGACGGCTTCGGGCTGCACTTCCGCCCCGGCCCGGTGTTCGCCCATGTGGTGCTGTTCGACGAGCTGAACCGGGCCAACCCGCGCACCCAGTCGGCCCTGCTCGAGGTGATGGAAGAGGGCAAAGTCACCGTCGATGGGCAGGCCCACCCGGTGCCGAGCCCGTTCGTGGTCATGGCCACCCAGAACCCGGTCGAGATGGCCGGCACGTACCCGCTCGCCGAAGGCGTCACCGACCGCTTCACGGCGGCGATCAGCCTCGGCCGCGCCAGTGCGGAGGAGGAGGTCGAGGTGCTCACCGGCCGCCGCGGCCGCGGCCGCCTCGCCGGAGTCGGCCATGTCGCGTCACCTGCGGAACTCGCCGCGGCGCGCGCCGCGGTGGCCCACGTACATGTCGCTGATGTCATCGCCGCATACGCGGTGGCGCTCCTGCATGCCACCCGCGAGCACCCACGGGTACGCCTCGGCGCATCCACCCGCGCCGGCGTGGCGATGGTGGGTATGGCGAGGGCCTTCGCGCTGATGGCCGGGCGCGACCATGTGGCCCCACACGACATCGCCCGTGCGGCGCGTTGCACGCTCGCCCACCGGCTGGTCCTCGACACCCGCGACCGCATCCTCGCCGACGTGGTGGTGGACGAATGCCTCGCCCAGGTGCCGGCGCCGCGACGGTGACCCGGCCGACGGTGCACAAGGCGATTGGGCCGCGGGTCCGCCTCGCCGGTGTCGCCCACGGCGCGCCCGCGCTCGCGGTGGCGTGGCTGTCCGCAGGGATGATCGCACTGCTCACCGGCGCGACGGCAGTGGTGATCCTGCTCGCGATCGGGCTCGTCGCTGGGGCGTCGGCCGCGCTCACCGGGTGGTGGGCGGTGCGCCGCGCCACCGTCACCGCGATTTCCACCGCTGGCCTGGCCAGCGTCGACGACGACCTCGTGTGGCATGTGCAGGCAGACACCCGGCGCCCGGTGTTCGCCCGCCTTCGCGTCGCCGCGCCCCACGGGGTGGCGCACACCGTCGCCCAAGGCTGGGTCGACGGTGGCCACGTCGCGCTCGACGGCACCACCCCCGACCGTGGCGTGCACCGCGAAGCGACGGTAGAACTCTCCGCGGCGGGCCGCATGGGCCTGGTGTGGTGGAGGCGCACGGCCATCGTGGCGATGGACGAACTCGCGATCGCGCCACGCGCGGCCGGCGACCATGCACCGCTCGAGCGCACCGCCTCCGCCGACGAGGGCGAGCGCGCCCGCCACCTGCACCCAGGCCGCGACGAGATCGACGGGGTGCGCTCGTGGCGCGATGGCGACGAGCTGAGCGGGGTGCACTGGCCGTCCACCATGCGCACGGGTGAGTTCGTCGTGCGCCAACGCCTCCGCGAGCACGACGAGCAGTGGGTGGTGCAGGCCCGCACCGGCACACCACACCCCGCCGTCGAAGCAGCCCGGGCGCGGCACACGCTGGAGGAAGGCCTCAACGCGCACGCTCGCGTCGCCGTGCAGGTGGACGGCAACGAGCCCACGACCCTGGCCGACGCCGAGGCCGTGCTGCGCTGGGCGGCCGCGTTCGACCCCACCGACCCGCCCCCGAGGCAGCTGGCGTGGTGGCGCCAGCCCCTCTTCGTGTCACCCGAGCCGGACAGGACGCTGCGCCCGATGGCTCGCTGGCTCGCCGCGCTCGCCACCTCGACCACCATCGTCATGGCCCTCGACCCGCTCGGCTACGGCCCGGGCGAGATGGCGCTCGTCATCGCCGGCATCGCCGCGGCAGCGGTGGCCACCAGCGTGCGCCGGCCGCTCTCCAAAACGGTGCGCCAGCTCGCCGGCGTGGTGATCGGCCTGACGGTTGGTGTCGCGCTTGTCGACCTTTCGGCGGTGAACAGCGTCATGGCCTCCCTGCGCTATCTGCTGCCGCAGATGCTCGTGACGCTGGTGACGGTGCAGGGCTTCGAGTGCATCGACCGCCGCGGCGGCCGGGTGTCGTTGGCGTGCTCGGCGATCCTCGCCGCTTACGCGGCGGGTATCCGCGTCGATGCCGCGCTGCAGGGGTGGCTGCTCGCCGCCGTGCTCGCGATCGCCGTGGCGACGAGAGCGATCACGCGTGCCGATCGGCTGCCCCACGCCGCGGTCGCGGCGCGGCGCCTGCCGACGTCGGCCAACTGGCGCGGCTGGGCGCGCACCACAGCGGCCTCGGTGGTGGCCGCGGCCGCAGTGATCGGTGTGCTCGCCGTCGTGCCGGTGCCACGCGGGCCCGCCCAGCTCACCCTGCCGAGCTGGCTGCAGAGCGTGCGGACGACGGCCGAGGACGGCTCACTCGCCGCACCCGACGGGTCGCCTCTGCTCGGCGGAGCCAGCCCCACGCGCAGCGGCAGCACCGCAACCGGGGGGATGTACCCCGGTTTCAGCGCCACCCTCGACACCGGCCTGCGCGGCGAACTCGGCGACACGGTGGTGCTCCGCGTGCGCGCCCCCGAGCCCGATTACTGGCGCGGCCAGACGTTCGTGACGTTCGACGGGCGTTCGTGGCACGTCGCCGACGCAGCCGCGATCGGCAGCGGATTCCGCACCGACGGTACCGACCATCAGCTCGCCCTCACGGTCGGCGACATGCGCCACGCCCAGGGCGAGGAGATGATCCAGACCTTCTACCCCCAGGTCGACCTCCCCAACCTCGTGTTCGCCGCCTACCGCCCCACGCGGGTACTGCTCGATGCCCCGCTGTGGCAGCGTGCCGACAGCGCGCTGCGCGCGGGTGCCGTGCTCACCGCGGGCAGCGCCTACACGGTCATCTCACAACGCAGCGGCGCCACGCCGGAGGCGCTGCGCCTCATCGACGACGCGGCCGACTACTGGACGTCAGACCTGTACCGGCAGGTTCCGGACACCGTCACCGACCGCACCCGCGCCCTGTCCGACGAGCTCGCCGCGAGCGCGCCCACGACGTACGACTTCATCCTCGCCATCGAGGCGTGGCTGACCGCGCACGTCACCTACGACCTCAACGCACCGGTGCCACGCGACGGCGCGGACGCGGTCGACGACTTCCTGTTCGTGTCACGGCTCGGGTTCTGTGAGCAGATCGCCTCGGCCACCGCAATCCTGTTGCGGCTACAAGGCGTCCCCGCACGCCTGGTGACGGGATACGTGCCCAGCGAACGCGACCCGATCAGCGGTGTGTGGATCAGCCGGGCCAGTGATGCTCACGCCTGGGTCGAGGTGAACTTCCCGAACCTCGGGTGGGTGGCGTTCGACCCGACGGCGAGCGTACCCCTCTCGGGCGAGTCCACGCAGGCCTCGATCGGCGGCGACCTGCTGCGTGGGCTCGGCACGCTCATCAGCGACCACCTAGTACTCGTCATGGTCGTGGCGGCCGGCGTCGTCGTGCTGATGGCCGCCGTACGGCTGGTGCGCCGCTGGTGGTATCGCCGCTGCCGCGGCCGGTGGGGGCTGGTGCAGGATCGCTTCGCGGCCGCCGCCGTGCATCGCGGTGCGCCGCCGGGAGCGGCGAACGCCGAGTTGGCAGAGGTGTTCGCCGACAATGGTCCCGCGGCTGGCCAGGTCGCGGCCATACTCGACGCCTCTGCGTTCTCGGCCTCGTGGACCGATGACGACGAGGTCTACCTACGCGCTTGCGCCACCCTGAAGGTGCTGGAACGCACCCGATGAACACGCTTGGGGGCGCGAGTCATCTACCACGGTGACCACCGGCCCTACTTGACGCACAGTGCGGGTGGCCTCATAGGGCTATGACTCGGTGCGGCGTGCTTCCCCTCACGGCCGCGCTGCACGGCCACGACGTGGTTGCGGAGGCGCTGGCCGAGCTGGCGGCACACCTCGACAGTCGCGAGTTGCATGTGGTGACCGATGTCGGCGACGCCTCGCCCGACGAGCCGCTGGCGTTCTACGTCGTCACCGGCGGCACCGAGCAGCAGGTGCTCGACGCGTGGGCGCAGCGGCAGGCGAAGGTCGCCGGTGAGCCGCTCGTGCTCATCACCCGCCCCGAACACAACTCGCTGCCGGCGGCCTTGGAGGCACTCGCCCGCCTGCAACACGATGGCGCTCGGGCGCGCATCGTCATGCTGCCCACCGGCGACGACCCCGACGACACGGCCACCGTCGACGACGCCGTTCACGACGTAGCCGTGTGGCACGCCCTGCACCACGCACGCATCGGCCTCGTCGGCACGCCGAGCGATTGGCTGGTCGCTTCCGTGCCGCTCGTCGAAGGGGTGCTCCGGCGGTGGGGCACGGAGATCATCGACGTGTCGCTGTCCGACGTGATCGACCGCTTCGAGGAGAACATCGAGGCCCCGATCGCAGTGCCCGTGCGCCTGCGCGCCCACCCCCACGACCGCTCACCACATCCGGCCGACATCGAGACCGCAGCCCGTGTCGAACCTGTCCTGCGCGACGTCGTAGAGGAACGCCGCCTCGATGCCATCGCCGTGCGCTGCTTCGATCTGGTGACCACCGCGTTCACGTCGGGCTGCCTCGCCCTCTCCGCGCTCAACGATCGGGGTGTGATCGCCGGCTGCGAAGGCGATGTCGCGAGCACGATGGGCCTGCTCTGGACCCGCGCGCTCACGGGCCGCACCGGCTGGATGGCCAACCCGGCGGGCATCGATCGCACCGCTGGCGTGATCGAGCTGGCCCACTGCACGGTGCCGCTGACAATGGTGGAGGGCTACCGGCTCGAGACCCACTTCGAGAGCGACCTCGGCGTGGGGATCGTCGGTGAGCTGCCGCCTGGTCCGATCACCGTCGTGCGCCTCGGCGGGGACGAACTCGAGCACCTGTGGTGCGCCGACGGCGAGGCCCTGCTCACGCCCCAGCGTGAGGAGCGCTGCCGCACCCAGCTCGACGTGCGCATTCCCCCTGACGCGGCCGGTGAGCTGCTCGACCACCCGCTGGGCAACCACCTCATCGTGATCTACGGCCACCACGCCGACCACCTGCGGGCCTGGTGGCGCGAGATGATCGCCGACTGAGCGAGCCCGGCCACTCGCGAGCTAGATTCTCAATTCTGAGAATGGAGGTTCTGCCATGACGAAGGTCATCGCGGAGGGCATCACCAACTGGCCCGCGGAGAACACACAGCTGATCGGCAGCAACTGCCCGAATTGCGGCATGACGACGTTTCCGGTGCAGGAGTACTGCCCCAAGTGCTGTCAGTCCGGCCTCCACGAGGTGCTGCTGCCCCGCACCGGCACGCTGGTCACCTGGACCACCCAGAACTTTCACCCCGGCGAGGGCTACCCCGTCTCGGCCGCGGACTTCACGCCGTTCAACATGGGGCTGATCCAGCTCGGCGACGTCGTCAAGGTCGAGGGCCGCCTTACCGAGACCGACACGGCGAAGATCCAGTTCGGCATGAACCTGGAGATGACCATCATCCCGCTGGGCACCGACGAGACCGGCGAGGAACTGCTCACCTTCGCCTTCTCCCCCGCCTGACCACGCCCAGCCCCCGAACAGCACGACAGAGAACGGAACACACGACCATGAACGACGTAGCAATCATCGGTGTCGGCCTCCACCCGTTCGGCCGCTTCGGCGACAAGCCGCCGGTGCAGATGGCCGCGGATGCCATCCACCTGGCGCTCGCCGACGCCGGTCTCGGCTGGCAGGACATCCAGTTCGGCGTGGGTGGCAGCCTCGAGGTCACCAACACCGACTCGGTCACACGCTTGGTGGGCCTCACCGGCATCACGTTCACGAACGTGTTCAACGCCTGCGCGACCTCGGCCACTGCCATCCAGGTTGCGGCCGACACGATCCGCCTGGGCAAGTACGACATCGGCATCGCCGTCGGCACCGACAAGCACCCGCGTGGCGCGTTCACCGACGACCCGGTGCGCCTCGGCCTGCCCCGCTGGTACCGCACGAACGGCCAGTACCTCACCACCAAGTTCTTCGGCATGAAGGCCAACAAGTACCTGCACGATCACGACATCTCGCAGCGCACGCTGGCCAAGGTGGCCGCGAAGGCGTTCCGCAACGGCGCGATCAACCCCAACGCATTCCGCCGCCAGCCGCTCACCGAGGAGCAGATCCTCGAGTCGCCGGTGCTCAACTACCCGCTCACCCAGTTCATGTTCTGCGCTCCGGATGAGGGTGCCGCGGCCATGGTGGTGTGCCGCGCCGACATCGCCCACAAGTTCACCGACAAGCCGGTGTACATCCGCGCCAGTGAGATCCGCACCCGGCGCATCGGCGCCTATGAGGTGCACTCCACCTTCGCCCCGGTGGAGGAGGACGTGTCGCCGACGGTGTACGCGGCTCGCGCCGCGTTCGAGGCCGCCGGCATCGGCCCCAAGGACGTCAACGTGATCCAGCTGCAGGACACCGACGCCGGCGCCGAAGTGATCCACATGGGCGAGTGCGGGTTCTGCGAGCACGGGGAGCAGGAGCAGCTGCTCGCCAAGGGCGCCACCGAGATCGGTGGCCGCCTGCCCGTGAACACCGATGGTGGCCTGATCGCCAACGGAGAGCCGATCGGCGCCTCCGGCCTGCGCCAGATGCACGAACTCGTGCGCCAGCTGCGTGGTGAAGCCGGCGAGCGTCAGGTGCCGGGCAACCCCAAGGTGGGCTTCGCCCAGGTGTACGGCGCCCCCGGCACCGCCTCGGCCACGATTCTGTCGCTGTAGGCCGCCCAACAGCGTTACCCCAGTCGCAGCGTCTCCAACGGCTCCAGCCGCGCCGCGCGCACCGCGGGGTACATGCCCGCGAACACCGAGATCACGACGGCGAGCACGATGCCGCCGGGCACCAGCATCGGCTGCAGGGTGAACACCCAGCCGGCGATCGCCACACCGACGCCGATCGCGGCCACGCCGACGGTGACCCCCAGCACGCCGCCGAGCACGCCGACCACGATCGCCTCGAAGATGAACTGCAGCGCGATCGTGCTGCGCGTGTGCCCGAGCGCGCGGCGGATGCCGATCTCGCTGGAGCGCTGGATCACCGAGATCGACATCACGTTCGCGATGCCGATGCCGCCGACGATGATCGCCAGTAGACCCATCGACACCACGATCAGCTGCAACTGACGGTCGCTCTGCGCCGCCAACTGCAGCGCCTCGCTCTTCAGCTCGGTCTTCACCTCGTCGGGGCCCCCGAGGTTGACAGCCGTCTTCAGCGCCTCGGAGGTCGCGTCCTCCGTGCCCGGCTTGGCCCGCACGTACAGCTTGTTCGGCAGGATGTCGTCGCTGACGAAGTCGGCATCGGCGGTACTGAACGGGATGAACACCGCGTTGTCGAAGGCCGGCTCGAGTTCCACCAGATCGAGCACGCCAACCACCGCGTACTCCTTGCCGTCGAGCTCGATCGCGCGCACCTCACCGGGGAGCACGTCGAACTCGCGGGCGAGGCCGAGGCCGATCACCGCCGTGCGTGCGTGCTCGTGCTCGTCGAAGCTGTTCAGCCACCTGCCGCTCACCAAGGGAACCTGCAACACGGCCGGCAGTTGTGCGTCGCTGGCCAGCACCGGCACCGGCACCGTCTCGTACTTCTCCGTGGCCTCCGCGTAGGGCAGCACGATGATGTTGGTGAGCTCCACCACCGCGCTCACGCTTTGCACGGTGCGTACCGTGAAGGCACGGTCCACCGCGTCCTCGGGCAAGGTGGGGTTCTGACCACCGAAGCTGCTCGACGCGCTGGCCTCGATGAGGTTCGTGCCCAACTCGTCGACCTTGCGCTTCAGGTCGCCCTTGGCACTGTCGGTGAGGCCAACGGCGGCGATGATGGCTGCCACCCCGATCGTCGGCCCCAGCAGCAGGAGCGCGGTGCGCACCTTGCGCGCGAACAGGCCGGTGAGCGCCACCCCGATGAGTTCGCGCAGGCGGCTCACGCGGGCACCCCCGTCGGCTCCTTGATGTCGTCGGAGACGATGCGCCCGTCGCGCATGCGCACATGGCGCTGCGCGGCCCCGCCCACACCCGCGTCGTGAGTGACGAGCACGATCGCCCGCTCGGGCGACTGCAGCGAGGCGAAGATCGCCATCACGTTCTCGGCGTTCTTCGAGTCGAGGGCGCCCGTGGGTTCGTCACCGAGCAGGATCTTGGGCTCGGTCACGAGCGCGCGGGCGAGCGCCACACGCTGCTGCTCGCCGCCGCTCAGCTGCACGGGCCGGTGGTCGTGGCGGTGGGCCAGGCCCACCCTGTCCAGCGCGGCGAGGGCGCGCCCGCGGCGCGCTTGCCTGCTGATGCCGCGGTAGAGCAGGGCAGTCTCGACGTTGCCCATCGCGTCGAGGTGCGGGATGAGGTGGAATTGCTGGAACACGAACCCGATCTGCTCGCCACGCACCCGGCTGCGCTCGTCGTCGGCCATCGCCGACACCTCGTGGCCGCCGACGCGGATCGTGCCCGTGGTGGGCATGTCGAGGCAGCCGAGCAGGCCGAGCATCGTCGACTTGCCCGAGCCCGACGGTCCCATGATCGAGAGGAAGTCGCCGGGCATGATCCGCAGCGACACATGGTCAAGCGCGGTGACCTGGGCCTCGCCGTGGCCGTAGCAGCGGGTGACGTCGGTCAGTTCCAGCAACGGTTCCAGCAGCGGCTCATCCACCGGCCGCTCCTGGGCCCGCCGCGGCATCGACGTCCACCACGACCAGCTCGTCGCCCTTCAGGCCGCTGGTGATCTCCACCCATTCGCCGTCGATCAGGCCGATCGTGACGGGCACCCGCGTGATCGTGCCCGCGCTGTTGATCAACCTCACTTCGTCGCCACCGCCAGAACGCAGCACTGCGGCCACGGGCACGGTGAGCACGCCGAGGCGTTCAGCCAGCGTCACGTCGATCGTCGCCCGCGCTCCGTCGACCGCGTCGAGGTCGCCCTGCACGGCGACCGTACCCTCGTACTGCTCCTCGCCCGTGTCGCTGATCGTGGCTGTGTCGTCGAGCGTGGCGATCGCGCCGTCCATCTCGACATCGGAAGAATCGAGGCTCACCATCACCTTCTGGCCGACCTCCAACTTGGCCCGATCAGTGGCGGTGACGATCAGCTTCACTGTGAACACCGGCTCGGTGAGCGTGAGCACCGGTGAACCCTGCATGACGAACTCGCCCTCGTCGACGTCGACCTTGCCGACGCGGGCCGGCCAGTCGGCCACCACCATGTCGCTCGGCAGGAATACCACGTCGTCGTCGATCGTGTGGATCCCGACGCTCACTCGGGACGTACCCGCGCGCATGATCACCGTGCCGGTGAGCGTCCCGTAGTCGTTACCCGGCGTCGCGGTGCCCCCCACCTGGTAGTTGATCGAGGTGTTCTCGGTGACGGGTTCGTCGGCGACGAACGTGAACGACCCCGAACCGCCTTCAGGAATCCGGCCACCACCCTGCAGGGTGATCTCCGGCAGGTCGCTCGACTCGATCGTCACCGCTGCCGAGGAGGGGCTGCCCGGCTGGTAGTGCGAATGCACGGGGTCGCCCGGCTCGGGCACGACCGTGAGCACCATCTCCTCGTCGAGTTCGACGACATTGTCGCGCCGCGTCTGCACCTGGAGCGTTGCCGTCGTGTTGCCGGCGGTGATCGTCACGTCGTCGGGCAGCACCTCCACGTAGTCGTCACCGTTCACCGCCACACCGCTCATCGCGATCGTGAGGTCGATGTCCTCGTTCGACTCGACCGTCGAAGTGAACGTGTACGTGACCGAGTTGCCCTCGCCCACCACCGAGGCGCTCGTCCTCACGGTGATGAGCGGCATGAGATCGTCGCCGTTGGCGCGGATGCGGATGCGCTCCAGGTTGTTCGGGCCGACGACATACGTCGGGTCGTTGCCGAATTGGTCGGTGAGCGAGATGATGATCTGCTCCTCGTCCTCGATCACCTGGTCGACGAAGATCGGCATCTCCAAGGTCACCGTCGTCTGGCCGGCAGGGAACGTAAAGCTGTTGTCGATCGACTGGTAGTCGGCACCCTTCTTCACGTTCGTGCCACCGGTGGCATCGCCACCGATGTTGAGGTCGATCGTGGTGTCGTTGGCCGGGGCCGGCGACGAGGTGAACGTGAACGTCACCGAGCCGCCTTCGTCGACGGTGAGCGGGTCGGCCGTCACTTCGATCGTCGGCTTGTCGGGCGTGCCGGCGCGCGCCGGGCCGCCACCAGGGATCGAGGGGAGACTCGGCTCGACTGTGAACGCGGCGGTGTTGCGCTTGCCCACGCTGTACCCCGCCGAGTTGCTCATCAGCCCGACCGTGATCGTTTCGGTGGACTCGGGGGTCGCCCCGCCGTAGCCGTGGGCGTATTGCCACTCGGTGAGCGCGGCCCTGGTCTCCTCGGTGAATAACTGGTCGACCGACGAGATCGGATAGCCGGCAGCGACCAATATCTGCTCGAGCTGCAACACGTCGGGCCCGTCGGAGCCGACATCGAGGGTGCGGAAGAACGCGAAGTCGCCGGGCACGGCCACGGCCGCCCGCCCGTCGAGCGCGAACAGCGAGTCGCCCAACTCGATCGTCTCGCCGTCGTCGACGTTGACATTGCTCACCTTGCCGTCGACGGGCAGGTTGATCGTCTGCACCTGTTCGCGGCGCACCTCGCCGGCGATCGACAACACGTCGTTCAGGTCGCGCCGCTCAACGGCGCGCGGCACGATGAGCAACTGACGGTTGGTGCCCTCGTCGGCGGTCATCCGCCCAATCACGACTCCACCGGCGACGAGCACGGCCAGACCGGCGCCGGCCGCGACCATCTTCTGTCGGCGCACCTTGGCGCGTCGGCTGAGCTTCAGCTTCGGCGGCTTCTCCCCGATGTCGGTACTCATCCTGCTCCGATGTTGAGCTCGCTCACGCATTGATCGATGTCGCGTTCGTCGAGTACCCCGTCGGCGTTCTGAAACACCTTCGGCTCGAGCAGGCCGATCTCGCTGGTGGTCGTTTCGATGGTCCAGCCCCGGTTCTCCAGGCAGTCGCGTAACCCGATGAACACCTCGTTGCGCTGCTTCACTTCGTCGGGCGTGAGGTTGGCGCGTGTGGCCTGCACCTCGGCGAGGATGTTGATGATGTCGGTGCGCGCCGCGCACGTGCGCACAGTGTCGAGGTAGGCCGGGTCCTTGTAGGCAGGGTTGTTCGGGTCTTGCAGGTCGCCTTCGATCGTGTAGCCCTCGTCCTCGATGCAGCTCTTGAACTTGCCGAACGCGTCGAACAGGCGCAGTTCGGGCGGGCGATCGTCCTTGTTGAGCGGGATGGTGTCGCCGGCGGCGGTGCTGGGCGTGGCGCCGCCGGTGCCCGTGCCACTGCCCGGCGTCGTGCCAGGCACGCCCGTGTCGATCGAGGCCCGGGCGGCGGCGACCTCCTCTGGGGTCATCACCTGCACATCGTCGGCGCCCCGCACCACTTGGGTGGTGGAGCCATCGCCGCAGGACACGACCATCAGCGCGATCGCCGCCCCTGCGCCCACGCGCGTCAAGAATCTGGTCAGCACCCCGCAGCCCACGCCCGGGACAGTACCGCGCCGCAACCGGTTGTCTCGTCTTCGACGACGACGTGACCAAGGAGGGTGGCGCAGCCGCATCCGGCGGTGCATCGTGAGCCTTGGTGACGAACGCTGACACGATTCCCCTGGCCGAATGGCCGACCACCTGGTGGACCCGGCTCGACGACGGGCGGGTGCGTTGCGATGTGTGCCCGCGCGCGTGTTCGCTCCACGAGGGCCAACAGGGTCTGTGCTTCGTGCGCGCCCGGGCCGGCGACGCGATCGTGCTCACCACGTACGGGCGTTCCAGCGGGTTCTGCGTCGATCCGATCGAGAAGAAGCCGCTCAACCACTTCTTGCCCGGTACTCCGGTGCTCTCGTTCGGAACGGCCGGGTGCAATCTGGCGTGCCGCTACTGCCAGAACTGGGACATCTCCAAGAGCCGCCAGACCGACACCCTGGCCGATGCGGCCTCCCCGGAGGAGATCGCCCACGCGGCAGTCACCACCGGCTGCTCGTCGGTCGCGTTCACCTACAACGACCCAGTCGTCTTCCTCGAGTACGCGGCCGACGCCGCGGCCGCGTGTCACGCTGCCGGTCTGTACACCGTCGCGGTCAGCGCCGGCTATGTGTGTGCCGGCCCACGCGAGCAGCTGTTCTCGCAGATGGACGCGGCGAACATCGACCTCAAGGCGTTCAACGACGATTTCTACCATCGGCTCTGCGGTGGCCGCCTGGCTCCCGTGCTCGAGACGCTGGAGTGGCTCGTCGAACACGGCGTATGGGTGGAGGTCACCACCTTGCTGATCCCGGGCGAGAACGACAGCAACGACGAACTGCGCCGGCTCGCCCGCTGGCTCGTGGAGCATCTCGGGCCGCAGGTGCCGCTGCACTTCAGTGCGTTCCACCCCGACTTCAAGATGCGCGACGTGCCGCCCACACCGCCGGCGACCCTCACCCGCGCCCGCGCGATCGCCCTCGGTCAAGGGCTGCGCTATGTGTACACGGGCAATGTGCACGACACGACGGGCGGCACCACCACCTGCCCGGGCTGCGGCGCCGCCGCCGTCGTGCGCGACTGGTATCGCATCGATCACTATGCCCTCACCGACGATGGCCATTGCATCGAATGCGGCGCCCGCATCGACGGTGTCTTCGCCGGCCCGGCCGGCGCCTGGGGGCGCCGTCGCCGACCCCTCCACCTCGCCGACCCACAAGCCGGAGGCCGACCATGACTTCGGTACGCCCCGCCGCCGTAGCGGGAACCTTCTACCCGGCCGCATCGCGCGCCCTCGCCGCGGAGGTCGACCGCTTCCTCGCCGATGCCGCGCACGAATCCGATGCCGTGCCTCCTGTCGCGCTCATCGCTCCACACGCTGGGTACGTGTACTCCGGCCCGGTCGCGGCGAGCGCCTACGTGCGCCTCCTGCCGTGGCGCACATCGATCTCCCGGGTCGTGGTCATCGGGCCCGCCCACCGCGCCTATGTCCAGGGTCTCGCGCTGTCGTCGGCCGATGCGTTCGAGACGCCACTCGGGGCAGTACCCACCGACCTCGTGGCCACCGGCATTCTGGAGCGCTGCCACGGTGTGCACGTCGACGACCACGCGCATGCCGCGGAGCATTCCGTCGAGGTGCAACTGCCCTTCCTGCAACGGGTACTCGGCACAGGTTGGTCGCTCGTGCCGATCGTCGCCGGCGCGGCCGACGTGCAGACCGTGGCCGACGCGCTCGACACGGTGTGGGGCGCAGACGGCACCCTCGTGGTGATCTCCACCGACCTCAGCCACTACCACGACGCCCGCACCGCCCGGCGCCTCGACATGGTGACTGCGGCAGAGATCGTCGGCGCCCGCTGGGAACAGCTCGACGGCGAACAGGCTTGTGGCGCGGTGCCCGTGCGCGGCGCGCTCGAACTCGCCCGCCGCCATCACGAAACCGTGCACTTGCTCGACCTGCGCAACTCGGCCGACACTGCGGGGCCGTCATCGCGGGTCGTGGGTTACGGCAGTTTCGTGGTCGCCGCCGGCGACTGAAGGGAGGAGCGCGCGGATGAACGAACGTCTCACCGCCGACGAACTGCAGCAGTTGCTCGCTGCCGCCCGCCACGCCGTGCGCGTCGCCGTACTCGACCATTGCGCCGATCACCCCGATGTCGCCGACTACTCAGCGGCGCTCGGCGAGCCGGGCGCGGTGTTCGTCACCTTGCGCCGCAACGGCCACCTACGTGGCTGCATCGGCTCGCTCGATGCGTTCGCGCCGCTCGTCGAGGCCGTTGCCGACCGCGCCAGAGCGGCCGCGCTCCAGGACCCGCGGTTCGAGCCGGTGGCACCCCGCGAACTCGACGACCTCGAGGTGTCGGTATCGGTGCTCAGCACGCCGGTGCCGATGGACGTGGCGAGCTACGACGACCTCCGCCGCCAACTGCGACCCGGCGTCGACGGACTGGTGGTGGACGCGGGGCTGCACCGGGCCACGTTCCTGCCCACCGTGTGGGAGGAAGTGCCCGACCCGGAGGCGTTCCTCTTCGCCCTGTGGCGCAAGGCCGGCCTACCTGCGCACGCCTGGCCGCGCGGCATCCGCGTGTCGCGCTACACCGCCCAGCACGCACCGAACCCGTGAGCCCGCGCGCGGCCTGACAGACTCGCCGGTGCATGAGCCGCTTCGACGACGAGTACTACCAGCGCTTCTACGGTGACCGTGGGGCCCACGACCCCGAGCGCATCGCCCACCTCGCCGCGGCGGTGCACGAGATGTGCGCGTGGTGGGGGGTGCCGATCCGCACGGTGCTCGACGTCGGTGCCGGCGTGGGCATGTGGCGCGACTGGTACCGCACGGAGCACCCCGAGGTGCATGTGCGCTCGACGGACATCAGCGAGCACGCGTGCCGGACGTGGGGCCACGAGCAGCGCGACATCGCCACCTGGCGCCCCGAGGAGGAGTACGACCTCGTCATCTGCCACAGCGTGCTGCAGTACCTGCCCGACGCCCTCGCCGTGGTCGCGATCGGGCACCTCGCCTCGGCCACGGCGTGGGTGCTGTACCTCGAAGCGCCCACCGGCGCCGACCTCGCCGAGCTCGTGGATCCGGAGCGCACTGACATGAACGTGCACGCCCGTTCGGCGGCCTGGTACCACGGCGTGCTCGACCCGTTCTTCCAACAAGTGGGCGCCGGCCTGTGGGTCAAGCGCGGCACGGTGCCGATGTACGAACTGGAAGCTGCAACTCCCTGAGAATTGGACCTACCACCCTCAGTGGTTGCTGGGCATAGACTCACCGCTGATGACAACGCCGCGCCAGGGTCCGGTCCCCGGCGTCGACCTCGCCGACCGGGCGACACCGACTGGTGATCCCGCGCCGAGTCATCCGTACACGGGGCTCAGCCTGGCCAGCATGATCGACCCGTGCGTGCAGTAACGTCCCCATCCGCGACGAAGCAGGACGCATCGTCGACTTCCGCTACGTCGAACTCAACGACGCGGCCGTCACCTACAACGGATTCAGCCGGGAGGACACCATCGGCCACTCCCTGCTGGAGTTGTTCCCCGGCCATCTCGCCACCGGCTGGTTCGACCGCTACGTCGAGGTCGTGGAGACCGGCCAGCCGCTCGAGCTGAACGATGTCTCGTACCCGCTGGAGCGGTCCGGCCGGCAGTTGCGCCAGTACGAGATCCGCGCCCTCGCCACCGATGGCGGGTTCGTGCTGACGTGGCGCGATGTCACCACTCGCTTCGCGGCCCAGCAAGCGTTGGCCGAGTCCGAGGAACGCTTCCGCCTGCTCGCCGAGAACGCGACCGATGTCGTGCTCGAGATCGACTCCGACGGCGTCATCAAGTGGGCCTCGCCAGCCGCAACTGCGGTGATCGGCCGAACTCCCGACGAGCTGTGCGGAACGGCGCTCGGCGACCTCGCCGACGACGGTACCTGCCGGCGCTTTCTGGAGGATGTGCAGACCGCCATCGCCTCGGGCGAGGTCGCCGGCGAGTACCGGCTGCGCACGGCGGACGGCGATCTGCGCTGGATGGAAGTGCGGATGCACTCCAAGCCGGCGGCCGGCGTCCGGGAAGCCGGCCTGGTCGTGGGTCTGCGCGACATCCACCGTGAGGTGCTCGCCCGTCACGCCGGCGACACGCTGTCCGCCGCCAACGCGGCAATCGTGCGCTCCCGCACCGAGGTCGACCTGCTGGCCGCGATGTGCGAGGTCCCGCTGTCGGCCGGTGGCTACCGACTTGCGCTCTACGCCCGCCGGGCCGCCGACGGCACGGCCGCCGTGGTGGCGTGCCACAGCGTCGTGCCCGGGATCGTTGAGGTCGGGAGCGACCCGATTCCCCTGCCGGCCCAAGTTCCCACCGACTTCGCGATTCGCTCGCAGCAACTCACCATCTTGCGCGACCTGCAGAACGAGTCCTTCGACGAAGCGTTCCGCGACCGGGCCCGGCGGGGCGAGGCGCACTCGTGCGCCAGCCTGCCGGTGTTCGTCGACGGGGTGCTTGACGGCGCATTCACCGTGTACGCCGGCGAACCTGACGCCTTCGACGGCGAAGCGATTCGGGTGCTCACCGACGTGGCCTCCCAAGTCGGTGTCGGGTTGGCGCGGCTCCGCACCGCCAGCCTTCTGGCCAAGACGCTGGAGAACAACTCGCTGCTTCTGACCGCCGTCGACCAGGCCGCCGAGTCCATCGTCGTCACCGACACGACACCGGCGATCGTGTACGCCAACCCGGCCACCGTCACCACCACCGGCTACTCGCTCGACGAGATCATCGGGCAGAACCCGCGCATGTTCCAGAGCGGCCTCCACGACCGCACGTTCTACGAGGACATGTGGGCCCAGCTCGTCGAGGGCATCGCGTTTCACGGCCAGATGGTGAACCGGCGCAAGTCGGGCGAGGTGTACGAGGAGGATGCCAGCATCACGCCCGTGCACGACGAGAGCGGCCGCATCATCGCCTATGTCGGCGTGAAGCACGATCTCACCCCCCAGCACCGTGCCGAGGAAGCGCTCAGCCGCCACCGGGCCGACCGGCAGATGGCGCTCGACGTCATGCGCGACGTGCACCCGGCCGAAACGCTGGAGGGCACCGCCAACGCGTTGGCCGCGGCGGTCGGCCGGCTCCCCGGGTTCGACGGCGTGATCGTGATGATGCTGAGCCCCGATGGTGAGTTCATCCCGGTCGGGGCGACCCCCTCCGAGGTCGAAGGCTTCGAGATCCCCCTCGGCCGGCCGGTGCCGCTGGTCGCGGCCGAGGATTTCATCGAAGCGACCCGGCGCGGGCCGTGGTGGCTGGAACTCGCCGACATGAACGGCCCGGCCGGGCTGTTCCCCGACATCAGCGCGCCGATGGCCATGGCCGGCTTCGTCATCGCCGCCTACGCCCCCATCCGCTGGGAGGGCGAGCTCGTGGGTGCGCTCGCCATCACCAGCCGCTCGCCCGACGGGCCGCAATGGATCGATGATCGCCTCCCCGCGCTCGAAGAACTGGGCACGTTCGCCGGGATGCTGTTCGGTGCCCGCGCCCAGATCTACGGCGACGTGCACGTGTTGCGCTCCCGGATCCGCGAGGTGATCGACGCTCAGCAATTCCACATCGTGATGCAGCCGGTGATCGACCTGCGCACCGGCGCGATCGTCGGCTACGAAGCGCTCAGCCGCTTCGACGACGGCGCCCACCCCCATCAGCGGTTCAGCCAGGCCCACGGGGTCGGCCTCGGCTCGGAGTTGGAGGGGGCATGTGCCCTGCAGGCCCTCCGCGACGCCGCCCACCTGCCCCAGGGGCCGTGGCTGAGCCTCAACTTCTCACCGGCCTCCGTGGTCGACGGCACCGCCGAGCGCACGATCGCCGCCGCGGACGGGCGGCCGGTGGTCGTCGAGATCACCGAGCACCTCGCGATCGACAGCTACCCCAACCTGCGCGGGGCCATCTCACAGATCACCCGCGCCCGGCTGGCCGTCGATGATGCCGGCGCTGGCTTCGCCAGCCTGCGCCACATCCTCGAGCTGCGCCCCGACTATGTGAAGCTCGATCTCGAGCTGGTGCGCGACATCGACACCGACCCCGCACGCCAGGCGCTCGCCGCCGGTTTGCGGCACTTCTGCTCGCAGAGCGGGATGACCTTGATCGCCGAAGGCGTGGAGACCGAGGCCGAAGCGGCGATGCTGCTGGCACTCGGCGTCGACCTCGCGCAGGGCTACTTCTACGGCCGCCCGGCACCGGTGTCCGACCTCGGCAGCTCAGCCGGCTGACGCCGTAGCGAACAGGCTGGGGAAGCGGGCAAGCACCGCGATCGCGTGTTGCAGTTCGCGGTCGTCGACGGCCTCGCCGATGCGGTGCGTGTTCTGCTCGATGCCGGCGCCGATGCCGAACATCGCCGGGTGCCGGACTGCGCCCGACACCACCCAGCCCTTCGCAGTGGGCACGTCGAACGGCGACGGATCCACCGGCACGGGGAAGCCCACGCCGTCCGTGGAGAACACCCATGTGTCGACCCGCGGCTCACGGCGCAGGGCTCCGGCCGTGGCGCCCCCGGCGGGCTCGTGCACGTGCGGGCTGACGACGCGCCGGTACGCCGCCACCGCCGCCGTGATCGCAGGATGGTCGTCGGGGGTGATCCACCCGGGGTACACCTGAGCGTTGTCCACCGGATGGCCCACCCATGTCGGGTGGTCGTAGCGCGGCACGGTGATCTCGACGATCAGCCCGCCGGCGCGGGCCGTGGCCACAGCGTCGAGGCGCTCGATCTGGGCCAGCGCCTCCTCGGCCGTCTCGCCGACGGAAAGGCGCCGGTCGAAGCGGAACACGAACCGCTCGGGCACCGCGCAGTCGCTCGGCGAGTCGAGCACGGCCCACGATGCGGTGCGCGTCCCGCGCCCGACGAAGGGATGGTCGGCCATGCCCTCGCCGCACGCATGGCGGGCGGCAGCCTCGGCGAGGATCGCACCGCCGTGCTCCAACGGGTTGAGCCCCATCGCCGGCATCGACCCGTGGCACGACCGGCCGGTGACCGTCACCTCGATCTGCATCCGCCCTCGTTGGCCGCGGTAGATGCCGAGCGCACCTTTGCGCGCGTCGCCCGTGCCCTCCGTGAGGATCACGACATCAGGGATGTGGTCGGGGGTCGCAGTCGGGAACACCTCGGCGGTGAGATAGCGCGGGCCGCCGCCGTCGTTGTCCTCCTCGGCCACGGTGGCGACTGCCCGCACGATGCACCCGCGCAGCGCTCCGTCGTCGCGCAACTCCAGCAGGATCTTCGTGGCCAGGATCTCGGCCACCACACCGGCGAGCTGGTCGGCCGAGCCGCGGCCGAATACGAGGTGCTGCCACTCGTCGTCGGGCGGCAGGTGGCCGAGTTCCGCGCGCAACGCGGCATGGTCGAGGCGAGCACCGTCGACGAGCCCGTCGTACGGGTCGAGCGCACCCGCGAACTTCTCGAGCCATTGGGGGCGCAACGCCTGCACCGTGTCGGAGTGGCCGTCGAGGTGGATCACCTTCTTGTGCTCTGGCGCGACGCCATCGTACGCGTCGGCGACACACCACACGAGGTTGCCGAAGGCATCGATCGCGACATCGTCGGCGTGATCCACGGCCCCGATGTCGATGATCGTGTCGCGCAGGAACCGCAATCTCGCGCCCTCGTGGTTGGACAACCCGCCGGCGGGGTCGGTGTCGTCGTCAGGAAGGCGAATCGCTTCGCGCAGGATCTGCACCGCCAGCGGGCGGTAGCGCTCGGCCAGTTCGGCCACCTTGCGGTCGAGCAGGCCGTGATCGATCGTGGTGGTCATGACGCACCCTCCGAATCGGCGCGACGGGCAAGCTCGGCGAAGCGGGTGGCCAGATCGCGCACCTTGGCGACCGCGAGGAGCGCCATCACCACGTACACCTTCTTGTTCGCCTCGCGGGCGACGGCGACGCGGAAGCGATCCATCACCCCTGGGCTGACCTCGGCGCCGATGTCGGCGGGCAGGCAGTGCAGGTAGATCGCATCAGCGGTCAGCGCCATCCGCCGCTCGTCGCAGATCCAGTCGCGGTGGCCCGCGTTCTGTTCCAGCGCCCGCCGTTCGATGTCCTTCATCGCCGCGCCGTCGCCCGCCCGGTTGGCGACGACGCGCTCGGCCATCAGCGCGTGCGGGCCCCACGACTTGGGATACACCGCTTCCGCTCCGGCGAAGGCGTCGTCCATGTTGTCGGTGATGCGCAACGAGCCACCCGACGCGGCCGCGCCGTCGCGAGCCCACTGCATCGGCTCGGGCAGGAGGCCATAGCCCTCGGGGTGGGCGAGTGTCACGTGGGCGCCGAAGCGCGTCAACAGGCTCACCACACCTTGGGGCACCGACAAGGGCTTGGCGTAGCTCGGCGAGTAGGCCCACGACATAGTGATCCGCCGACCGGCGATGCTGCCGGTCGCGGGGTCGCCACCGAAGTGCTCGCGCAGCCACAGCAGGTCGGCCAGCGACTGGGTGGGGTGGTCGACATCACACTGCAGATTCACCACCGGCACCACCCGTGCGTCGCCCGTGGCGGCGAGGTGGGACGTGATGCCGCGCAGCACGTCACGCATGAACGAGTTGCCCTCGCCGAGGATCAGATCGTGGCGCACGCCCATCGCATGGGCGTTCATGCCGAGCATCGCCCCGGTCTCCTCGGCCGTCTCGCCGTGGGCCACCTGGGTGCTCGATCCATCGACGATCACCGGGTGCATGCCGAGGCGGGCCGCCGCGCCGGCCCAGGCCGACTTGGTGCGGGTGGAGTTGTCGAAGAACATCGCGTACGCCAACTCATCGGGCAACAGGTTGGTGCGGATGCCGAGACGGTCGAGGCGCTCGAATTCGGCGGCAACGGCGAGCAGAGCGTCGAGTTCGGTGACCGTCCACTCGTGGGTGGTGAGCAGGCTGCGCCCGTGCAACGGGACGAGGCGTTCGGGGGTGAGGTCGGTGGGAAGTCCCATGGCTCAATTCTGCGCCAGCCCTGGTGGGGGCA
Source organism: Ilumatobacteraceae bacterium (assembly GCA_041918155.1). Taxonomy (GTDB): domain Bacteria; phylum Actinomycetota; class Acidimicrobiia; order Acidimicrobiales; family Ilumatobacteraceae; genus UBA668. The sequence goes on along the minus strand of JAYRWH010000081.1, from coordinate 36,286 downwards.
CACGGGTACTTCGCCCCCAGCGTGCGCCCACCTTCGGACTTCACACCACCGGCGCCCACGGGTGACAATGGCGCCGAGGAGGACGGTGGAACGCAAGGCGGCACGGCACACCGGCGCGCACGGCGCGGCCGGCGACCACGATCTCGCCGCCGCGCACTCGGCGCTCGTCGTGCACACCACGGTGCCGCTGCGCGATCTCGCGCTCGACCCGGGCAACGAACTGGCCGCCACCGACCCCGCCGCCGACCCGCACGCGGGCAACATCGCGGCGTTCGTGCGCGCGTTCGTGCCGATGCGCGCCTACGAGCGGTTGACCGGGCACGGCATCGGCGGGTTGCAGAGCCGTATCGAGAAGCTCCCGGCCACACTCGCGGGGCGGATTCTCGTACGCGAGTCCCTCGCCGCAGATGGCAGCGCTGCCCACCACACCTGTGTCGTCATCGACGGCGCCTGGCACGTGGCCGCGCTGCGTCGCCTCGCCGAGCACGGCACCACCGACGGAGGGTCGGTGACGCCCGAGGTCGCAACCCTGTTCGACGCCTGCCCCGTCACCGTCGTGATGCCCGGCACCGACCCGGCAGTGGTGCTGGCGATGCTCGCCGATCCGGTGCACCATCACCACGATGTGTGGGTTCGCGGCCAGCGCGACCGCTTGCTGACCCAGCTCGTGGAGAGCGGCATTCGGCACACCCGGGAAGCGGTCACCGAGACCCTCGGCGGCGACCGCCATGCGCTGCGCCGCTACCACGCCTACCTCGCCCTACAGCAGATGATGCAGGTGCGCTCGCTGGGCGTGCAGCAGGCGGCCGACCTGTACCCGCTGTTCTACGCCGCCGTCGGGCGCCCCGTGATCCGCGAGTGGCTCGACTGGGACGACCACCTGTGGCGCTTCCTCGACGACGTCAACCTCGGCCACTTCCATCGTCTGCTCGCGCCACGCGTGCGGCCCGATGGCAGTGTCCATCCGGCGAGCATCCGCTCGGTGGAGGACATCGTCCACCTCTGTGACGTGATCGGCGATCCCGATGCGCTGCGCCTGGTGCTCCACGAGGACGGCACCCTGCAGGAGGCAGTCGACTCCGTCAACGCCGGCCTGTTCCACCACATGACCACCGCGGTGTCCGAGGCGATCGGCACGATGAAGTGGGATCGCCGCCGTTTCGACCGCCGGAGCACATGACGTTGGCCCCTGCCCGCCGGCAGCCGGCCGGCGAACGATGGGGCCATGAAGGTCGCTTCCAACCACACGTACGCGGCAGCGCCGGAGACGGTGTTCGCCGTGATGACCACACCCGAGACGCTGGTGGCCAAGTACACCGCGCTCGGCCACGACCGCATCGAGATCCTCGAGCACACGGTCAAGGGCGGCGCCGTCACCGTGCGCTCCCGGCGGGAAGTGCCGATGGACGTGCCCGGTTTCGCCAAGAAGTTCCTCTCGCCGAAGAACACCGTTGAGCAACACGACCGGTGGGAGGCCCCGGCCGCTGACGGCACGCGCACCGGCACGTGGGAGGTCGTCGCCCGCGGCGTGCCCGTGAAAGTCGGCGGCACCCTGCGGCTCGCTCCGGGGGCCAAGGGAAGCACCGTCGTCGAGATCGTCGGCGAAGTGACCTGTTCGGTGCCACTCCTCGGCGGCAAGCTGGCGTCGTTCGTGGGAGGCGATGTCCAACGCACGCTCACCGCCGAGGAGCAGTTCCAGGACGGTCATCTGGCCGCAGGGGTCACCCGCCGGCCGCGGTCCCCTCGGAAGTGACGGCGAACCAACTGCCGCCCGAGCCCTGGCCGGTGACGTCGCCGGCGGCAGTGTCACCGCTGAACTGGTACAGCGGGTGGCCGTTGTAGGTCACCTGGGTGGTGCCATCACCACGGTCGAGTGTGCCGAACTGGGCTGCGTCGAGGCCCTCGCCACCGACGGCGGCGGTGGTGAGCGGCGGCCATGCGGTCGCGCAGCCGCCGGTGCAGGCGCTGGAGGTCGGCGTGTCGGGGGTGAACAGGTAGAGCGTCATCCCATCGGCGGTGGTGAGGATCTTGCCGAGCGACGAGTCGGAGAGCACGACGGTGGCGTCGCCGGCTTCCGGTGTGGTGGACGACGTGCCGTCGGCCACGGTGGTGGCCGCGGCCGTGCCCGTGGTGGTGGACGAGTCCTTGGAGTCGGAACAGGCCGCCAGCCCGAGGAGGGCGACGGCAGCCAGCAGGGTGCGTGATGTCTTCATGGCCATCACTACGACGCACAACCCGATTCGGATTGCGCGATCTCGCGCGATTTCGCAATCCGATCGGGGTAGTCGCTCGTAGTGTCCTCACGTGGTGATGTGGTCAACTCACGCCGACCGGCTGGACGACGACGCGCTGCTCGCTGCCATGGCGCTCGGCGACCAGCGCGCCGGGGCCGTTTACGTGCGCCGCCACCAGCGGGCGGTGTACGGCCTGGCGGTGACGATCTGCCGTGATGCCGCACTCGCCGAAGACCTCGCCCAGCAGACCTTCGAGCGGGTGTGGCGCCATGCCGGCAGCTTCGACCCGCGGCGCGGCGCGGCCCGCGTGTGGATGCTCACGATCACGCGGCGGCTGTGCATCGACGCCCACCGCACGCGCCACAGCACCCCCTTCGACCGCGACGACATCGAACCGCTGCTGCCCACCCGTGCCGACTCCGTCGGCGACGAAGCGGCCGCGCGAGCGGACGCGCACAGTGCCCGGGCACTGCTCGCCACATTGCCGGAGGAGCAACGCCGGGTGCTCGTGCTCGCCGCGCTGCGCGGTCACACCGTGAGCGAGATCGCCGCCGTGGAGGGAATCCCCCTTGGGACGGCGAAGACCCGGTTGCGCACCGCGCTGTTACGCATGCGCGACCTGATGTCCGAGAGTGAGGGCGACCATGCCTGACGAGATCGAGTGCACGACGTTCGAGGAATCCGTCGGTGAGCTGGTGCTCGACCTGCTGGAACCGGCCGGGCGCACGGCGCTGCTGCACCATGCCGCGGGCTGCTCGCGCTGCCAGGCCGAGTTGCACTCGCTGTCGGCCATCGCCGACCAGCTCGCGACGGTCGCCCCGGAGTGCGAGCCCCCGGTGGGCTTCGAGGCGCGCGTGTTGGCGATGTTCACCCCACCGGTGATCGCCCCGGCCGATGCTGTGCCGCGCCGGGTGCGCCGTCACCCCGTGGCGGGGGCACTGCTCGCCGCCGCCGCGGCGGCACTCCTGGGCGTCTGGGTCGGGCACTCGTTCACGGGCGCGGGGCACGAGACCGCGGCCACGAGCACACCGGCGCTGGCGGGCACGCTCCTCGCCGAGGACGGGGCCGAGCACGGCTGGGTGCTCGTCACCACCGCCGCCGATGGTGCCGGGGCCACGCTGACGATGCACCTCAGCGACCTGCGCCCGGGTACCTACCGCTGCCTGTTCGTCGCCGCCGACGGCGCCACCACAGAGGTCGCGGCCTGGCCGATCGACGACTCCGGCGCTGGCCAGTGGACCATCGCCGTCGCCGCACCGACGGCCGGGGAGCGGGTCGTGGTGGTTGCCGATTCCGGCGCGACCGTGGCCACCGCCGACCTCAGCGAGGCCTGAGCCATGGCCCAGCAGGCCCGACGAACAATCGTCTAGCCTGCTCGCTCGTGAGCACAGGGACGCGCCCCGCAGCGGTCATCGCCGGCCATCGCGCTCGACGCGCCGGGGTACTCGTCGCTTGTGCGCTGGCGGCCTGCTCGGGCCAGGACGGCGGAGGCGCCGCTGCCCCGACGGCGGCGACCACTACGACCGCCCTCGCCACGACCACGACCGCCCTCGCCACCACGACTGCCCCGCCCACCACGCTCGCGACCACCACGACCACGATCCTGCCGTGGCAGCGGTATCCGATCGCTCCGCTGGAAGTCCACAAGAGCACGGCCGTCCTCACCCACATCGAGACCACCGACCCGGTGGTGTTCCTCACGATCGACGACGGCTTCGAGCGCGACCCGCGCATCCCCGACCTGCTCGCCGAGCACGGGGCAACGGCCACCCTGTTCATCGTGGCCTCGGCGGTGCGCGACGACCCGGCCTATTTCCAGCGCTTCGTCGACCTCGGCGGGACGGTGAACTCGCACACCATCCGCCACATTCACCTGAAGGCCCTCGACTACAGAGGCCAGGTGCGCGAGATCTGTGGCGGGGCCAAGGCCATCGCTGAGGCGGAGAACGGTGTGTCCGGGCCGTTCTTCCGCCCGCCGTACGGCGAATGGAACAGCGACACCGTTCGCGCCGCGCGCAGTTGTGGCCTGCGCGCGGTGGTGTTGTGGCATGTGTCGGTGAACCACAGCACGATCGTCACGTACGGGGGCTCCATCAAGCCCGGCGACATCCTCATCTTCCACTTCCGCGACGATCTCTACACCGACCTGCAGACGGTGTTCGCCGAACTCGACCGGCTGGGCCTGACGGTGGCGCGGCTGGAGGACTACCTGCCCGCACCCTGACGGCCCGGCGCAGCCGTGGGAGACTCAGCGCGTGCAGCAAGGGCCCGTCGTGCGTGAGCGACCCGAGGGACGCCTGGCGATCGTCGGCTCGGGCCGCATGGGCCAGGCGCTCGCCGCCGCATTGACCGATGCCCACGGGCCGTTCGGGCATGGCTTCGACGGTGTCGGCTACGACACCGTGCTGCTCGCCGTGCCCGACGGCGCGATCGCCGCTGCTGCCGGGGCCGTCCGGCGCGGGCCGCTCGTGGGCCACTGTGCAGGAGCGATCGGGCTGGACGTATTGGCCCCGCACGAGGCGTTCGGCCTCCACCCGCTGATGACCGTCACCCTGGCCGGCGCGGCGTTCCGCGGGGCGGGCGCGGCGGTGGCCGGCTCCACCCCGCGGGCGCTCGCCATCGCCCGTCAGCTGGCCACCGAGCTCGGCATGCACGCCGTGGAGATCAGCGATCGCGACCGGCCCGCCTACCACGCTGCCGCGTCGATCGCCTCGAACTTCCTCGTCACGCTGGAGGACGCGGCCGAGCAGCTGCTCGCCACCACGGGCGCCGACCGGCAGATCCTGGTGCCCCTCGTGCGCGCGGCGACGGAGAACTGGGCCATGTTCGGCGGCCGCACCGCGATCACCGGCCCGATCGCTCGCGGCGACGAGGCCACCGTGAGCCGTCAACGGGCCGCCGTGGCGGAGCGCACACCCGAACTACTGGTTCTGTTCGACGCCCTGTGCGAAAGAACCCGCGCGATGGTGCGCGGCGATCAGGCGTAGGCGCAGCGGAACGCGAACGCCAGCAGGGTCACCGGCACGACGAGGGCCAGCGCAACGCGGCGACGCCTCGCCGGTGCGGCCCACAGCACCAACCACGACGCGCCGGCCAACTCGTAGGACTGGCGGAAATCGAACGGGTCGTTGAGCACGATCCAGCTCGAACACGCGAACACAGCGATGCCGGCGAGCACCAGCAGCGGCTCCCACGGCCGTTCCTGCCACGCGAGGCGCAGTCCGTCGGACGTGACCGCCAGCCCCACCAGCCCTGCGAGCGAGACGAACCCCAGCAGCGGCAGCGAGGCACCGATGCTGAAGTGGTGCGCCGAGGCGAGGCCGTCGCCGAACATGCGCACCCAGCCCCGCAACGACCGGGCGAAGTCGGCGAACGGGTAGGTGGTGTTCACCGATGTGCTCGTCGCCGGAAACTCGCCGACCACCGAAGCAACGAGCAGTTGCCACACGACGAACACTGCCGCGGGCAGCGCGACGAGCGAGGCGACGCCGGTGAGCGCCGCACGCCGCGGGCCGCGCCGGTGTTCGGCCACCAGCGCGCCCACCGCGATCGCGGTCACGGCGAGCACGCACTGCTCGCGCGTCAGCACGGCCAGCGTGGCCGGCACGCTCGCCCACAGGTAGCGGCGGCGGCCGACCAGTAGCACCGCACCGAACACCGACGCCGCGGCCACGAGTTCTGCGAGATCGCGGCCGAGCACGATGCCGAAGCCCCAGTACCCGGCCACCGCGAGGCCCCATGCGGCGGCGCGCCCGTGGTCGGCGGCGAGGTGGGCGGCGACCCACGCGAGCACGCCGACGGCCACCACGTTGACCGCGATCATCGCCACCGCCAAGAGACCCGGCCGACCACCGAGCGACGCCACCCACGCCAGCGCCGGGTACCCGATGCGGCCGCCACGCACCTTGTAGTCGAAGACGATGCCGTCGACACGACCCATCCCCGTGGCGGTCGGCGAGGAGGCCAGGCGATAGAAGAACTGCCCGTCGAAGCCGAACCCCGAACGCACGGGGATGTGGCCAGGCACCTGTGCCGGGTCGGTGAACACGTCGCCGGCGAGCACAAAGGCCCCGGCGCTGCCGAGCCGCCACGCGCGCGCGAACGCGAACAGCGCTGCCGTCACGACCGCGATCGCACTGACGGCGCGCGCCGAGAGTGCGCGTGCCAGATCGGTGGCCCGCACGATCAGCCCCCGAAGCACGCGTCCGCCTTCAGCGCCTGCTTGTCGACCTTCCCAATGGGCAGCAGTGGCAGCTCGTCGCGCACATCGAAGCGCTTGGGCACCTTGTAGCCGGCGACGCGCTCCTTGCACCACGCCGCCAGCTCCTCTGCCGTCGGCCGCGCGCCTGGCGACCGCAGCACATACGCCACCCCCACCTCGCCGTACTTCCCGTCGGGCACACCGACGATCGCCGCGAGGGCGACACCCGGGTGAGCCTCCAGCTCGAGTTCCACCTCACGCGGGTACACGTTGAGCCCACCGGACTTGTACATGTCGCTACGCCGGCCGACCAGGCTGAAGTTGCCGTCGGCCCGCCGCACGGCGATGTCGCCGGTACGAATCGAACCATCCGCGGTGATCGTGCGCGCCGTCGCCTCAGGATTGCGGAAGTAGCCGAGGAACTGGGCCGGGTGGCGGTACAGCACCTCACCTTCCACCCCGTCGGGCACGTCGTTGCCCTCCTCATCGACGATACGCACGAGCGCGTCGGGGTTCGGTTGCCCGACGGTCTCGGCGAGCGCCTCGTCGGTGCTACCCGGCGCGCTGGCGGTGATATTGGCGATCGTCTCGGTCTGGCCGTACACGGTCTGCAGGTGCACCCCCATCGCCCGATAGATGCGGATCGTATCGAGCGGCAGCGGAGCGCCACCCCACGCAACCACGTGCAGACTGCTGAGATCGCGAGTGTCGAAGTCGGGGTGCATGGTCAGCATCTGGATCACGGTAGGCACGTGCTGCAGGTTGGTGAGGTGCAACTCCTCGATCATGCGCAACATACCCTCGGGGTCGAATTGTTCGACGAACGCGGTCATCCCACCGCTGACGAGCATGGTGCCGCACACGTCCACGATGCAGCCGATGTGGTTGGTGGGCAGGTTGCACGCAACCCGCGGCGAGGTGCCTGCGGGCAGGGCGACGTTCATTCCCCGCGCATCGACGATCGCTCCGTAGGCGAGCGCGCAGTGGGGCAGCAGCGCACCCTTCGGCGCGCCGGTGGATCCCGATGTGTAGACGAGCGCCGCTGCGTCGTGCGGTGCGGGCTCGGGCAGCGGCGCCGTCATATCGGCGGCGGCCAGCAGGTCAGCCCACGCGCCGAGGGGCCCCACAGCAGCACCATCGTCGAGGCGGTGGCAACCTTTCACCGATGGCACCTCGGCCAGCAGACCGGCCAGCTCGGCGGCGAAGTCGCGCCCGACGAACCCGGCGATGGAGAGCACCCTCACCGGTTCGCTGTCGTGCAACACGTGCAGCTGTTCGCGCCTGGTGTAGGACGGGTTGATGCCGACATAGATCGCACCTGCTCGCTGCACACCCAGGAGGGCCACGAGGAACTCGGGGCGCGGGGTGCTGAGCACAGCGACGCGGTCGCCGGGCCGCACTCCCTGAGCGATCAGCCCGCGGGCGCACGCGTCGGCGGCGAGGTCGAGTTCGCTGAAGGTGAGGGTGGCCCCTTCGAACCAGGTGGCCGGCGCGTCGGGTGTGCGCGCGGCGTAGTGGCGCGGAGCGTCGATGAGTCGTTCGAAGTCGGGGAGTTCCATGACGTCTCCTCGGCACCACCCTTCGGCGCCGTCGGCTATTCGACCATAAGCTGCCGCTCGAGACGAACCAGAGGGGGTTCCGCCATGACCACGCCGTCGCTGCTGTGGAGCAGGTCGCCCAGGGCCGGCACGTTGCCAGTGGAGCAAGCCTTCGGCCATGTGGGCCAGGAGCTGTTCGTCACCGACTGGCGCATGGTCGACCGCGCCCACCTCGACTCGTTCCACTGGTCCGTCGATTCCACCGCGGAGGCCAGCAACACCTCCACCAATGCTTCGTTTCCCCGCGGCGACGACAACATCGACGGCGTGATGTTGGTGTCGCTCGTGCAGGCCGCGTTCTTCAACAACTACCCGTTCTGGAGCGAGGCGTGGGTGTCGTACAACTATGGCTTCGACAAGGTGCGCTTCCCCCACACCGTGTACGTCGATGACGAGTTGCGCCTGCGCGTCGTACTGCTCGAAGTCACCCAGAAGACGTCGGGCATCCTGATGCGCAACCGGGTGACAATGGAGGTCAAGGGCAGTGAGCGGCCGGCCCTCAGCGCCGAATTCCTCGTGCTCGGCACTCCGGCCTGATGGGAGATGCGATGAAGTACGTGAAGCTGGGCAGCACCGGGATGGACGTTTCGCGCGTATGTCTCGGTTGCATGAGCTACGGCGTCGCCGACCGCGGCAACCACCCATGGGCCCTCGACGAGGAACAGAGTCGCCCGTTCATTCGCCGCGCGGTGGAGGCGGGCATCAACTTCTTCGACACGGCCAATGTGTACTCCGGCGGCACGAGCGAGGAGATCGTCGGCCGCGCGCTTGCCGAATACGCCCGCCGCGAGGAGATCGTGCTCGCTACCAAGGTTCACGGAGTGATGCGCAAGGGCCCCAACGGCCGCGGCCTGTCGCGCAAGGCGATCATGTTCGAAATCGACGCCAGCCTGCGCCGGCTCGGAACTGACTATGTCGACCTCTACCAGATCCACCGTTGGGATCCGCGGACGCCGATCGAGGAGACGATGGAGGCCCTGCACGATGTGGTGAAGGCCGGCAAGGCCCTGCACATCGGCGCCTCGTCGATGTGGGCCTGGCAGTTCGCGAAGGCCCAGCAGGTCGCCGAGCGCAACGGCTGGACCCGCTTCGTCACCATGCAGAACCACTACAACCTGTTGTACCGCGAGGAGGAGCGCGAGATGCTGCCCTTGTGCCTCGACCAGGGTGTGGGCGTGGTCCCCTGGAGCCCGATGGCCCGCGGTCTCCTGGCCCGCGACCCGGCCACCAGCACTGCCCGCCTCGACACCGACGAATTCGGCAAGACGCTCTACGGCACGGCCAATCCCGAGATCGTCACCCGCGTCGGCGAGATCGCCGCGGAGCGCGGGGTCGCCCGCTCCGCGGTGGCGCTCGCGTGGGTGACGCGCCACCCGGCAGTCGTGGCGCCGATCGTGGGCGTCACCAAGCCCCACCACCTCGATGACGCGCTGGGCGCGCTCGACATCACGCTCACCGACGAGGAAGCCGCCCGCCTCGAAGCTCCGTACAGGCCACAACCCGTGCAGGGGTTCTGAGCGGGCTGCCGGCTGTGGATCAGCCGCCGCGACCGATGCCAGCCTTCTTCAACACGGCCGCATCGACGCCAACCGCGCGCCATGCGCCGTACGAGATGCCCTTGCGCGTGCTGTAGCCGGCGGCCACCTCGACGAACTTGGCCTCGAGCGACTTCGGGTCGACGCGGTTGGCCATCGCGGCCAATTCGCGCTCGAGGTCGATGCGCTCCTGCGCCAATTCCAGCTCGCGAACGGGACTGGCCGCGGCCATTTCGGTCCCGATCGTGGCGAGCCGCTTCGACACGGATTCCACCGTGCGCTTGCGGCCTGGTTTGCCCTTGCTCGACCGGATTGCCTCGAGGTACTCGCGCACGACGCGACCCTCGGTACGGCCTTCTGCGAGCGCGGCCTTGTGCTCGGCACTCATCGTTCCCTTTGAACCTTTTGTCGCTGCCATAGCCGCCACCTTAGCGCCATCGTTCAGCTGTATTAGTTCAGGTCGAGCTGCTTTGTTCCGCGGTGGGTTGCGGTCAGGCATTTGACGTGAGGAATGACTCCGCGCGACCACTAATACGCCACTGGCGGCCAGGCTCCGTTCTCGGCGGCCACGCCGAGGCGCACCTGCAGCACACTCGACGCCACCAGGGTAGAGGCAAAGGTCCCTGTCGAGCACGCCCGGTTACGCCCACAGTGAAGTGGTGAGACGGTTGGAATCCGGACGGTATCCCGACCCGGAGACCCTCCGCACTGCACGAGTGCTGAACATTGATCGTGGGATGACGAGATGACCGATCGCCTCCCTTCATCGCGTCATTCCCACGGCGCCCCGCCACCGACCGGCCTCTGGCTGGTGGTCGGGGCGCTCGTGGGTGGCCCGATCCTCACCTACCTCCTCGCGTCGGGCACCGCCGCGTCCTGCGGCCCGACCGAGGATCCCCTCAGCTGCGGGCTCGGCGCATCAATGGGCATGGGGTTGATCGGCTTCGTGTTCGCGGTGATGGCGACGGCCGCCGGCTTCGCCCGCTTGTTCGGCGACCTCCGCGAGACGCCGCGGACGACGGCGCACCCTGGCCACCTTGCCGGGATCGGCGCGCTGCTGGCGGCCGCCGGTGCCGCCGCGATGTGGTACGGATTCGGCGTCGGTGGCGTGACCGCCGCGGTGTGCTTCGTGGGCGGCGTGCACTTGGCGTTGATCGGCGCGGCGGCGCAACTCCGCGACGCCTGCCGCCGTCACTGGCTCGTGGCGAGCCGGCGCGGGTCAGGCCGCGAGCGCGGCGAGGATGACGCGGATCAGGTCGTCGGCGAGCTCGGCCGGATCGAGCACGGGCCGCGGCGGTGACGGGGTGTCGATCAGCCGCGCTTGATCGGCCAACGCAGCGAGCGTGATGCCGAGACCGAGCCGCAGTCGGTGTGCCTGGCGAACGCGAGGCAGGTGGGCCACCAGGGGCATCACCACGGCGGCAGCCCGCATCGCCGAGGGCGAGTACTGCTCCACCGTGCGCAGGTAGTAGTCGGGGTGGTTGGCGGCTTGGTGCAGCAGGCGCAGGTAGCGGCGGCCGGGAAGGTCGGCGAGCAGCTCCACGAGCGGTTGGACTGCCAGGCCGACGGCTTCGTAGGGGGTGATGTCGCCCCGGGCCTCCAGCGCCGCGAGCATCGACGAGCGACGCGCCTCCACCGACTTCTGCCGACGCTCGAAGACGGCCGTGATGAGTTGGTCGCGGTTGCCGAAGTGGTAGTTCACCGCGGACGAGTTGCGGTGGCCGGCGGCCTTCGTGACCGTGCGCACCGACACCCCGTCGATCCCATGACGGTCGAGCAGTTCCTCGGCCGTATCGAGCAGACGCGTACGCCCATCGACACGAGTGCCGCCCGCCGGCGAGCTGTTCTCCATGCGTGGACGTTAGTCTCGGGACGCGTTCGAGAACCAATGAGCTACGTCGCCGGACGGCGGCATAGATCCGCCCAACGCGGTGTTGGTCACTCCAGCACGCCGACCGCACACCAGGGAGCGACCGACCATGACCACCATCCAGGACATCCCGCTGACCACGATCACCGGAGCCAGCACCACCCTCGCCGAGTACTCGGGCAAGGTGCTGCTGATCGTCAACGTGGCTTCGAAGTGCGGTCTCACCCCCCAGTACGAGGGACTCGAGCGCCTCTACGAGCAGTACCGCGAGCGTGGCCTGGTGGTGCTCGGCTTCCCAGCCAACAACTTCCTCGGCCAGGAGCCCGGTAGCGATGACGACATCGCCGAGTTCTGCCGCGCCACCTACTCGATCGCGTTCCCGATGTTCTCCAAGATCAGCGTCGTCGGCGACGACCAACACCCGCTCTATCGCGAGCTCACCTCGGCCATCGCCACGTCGCAGGGCAACGCGGCAGCGCACCGAGAGCGCCTGAAGGGTTTCGGCATCGCCGCCACCGACGATCCCGACGTGCTGTGGAATTTCGAGAAGTTCCTCGTCGGTCGCGACGGCGCGGTGGTCGGTCGCTTCGCACCGAACCTGGCGCCCGACGACGTGTTGCTGGTGAGCGCCATCGAAGCCGCCCTCGGCTGACCGGTTCGTTCTCGGCCGACGGAGGTGGGCGACGTCAGCCGCCAGCCATGAACCGTTCTTTGTCGATGGCGATGAACAGGCCGCGAGTGCGCGCCACCACCGCGCCGTTGTCGGTGAGTTCGCCAGTGAGATAGAGCTTGCGGCCTTCGCGCCGCTCGAGGCGGCAGCGGCATTCCAGCGGCACGCCGATGGGCGTGCCTGCCTCGTAGCGGATCGTCAGCTCGCCGGTGTAGGCCGGCTGCTCGAGGATCGTGAGCACGAAGCCGAGCACGTCGTCGAACAGAGCGGCGACGATGCCGCCGTGACTGCGACCGGGCGCCCCCTCGTGGGCCGCACGGAACGTCACGGACGCCACCGCCTCGTCGCCGTCGCGGCGCACGTGCAGGTCGAGGCCCCAGGGGCTGGAGCGCCCCGAGATCGGCCGCTCGTCATGGCCCCGCATCTCGTCACCGCTGGCCGGCGCCGCGTCCCACCGCCCCTCGCGTGCGGCCTGTTCCTTGTGGGTGCGCGGCGCACCGGCATCGAATCGGGCCGTCAGCGCGTCGATCGTCGTGGCCGTCTCGGCCAACAGGTCGATCGCGGAATGACGGCCGGCCATCGCGTGACCGAGGTCGCGTATGGCGCGACCGGCGACGGCCCTGGCTTCGGCTTCGGCATCGGGGTGGTCGGGCTGGGCGAGCTGAACCAGAGGGTCGTAGTGGGCGGCACTATCGGGGGCGGTCATCGCCCCCGACGCTACGGCGACTTCACCCGCGCCACGGAATCGGCCGCCGTCAGCGACGGGCGCGGATGAACGCGTTGGCGATGGCGCCGTCTGCCTCGTCGAGCGCCGCCTGCGGGTCGAGGCCGGCAGGCATCTCGAGACCTTCTGCCATCCGGGCGAGGTCGGCCCGTTCGTGCACATGGGTGATCTGCACCTCGGCATCGTGGAAGCCGGCGGCAGTGAGCTTGGTCGTGTAATCAGTCTCGAGCAGGGCGCCGGCGACGCACCCGGTCCAGAGGCCCATCACCTGGGAGAGTTGCGGCGAGAGCGGACGCTTCAGCACCACGTCGGACACGGCGAACAGCCCGCCGGGCCGTAACACGCGGAAGGCCTCGGCAAGCACCAGGTCCTTGTCGGCGGAGAGGTTGATCACACAGTTGGAGATGATCACATCGACGGACTGGTCGGGCAGTGGGATGTGCTCGATCGTGCCGAGCAGGAACTCGGCGTTCTCGACGCCCGCCTCGGCCTGGTTGCGACGGGCGAGATCGAGCATCTCGGGCGTCATGTCGAGCCCGTACACCTTGCCCGTGGGGCCGACGCGACGGGCCGACAGGAACACGTCGATGCCACCGCCAGAGCCAAGGTCGAGCACCACCTGGCCCGGTTCGAGCGTGGCCAGCGCGGTGGGGTTGCCGCATCCGAGCGACGCGAGTACCGCCGCTGCCGGCAGCTGCCCGGTCTGCTCCACGTCGTACATCACCGCGCCGAACTTGGCATCAACAGATACCGCCGGGCCACCCCCGCAACAGCTGGGGGCCTGAACGGTGTTGGCGGCCGCGGCGTAGCGCTCGCGGACAGCGGTGCGGATCAAGTCGGCGTCGTGGCCGGTTTCGTGAACGGTCATTGCAGGCTCCTGTGTCAGGCGAGAACGGGGGTGACGGACAGCCCGGCCAGAGCGGCCAGGTTGCGAACGGGTTCGGCGACGGCGCCGCAACACAGTTCGTAGACATTGCTGCGGCCGACCGGAGTGGCGCTGACCAGCCCCGTCTCGCGCAGCGCCTTGAGGTGGTGGCTGACGAGCGTCTGCCCGAGGCCAAGCGACTCGCACATCTCGACCACATTGTGCGGGCCACTCACCAGGGTGAGCAGGATCGCCAACCGGTTCTCGTCGGACAACGCCTTCATCACCGGCACGAGCTCGCGAGCGGCGGCAGAGGGGTTGGTGGCGTTGCGCACGTCGCTCACGATAGCACCAACCGTTGTAGTTGACAGCAGCCGTTATTGGTGAGTCCTGGACGACCGACAGCAGAGCGCCGTAGCCTGTTGTCGTGGACCGCGTGAAGGTTGCCGATCAAGCAGTGTTCGGTTTCGACAACACGTTCGTGCGCGATCTTGCCGGCCTGTTCGAGCCGTGGCGGGCGGCGCAGGTACCCGACCCGCGCCTGCTCGTGCTGAACGACGCGCTTGCGGTCGAGTTGGCCCTCGACCCAGCCGCGCTGCGGTCGCCCACCGCTGTCGCGATGTTGGCCGGCAACGAGCTGCCCGCCGGTGCCGCCGGTGTCGCCCAGGCCTACGCCGGCCACCAGTTCGGGGGCTACTCACCTCGGCTCGGTGATGGGCGCGCACTGCTGCTCGGCGAGGTGCACGACGTGCACGGCTGTCGTCGCGACCTGCACATGAAGGGTTCCGGCCGCACCCCCTTCGCCCGCGGCGGCGACGGCAAGGCCGCGGTCGGCCCGATGCTGCGCGAGTACGTCATCGGCGAGGCGATGCACGCGCTCGGCATCCCCACGACGCGGGCCCTCGCCGTCGTCGCCACCGGCGAGCACATCGCCCGTGACGTGATGTTGCCGGGCGCGGTGCTCACTCGCGTCGCCGCGAGCCACCTGCGCGTCGGGACGTTCCAGTACGCGTCGGCACAGAGCGATCTCGCACTGCTGCACCGCCTCACCGACCACGCCATCGCTCGCCACTACCCCGCGGCAGCCGAGGCCGAGCGGCCGGCCCTTGCCCTGCTCGACGGCGTGATCGAGTCACAGGCCGCGCTCATCGCCTGCTGGATGCTCGTGGGCTTCGTGCACGGGGTGATGAACACCGACAACATGACGATCAGCGGCGAGACGATCGACTACGGCCCGTGCGCGTTCGTCGACACGTACCATCCCGCCACGGTGTTCAGCTCGATCGACCACCAGGGCCGCTACGCGTTCGGTAACCAGGTACGCATCGGCCTGTGGAACCTGGCCCGCCTGGCCGAAGCGCTGCTGCCCCTCGTCGACGCGGATGACGAGGCCGCGGTCGCCGCCGTCACCGAGCGGCTGCACACTTACGGCAACCGCTACGACCACCACTGGGAGGCCGGCATGCGCGCCAAGCTAGGTCTCTCGACGCTGGCCGACGGCGACCGCGCCCTGTTCGACGACCTGCTCGCGGCGATGGCGGCCGAGCGGTGCGACTACACAGGCACGATGCGGTCATTGTCGGCGGTGGCGCGTGGCGGCAACGTGCCGGCCGGGCTGCACGCCTGGGCCGCGCGCTGGCTGGCGCGGCTCGCGACCGAGGGGCGCGACGCGGCAGCAGTCGCTGCCGAGATGGATCGGGCGAACCCGGTGTACGTGCCGCGTAACCACCTCGTCGAAGCCGCACTCACCGCGGCCACCGCGGGCGACCTCGTGCCGTTCGAGCGCCTCGTCGACGTCGTCTCGCACCCGTACGACGAGCGGCCGGGGTTGGAGGAGTACGCCCTCCCCGCTCCCGCCGACTTCGGTCGTTACGTCACGTTCTGTGGCACCTGACCCCCACCGACCGTGTCACTCGGGCCGACGCCGTGTCACTCGCGAACGACGGCGGGGGTGTCGTAGCGTGCCACGGTGGTGGCGACGAGGAACGGCACGTCGATGGCGAACATCGCCGTCAGCCCGATCACCACGCCGAGGGTGGAGCCGCGCACATGATTGTGCACGAACGCATACAGGATCATCCCGCTCTCGATGACGTAGGCGAGAAGAGTCCACTTGCCCACCGTCACCCACGAACTCCAGGCGAAGCCCGGCACCCGGGAGATCATGACCATGCCGGCGAGGAAGAACGCGCCGCTGGCGATCAGCAGACCCGTGGGCACACCGAGCGACGGGCGCGTCGTGGTGCTGACGTGCGAGCCGAGCCACACGCCACCGATGACCACGCACGCGAGGGACAGGGTGACGACCTCGACTGCCTTGGGGAACGGCTTGTTCACAGCATCCTCACCTTCGTCATGATGATCAGCGTCGCGATCTGCATCACGCCGGTGATGCCCGCCGTGTAGACGAACCGCTTCATCATCCGCTCGATGATTTCCGGGTTCGGCTGCTCTTTGCGCATCTGCCAGAGCACGGTGATGTTCGCCGGCTCGAGGACGCCGAGTGCGATCGTGGCCATGATGGCGACGACGATCATCGACGCGACGAGCCAGCCGTGGGCCTTGGCGCCTGGTTCGAGCCGCCCGAGGTTCATCGCGATCTGCAGGCCGGTGGCCAGCGTCATCGTCACCACGGTCGGCATGATGATGACCATCTTCGGCATGAACTTCGCCGAGAACTCCGCGCGCCCCGGCATCGACAACGTGCCGATGATCGGGCCGAGCGCGAGGCCGACGAACAGGTCGATCGCGGTCCACAGCCCGCCACCGCCGACGTGGCAGAGGAACAGCAACCACCAGCTGTCGGTGGCGATCGCGTAGACCACCAGTCCCATCAGCACCGCCACGAAGGGCAGCCCGATGAGTGGAACGATCTGGATCTTGCGCGGCAACGCGCCCGGCGGCGCGTCGGCTGTTGCGGTGTGCATGAACCCCTCCCAAGGTCGAACTGGTTCCGGTGGAAGTTCTACACCGGCGGAATAGCCACTGTTGACCATCCGGCATCGGGCCGCTTCACAACCGTCGGCCGAACGAAGAGATCAGTGGTCTCACCGAGTCGGCGCTGCTCGATGCGGATGTGGCGTCTCACCCGAACCCGGATGATCACGGTGAACAAGCCCATGATTGCGGCGAGGCACCCGATCATCAACAGCACGGGCTTGTGCTCGACGGTGTCGTACGCGGTCACCGTCGGTCCCGCGCCGGACACCGTGGCGCGCCACTTCAGGCTGCCGTACGCAGGCGCCTCGACCACCGCCCGAACCGTTTGCCGCCAAGTCTGGCCCGGGGGCAGATCACCTGGCACACGGAAGGTGATGTCGCCCATGTAGTCGCTCTCGTCGCGGCCCACCGCCGCGAACACCTTGAGGCTGTGCATCGTGGTGGTGGTCAAGTTCTTCACCGACACCGTCACGTCAAACGAGGTCGACCCACCGAGGTCAGCTCGGAAGAAGCCCCAGAAGCTCCGCGGTGCTTCGGCGGCCTCGATGTTCACTGCGATCAGATCGCCGAACACTGGGGGGTCGATGATCGGTCCGACCGGGTGACCCGTGATGGTGATCGGGGCAGCTGCGACTTCGTCATTGCCGTCCGCTGTGACCCGGATGATGCACGGGCAGGTGGGCACCGGTGCGTTGATGATCAACTGGATACCGCTGGGGTGGCCCGCGGTCAGACCCATGCCCTGGCTCTGCGTCATGTTGCAGTCGGCCGATCCGCGGCGGGCCTCGTTGCCACAGACCGAGATCGTGACGAGGTGCGCCTTGAAGCCGGTGATCGTGATCAGCGCCCGCTCGCCGGGGTTCACGACGCTCGGCGTCACCGTGACCTTCGGACCGCTCACGGTCGGCTCGCCCGGCGTATCCCCCACCGCAATCGAGTCCGACGGGCCGCTCGGCGCGTCGAGCGGCAGCAGCGTCGAGGGTGGGGCGGGCGTGTCCTCGGCACTGACCGACGCGAAGGGGATCACCCCGGTCAGTGCGAGGACGACACCGAGTGCAGCCAGCGTGCGCTTCACGGGGCAACCGACTCCGCCAGGTCGCTCTCCTGCAGGGGCGTGCTGGTGAGCTGTTGCTCCGTCCTGAGTCGGCGACGCCGAGCGCGCTGCCAGAGCGCCAAGCCGACGAGCAGCGCAAGGACCAGCACTGTGATCGGCGGAGCGAGCGTCGCGTCGCTCCCGTTCACCGCTTTCACAGTGCCGAGATCGTTCGTACCGACCGGTGTGAGCTTCACCTCGGTGGAGTCGAGAAACCACGCGCCGACATCGTGGAACTCCACGCTGAGGTCGGCATAGCCGCCTGGCAGCAGGTCGACGAGGGCCGGCAAGGCGATCTTCTTTTCGCCCAAGCCGAACGGTCCGGAGATCGTCACCACGGGCACACCGCCAAGGCGGACGTCACCGCGGTTCTCGATCCTGAAGCTCACCTTCGCGCTGCCACCGAGCGGGTTGACGGAGTGGGAGTAGCCCGTGTCGAGCTTGGTGATCGCGAGCTCCGGATGCACCCGGCCGGTGACCCGGACGTAGAGCTTGGCACCGACGCGGCGATCGAACGTGACGATCTGACCGGTGTCGTTCCTGCCCTCGATCGGGCTCGATGCCAGCACGCCGCCGACGTGATCGCCGGGGGCGGCGTCCGCCGGCACCGTGATGGTGATCGGAATCGTGGCCTGCTGACCCGGCGGGATCGTGAGGTCCTGGGAATCGAATTTCACCCACGAGCCGACATCGACCGGGACCTTCTCGCCAGTCAGCAGGTCAAAGGTTCCGTTTTCCTGGTTGAACCCGTCGGTGGCATAAACGTGGAACGGCAGCGGCACGTTGCCGATGTTGTACACGATGGCCGAGTCATGGATGATCGTGCCGGGCGCGGCGTCGTACGAGAAGTTGGTGCGGTCGCCGGGCAGACTCGGGTCGAGCGATCCGCCGGGACCGATGGAGAAGCTCTCGACCGTGACATCCGCGGATGTCGTGCCCGGAGCAGCGCCTGTTGGCGCGGGCACGGTCGTTGTCGGTTCAGTGTCCTCAGCGTGCACGGGGTCGGTGATCGTCACCCCCCAGAGCAACAGCAACGCGAGGGATGTTCGGAACGGCTGGAAGCGGAGGTTCATGGGGTTGGGCCTTCGGTGACGTTGGAAAACGACGACTCGGTGTGGGGGGCGTGAGCCCCCCACACCGACGCCGAACGGATGAGGTTTGCTGATGCTCAGGCCCTGTTACCCATTGAGGGCAGAGAACGTGAGCGTGGCGTGGTAGGTGCCACTCTTGATCTGGGTCGGGATGAGGAGCTTGAGGCGAGCATCGAGCTGGGCGATGCCCAGGCTCTGGCCTGGCGGCGAGGTGGCCAGCGTGTCGCCATTGGACAAACCACCACCAATGCCCTGGGTGGTGCCCGTGCCGGCGGTGGCGGCCATGGTGTAGTTCAGACCAAGCCCGTCCGCCTGCGGCGGGGTGACCCAGCTGACCTTCGGCGTCCAACCCAGGTAGTCACCGGAGAACGACGTGTTGACGCCGGTCTGCAGTGTGTTCTGGAAGTTGGAGATCGTGCCGGTCACATGCCAGCCCGGATCCGTGTCCTGGGTGTTGACAACCGTGACCTGATCGATCTGACCGGAGGTGACGAAGTACTGGCCGGCGTTGGCGCCGGTCGTCAGCAGCTTGGCGTTGCCCAGGTTGATGGTGCAACGGGTCGGGTAGGCCGGAGCGTGCGGCGTGCCGTCAGCGTTCTGCGGGTACGGGTAACCCGACAGCAGCCCGAGCGTACCCGGAGCCGAGAACGTCGGATCAGCGAGCGCGCCGTTCTGGTCGAACGGGGTGTTCGACACGATCGGAGCCACACCGTTGTCGCCAGGGCCGACGAGAAGCGCCGCAACCGAAGTGGCAGCCGTCGCCGGGATACCGGTCGGGAATCCGATCTGGACACCTTCGGCGGGGATCGGGCCGTTGATCGTCTGACCAACACCGGGAGTCGTCACGTTGCCGTTCCCATCGAGCACCGGGTTGGCGACACAACGCTGCGTCATGACGAGCAGACCGCTGGGACGGTTCACCGAGATGTCCTGAAGGATGATCGTCGCCGACGTCGTGGTGAAGCCCGTCGACGGGGCCGCGGCAACCGGGTTGGCCTGGCTGTACTGCGCCGTCACCGTCACCGTGTACGCCTCATTCGAGGTCAGGCTGCTGAGCGATGTCGACGTGGTCGCCACGGTGAACGGCGCCGGGGCGCCGGCACCTGTGACCGTCACGAGGTAGCCCGTCGCGACCTGGCCGCCACCGTTCGCGGCGGGAGCCGTCCACGACACTGTCGCCGAGGTCGCACCGATGTTGGTGATGCCAAGGCCTGTGACATTGGTGAGCGTCGCGAACGCGGGGGTCACGCTGGCGATGGCCGTCTCGTCAGGGTTGACGCCGTTGCTGGCCGTGAGGGTCAGGTTGTAGGTCGTCCCGTTGCTGAGGCCGGTCACCGCCGGCAGCACCAGGCCGCCGGGAGCGGCAGCGGCGGTGATCTGCCCAGCGGAAAGGTTGATGACGCTGGGGAAGCCGGCGATCGATGCACTCGTGATGTGCGGCGTCGCCGCCGGGATCACGACCGTCACCGTCGCCGAGGCGTCACCAGCCGAGGCTGCCAGCGTGGCACCGGTCGGTGCGAAGCCGGGAGCCAACCCCCAGGTGAAGCTGGTGGTCGAGTTGTTGTCGATGACCACCGTGGTGTCCCAGAAGTTCGCGCCGTCGACGTGGTTGGTCCCATCCACGCAGGCGATGCCCATGTGGTAGGTGCCCGCCGGGATGCTGGCCTTGTTGACCATGCGGTACAGCGACAGCTGCGGGACGCCGGTCACCAGGAATGGCGCCGAGGTACCCGGGTTCAGCACGAAGGCCGCACCGGTGGCGTTCGGCAGGGCCGACACGAACGTCGTGGCGCTTCCCGAACCGGAAGCCGGCAAGGGCAGACCAGTGGCAGTGAAGTCCACCGACGCCAGCGAGACTGCGGAACCGATGAAGTAGCTGCGGACCTGGTAGCCGTTGGCCGCGTTGTTGGTGCAGTGAGCACTCGGGGCGAGGGTGAGGTTGAACAGCGTGTCGAGGGCCGCGTCCCGCGTACCACCGCCGGTGATGGCGGCCTTACCGGTCGTCGGACTCAGCGTGGCTGTGTCTGCTTTGGCGAGGCCGGCGCTAGTGGCGACCACGAGGGTCGCCGCCAGCACACCGACAGCGCGCTTGATGAAGGGCTTCATGAGGTGTGTCCTTTCAAGACGTTGGAAAAGTTGTATGAGGAACCGAAGTAGTCACGGTCAGCTGAGGGTGCTGTTCGGCGGGTTCCACGGACCCTGGCCGCCGATGGAACCGCAAGTGGTGGTGCCGGTACCGTCGCCGACAGCCAGGTTGAGGAAGCCGAACTTCGTGATGATGTCCGTACCGAGGCAGATCGGCGAGTTCGGGCCGAAGAACAGCGACCGCAGGACGGGGTCCGTCGAGTCACCTTCGAGCGGCGTCATTACGGTGCTGGGCAGCACGTTGGTCACGCTGCGACCGAAGATGTTGGCGGTGTTGTAGAACGTCGGCGCTCCGGCGTACACGCCACTTGTGACGATGTAGGCCGCTCCGAGGTTGACGCCGCCGCTGCCAATGAGACTGTCGTCGCTGATCCCAAGAATGCCGTAGGTGCCCGACACCGGGTACTTCACTGGGGCGACACCGTTCTTCTGGGCAACGAAACTCGCGACCGAGTGCGCCACGACGAGCTGGAAGTTGGTGTACACGACGGAGTTGAACGTGATGCCGGTCGGGTTGGCTGCCGCCAGGGCGTCAGCGCGAGCACTCGCCCCGACCAGTTCGTTCTCCTCGAAAACCCCGTTGCAGATGCCGTTCGCGTCGGTCGGGACCGCGTGCGGGAGCGCGCTAGGAGTCGACCCGGACATGAGGGTGTTCTGGACGATGGTGCCGAAGGACTTGCGGGTACCCGAAGAGACGTTGGTGTCACAGGCCAGCAGCAGAACATCGACGTTGCCGGTGCCGGCGTTGTTGATGACCTTCGGCCCGGTGTTGAAGATGTCGATCAGGTCCTTGCGGGTCACGGTCGAAGCCGCCGTTGCGGTGGCGCCGGTGATGTGCTTGAACACGTAGCCACCGGACAGCCCGTCCCTGGCGAAGGGCACATAGGTGAGGTCGGTGCCGCCACCCGGCGCGCCGCTCGACGAGCGGGCGAACGCCACCTGGCCGGCGATGTTGACCGAGTTGGCGATCGCGATGGCCGGGGTGTTGTTCGGTGCGACGAAGTCGGCCTGGCCGCAGATCTTGTTGGCGAGCACGTTGTTGTTGCCGAGCCACCGGGTCACGTTGCCGGCCAGACCATGGCCGTTCGCCGCGGACAGTGCCTTGGTACCGGCGCCCGAACCGTTGGGACGGGTGAAGGCGACACCGTTGAACGTCGTCGTGATGCAGGGATCGGTCGAACCGGGGATCTGGATGGTGGCGTCGTACGACTCGAGGACGCCGCCTTGTGAGATGGCACGCTTGTAGGCGATGCCGTTGGACTGGCCCGAGAAGGCGTCCATGACGGCCTGGGTGGTGTCGGAGCCGACGCCCGAGTACGACAGACCGAGCGAGGCGGGCGGATCCGCATTGACAGAGGTCGGGCCGACGCTGGAGAGCGCCGGCATGGCGATGGTGAGAGCTACCGCGCCCAGCGCGAGGCGCTTCTTCGTTGTGATACGCATGGTTGTGTTGCGTTCCCTTCAAGATGAGTGGTGGTGCACCGCCCTTGAAGGACCGGTACGTCGGCAGCGTCTCATGGCCTTCCGACCGGCGACTGACGACAAGGTGAATGCCCGATGGCCACTGCCGGAACTTCACCTCTGCCCTGATCGACCTCGGCCGCCGAGCCACGCGACATGAAGGCGCGACCACTCGGTGCGATCATCAACGACGCGCTCGCGGCATCCCGGCTCGTGCGACCGACGCCGTTACCTCAGCCGAAGCGACCGTTGACGTAGTCGTCGGTGCGGGGATCGCGCGGTGAGGAGAACAGCGCCGACGTGGGGCCGTGCTCGACGATGAAGCCAGGCGTACCTTGCTGGGCGAGGAAGAACGCACAGAGGTCGGACACGCGTGCTGCCTGCTGCATGTTGTGGGTGACGATGACGATCGTCAGGCTTGCGGAGAGCTGGCCGATCGTCTCCTCGATGCGCCGAGTCGATGTCGGGTCGAGGGCCGAGCAGGGCTCGTCCATCAGCAGCACTTTCGGTCGGATCGCGAGCGCACGCGCGATGCACAACCGCTGCTGCTGGCCGCCCGACAGGCCACCACCGGGCTGCCGGAGTCGATCCCGGACCTCCTTCCACAGGCCCGCCTTGACGAGACATTCCTCGACCACTTCGTCCTTGGTCGTGGAAGACGCCTTGAAGCCGGTCAACCGAAAACTCGCGATCACGTTGTCGTAGATCGACATCGCCGGGAAGGGATTGGGCTTCTGGAACACCATTCCGATGTACCGACGAGCGTCCGTCAGCTTCTTCTGTGGGTCGTAGATGTCCTCGCCATCGAGGCGCACCTCGCCGGCAAGGCTGGCCGCGGGAATCATCTCGTGCATCCGGTTGAGGATGCGCAGGAACGTGGACTTACCGCAGCCCGAAGGGCCGATCAAGGCGGTGACCTTGCCGGCGGGCATGGCGAGCGACACCCGATCGAGGACCTGGTGCGTTCCGAACCAGGCCGAGATCTCATTGGCCACGAGCTCGCTCGGCGCGCCGGCGACCTCGGTGTCCGTCACGGTGGTCGTAGGGGACTGGACGACGGGGGGCCAGACAACTGCCGACTCGTCGGTCGGGAGTCCGACGGATGTTGACATGGGCTCCCATAGCTCGCTCGCCGGCGAGTACGAAGGCGCCGGCGCAGGACTCGCCGCCGAAGCGATCAAGGACGGCAGCGGCAAGAGCGGGGGGTGGAGCAGCGGCGGTACGGCGGGGGGCACGGCCGCGGCCGGAACGACCGAGGCGATGGTGAGCTGGCGGAGTGCCGGTTGTCGCCTCGCGATGAGCTGTCGGAACTCAGCGGCCCTCGCTGCCGGCACGGATACGCCGAAGTCGTCGACGCCGGGCACGACGATGATGCTCCACGGCTCGTCACCGCCATGGACGATCCGGTCCATCTCGGCGAATGACCACGACCAGTCGCTCTCACCATCGTTCGCTTCGATGGCGCGAGCGGTCACCTTCACCGTTGCACCGTGTACCTCGGCGACGATCGGGAGCGAGACGTCGTCTCCGTCCGCGATCAGCTGCACAACGGCAGATCCGGCGAACGACACCGTCGCTGCCTCACCGATCGCGGCGCCGGTCGTGGTCGGTGGGTTGGCGCCGTAGTCATTCACCAGCATGTCTCCGTTCTTGCCAATCTTCATCAGAGTAAGTTGGGAAGCAGACGCACCGCTTCTCCCGATGCGGCCAGCCCGACCAGCAGCAGCGGCGGCAGGAAGACGACCCACGCTTGGGCGTGGCCCCACCGATGCCAGGCCCAGATCCCTCCGGTCGAAAGCAGCAGCAGCGCCTGCAGCCAAAAGGCGAGCACCCACAACGTCGAGGTGTCTGCGCCCATCGCTCGTTCCCTCGCTCCCAGTGTCGCCGCCCGGAACGGCGGTGTCACACCGACCACCGGAGGACCGACCAGGTCCGCGTCGACCCGCAGTACGCCGTTCGGCACGAACGGAGAGCCAGCGGCGGTGACGAGAGTAAGGCGCGCGGAGCCCGCCGGGACCGCGGGGATCGGGTCGCCTTCTCTGCGTACCCCGACGACCTCGTACTTGAAGATGCCCTGTCCGGTGGTGACGTTGAGTTCGTCGCCGGCACGTAACGAGCCAATGCGCTCGAATGAACCCCCGAACGCTGCTCGTCGGCCCATGATGACGCTCGTGCCGAATTGCCCTGGGAACACCGTGTCGCGTTCATGGCCCGGCCCGTCCATCAGGACCCCTCCGGTCGTGCCTTCACCAACGACTTGCCCAAGGCCGATCTTCGGGATCTCGAGATACGCCATGGGCGCGCCCAGTGCGAGAAGACGCCGGTTCTCGTCGATGCCTGCTGTCGGCGCGGTGCCGAACGCGAGCTGGCCCCGGAGGCTGTCGAAGGCGTGGCGCTGCGCGGCCCGCGCCTGAAACGAACCGATCACGGTGAGCTGCAGGAAGATCGTTCCGGACAGGATGCAGATGAGCACGGCGACGACTCGGGCCGCCTCCTTTCGCGGGGTCAGCGGTGGCGTGTCGATCGTTCGCAGCGTGCGCCGATCGCCGACCGCCCCAGGGGGAACCGACGAACTCGCCACATCACCTCTGTGGAGCGCGACTGCTGTCATCGGGATCGGGGCGGCAGTTCCCGCACGGGTCGGGCAATCAGGAGGACCATTCGACCGACGATGAGCGTCAGAATGGTCACCACCAGCAGGCTCCAGGTGGACGAACCGGTGTGTGCCAGCGTGCCCGCCCCACCGTCGACGATCACCTCCGCGGTCGGCAAGAACATCGTCGTGTTCTCCGGACCTCCAGCGATGGCCGCGGTCGTGGACGTGGATGTGGATGTGGACGAAGACGTGGACGTGGACGTGGTCGTCGAACGGCCCACGGTCGTGGTGGTCGTGGTGGTCGTCGAACCGCCTGGGATCGTGGTGGTGGTGGTGGTCGTGGAGCTCGTGGTGGTCGTGGTGGTCGACGGCGGCGGGCCCGTTGGCACCAGTGCCCATGTCAGGCTCGAGGCGGATTGGCCGCTGATCGTGATGGCGACATCCCAGAAGTTGCTGCCATCCACGACATTCGAGGGATTCACACAGGCGATGCCCATGTGGTACGTGCCCGCCGGGATCGTTGCCTTGTTGACCATCCGGTGCAGCGACAACTGCGGGACACCCGTCACCAGGAACGGCGACGACGAACCCGGGTTCAGCGTGAAGGCCGCACCACTGACGTTCGGTAGGGTCGACACGAACGTCGTGCCGCTTCCGGTACCGGACGCCGGTAAGGGCAGACCAAGAAGACCGAAGTCGACCGACGACAATGTGACGCCGGAACCGATGAAGTAGCTGCGGACCCGGTAGCCGTTGTCTGCGTTGTTGGTGCAATGAGCACCAGCGGCGAGCTCGAGGTTGAACGCCGTGTCGAGGGCAGCGTCGCGCAGACCGCTGCCGTTGACGGCGGCCGTACCGGTCTCCGGAGTCATCGTGGCTGAGTCGGCGGAGGCGACGATCGTCGCCCCGAGACTGACGGCAGCGATCACACCGAGTAGACCGACGACGCGCGTACGAAGGTGCTTCATGAGTGGGTGTCCTTTCGAGGGGAAGACTTGGGAACCGGGCGTTGACCAACGCGGCCCGGTCGATTTCGCGCGGCGACACGGCGCCGGAGGAATGCTCGAACGATCAGACCGACACCGAGCAAACAGCCAAGAGCGACGACGATGGTCAGCGCCGTCGAGGAAGAGCCCGAGGATGATTCCTTCACCGGCGCCGCTTGGACCACCGTCCAGGTGAGCTCGACGCTCTTCAGGTCGGCGGGCCGGCTGATGTCGACAATCGCCGTCCAGTAGTCGCCGAGATCGGTGTCATGAACGCAGCCGATCCCGAGTTGATAGCGCCCGCCGGCCAGCCCCAGCGTCGCCGGTTGCTGGAAGGTGAGTGTCGGAATCGAAGGGATGCGCCCTGGGTCACCGGCGCTGTCGTTGCGCGGGAGATTCGCCAACCCGACCGGGGCCCGTTCCGCCCGGTACAACGCGAGACGGCGCGTCACATCGCCGACGTAGCGGTCCGTCGGCCCCAGCGTCGTGTAGACCTGTTTCGTCGGGTCGTCGTCCGCCGGAAGGATGAAGCCGACGAGCTGCCATCCGTCGTGCTGCGTATCGCCCGGACAGGCAGCCCCGGCGGGCGGCTCGATGACGAACGGCGTGAGTTGATCGCCTGACGTGACCGCCCCACGGGCGGCGTCGGGGCTGACCAATCCGAGACTGCCGGTGGCCCCAGCGTGAGCGATAACCCCTGGTATGCCGGCAGGGGCGAGCGTCGCCAGGGTCACCATGCTCCATGTGGTCCACTTGCTCCACACGCTCATCAATTACCTCTCCTCTTCGAAACGCGACGACGTGGGCGTTTCGTGATTTCGAGCGCGCCGAGGGCGGCGACCATGGCGACGCCTCCTGCCACTGGAACCGCCACTCGGAGGCGGCCGTTCCGCGTCGCTGGGGTGATGAGGCTCGCAATCGTCGTCGATGGCGCCACCGTCGTCGCGGGGGGTGTGCTCACAGTCGTCGCTGGGGGTGTGCTCAGCGTCGTCTCGGGCGGTGTGCTCACCGCCGCTTCTGGCGGCATGGTGGCGTACGATGAAGCCCGCGTGGTGGTGACGCTCGGCGAGCCGTTGGCGAGCGGCTTTGGCCGGGTGGTGGACGGTGCCGACACGGTCGTCGTCGTGGGCGGGGGCGTTGGCTTCAGATGCAAGATCTCGTCGATCGCCGTCGCTGCTTGATCGCGAAGGGCTTGAGGCAGCGGGAGGTAGCCACGGGGCAGCTGCCCGACCGCGACGCCCGGCGTCTGTCCGTCCGTCGACGCGAACTGGAGGAAGGCCGCGTAGTCGGCACGGGCTTCCGGCTCGAGCGCGAGGGGCGCTGTCATGGCATACGTGACAGTCGTGAGTGGGTAGGCGCCAGGTGCGGCCTCGGAGAGCGCCGGCTCCAGCACCGTTTCCTCCGAACCGGGCCGCATCGCCGCGACACCGGCCTCGAGACCGGCGGCGTCGGGTGCGACGAAGGTGCGACCGTCGCCGTCGTCGCCCGCGCGGCTGAGGCTCGCGGTCTGCAAGCCGAACAACGCCGCGTTCGGGGAATCCGTGAGCACCAGCATCGAGTGGTGACCGAGCGATTGCGGACCATTCTTGGCCCAGGTGTCGACGACGGACGTCGGGAACGGGTTGAGCACGACCTTGGCACCGTCGAGGGCCGAGCGACCGACCTGGGCGGTGACCGCGAAGTTGCGCTGGTACGGGTTCCAGTCCGTCGAGCACAGCGCGGGCGGCGTGATCGTCACTTCGGTGCCGACCGCCGGCGCTTGGTAGCAGTACGGATCACTCTTGGGGAAAGAAGTGGGGATCGGGTCGTCGAAGGCCGTGCCGGTCGTGTTGACGGACACATTCGTCGAATACACCGGGTTCACCTTCATCCCCCACTCGTCGGCCTGCCCGTCGAGCCACGCCTTCGCCTCAGGGTCGGCGAGGATCCATTGCCAGACGAGTAGGGCAGAGTCAGAAGTGCCCGCCGGCACCGAGAGTCCGCTGAAGGCTCGTGTGTCGAAGACCGTGAGGTTGACGAACTCAGGGTTGAAGCGCAGGAAGTCGGGGTCCTTGGTGAGGTCCAAGGGATTGCCCGGCACCCAGGAATATGGCGGGGGCTCGATGAACGTGACCGCCGCCCGATACGACTGGGTGAGCAGCTTGGCGACGAGCCGCGGAGTCAAGTAGATGTGCGCCACGCGGACCGCTGAGAGCGGAGCCTCCGCCGGGTCGAAGACGGGCGCGAGGATGCGGTCGTAGTTGAACCCAATGGTGATGCCGGAGATGGTGAGGGGCGAGTAGACGACGGGGTTCTCCTCGTCGATGAGGTCGGCACTCTCGGCACGTTGCACCACGACCATTCCGGGCGAGCCGGGCTGTGCCGAGAGCAGTTGCTGGCGGGCCGTGGTGTCACCCACCGGCGCATACGAGTAGGGCGGCAGCGACTCGGCCGCGCAGAGATGCGGCTGCCAGTTGGCGACGGCAGGAAACGCCACCTCGGTGCCCGATATCTGCCGCTCGTCGCTGCCGAGCTGACACGGTGAATCGATCGGTTTGAACTCGAGCGGAAACGCGATGCGGTTCGCCCACACGCCCGGCATCAGTGGCGATGAGACCACACCGGCGCTGTCTGCGTCCGCACCTGCGTACGGGGTGTCCGCGTTCTCGACGCTGCCCATACCGCGTGGCACCACCACCAGCCAGCACTTGGGGACCTTCGTCGCCCCGTCGGGCTGTGGCTGCACGCTCTGGCCGCAGCCCAAACCGGGCGCTTCGAGACCGGTCTCGGCCTGGAACAACTCGGACCCGGTGCCGTCGGAGCGCGTCGCGGCCGCGGCGACCTCGTTGGTGGTGCTCTGGTTGTAATACTGGTTCTTCCAATAGCTACCGGTGACGTAGGGCTGCCAGGTCGGATCCTCCTGGACGGGAATCGTCGTACCGTCGACCGCCACGAACGGCGCCCACACGTACCCACTCCGCGGGTCAAGCACGCCCTTGGTCGGGTCATAGTGCGGCCATCGTTTCTGGGAGATGATGCGCTTGAGCGAGAAGAGGCCGGGGTACGAGGTATCACTGAACTGAAAGCTGCCGCCGACGGCACCCTGCTGACACTGGGTCGGTGGCGGGCCCGGGTTACCCGGGTTCGTGCCGTCGTCGTCACCCCAGCACTGGAAGATCTGCAGGAAGTTGTTGCCGAACCGGCCGAACTGTCCCTCCAGCGTGGGATCACCGCCGCTCCATGTCAGCGACAAGGCCTGGTTGGTGAGGTTCGTCGTCTGGTTGACGGTGACCTTGAGATTCGAGAAGCGACCTCGCCCAGCAATCGTCATCGCCGAATCGGTCAATGGAAGCGACGTGTCCGTGCCCTGCAACCCGACGACTCCGTCTGCGCGAGCGGGGGGTGGTGTCGCGAGGCTCGCCGCCACAAGCGCGGCGAGCAGCACACCGGGCACCAACAAACGTACATACGGCCGCCTCATGCACTGCGTCCCTTGAAGTAGCGCCACACCAGCGCCGGCCCGAGGATCAATCCGAGGGTGAGGAACACCACGAGCAGCACCAGCCCCATCGTCGCGGTGCTGGAGGAGTCATCGATGGCCGTCGCCACAGCCGGAGCAGCGAACGCGTTCTGTTCTGCGCCACCAGCTGATTCCACATCGCATCCGCTCGGGTCAGTGCACTGTTGGCCCTGCGAACCGCTGTCGACAACCGAGGGCAGCGTCGAAGCCGGCGAGGGTTCGCCAGCCACGGTCGTATCGGTCGGACCGCCGCCAACCGGCAGGAGGGTGGTGGCGGCCGTCGGACCCCCTCCAACCGGCAGAACGGTGGTGGCCGTCGGACCCCCTCCAACCGGCCGAACGGTGGTGGCCGTCGGACCCCCTCCAACCGACAGAACGGTCGTGGCCGTCGGACCGCCGTTGCCGCCCTGAGCAGAGGGGTTGACTGCCGTTGGCACGTTGGACAAGCCGCCGGTCCCGTCGGCGCATTGGGTCGTGCCCTGCTTGTCGCAGGCCTTTGGTTGCGCCGCGTTCGCCGCCAGGACGTTGGTCCCATCTGCGGAGAACGTGGGATTCTTGCACTGGGCGATGTCGACCTTTTCGACGACCACCCCGGGGATCTTCTTGATCTGCTCGAAGCTCGCCTGCACAAGGTTGATCGGCATCGGCGAATACCCGAGCGATGCGGATTGCCGCTGCGCTTCACACATTGCGTAATACGCGAAGGCGCCGAGCGTCTTGCCCTTCTCGATGCTGAACTGGCCCTGCACGACGGTCGGGACGATCAGGTACGAATACGACGACAGCTGATAGTTGCGAGGATCCGTGTCGGTATAGACCCCGTCGAGATTCTGCGTCAGGTACACCGACGGATCGCTCGCGTCCGTGTTGATCCGGGCTTTCAGCAGCGAAACCGCGACCTTCTCGGGGGTGGGCTCGGTGTAGTAGCCAGCGGCGTTGAGCATCTTCACCACCGGGAACTGCACGCCGAGTGCATACGAGTAGTTCACGTAGCCGATCGCACCCTCGGCGAAGTTCTGGGAGACATAGCCCGCCACACCCAAGTCGCCCTGCTGGGCGATCATGCCGGCGACAGTCGGATAGAACGAGGTGTATCCGCATGCCGGTGCTCGCCCGGAACGCTGGCAGAAGTCGTTCCAAACCGCGGCGTGCGTCTTGATCATCCACCGCGTGAATTGCGCGCTCGAACCGGAGCCGTCTGAGCGCACAACCGGGACGACCGCGCGGGCGGGCAACGTCAGGCCCGGGTTGTCGGCCTGAATCGCCGGATCGTTCCACTTCGTGATCACGCCGGTGAAGATCTTGGCGACGTTCTCGCCGGAGAGACGCAGGTTGGTCACCCGCTTGCCGTTGATCTTGAGGTTGTACATGAAGGCGGTGCCACCCGCCGTGACGGGGATGTAGGCGTAGCTGTTCGGGGCCGGGTTCTCGGGAGCGGACCCGTCCTCGGGTTGGAACTGGAAAGGGATGTCGGAGGCCGCGAAGTCGACCACACCGTTGAGGTAGTCCTTGCGGCCCGCGGACGAACCGTTGGGGTTGTAGTCCACGGTGATGCCGAACTGCTTGACGTTCACTCGCATCGCATCGATCGCGTTGGCCGCCCACGAGGAGCCAGAACCGCTGATCCGCTGGTAGGTCTCTGCATGCGCGCCCGCCATCGGCGGAGACAGTGGAGCGACCACGGCCGCCAAGGCGAAGGCGAAAGCGCAGGCGCAGGCGCAGGCGAGACGCAGCAATCCAACCTTCATGACCCGGTTACTCCCTGGGCGGCAGAACGGCTCTCGATGCGCTCGAGATCCCGACGTGACTGCGCGACGCGGCGCTTCGCCTGTCGTTTCGAGAGCTGGCCGGCCTGGCGCCCACCGAGGATTCGGGCGAGACTGAACAGCACGAGTACGAGCAGCATCAGGGTCGCCGCAGCACCGAAACCACGAGCGATCTGCGTGGGCTGAGGCGAGCGGACCAACTCGAACGCAGCGAGCGGGAGGTTGACCATGGGATTCTTCAACGCGTCGACGTTCATCGCCGCGGCGTAGCCGGCGGTCAACAACACCGGGGCGGTCTCGCCAACCCCGCGGGCGACGCCGAGGATCACCGAGGTCATGATCCCGGACCGCGCGGTCGGCAGTACCACGTGCCAGACCGTGCGCCACCGCGGCGCGCCGAGCGCCGCCGAGGCCTCACGCAGGGTGCCCGGGACGAGACGCAGCACGACGTCAGCCGAGCGGATGATGATCGGCAACATCATGATGCTCACGGCCACAGACGCCGCAAGGCCAGATCGCTGGAACTTCATCACCAAGATCCACACGACGAAGACGAACAGACCGGCCAAGATCGACGGGAGAGCCGTCATCGCAGTGACCACCGTGCGCACCAGTTGCGCAGTTCGGCTCTTGGACTCGTTCAAGAACACTGCACACACCACTGCCAGCGGCACAGTGAAGATCAGCGACAGGAACGTCATGATGAGCGTCCCGACGATGGCGTGCGAGATGCCGCCTTGCTGCAGCGGATCGAGGGGACCGGTTCGGCTGAGATCGTTCGAGTAGAAGTTGGCGTGCTTCAGGGCGCTCCAGCCGCGGGCAATCGTGAAGATGATCACGGTGCCGAGCGCGAAGAGGGCAACGACGGCCGACGACGTCAGGAGGACGTTGACGACCTTGTCCACCACGGTCGGCCCGGACTCGGTGACTGCTGCGATGACTGCGTAAATCGCGATGTACAGCACCAAGGCAACCACGACGAACCCGAATGTTCCGGAGAGGGAAGTGAGTCGGCCGAACAGCAACATGGTGGTGCTGATGGCACTCAACCCGGCTCCAGCCATCATCAAGAGGTCGCGCTGCGACAACTTGCCGGTCGCACGCCGCTGCTGTGGGATGAGAAGCGGCTCAGGCGCGGGCGGCAACGTCGTCAGCAAGCGCTCGTCGCTCGCTCGGCGCGCACGGGCGTGCGCGTCGGCGACCGGCATTTCGCCGACGTCGAACAAGGAGGTGGTCGTCATGCGTCGCTGCTCGCTCCGCTTCGCGACCGTGCTATGAACCACGACGCGGTGAAGTTGACGACCAACGTCACGGCGAAGAGCGCCAGGCCCGCCGCCATCAACGCGGAAAGCCCGAAGCCGCTCGACTCGTTGTAGCGACCGGCAATCAGTGCCGACACCGAGTTCCCCCCGGCCTCGAGTACGTGGACGCTGAGGTCGAATCGGGGTGAGATGATGAGCAGCACCGCGATGGTTTCGCCGAGCGCCCTACCGAGACCCAGCATCGTGCCGCCAATGATGCCGCCACGCCCGAACGGCAGCGAGACAACGCGGATCATCCCCCACCTCGTGGATCCGAGAGCGTAGGCGCCCTCGCGCTCGCTCGGCGGAACCTGCGAAAAGACCTCGCGCATGACGACGCATTGGATCGGCATCACCATCATCGCGACGACGATGCCGGCAACGAACGTCGAGGCCGTATACACGCTGGCAGAGGACAGCGGACTCGTGGGGTCGGCGCCTTTCACCGAGAAGAAGGGGAGCCACCCGAGCCACCGATTCAACCAACGCGAGATGCCGATGGCGTGGCCCTGCAACAGGAACAGGCCCCACAATCCGTAGACCACGCTCGGAACTGCGGCCATCAGGTCGACGAGTGCAACAAGCGTCGAGCGCATCCACCGCGGCGCGACCTCGGTGATGAACAGTGCGGTTCCCATCGAGATGGGCAGTGCGAGTGCAACCGCCACCGTCGCGATCAACACGGTGCCGAGTAACACCGACGCGATACCGAACTTGCCTCGATCGGGTTGCCACTCTGCAGTGGTGAGGAACGAGAAGCCGGTCTTGCGCAGAGCCGGCGCGGCCTGCACCGCGAGAAAGACGCCGACTGCCACCATGATGGACAGCACCGCCAACCCGCTGGCGCCGGTCAAACGATCGAAGAACCGATCGCCTGGGCCGCCCCGCTGATGCAATGCACGCGCCGAAGCGGGCGCTCTGTCGCTCCCGGACTCCGGTAGAACGGTGGCTGCGGTCATCTCGGTGGGATCCCGGCTCAGCTCATCCACGCGGCGACGACGACCAGGCAGAAGATCATGACCATCGCGACGATCATGACGTCCAGATGGAAGACGTGACTCCAGAACGACGGCTTGCGAGGAGCCGGCGCAGGCGCCCAATGTGACAACCGCTCGTCCAGCATTGTGGCGAGCACCGTCGCCATCTGCTGCGCGTCGACCACCGCGACCGAGTCGTGCGCACGTGTGCTCGCGCCGGTGTTCTCGGCCCCGATCAGTGCGGCTTGACGATGTGCCGCGGCGACCGTTGCAGCAGCCTCTTCGCGGGCCAGCGCCAAAGCGGCGTCGAGCTCACGCGTGCGTGCTTCGACCGTCGGGTCGGGGCGGGCTGGCAGTTGACTACGCACTGCCTGTTCGTCGGCGGCATCCGCGGCGGCCTCGGCCTGGGCCGCCTCCTGTTGGGCAGCACGGACCTGCAACGTCAACATCGCGATGGCAGCGCGCCCAGAGACCGGCGCAGTGGCGGTTGCGGACTCAGCCGACATGGTTCCCCCCTGGGTTCGGGAAGCTGGATGCGCCCCCCTGGTGAAGGGCAGCTCGTTGACGCGCATCGCTCAGGATCCGCTCGGCCTCCATACGCGCGGCTTCGCGCACCATGTTGATCACCGTCTCGTGCGTGCGCTCGATCTCCGCGAGCGCACTTGTGGAGGAGACCGACTCGGAGTGCGGCGCAACCTGCACCTGCGCAACCTGCACCTGCGCAACCCGCGCGGCGAGTCGGTCGCGGGCGATGGCGGCGCGTCGACGGGCGACGGCCAGTTCGGCCTCCAGCCCCAGGCGGGTCACCGCTTCCTCGTCGCGCTCGGGCGGGGCGGGCGTCGCGGCGGAGACCATTCGATTTGCCTCGCGTCGCGCGGGGGCCACGTCGACCGCGGCCTGTACCCGCGCCTCGCGCAGCATCTCCTCGAGTTGGCGGGTCCGCGCCTCGATCAGCGGATCGGCTGACGACCCCAAACGCGCGCGTTCCGCTTCAGCTTCGGCGGCGAGGGCTTGCGCTTCGGCCTGAACGGCCTCCTGCTGGGCGGCGCGGAGCTTGAGCGTCAGCAGCGCAGCCGCCACTCGCGTCGGGACCGTCGGCGCCGCGGCGTACCGCTGCTCGAGGCGTGCCCGTTCGTCATGAGCGGTGCCGAGTTCGGTCCCGGTCCCCGCTTGGTCGTCTACCCGGAACCCGACGGCGCGGTCGCGGGCAGTAGCGATCCGTTGCATCACTGCCGCCAGCTCGGCTTCGAGGCGCTGCTGCTCCAGGACAGCTGGATCGACCTGGGGCTCGAGCCAGGACGGCGTCACCTCCGGAAGCGGCAGCACGCTCGGGATGCGCAGCGACCACAAGTCGTCGTACGTCACGCCGTTGACGTGCGAACCGTTCCGCGGAGTGTCGGAGAGCGGCACCATCGTCGCCATCACCGCATCCACGCGACGACTGAGACGAGGAACAACGACGATGCGACAGCGGAGGGCACCATCAGCGGCAAACACAGGCGGGCCCGGCGAACGCCGAGGGGCCGCCGGCCGTTGTCCCACGCTCGTGCCGAGGCGGCAGGGGCCGACCGACCGCCACCAAGGGTGGGTAGATCGATCGGCTCGCGACCGAGGACGATGAGCGCGCCGCCAGTTGCGGATACCGCCGGCCGAGCGGCCGACTCCATCGGGGGATACAGGGAGTCGGCCAGCGCGGCCAGCAGTTCACGCAACCCATCGAGCCCGACCGCTTGGACCGCTCGGGCGACGGGCGACAGCGGGTAATCGGGTGCCTCCGGAGCGGGCGCCCAGGTACGGGTCAGGAGCTCATCCGCCTCGATCTCGGCGATGTGGCAGCGGATGTCAGCCCTGGCGCGGGCGTCGTCGAGGATCGCCAATCCTTCGGCGCGTTCGTCGGCCCACCACGTCTCGAGCAACCCGGTGAGGGCGCGGCCCGCAGCATGATCGTCGGGGTCGTCGGGTCGCAGCGCCTCATCGAGCATTTCACCGAGGGCTGCTGCATCGGCAACGGTGCGTACGATCGATCGGCCGAGCGCGACGATCTGTTGCCGAGGCGAAAGGCCGGTGCCGGCGAGGAGATCGGCATCGATGAGCGGAGCTGGTGGCGCCCACGCGGCAGCGGTCGGTTGGCACCCGTCGCCCACTCGCTGCAGCGCCCGGCGCACCGTGCCCGCGGCGACCTCATCGGCCTCGCGCAGCATGGCTGCTACCTGGGCGTCGACCTCTGCCCGGTGCATGAGGAGCGAACGCTGAGCGTCGAAGAACTGCCGGGTCAGCCGCGAGTGGATGGCAGAGACGTGGGCGAGGTGGCCGGCATCGCGGGTCAGCGCTGCCCGGGCGCGTCCTACGACCTCCAGGTAGCGAGCTTGCTCAGCCTGCAAGGTCTCGAAGAAGACATCGATCTCCGGCCTGCGGGCGGCGCCAGCGCGTCGGGCGGTAGGCGTAGCCACTGTCTCCATGCAGGCGGGATGGTAGGAGTGGCGGCTGACGCGGAAATGAACATGACTGGGCGGCGAGGTAGCGCAGCGATGAACACTGTCGAGAGCGCGGAGGGCGCGAACCTCAACGCAGTGTGTCGCACAGGCTTCGCCACGCGGCGATGGCCTCCGTCGTCATCAATGCCCGGTCGTGCACCAGCAGGCGACGCAGTGCCGCGCCGCCACCCGGCGCGATCTTCACCTCGGCGCCGCCGACCTCGCCGAGATCACGCGGGAAGAACGCCCACCCCTGGGCT
>JAYRWH010000080.1:0-78199 GCA_041918155.1 Ilumatobacteraceae bacterium | reverse complement strand
CCATCGCCTCGGCCTCCCCGAGGAGCTGGCTTCGATGGTGCTCGAGTGCGTCACCAACAGCTACATGAACGCCGAGACGATCCGCGTCGATGGTGGCATCCGCATGCAGCCGAAGTGATCCCTCGCTCCGAGTGTTTCCTACGCGGATCCGGGTAGGAAACACTCGGAGAGCGCCGAGACGGTAGGAAACCCTCGGAGAACCTCAGGTGGTGTAGTCGGCGTTGATGCGGACGTAGCCGTCAGTGAGGTCGCAGCCCCAAACGGTGGCCGCGGCCGCGCCACGGGTGCCGTCGGGGGCGGCGAGCGTGACGTGGATGCGCACGTCGGCGCCCTTCATGTATTCGGAGAGCGCCGCGAGGCCCGACTCGTCGAGCAGGGCGGGGTAGACCTCCTGCTCGCCGAAGCGGATGATCACCCGCTCCTGGTCGACCTCGGTCGCAGAACTGCTCTTGCCAACGGCCATTGCGACGCGACCCCAGTTGGGGTCGGCGCCGTGCACGGCCGTCTTCACCAAGGGCGAGTTCACGATCGCCTTCGCCACCCGCTTGGCCTGCTCGCCCGTGGCCGCGCCATCGACAGTGACCTCGATGAGCGTAGTGGCGCCTTCGCCGTCGCGGGCCACCTGCTTGGTGAGTGACTCGGCCACGTCGTAGAGCCCCGCCGTGAACGCCGAGACGTCGACCGCCCCCGCGGCGCCGCTGGCGAGGATCACCGCGGTGTCGCTGGTGGAGGTGTCGGTATCCACTGAGACGCAGTTGAACGTGCGGTCGATGACCGAGCGGAACGCCGCGTCGAGTGTGTTCGCGGGCAGCGCGGCGTCCGTGAGGAACACCGCGATCATCGTCGCCATGTCGGGCTCGATCATGCCGACGCCTTTGGCCACCCCGACGATGCTGATCCTGCCGACGGTGGCCGCGGCGGTCTTCGGCACCGTGTCGGTGGTCATGATGCCCCTGGCCACGGCGGCGGCATCCGAGCCCGGAAGGGGAACTGGCAGCCCCGCGATTCCTGCGCGGATGCGCTCGATGGGGTAACGGCGGCCGATCACCCCGGTGGAGGCGATGAGCACCTCCGACGCAGGGCAGCCGAGCTTGCCGGCCACGCCGACCACCACCTCCTCGGCGTCGGCCAGGCCAGCGGCACCGGTGGCGACGTTGGCGTTCTTGGAGATGACCACCATCGCCCTGGCTGAGCCGTCTGCCACGTGGCGGCGGCTCACGAGCACGCTCGGCCCGGCGAAGGAGCTCTTCGTGAACACACCGGCAGCCGTGCACGGGCCGTCGGCGGCGACGACGGTGAAGTCGTCGGTGGAGTCCTTCACGCCCACGTTGGTGACATACGCGCGGAACCCCCGGGGCAAAGGCAGGGTGGGGCTCATACGGGCTGGAGGAGGCGGTCGCGGATCAGCTGGAACAGGTCGCCGAGTTGGCGCACGCCGTCGGCGCCGAGCGGCTCGATGACGTGGCGGCGCACAGAAGCGACATGGTCAGGGGCAGCAGCTTCCATCTTCGCCCGGCCTGTGGGAGTGAGGTGGGCATACATCACCCGCCGGTCGTTGGCGCACGAGGCCCGGTCCACCCAGCCCATCTTCACCATGCCGTCGAGGCGGCGGGTGAGGCCGCTGGGGGAGAGGCGCAGCGCCGAGGCGAGGTCGCACATGCGCATCCGGTTGTCGTCTGCCTCGGAGAGGAACACGAGCACCTCGTAGTCGCCCATCGACAGTGCGTGCGGCGCGAGGTCGGCCTCCATCGCCGCCGTGAGGTCGGGCATGGTGGTGATGAACGCCCGCCACGCGGCCTGTTCGGCTGCGGTGAGCCATTTCGTGGACATATACCCATGTTAGTGGAAGAGTTGTCGAGGTGAATAGTTGTGATTGCAACTATTGTGAGATACATTCACCCCATGACACAACTCACCTCCCCCAACCCCACGGCTCTCGAGGCGCTCACCCCCGGAATCTGGACCGTCGACGCCGGCCACTCCACGATCGGTTTCGTGGTGCGTCACCTCGTCGTCGCCAAAGTGCGCGGCCAGTTCACCGATTTCACCGGCACCATCACCATCGCCGAGGATCGTCTGCAGTCCACGGTCGAGGCCACCGTCCAGGCCACCTCGGTCGACACCCGCGACGAGGGCCGCGACGGCCATCTGCGCAGCGGCGACTTCTTCGACGTGGAGAACCACCCCACCTGGACGCTCGTCAGCACCGGCATCGCTGGCGGCGCCGGCAGCTATGTACTGCACACCAACCTGACGATCAAGGGTGTCACCAAGTCGGTCGACTTCGCCCTCGAGTTCGATGGCGTCGCCATCGATCCATGGGGCAACACCAAGGCCGGTTTCACCGCGGAAGCCGAGGTCAGCCGCAAGGACTACGGTCTGGAGTGGAACGTCGCGCTCGAGGCCGGTGGCTTCGTGGTGGGCGACAACGTGAAGCTCGTCCTGGAGATCGAGGCGCTGAAGTCATGAGTATCAAGCGGCTGAACCACGCAGTGCTCTACGTCCGCGATGCCAAGCGTTCAGCCA
Organism: Ilumatobacteraceae bacterium; assembly: GCA_041918155.1. Classification (GTDB taxonomy): domain Bacteria; phylum Actinomycetota; class Acidimicrobiia; order Acidimicrobiales; family Ilumatobacteraceae; genus UBA668. The sequence continues at coordinate 75,673 of JAYRWH010000080.1, read as the reverse complement.
GCTTCTACACAGAGGTGCTCGGGTTCACGGTGCGGATGGCGATGGGCGAGCAGGCGTTCTTCTTGCAGGCCGACGGCTCCGACAACGACCACGACCTGGCCCTTATGCAGGTGGGCGAACGTGTTGCTCCGAAGCACTCCGTGGGCCTCTACCACCTCGCCTGGCAGGTGCACACGATCGAGGAGCTCGCCGAGATGCGCGAGCGCCTCGTTCGTGCGGGCTCGCTCGTCGGCGAGAGCGACCACGGGGTGAGCAAGAGCCTCTACGCACACGACCCCGACGGCATCGAGTTCGAGGTGATGTGGGCCGTGCCCCGCGCCGACTGGCCGAAGGAGGCCGGCACGTGGCACCTCGACCTCGCGGCCGCGTTGGCCCGTTGGCCGGGCGTCGACACTGCCGATCAGTGACTCCGCGAGCAGGGTTCAGCGACCCAGTACGGCGCGCAGAGCGACTTCGAGCGTGGCGTGCTGGAAGCTGTACCCGGATGCGGTGAGCACGCTCGGCAGCACCTTCTGGCCGGTGTAGAGCAGGCTGTCGGCCAGCTCGCCGCCCATGAGGAGCGCCGGACCGAAGCGCGGCACGGGCAGCAGGGAGGGGCGGTGCAGCACCGCACCGAGGGTCTTCGCGAACTCGGAGTTGGTCACCGGACTCGGCGCGGTGAGGTTCACCGGGCCGGTCACGTCGGCGGACAGCAGGTGCGCGATCGCGCCCACCTCGTCGGGCAGCGAGATCCAACTCTGCCACTGCTTGCCATTGCCGAAACGCCCGCCGGCGAACAGCTTGAACAGGGGCAACATTTTGGCCAGCGCGCCGCCGTCGCGGCTCAGCACAATGCCCGTCCGCAGGTGCACCACGCGGGTGCCGGTCTCGGTCGCGGCGGCCGTCGCCCGTTCCCACTTCACACAGAGGTTGGCGAGGAAGTCGTCGCCCGCGGGGGAGTCCTCGTCGAGGTCGCGGCCGTCGCTGTGTCCGTAGTACCCCACCGCCGAGCCGCTCAGCAGCACCTTCGGGCCGTTCGTGCAGGCCGCGATCGTCTCGGCCAGCAGGGTGGTGGAACGGACGCGGCTGTCGATCAATTCGCGCTTGTACTCGTCGGTCCAGCGGTGGTCGCCGATGCCGGCGCCGGCCAGGTGCACCACCGCGTCGGCGCCTTCCAGCGCGTCTGCGGGCAACACTCCCGCGGCAGGATCCCACTGCACCTCACCAGCAGCCGCAGCGCGGCGGACCAGTGCGACCGGCTGGTGGCCTGCCGCCTTCAGGGTTGACAGCAGGGATGAGCCGATGAGGCCGCTGGCCCCGGAGACGATGATTCGCACGCCGCCTGCAACCGGCCCGGCCCCCGTTCCATTCCCTTCGAGGGTTTGTCAGTCGATGTGCACGGGCACGCTGACGACCACCGTGTCGGGACGGTACAGCAGGCGGGCCTTGAGGGCGAGGGCCGATTGGTTGTGCAGCCACTGCGCCGACACCTTCGTCACCGACTCGGGGATGACGACGGTGATGATGTCGTCGCCGCTCTCCTCGTCGATCTCGTCGAGGAAGCTCATCACCGGGCGGGTGAGTTCGCGGTACGGCGACGACACGGTGTGCAGCTCGATCGGGATGTCGTACTCGTCCCACTGCTGGTGGAGGGCGCGTTCCTCTTCGGGGTCTTGCACGACGGAGAGGGCGATGATCTTCTCCGGCGACAGGCTGCGGGCGTAGGCGATGGCATCGAGTACACCGCGGTTGACCTTGCCCACGAGCACGACGACATAGTGGGTGCGACGCACGGCCTTGTAGCCCGGTGGCACCACGAGCGCGGCCTTCACCCGCCGGTAGTGCTTGCCGATGGTGAAGAAGATCGACACCATGATCGGAATCAGGGCTGCGGGGATCCACGCGCCCTCGGTGAACTTGGACACCACGACGATCGCGGCGATGACGCCCGTGGTGACGGCGCCGACCGCGTTGATCGCCAGGCTCACTCGCCACCGTGGCTCCTTGATGCGGACGTGGTGCACCACCATGCCGGTCTGGCTGAATGTGAACCCGGTGAACACACCGAACGCGTAGAGGGGGATGAGGGCCGAGATCTCGCCCTTGAACACCACGATCAGGACGCTGGCCACGCCGGCCAGGAAGATCACGCCGTTGGAGAACACCAATCGGTCGCCCCGGTTGGCGAACTGGTGGGGTAAGAAGCCGTCCTTGGCGATGATGCTGGAGAGCCGCGGGAAGTCGGCGTACGCGGTGTTGGCCGCGAGGATCAAGATCGCGAACGTGCTGAGCTGCATGACCCAGAACAGGATGCCCTTGCCGCCGAAGACCTGCTCGGCCATCAGCGCGATACCGGTGGGGTCGTTCTCGCCGCGCCACGGCTTGAGGTGGGCCGCGAGCACGGAGATACCGACGAAGCAGGTGCCGAGGATGCCACCCATCCACATCAGCGTCGTCGCCGCGTTGTGGCTCTCGGGCTTCTTGAACGCGGGCACGCCGTTGGAGACGGCCTCCACGCCCGACAGGGCAACGGCGCCGGAGGAGAACGCGCGCAACAGCACCATCACACCGACGGCGGTGGTGGCCTCGGCGTGCTCCATCGCCTCCTTGCTGACCTTTGCCGGGTCAATCGCGTCGATGTTCTTCAGGATGAAGACGCGCACGAGGCCAACGGTGATGAGCGTGACGAGCATGACCACGTAGATGTAGGTGGGCGGAGCGAACAGCGCCCCCGATTCCTTCAGGCCACGCAGGTTGGCGAGCGTCATCAACAGGATGCAGCCGAGGCAGATCGGTACCGTCCACTTGTGGTCGAACCCGAACGCCGATCGGATCGCGAGCGTGCCACCGGCCACGGACACGGCGACGGTGAGGATGTAGTCGACGAGGAGTGATGAACCGGCAATGAGCGCCGACACATCGCCAAGGTTCTCCTTGCTGACGATGTAGCTGCCCCCGCCGCTGGGGTAGGCGTAGATCGTCTGGCGGTAGCTCGTGATCACGATCACGAGCAGGACGGCGACGATGATTGCGATCGGCACCAGCTTGGTGAAGGCCGCGGCGCTGGCACCGGCGCCGAGCAGAACGACGAGGATCTCGTCGGTGGCATAGGCGGTGGAGGAGACCGCATCACTGGCGAAGACGGGGAGGGCGACCTTCTTGCTGAGGCGTTGGTGTCCTTCGTCGGCGGTTGCGATCGGCCGACCGATGAAGAGTCGCTTGAGCGATTGGAACATATGGGGCGAGAGCCTATGTCGGGATACAGTTCAGCACCGCAACATGGGTTGCGGGCATGTTTCTGGATCGCGCGGCGATCAGGAGGGAATTTCAACGTGCACGTCGTGATCGTGGGCTGCGGGCGAGTCGGCTCGTCGCTGGCCCACAACCTCATCGACGCGGGCCATACGGTGGCCATCGTCGATCGCAAGCCGCAGGCCTTCGAACGCCTCGGGAAGCACTTCTCCGGCCAGATGCTCAGCGGTATCGGCTTCGACCGCGATCTGTTGGTGGAAGCCGGCATCGAGCGCGCCGAAGCGGTGGCCGCCGTCACCAACGGCGACAACTCCAACATCCTCGTCGCCCGCGTCGCCCGCGAGACCTTCGGCATCGAACGTGTCGTCGCCCGCATCTATGACCCGCAGCGGGCTGCGGTGTACGAGCGGCTGGGCATCGCCACCGTGGCACCCGCGCTGTGGACGACCGAGCGCGTGCTGCGCCGTCTCTTGCCCGATGCCACTGCGGTGGAGTGGACCGACCCCAGCGCCAAGGTGTCGCTCGTCGAGCGTTCGCTCGGTGGCGCGTGGGCCGGCCAACCGCTTGCCGAGCTCGATAGCCCGACCGTCCGCGTCGTGGCCATCAGCCGCCTCGGCGAAGCGATGCTGCCGGCTCCCAACCTCGTGGTGCAGGAGGGCGATGTGGTGTACCTAGCCGTCGCCACTGACGCCATTACCCATCTCGACGAACTCACTGCCCGCCCGTCCGCCGGGCACGGCCACTAGGAGCAACCCATGATCGTCGTCATCGCCGGCGGAGGAAGTGTCGGTCGGTTCATCGCCGAGCAGCTCGTCAACGGTGGCCACCAGGTCACCATTCTCGACAACGACCCTCGCGTCTTCTCTCAGTACAGCAGCACGATCCCTGGGGCCACCTGGACCAAGGGCGACGCGTGTGACTACAGCATGTTGAAAGCCGCCGGCCTCGAGTCGGCCGACGTCGTCGCCTCGGTCACGGGTGACGACGAGGACAACCTCGTCATCTCGCTGTTGGCCAAGCAGGAATTCGCCGTGCCCCGCGTGGTGGCCCGTGTGAACAACCCGAAGAACGAGTGGATGTTCAACGAGACGTGGGGCGTCGACGTTTCCGTCAGCACGCCGCACCTCATCACCGGCCTGGTGGAGGAAGCGGTCACCGTCGGTTCGTTCGTGCGCCTGCTCTCCATCGGCGGCGGCAAGGCCAAGCTCGCTGAGGTCACCCTCGCCGAGGGTTCACCGGCCGCCGACAAAGAGATCGTCGAGCTGGCCTTCCCTCGCGACATCACCGTGGTGGCCGTGCTCCGCGACGAGAAAGTGATCGTGCCGCGCGGCGACACCATCCTGCGGCTCGGCGACGAGGTGCTGGTGCTCGTCACAGCCGAGAGCGAAGACGCAGCTCGCGCGATCCTGATCGGCTGAGCACGCCGCCCGTCCGGCCTACCGCGGCAACAGCGTGTAGGCCGGGTTGAGCATCACCAAGCGACCGCGCTCTGCTCGGGGGACACCCTCGAGTACGAGCGCGCGGTGGTGCTCGATGCCTGCCACGTGGCGGCGGCCGGTGAACACGGCCACGGCGGAACCGGTGCCGTCGGAGATCGTGATCTCGAACGCAGGAACACCCGAGCGCGGTGCAATGCGCGTGCGGGTGACCTCGCCGCCGATGCGCACGTAGGTGCGGGCGGCGATGACGCCGATGTCGGAGGTGTCGAGCGCGGCGAAGCGGCCCTGCAGGCGTTCGTCGTCGATCTCCTCGACCGACACCTTCAGCCGCTTGGCAATGTCACGCAGTCCCATGAAGCCGATGCTAACCGTCGCCCGCCGAGCATCAGCCGTTGGTGTTGACCGACGACAACTCGCCCGTGGGGTAGGTCGCCGGAGGGCTGCTCCACACATAGTCGGCCAGTTGCTCTGTGTAGCCGCTGACCCAGAACGTCACTCGGTAGGTGATGCGCGCTTCGATCGTGACCGAGCCGGGGCCGGGCGGGGTCCACATGCACCTCGAGTTGACCCCCGGCTTGGTGAGATCGGGCAGCACTGGGATGGCCGGGAACGCTCCACCGCCGGCTGCGGCCGCCGCGTCGCGTTCGACGCAGGGAACATAACCGTCGAACGCGGTGGACGGCCGAGCCGGGTCGGGGGTGAACACGACGTGGAAGCCGAGTGCCACCGGCGTCGTGTAGAGGTACATCAGCCAACCGCGCCACGACTCGGGGTTCGACGGCTGCGGCCGCCATGCGCTGTCGTTGATGGCGAGCCACGCGGGGTAGCGGGTGATGAGGCCGCCCCACCGATCGACCACAGGGTTGCGCCACACGGTGGGCTGTTCGAGCTGCAGCCCGTTGTAGAGGTTCGTCAGCTGGGTGTGCGGATTGATCATCGGGTCGGTCGAGTAGACGATGGCGTACCCCATGAATTGATCGCGGTTGTCGCAGAACACCATGAAGGTGCGGTACGCGTCCTCCAACGGGCCTCGGTTCACCTGCGGGTCGAACGACCAGTAGTCGCCGAAGCTGATGATGTCGGACTCCACGAACAACCATTGGGTGCTGTAGACGTTCTGACCCACGCTGTACTGCTGGCCGTCGGAAGTGACGCCGTCAGAGTCGGCGGTGAATGAACATGGCTCCCCGAGCCCGCCCGTGGTGGCGAAGTACGAAGTGCTCGGGATCGTCGTGTACCGAGCCAGATACCCCGACGTATTCCGTAGATCCACCACCCGAGTCCCCGTCACAAATATGGGGTCTGCGGGATCCGAACCTGTGCCGTCGGCCCCGGCCGAAGCAGGGAGGAGCGCAATGAGGGCCGCCGTCAGAAGAGCTGGGCGCCTCATACGCAGACCTCCTGCTGGTGGCTCACCTGCTGGACGATCCAACCGTCTGGCCCGATGCCGAGCCTCGCAGCCGACCCGTAAGGCTGGACCCCGGGTGTTGAGCCCGTGGCCAGCGAACCATCTGGCAGCCGGAAGACGCCGCCGTCCAAGAAACAGTCAGCCACGATTGCCGTGCTGTCGGTTCGCTCTTCGCCCATTACAGACGGACGGAGGACGACTCCGCCATCCAGGTCGCCGACCTGCCCTTGGTTCCGACGTCGCTCGAGGATCTCCCGATAGGCCGCTCCGCCGTCCGCGTACCACTGCGTCCATCCGGGTAGATCGACATCGATCGGGTCGGAGGTGATCGCGGTGAAGTACACGAGGCGGGCTTGGAGGTAGGCCTCGATCACGGGGAGGTCGTCTTTGTTGAGGACCCAGGTGATGCCGTTCGGGACATCCTCCACCACGGGCAGCCATACCCACAGGCCGTCCATCAGCTCGTAGACCAGGCCCGGCCGTGTCACCCCGGGCGCCGAGTCGACTCGCCGCCACGGGCCGTCGGGCGACAACTCGATCGCCCCGGGTGCGAGCGTGGTGCTCGTCGTGGTGGATGCCATCACGGTGGTCGTGGTCGCCGGCGACCGTGTCGCTGTGGGCGGCGTGGTACCCAGGGTGTCGGGCGCGGCATTGCCGCCCGAGTCACACGCGGTCACGCCGCACGCCACCAACAACATCGCCCGTGCGAGGTTGTGTCGCATGAGATGCCTCCAGAAGTCCGCCACCGGCCATTACACCCTCACTGGGTACAACGAGCCGGACCTTCCGGCACATTCTTAGCCGAATACGGCGTGAGGATTCCAGGGGTCAGCGGGCATCTTGACGAATCTGAAACGTGCGACGTGCGTCGAGCACCCAGCCCTCCTCGTCGATCGCGACCCGTGCATCGTCGACGGTCACGGCAGGGGTGAAGGCGGCACCGAGCCCGCCGGCCGCATCGAGCAAGGCGAAGCCGCGAGCGAGGGCCAGCACCTGGGCCCGATCCTTCGGCCACTCACTCCCCGGCTCGACGGTGCTCGGCCACACCTCGGCGATCACGACGGAATCCGGCCGGCCCGCGCCGGGGTCGGGGCCGAAGCCTGTGTCGAACGGCCACACCGCGACCCGCTCGGACTGCCGCAGGCGATGGGCTACTGGTAGCCCGGTGAGCACCTGACTGCCGACGCTGCCCGCGCCGAGCAGTTGCCACACGGTGAACGGTGCGCGCCCGCTGTGCGACTTCAGCGACGCTTCGGTGAGCCGCACGGACCTGGCCGCGGGGGAGAGCGGCCGGCGGGCGGTGAGGTGCTCGCCGGCGCAGCTTGGCGGGCAGCCCCAGAAGCGCAGCTCGGGCAGCCGCGCATTGAGATCAGCGGCGACCTGCCAGCGGTTGTTGCGGTTGTGCTCGTCGTCGGTGATGGCGTTGGCGAGATACTCGCACGCGGCCAACCAGGGCGAGGCGCCCACCAGTCCGGCGGCGGCGGCGAAGCCGACGGGGTAGCCGAGCGGGAAGTCGAAGCCGAGAAGCACGCGCCGCCCAGCGTGGCGGGCGATCAGGTCACGGAGGTGCTGCTCGGCCGCCTGTCGGGTGCGCACGTTGATGGCCGTCGGTTCGCCGCCGGCGACCAGCTCCGACACCCAGATGGAATCGGCGCCCACCTTGGGTGTGGCGTTCGCGCTCCAGTCGACGGTGCAGTACACGTCGAACAGGCGGCCCACGGCTCCGAACGTAACCGCTCCGGCCACGCCCTGCTCCGCCACGACCTACGCTCGCGCCCATGTGCCGCAACATCACCACCCTGCGCGGGCTCGAGCCGGTGGCCACACCGGAGGAGATCGAGGCCGCCGCGCGCCAGTTCGTGCGCAAGATCAGCGGGGTGCAGAAGCCCTCCGCCGCCACCGAGGCCGCCTTCGAGCACGCCGTGGCCGAGATCGCCCACATCACCGCCCACCTGCTCGCCGACCTGCCGCCGCGCAAGGCGCCGCCGCCGACGTTGCCCCCGCTGCGGAGGCGTGTCGCCCCGTAGCCTGTGGGCTGCCATGCGCACCCGCACCCTGCTCCTGTTGGCCGTCACGTGTGGCCTGATGATTCTCGTCGCGGGCACGATTCAGCTCTTGCGCCTGGCCGGCCAGGAAACCTCGACGGCGTTGGGCAAGGGCGACAAGGGCACCGCCGGCGATGCCGCGGTGGTGGTCGACGACTTCCGCGAGGCCGGCAATGTCCTCACGGTGACGATCACGATCTCGGGGGTGGACGACCCCGACGGCCTGGACGGGTTCACGCTGGTCGGCGTGCCCAAGCCGGTCAACCCGGCGGCATCCGATGGGGCGACGGCTTGCACGGGCTTCACGGTCGCGCCGGTGACATGCACGATCTCGTTCCCCACGGACGCCTTCACCACACAGGATCGTCAACTCCTGTTCCGCCGTGCCGAAGAACAGGTTCGCTGGAAGCTGGCGTGATTCGCCGATACCGTTGCGGGGCAATCTGAAAGGGAGCGAAATGGAGCAGCAGCACTTCGACCTCGTCGTGATCGGTGGCGGGCCGGGCGGGTACGGGGCAGCGCTGTACGCCACGTCGGCAGGTCTCAACGTGGCGCTCGTGGAGAAGGGCTCGCTCGGGGGCACCTGCCTCAACCGTGGGTGCATCCCCGCGAAGGCGCTGCTCGAGACCGCCGCGGTCAACCGCCACGTCGCGCACGCTGCCGAATTCGGCATCGAGACCAACGGCATGAGCTCGGTCAACTTCGCCGCCGCCCAGGCTCGCAAGCAGAAGATCGTCGACGGCATCGTGAAGAGCCTCGGTGGCTTCATGAAATCGAAGAAGATTACGATCCTCGACGGTGTGGGTGCACTCGCCGCCGATCGCACGGTGACCGTGCAGCATCCCGACGGGAGCACCAGTGCGCTCACGGGCACGAACGTCGTGCTCGCCAGCGGCTCGGTGCCGCGCACGATCCCCGGCTTCGAGCCGGAGGGCCCGGTGATGACGAGCGACGAAGTGCTGACGCTCGACCATGTGCCTGCTCGCCTCGCCGTCGTCGGCGGCGGTGCCATCGGGTGTGAGTTTGCGAGCACATTCGCCGATGTCGGCAGCCAGGTCACGATTCTCGAGGGCCTGCCCAAGATCCTCCCCGGCCTCGACCTCGATGTGGCCAATGTGGTGGTGCGCAGCTTCAAGAAGAAGCAGATCGACATCCGCACCGGGGTCAAGGTGCTCGGGCAAACGCCCAATGGCTCGGGCGGCACCGTCGTGCACTACGCCGAGGGTGACGGTGAGACCAAGCACCTCGAGGTCGACGCCGTAGTGGTGAGCATCGGCCGCCGCCCGTACGCCGACCAGCTCGGCCTGCAGGGCACGGCGGTGAAGGTCACCGACCGCGGCTTCGTCGACGTCGATCAGTACTGCTGCACCGGCGAGCCCGGTGTGTACGCGATCGGCGACCTCATCAACACCCCCGCGTTGGCCCACGTCGGCTACGCCGAAGCGATCCTCGTCACCAAACACATGCTCGGCGAGAACCCTTTGCCGGTGAACTACGACCGCGTGCCGTGGGCGATCTACTGCCATCCCGAGGTGGCGTTCGTCGGCCCCGGCGAGGAAGCCGCCCGCGAGGCCGGCCATGACGTCGTGGTGGCCAAGCACCAGTTCCGCGCGAACAGCCGCGCCCAGATCCTCGGGGAGCTCGACGGTCTGGTCAAGGTCATCGCCAAGAAGAACGCCGACGGCACCGCCGGGCAGATCCTCGGGGTCCACATGGTGGGCCCATGGGTCACCGAGCAGCTGAGTGGCGGCTACCTCGCTGTGAACTGGGAGGCCAGCGTGGCCGAGGTCGCCGAGTTCATCCAACCCCACCCCAGCCTCACCGAGTTGTTCGGTGAGACGGTGCTGTCGCTCACCGGCCGCAGCCTGAACGCCTGATCGCACGACCAAGAACGCAAGACCAAGAACGCAAGACCAAGAACGCAAGGAAGGAACCCCGCCATGGCCGATGTCGTCCTGCCGCAGCTCGGTGAGACCGTCACCGAGGGCACGATCACCCGTTGGTTCAAGAAGGTCGGCGACACGGTCGCGGCCGACGAGGCCCTGTTCGAGGTGAGCACCGACAAGGTCGACACCGAGGTGCCCTCCCCGATCGCTGGTGTGCTGCTCGAGATTCGCGCCAAGGAGGGCGAGACCGTGCCGGTCAATGGCGTGGTCGCCGTCGTCGGGGCCGCCGATGCCGCGGTCGCCCCTGTCCCGGCCCCGGCCCCGATGGTGGAGGCGCCCACGCTCGCGCCCGCGCCCGTGGTGGAGGCGCCCGTCCCGGCGCGGGCTCCTGCCCCTGTGGTGGAGGCGCCCGCCCCCGTGGCCGCCCCGACCGTGGCTGAGGTCGCTGCGGTGGCTGACAACCGGTTGCTCTCGCCGGTGGTCCGACGGCTCGTTGCCGAGCACAGCATCGACCCCGACGACATCCCCGGCACCGGGCCCGGTGGACGCATCACCCGCGACGACGTGCTCGACTACATCGACGCCCACCAGCCGGGCGCTGCCGCCCCGGCCCCGCCGGCCGCAGCGCCTGCGCCTGCTCCGGTCGTGGCTCCGGCTCCCGTCCTCGCGGCCCCTCCGCCGGCGAAGGCCGGCGAGCGCGACACCGCGGTGGCGCTCAGCAAGATCCGCAAGGTCACCGGCTCGCACATGGTGGCGAGCAAGGCCACCAGCCCCCACGCGTTCAGCGTGGTCGAGGTCGACTTCCACAATGTGGATGCCACCCGCAGCAAGGTGAAGGGCGAGTGGAAAGCGGCCGAGGGCTTCAGCCTCACCTACCTGCCGTTCATCACCCGCGCCGTCGTCGATGCGCTCGGTGAATTCCCCCACCTCAACGCGAGCGTCAGTGAGAACGAACTCGTCGTGCACAACTACGTCGATGTCGGCATCGCTGTCGACCTCGACTACAACGGACTGCTCGTGCCCGTCGTGCGTGCCGCCGACACCAAGCGCCTGCGCGCGATCGCTCGCGAAATCAACGATCTCGCCAACCGCGCCCGCAACCGCAAGCTCTCGCCCGACGAGATCAGCGGCGGCACGTTCACGATCACCAACAACGGTTCCTCGGGCAGTGTGCTGACGATGGCGATCATCAACCAACCGCAGGTGGCGATCCTGTCCACCGATGCGATCGTGCGCAAGCCGGTGGTGGCCCAGCTGCCCGACGGCGACGAGGCGATCGTCATCCACCCGGTCGGCAATCTGGCGATGACCTGGGATCACCGGGCCTTCGACGGCGCCTACGCCGCCGGGTTCCTGGTGAAGGTGAAGCAGCTGCTCGAAACCCGCGACTGGTCGCAGGAGCTCTAGATGAGGGTGCGCTGGCTGGGTCGGGTGCCGTACCGCGAGGCACTCGCCCTCCAGCAGGCGCTCTTCGAACATGGCCACGAGCAGCACCTGTTGCTGCTCGAGCACCCGCACGTGTTCACCCACGGCCCGCGGGCCGAACTGGCCACGAACGTGCTCGTCGACCCGGCGTCTGTGGGTGCCGAGCTGGTGGGCGTGAAGCGCGGTGGCGACGTCACGTACCACGGGCCCGGCCAGTTGGTGGGCTACCCGATTCTGAACGTGCCCAACTTGTTGGGTGCCGCCGATCATGTGACCGCGATCGAGGGCCTCGTGATCAACGTGCTCGCCGATCTCGGGGTGCAGGGCCATGTCGAGCCCGAGTACCCCGGTGTCTGGGTGGGCCGCGACAACCCGCGCAAGATCTGTGCGATCGGGGTTCGCTTGGCCAACGGGCGCACCATGCATGGTTTCGCGTTGAACATCGACCCCGACATGCGCTACCTGCGCGAATACATCGTGCCCTGTGGCATCGCCGGCAAGCCGGTCACCTCGCTCGCCGAGGAAGGCGTGCGTGCCGACATGGCCGAGGTCGTCGACCTCGTCGTGCGGCATGCCGCCGATCGGTGGGGTGGCGCAGACCCTCACCTCGACCGGCAGGACGTTGCCCGCATCGACATGCCCGAGGGCCTCTCGATTTCAGCGCGCAAGCCGGAGTGGCTGCGCACGCGGGTGCAGCTCGGCGAGCAGGTGATGGCGCTGAAGCGCACCGTGCGCGACCACTCGCTCGTCACCGTGTGCGAAGAGGCCGGCTGCCCGAACCTCAGCGAGTGTTGGGCGCAGGGCACGGCCACGTTCATGGTGCTCGGCGAGCGGTGCACGCGTGCGTGCGGCTTCTGCCTCATCGACACGCGCAAGCCAGGCCCACCCGATGCGGGCGAGCCGGCGCGCGTGGCTGCGGCGGTCTCGGAGATGGAACTCGAGCACGCTGTGCTGACGATGGTGGCCCGCGACGACCTGCCCGACGGCGGCTTCGCTCACGTCGCGGCGTGTGTGCGTGCGATCCGCGACGCTCGCGTCGGCACGCTGGTGGAGACGCTCGTCAGCGACGCCAAGGGTGACGCGGCGTCGATCGAAGTGCTGCTTTCGGAGCGGCCCGACGTGTTCAACCACAACATGGAGACCGTCGCCCGCCTGCAACGCCGCGTGCGCCCGAGCGCTGGTTACGCGCGCAGCCTCGGGGTGCTCTCGCTGGCCAAGGCCGCGGGGCTCACCACCAAGAGCGGGTTCATGCTCGGCCTCGGCGAGACGGCCGAGGAGGTGGAGGGCCTGCTCGCCGATCTCGCGGCCATCGGCACCGGCATCGTCACCATCGGCCAGTACCTACGCCCGACCGCCGACCATCTGCCGGTCACCCGCTGGGCGGAGCCGTCCGAATTCGAGCACTGGGCACGGGTGGGCGAAGCCCTCGGGATCGGCCATGTCGAGGCCGGCCCGCTGACGCGCAGCAGCTACCACGCCAAGGCGGCCGCCGAGTCGGTTCAGCCTGTTCAGCTCAGCGAGCGGGCAATCACCCGGCGGGTCAGCGCGAGGTAGGGCACCACGGCGATCGCGACGAGACCGGCGAAGATCGTCAGCGTCCAGCGCACGTCGAGCGCCTCGGTCACGACACCTGCGGCGAGACCGAAGACGCTCATCACGAGCGTGACGATCGCATAGTCGCCGGCCATCACGCGGCCGCGAATGTGGTCCGGTGTGCGCATCTGCAGGCCGTATGTGCTGAGCGTCCACTGGGCGCCGCCGCCGAGGTGGCCGAGGCCGATCAGCAGCGCAGCTAGGTAGATCGTTGGCATCCACGCCGCGCCGAGGTAGCAGGCGCCGAACGCGAGCCCGCTGAACCCGCACACGGTGAGGATCCGGGCGATGTTGCCCTTTGCCAGCCGGGCGCCGATGATCGGCCCGAGCCCCGCACCCGCGCCGCGGGCGGCGAGCAACATGCCGGTACCGCCGTCCTTCCAGCCATAGACCGTGGTGGCGAGCACTGGGAGTTGGCTCACCGCGGCGGCGCCGATCGCGAACGTCGCCTTGGAGGCGATGAGTGCCAGCACGACCCGATCCTCGTTCGCGTAGTGGACGGCCTCCACCATGTCGGCGATCGGGCGCATCGTCGGCCGCTGCGCGGGGTTGGCCTCCTGCATCGGCCGGCGGATCACAGCGAACAGCAACAGCGCCAGGGCGAACGACACGGCGTCGGCGACGAACGCGGCGTTGCGGCCGAACGTCTGGCTGAACACGCCACCCACCGCGGCGCCGACGGCGAGCATCACGCCCCACGTGGAGCCGAACAGGGCGTTGGCCTTGCGCAACTCCTCGCCGTCGCGGGCCAGGTTCGGCACGCCGGCGTCGATGGCCGGCTTGATGAAAGCGGCGAGTGCGCTGATGAGGCCCTGGAACAGGAACAGGGGCCACACGCGGTGGGTGTCCGACGTGAGCAGTCCCATCGCGGCAACGGCCTGTACGGCTGACACCACGAGCAGCAGGCGCTTGCGGTCGAAGCGGTCGACCATCGTGCCCGCGATCGGGGAGGCGAGGAACGACGGCAGGGTGAACGAGACGTAGGCGAGCGACACGAGGAACGCGCTGCCCGTTGCCTCCTTGATGATCCCGGTGATGGCGACGAAGGTGAACCAGTCGCCCATGAACGAGATCACCTGGGCGATGAAGAGCGCGCGCAGGTCGGCGTTGTTGCGCAACAGTTTCAGCATCAGCGAGCGGCGTGGGCGCGTAGCAGCAGGCTGAGGCACTCCGTGAGGCGCACGGCGGTGGGGAGGTGGAGGAACTCGTTGGGCCCGTGGGCGTTTGCGCCCGGCCCGAGCGCGCCGGTGATGACGTACTGCGCCTCGGGGAACATCTCGCCGAGCATCCCCATGAACGGGATGGAGCCACCCTCACCGAAGGCCATCGATTCATTGCCGAACACAGCGTCGCTGGCCTCGTCGAGCGCGGCCTGCAACCACTTGGTCGCGGCGGGTGCGTTCCAGCCGGGTTCCGCCGTGGCGTCGAGCAGTTGCACGCTGGCTCCGTGCGGCGGGTCGCTCAGCAAACGCTCGCGGATCGCGGCGAGGGCCCGCCGCGGGTCGGCGGTCGGCGGCAGGCGAAAGCTGAGCTTCAGCGATGTGTACGGCCGCAGCACGTTGCCGGCGCGGCCTGCTGGCGGAATGCCGTCGACGCCGGTGACGCTGAGCGTGGGCTGCCAGGTGCGGGCGAGCCACTGAGCGGTGTGATCGGCGCTCACCGGCTGGGTTGCGCCGGCCCACGGGAAGTGCCCCACAACCGGGTAGCCGGCCGCCGTGGCGGTGGCTTGGGCGGCTCGGTCGGCGGGCACTTCCACGTACAACTCGGGCAACAAGAGTTCGCCCGTGGCGCTGTCCTCGATGCGGTCGAGCAGTTGCCGGGCGATGCGGAACGACGACGGCACGACGCCGCTGGCGCTGCCGCTGTGCACGCCCTCGGTGAGCACATCGACGCGCAGTACTCCGGCCACCATGCCGCGCAGCGAGGTGGTGACCCACAAGCGTTCGTAATCGAGGCACTCCGAGTCGAGGCACAGCACGAGCGTGGGTGAGCCGATGCGATCGCGAAGGGCCGCGAGGTAGGCGGGCAGGTCGGGGCTGCCGCTCTCCTCGCTGGCCTCGATGAGCACGATCAGCCGTGTGTGTGGGAATCCGGCTGCCTGCGCTGCCTCTATCGCGAGCAGCGAAGCGAACGCGGCATAACCGTCGTCGGCGCCGCCGCGGCCGTAGAGCCGATCACCTTCCACCACCGGCTTCCACGGGCCGAGGTCGTCACGCCACCCGGTCATCTCCGGCTGCTTGTCGAGGTGGCCGTAGAGCAGCACCGTGTCGTCGGGGTTGCCGCCGGCGAACGCGGGCACCTCGCAAATGATCAGTGGGGTGCGGCCGGGCAGCTCCATCACCTCGACGGTGAGGCCGTCGATCCGCCGCGCGGCGCACCAGTCGCGGATCTGCACGACGGCAAGGTCGAGGTGGCCGTTGGCCTTCCAGTCGGGATCGAAGTCGGGTGAGAGGCAGGGGATGCGGATGTAGTCGCACAACTGCGGGATGATGTCGCCCGCCCACACGCCGGCGACGTGCTCGCGCAGGCTCACCGGCGAACCGCCGCGATGCGCTCCATCGTGCGCACGGCCTCCGCCACCATGTCGGTGACGAGCTGGCCGGCCGGGGTGAGCTCGGTGATGGCGCCCACGCCCTGGCCGCAGGGCATGAACTCGTTGGCCACGTCGACCTCGGTGCCGTCAGGTGCGCCGAGGTGGTTCACCCCGGCCTCGGCGGACGCGAGCACCTGCATCGGGAACGGCTGTAGCTCGTCGGGGTGCTGCTCGTAGTGGTTGGTCCAGTCGGTGCGCACGACGCGGCACGTCTTGCCCGTGTACGCCTTGCTGATGACCGTGCCGTCTTCCGCGAGCGCGAGCATGGTCTCCTTGTAGCCCTTCACCGCGCGTGCCTCGGGGGTGGCGATGAAGCGGGTGCCGATCCATACCCCGTCGGCGCCGAGCGCGAGAGAGGCGGCCAGGCCGCGTCCGTCGAACAGGCCACCTGCGGCCACCACGGGCAGCTTGCCGCCGACCGCGTCGACGACCTGGGGGATGAGTGCCATCGTGGCGACCGTGCCGGTGTGGCCGCCGCCCTCGGTGCCCTGGGCCACCACGAAGTCGACCCCGCTCGCGGCGGCGGCGACAGCGTGGCGCACCTTGCCGCACATGCTGCCGACGAGGATGCTGTGGCTGTGCAACTGGTCGATCACTTCGCGAGGTACTCCGAGGCCGGCGACGAAGATGCGCGCCCCGCCATCGATGACGGCCTGGATGCCCTGCTCGACCTGACCGGGCAGCGCGGTGAGTAGGTCGACGCCGAACGGCTTCGCGGTGAGGCCCTTCACGGCGGCGATCTCCTGGCGCAACTCGTCGGGCTGCATCGTGCTCGCGCCGAGCGTGCCGATGCCGCCGGCCTCACTGACCGCGGCGACGAGGCGGTAGTAACTCACCCCGCCCATGCCCGCCAACATGACGGGGTGTTCGATGTCGAGCAGTTCCGTGAGCCGTGTCCGTAGTGCCATGCCCCGGACGGTAGCCCGCCCCCTCCGAGTCTTTCGTACCGTCCGCGCGTCTTTCGAGGGTTTCCGTAGGGACAGGGTCGACGGAGAGACTCGAAGGAAGGCCGACAGACGGAAACCCTCGGAGAGAACCTGGGTCAGCGGTAGGGGCCGGGGCGGCGGAGGAACTTGCGGTGCCAGCGGCGCGGGGTGAACGCGATGGCGCGGTGCTCGTCCTCGAACATCCAGCGCACGAAGTGGCGCCGGGTCCAGGCGGATAGCCCGACGACGCGCACGGCGCCGCGAGCCAACAGCGGCCGCGCCAGCCAGCCGTTGAGCAGCTTCGACATGCGGTGGTCGGCGAGCAGCTCGGCCCGCACGGCGCGCTCGTACGTGTGGGCCGGGTCGCCGCCGGCGAGGATCGCCTCGGCCGCCAGCCGGCCGGTGAGGACGGCCTGGCCGATGCCCTCGCCGGTCATCACGTCGGTGGCGCGGGCCGCGTCGCCCACGAACAGGATGCGCCCACACGTCAGGACAGCCTCGTCGATCGCCGCCGGGATGGGGAGCGCGGTGACCCGCTCCTCCAACTCGACGCCGGGCCCGAGCGCAGCGCGGATGTGGGGACGGCCGATGAGGCCGGCCCACTGCGCGTTCATCGACTTGCCGTTGTGGTTGCCGTCGCGCATCACGCCGAAGCCGAGGTTCACCCGGCCGTCGGGGAGGGGGAAGCTCCAGGCGTAGCCGGGCAGCATGTCGGGCTCGAACCACACGTACAGCCTCTCGGCCGCCGGGCCGGTGATGTTGCGGGCGTACTGGCGGAACGCGTGCCACTCGCCGAGGTAGCCCTCCTCGGCGATGCCGAGCAGCTTGCGCGTCGGTGACCACACCCCGTCGGCAGCGATCACGAACTCGGCGGTCACCGTTCCGCGGCCTTCGGGGTCGGGGCCGGCGACATCCACTTCCACATGGTCGGCGAGCCGGCGCACGCCGGTGACGGCAACACCCTCGCGCACGTCGGCGCCGGCCGCGCGCGCCAGCCGCACGAGCGCCGCATCCAACTCGCGTCGCGGCGTCGTGGCGGCGAAGATGCCGTCCGTGGGCAGCGGCAGGCGCACCTCGCGGCCCGAGGGCGAGCGCAGCCACACCTCGTGCACGGTCTGCCAGCCGGGGACGTGCTCGGGCCGCAGCCCCAGCGGCTCGAGTTCGCGCAGGGCGAGTGTGGTGAGCCCGTCGCCGCAGCACTTGTCGCGCGGGAACACTGCCTTGTCGATGACCACGACCCGACGTCCGGCGCGCGCCAGCGTGATCGCCGCCGCCGTTCCGGCCGGGCCGGCGCCGATCACCAGCACGTTCCCCTCTGAAGGGACGGTGGACTCGGCCGTTGGCATCGGTCCATCCTACGATCTGGCCCCATGAGCAGACTCTGTGAAGGCCGTGTAGCAATCGTCACTGGAGCGGGTCGCGGCATCGGCCGCGAGCACGCCCTCAGCCTGGCCCGCCATGGCGCCAAAGTGGTCGTCAACGACCTCGGCGGCAATGTGGACGGCAGTGGTGGCGACGTCAGCCCCGCCCAGCAGGTGGTCGACGAGATCAAGGCGATGGGCGGCGACGCCGTGGTCAACGGCGACAACGTGGCGTCGTGGGAGGGCGCGCAGCGGCTGATCAACACCGCGATCGAGACGTTCGGCGACCTCCATGCGCTGGTCAACAACGCCGGCATCCTGCGCGACCGGGTGCTGGTGAACATGACCGAGGAGGAGTGGGATTCGGTCATCACCGTCCACCTGAAGGGCACCTTCGCCCCCAGCCGCTGGGCGGCCACTTACTGGCGTGAGCAGACCAAGGCGGGCAACCCGGTGTCGGGCCGCATCATCAACACCACGTCGGTGAGCGGCATCTACGGCAACCCCGGCCAGTCCAACTACGGCGCGGCCAAGGCCGGCATTGCCGCGTTCACCAACATCGCCGCGCTCGAGCTGTCGCGCTACGGGGTAACGGTGAATGCCGTCGGCCCGGTGGCGCTCACCCGCATGACCGAGGGCCTCGCCGGTGCGCCCCAGACCGACGAGGAGAAGGAGCTGCAGAACCCGCGCTGGATCGCCCCGATCGTGACCTGGTTGGCCAGTGCCGAGTCGGCCGACGTGAGCGGCCGCGTGTTCGAGGCCAGCGGCCGACTGCTCGCCGTCGCCGAGGGTTGGGTGCGCGGCCCCAAGCACGAGCCTGTCGATGATCCCACCGTGCTCGGCCCGATCGTGGCCGACCTGCTCGTCGCCGCCCGTCCCAACTCGGGCATGAACGGCGTGCCCGGTGGCGCGCCGCAGCCCCGCGCCAAGTGAAGGGCTGAACGATGCCGCTCAACCCTGATGCCGTCGGCGCCGTCGGCGAAGTGATCACCACCAGTTGGACGTCGAAGGACTGCCTGCTCTACGCCGTGGGCATCGGCGCCGGCCAGGCCGACCTGGCGTTCTCCACGGAGAACACGAACGGTGTGCCCCAGCAGGTGTTCCCCACCTTCGCCGTCGTGGCCGGCAGCGGCAACGCCTCGCGTGGCCAGCGGGCGATCGCCCAGATCGGGTCGTTCAATTTCGCCATGCTCGTGCACGGCTCAGAGGCCGTCACCCTGCATCGCCCGATCCCGGTCGAGGCCGAGGTGCAGATGCAGGACAAGGTCGTGGCCATGTATGACAAGGGCAAGGCCGCGGTGGTTGTCATCGAGAACTCGGTGAAGACGCTCGCCGGCGAGCCGCTGTTCGACGTGCGCATGTCCGCGTTCATCCGCGGCGAGGGCGGCTGGGGCGGCGATCGCGGTCCGTCGGGCCCGCAGAACGAGCCGCCCGCCGACCGCGCGCCCGATCACGAGACCAGCTACACGACCTCACCCGATCAGGCATTCCTGTACCGCCTGTCGGGCGATCGCAACCCGCTGCACACCGACCCGTCGTTCGCCGCGCTCGGCGGCTTCGACCGGCCGATCCTGCACGGCCTGTGCACGTACGGGTTCACCGGCCGCGCCCTGCTCGCGCAGCTGTGTGACAACGACCCGGCGCGCTTCCACCACATCGAGGGTCGCTTCTCCTCGCCGGTGATGCCCGGCGAGGCGCTGACGGTGCGGTCGTGGAAGGTCGGCGACGGTTCGGCCGTGTTCACCACCGCCGTCGGCGACCGTGTGGTGATCGACCAGGGCCTGGTGCGGTTCAGCTGAACCGCTCTCCGGGGGGCTGTGATCTGTGCGCTCGGGCGACTTGCGTTCTGCGCCCCTAGCGGGCATGTTGTGCGGGCCCCATCCGGTTTGTGTCACACACCGACGACGGACTCCCGAGGTCGGTGTGTGACAAGAACGATGAGATGGCGAGGGGGTGCTAGCGCATAGCTGCCGTTAGGCGCTACCTGGCACTCGGCGCCTCAGAGCGCATGACACCGGCAACGTTCTGGCACAGATCCACCACTGCGCGGAGCGAGTATCGGTGCGGTTCAGCTGAACCGCCTGCCGGCCAGCTCTACGCCAGCCCCTGCAGGTGCGCCACCACGTGTGACAACGCGATGTCGGCCTTCTCGCCGGTGCGGCGGTCCTTCACCTCGACGACGCCGTCCACCAGGCCGCGGCCGACGACCACGATCGTGGGCATGCCGAGCAGTTCGGCGTCGTTGAACTTCACGCCGGGTGACACGCCGATGCGGTCATCGAGCAGCACCCGCAGGCCGGCGGCCTCGCAGTCCTCGGCGAGCTGCATCGCGGCGGGCAATTGGGGGTCGGTGGCCTTGCCGGTGGCGACGATGTGCACGTCGGCAGGGGCGATCTCGCGTGGCCAGATGAGGCCCTTGTCGTCGTTGTTCATCTCCGCGATGGCGGCGACGGCGCGCGACACGCCGATTCCGTAGGAGCCCATGGTGACGACACGGGTCTTGCCGTTCTCGTCGAGCACGGTGAGGCCGAGGGCTTCCGCGTACTTGCGGCCGAGCTGGAAGATGTGACCCATCTCGATGCCACGGGACATCTCCAGCGGCGAGCCGCACTCGGGGCACGGGTCGCCGGGGTGCACCTCGGCGGCCTCGATCACCCCGTCGGGGGTGAAATCGCGGCCCATCACGAGATCCTTCACGTGCTTGCCGGGTGCGTCGGCACCGGTGATCCACGCCGTTCCGTCGACGATGCGCGGGTCGACGAGGAAGCGGATGCGCGACGCGTTCTCCAAGCCCAGCGCGCCCGGCCCGATGTAGCCCTTGGCGAGCGAGGGCTGGGCGGCGAAGTCGGCCTCGGAGAACGGCTCGATCTCGGCCGGCGACACCTGTGCCTCGAGGCGCTTCATGTCGACATCACGGTCACCGGGCACGCCGATCGCGAGCGGGGTGATCGTGCCGTCGGGGTGCTTCAGCTTCACCACCAGGTTCTTCAGCGTGTCGGCCGCGGTCCATTCGCGGTCGGGGCGACGCAGCTCGGGGCGGGCGTTGAACAGGTCGACGAGCGTCTGGATGGTGGGAGTGTCGGGAGTGTCGTGCACCTGCGCGGCAGGCAGGCCGGTGTAGGCGATGGCGGCCGGGGGAGCGACCTGCACGGCCTCGGTGTTGGCCGCGTAGTCGCACTTCGAGCAATGCACGTAGGTGTCCTCGCCGACCGGCAGCGGCACGAGGAACTCCTCGCTCGCCGAACCGCCCATCGCCCCACTCATCGCAGACACGATCACGTAGGGCAGCTGCAACCTGTCGAACGTGCGCTGGTAGGCGACGCGATGCTTGTCGTAGCTCGCCTGCAGGCCGTCCTCGTCGATGTCGAAGCTGTAGGAGTCCTTCATCACGAACTCGCGGCCGCGCAGCAGGCCGGCGCGGGGGCGGGCCTCGTCGCGGTACTTCGTCTGGATCTGGTAGATGACGAGCGGCAGGTCCTTGTAGCTGCTGTAGAGATCCTTCACCAGCAGGGTGAACATCTCCTCGTGAGTAGGCGCGAGCAGGAAGTCGGCACCCTTGCGGTCCTGGAGGCGGAACAGGTTGTCGCCGTAGTCGGTCCAGCGGCCGGTGGCCTCGTAGGGCTCGCGGGGCAGCAGCGCCGGGAAGTGCACCTCCTGGAACCCCTCGCGGTCCATCTCCTCGCGGACGATGCGCTCGACGTTGCGGTACACGATCCAGCCGAGGGGCAACCAGGTGAAGCCGCCGGGGGCCGCGCGACGGATGTAGCCGCCCCGGACCAGCAGGCGATGCCCGGCCACTTCGGCATCGGATGGGTCTTCGCGCAACGTCCGCACGAACAGGGTCGACAATCTCAGCACGGACGGAGAATACCGGCCGTCCGGTATACTCGTCCCGTCTTTGAAGTTCACCGAACCGAAGGCGTGGGCTCCATGGGCCCACGCCTTCTTCACTCTCGGAGGGAGGTTGGCATGACCGAAACTGGCTCGCTCGAGCGCATTCGCGCCATCGTGGCGCCGATCGTCGCCGACCTCAAACTCGACCTGTACGACCTTGAATTCCGCGGCGGAACGCTACGGATCACCATCGACACCCCGCCCGGCAGCGAGCGCGGCGTCAACCTCGAGGAGATCGCTCTCGTCACCCGCCTCGTCGGCCGCGACTTCGATCACCACGACCCGATTCCGAGCCATTACACGCTCGAGGTCACCAGCCCTGGGCTCGAGCGCACCCTGCGCACGCCCACCCACTTCCAGCGCGAAGTCGGCAAGACGGTGAACGTGCGCCTGCGCGACACGGTCAACGCCGACCGCCGCTTCCAGGGCGAGCTCGTGGCGGCCGATGAGCGCGGCATCACCGTGCGCCTCGAAGCCCCCGCAGCCGACGGCAGCGCCGAGCGCACCGTCGCCTATGACCAGATCGATCGGGCCCGCACGGTTTTCGTGTGGGGTCCGGCACCCAAGCAGCCCGCGAGCCGAGCGGCAGCGCAACGAACGGAGGCCAAGTGAGCAACCTCGACATGTCCGAAGCGATCAAGATGCTCGCCAACGAGAAGAACATCTCGGTCGACACGCTCCTGCACGTGCTCGTCGACGCGCTGGCCACGGCCTACAAGCGGCGTCCTGGCGCGGCTCAAGAAGTCGTCGTCGAGGTGAATCCCGACACGTTCGAGTTCACATTCCTCGCGTTCGATGTCGATGAGGACGGCAACTGGGTGAACGAGCGCGACGACACACCGCGCAAGGAAGAGATGGGCCGCATCGCTGCCCAGACCTTCCGCCAGGTGATGAGCCAGCGCATCCGCGAGGCCGAGCGCGACCGCAAGTTCGAGGAGTATGCGAACCGCGAGGGCGACATCGTCACCGGCATCATCCAGCAGGCCGACGACCGCTACACCCTGCTCGACCTCGGCCGGGTGGAGAGCCTGCTGCCCAAGGCCGAGCAGGTGCCCTTCGAGCGTCCCGTGCCGGGCGACCGCGTCAAGGCGTACATCGTCGAGGTGCGCAAGACTGCCAAGGGTCCGCAGATCGTCGTCAGCCGCACCCACCCGGGCCTCATCAAGCGCCTGTTCGAGCTGGAAGTGCCCGAGATCGCCGACGGCATCGTCGAAATCCGGGGCTGCGCTCGCGAGCCCGGCCACCGCACGAAGATCGCCGTGTGGAGCAACGACCACAATGTCGACCCCGTCGGTGCCTGCGTCGGCGCCCGTGGCGGCCGCGTACGCATGGTCGTCAACGAGCTGCGCGGCGAGAAGATCGACATCGTGCCCTTCAGCGAGGATCTGGCCGACTTCGTCGCCAAGGCGCTGTCGCCCGCCAAGGTCACCGCGGTGATCATCAGCGACGACGGCACCCAGGCCGACGTGATCGTCCCCGACAACCAGCTCAGTCTGGCCATCGGTAAGGAAGGCCAGAACGCACGGTTGGCGGCGCGCCTCACCGGCGTGCGCATCGACATCCGCGGCGAGACCGAGCCCGTCGGCGGCCTCGACGACGATGCCGACTACGAAGAGGGCGAGTGGGTGCCCAACACCGACACCGGTGCCATGGAATGGCACGCGGCCGACGGCACGGTGCTCACCCAGGAGCAGTGGAACGCACAGGCAGAAGCAGCATCCGAGGCTCCGGCCGAGGCTGCAGCAGAAGCGTCCGCAGGCGAGCCGGCCGTCGAGCCGGCAGAGGGTGCCGATGCCTGAGCGCACCTGTATCGGGTGCCGCAGTATGCGGCCGCAGACGCAGCTCGTTCGCTGCGCCCTCGGCGCGCGTGGTGCCTCCGTCAGCCGTACCGCGGCCGGCAGGGGTGCCTGGTTGTGCTCACATGAATGCTTCCGCACGGCCGAACGGCGCAAGGCCTTCGAGCGTGCATGGAAGGTTGCGGTACCCGTCGAGATGGTGCGTGCACTCGACGAGCAGGTCAGGATCGCGTTCGATCATCTGACGGCCCGCATGGAAGAATCCCTGGCAACGAAAGGCTGAAACGGGACTTGGCGAAGAACATACGCGTGCACGAGCTCGCGAAAGAGCTCGGAATGATGAATGCGGAGATGATGGCGCTCTGCGATCGCATGGGTGTCGGGGTGAAGAGTCACTCCTCGACCCTCATCGAGGCGCAGGCCGACCGTCTCCGTCGGCGCGCGGAAAAAGATGGTCTCACCCGGCCCGAGCAGCCCGAAGAGCCCAAGCCCGTGAAGAAGGCAGCCAAGAAGGCTGCCGCCGTGGAGCCCAAGGCCGCTGCCGAGGGCGGCGACAAGCCGGTCAAGAAGGCTGTGGCGAAGAAGTCTGCTGCCCCCAAGATCGAGGCCGAGGCCGAACCGCCTGCACCAACGCGTGCGCCGGTCGAGGCGCCCGCTCCCGTCGTCGAGGCGCCGGCTCCTGTCGAGGCGCCCAAGCCCGTCGTCGAGACCCCGGCGCCAGCGACCCCGGTCGTCGAGGCTCCCGCCCCCGTCGTCGAGGCACCCGCCGCGGTCGTGGAAACGCCCGAAGTGCACGCTGCCGAGGCGCCCGCGGCGGAAGCGCCGGTCGCGCGCATCACGTCGAGCCGACCCGTGCCCGGCGAGCCGCCGCGCGCCGCGGCGCGTCCCGCCGCTCCGCCGGCGCCGCCCGTCTCGGCCGCCCCGCGGTCGCCGGCGGGCCCGCCCCCCGCTCCGCGCCCGGTCGGCCAGCCGCCCGGTGGCCGGCCGATGTCCTCTGCCGGTAAGCCGATCCCGCCGCCGCCCGGTGCCCGGCCGATGTCCGCCTCGGGCAAGCCGATCCCGCCGCCGCCCGGTGGCCTGCGCCCTGGTGGCCCCGCCGGCCGTCCGACCGGCCCCGGCGGCCCTGGCGGCCCACGCCCCGGTGGTGGCTACAGCGCCCGTCCCGGTGGCCCGTCGCCGCGTCCGGGTGGGCCGAGTGGCCCGCGCCCCGGTGGTGGCTTCGCTCCTCGTCCGGGTGGCGGTCCTGGTGGCCCGCGTCCCGGTGGTGGCTTCGCTCCTCGTCCGGGTGGCGGCCCCGGAGGTGGCCCCGGTGGGCCTGGTGGCCCTGGTGGCGGTCGCCCCGGCGGCGGCGGTGGTCCGCGGCCCAACGGCCAGCGTCGTGCCCCGCGCAAGAAGAGCCGTGCTCGTCGTCGTCGTGACTTCGACGAGATGCAGCCGAACTACAACAGCAACTACACGGCTACCAACGCCCCGGTTCCCGAGGGCACGATCATCGTCGAGCGTGGCGTCTCGGCCCAGGAGTTCGCTCCCAAGCTGAACCGCACGGCTGCCGATGTCATCCGCTTCCTGCTGCAGAACGGCGAGATGGTCACCGCGACCATGACGCTCACCGACGAGCAGATGGAGTTGTTCGCGCTGGAAGTCGGTGCCGACCTGTTGCTCGTCGAGCCCGGCCAGCAAGAAGAACTCGAACTGCAGGCGCTGTTCGACGACAGCGACGACGACGACGAGTCGCTGCAGGTGCCGCGTGCCCCGGTCATCACGGTGATGGGTCACGTCGACCACGGTAAGACCACCCTGCTCGACAAGATCCGCCACGCCAACGTGGTCGCCGGCGAAGCCGGTGGCATCACCCAGCACATCGGCGCGTACATGGTCGATGTCGATGGTCGCAAGATCACCTTCCTCGACACCCCCGGTCACGCGGCCTTCACCAAGATGCGTGCCCGCGGCGCCCAGGTCACCGACATCGTGGTGCTGATGGTCGCCGCCGACGACGGTGTGATGCCGCAGACGATCGAGGCGATCAACCACGCGAGGGCCGCCGACGTGCCGATCGTGGTGGCGCTCAACAAGATCGACAAGGAGAACGCCGATGTCCAGCGCGTGCTCTCCCAGTTGTCCGAGCACGAACTCGTCCCCGAGTCGTGGGGTGGCGACACGATCGTGGTGGAGATGTCGGCCCAGCAGAACCTGGGTGTCGACGATCTGCTCGAGCAGCTCGCCGCCGTCGCCGAGATCGAAGAACTCACTGCCAACCCCACCGGCCGCGCCAAGGGCGTGGTGCTCGAGGCCAACCTCGACATCGGTCGTGGCCCTGTGGCCACCATCCTCGTCGACAAGGGCGAGCTGAAGGTCGGCGACCCGATCGTCGCCGGTGCGGCTTGGGGTCGAGTCCGAGCGATGATCAACGACAAGGGCGAGCAGGTGAAGAGCGCCGGCCCCAGCACCCCGGTGCAGGTGCTCGGTCTGCAGAGCGTGCCGAACGCGGGCGACGAGTTCCGCTCCTCCGAGACGGAGAAGACGGCTCGCACTGTGGCCGAGGCCCGTGAGCAGCGCTACCGTCTCAAGGCGCAGCGCGGCGATGCCCGCGTGCACACCGGCGTGAAGCTGGAAGACATCTTCAGCCAGATCCAGGCCGGCGAAGTCGCCACCCTCAACCTGGTGCTGAAGGCCGACGTGCAGGGTTCGCTGGAAGCGGTCACCGAGTCGCTGAGGCGGCTCGAGCGCGACGAGGTGAAGCTGGCCTTCGTGCACCGCGCCGTCGGTGGCATCACCGAGAACGACATCAGCCTTGCGGCCACCACCAACGCGACGCTCATCGGCTTCAACGTGCGCCCCGACAAGAAGGCTCGCGAGATGGCCGACGCCGAAGGCGTCGAGATCCGTACCTACGAGATCATCTACAAGCTGCTCGAGGACATCGAGCGGGCGATGGTCGGCATGCTCGCCCCCGAGTACGAGGAAGTGGTCACCGGCGAAGCCGAGGTCCGCGAAATCTTCCGCGTGCCACGCATCGGTGCCATCGCCGGTTGCATGGTGCTCAGCGGCCAGATCACCCGTGGCTCGAAGGTGCGCTTCCTGCGCGAAGGCACGATCATCTGGAAGGGCGCCATTCAGTCGCTCAAGCGGTTCAAGGAAGACGCTCGCGAAGTCCGTGAGGGCTTCGAGTGTGGTGTCGGCCTCACCGACTTCCAGGATCTCAAGCCCGGCGACATTATCGAAACCTTCGAAGAGCGCGAGATCGCTCGGGTCTGACTGCTTCGACCGTGATGGCCGATCTCGAGTTCTTCTTCGACCCAGTGTGCCCGTGGGCGTGGATCACGTCGCGATGGGTCGTCGAGGTGCAGCAACAGCGCAGCTACGAGGTCACCTGGCGGTTCATCTCGCTGAAGATGATCAACGAGAACCGCGACGCGGAGTGGTACGACGACGAGCGCCGAGATGCGCACATGGCCGGCCTGTACGCCCATCGCGTGTGTGATGAGGTGCGCCTACACCACGGCAACGATGCCGTGGCTGCCCTCTACACCGCGCTCGGGACGGCCTTCCACCCCGACCAGCGCCGCCCGGAGATCAACGACGAGCCGGTCGCCTTCATGGCCGAGATGCTCAATGTCGCCGATCTTCCGGTGGATTTGGCGGCGCACGCGCTCGATGAGTCCCACGATGCGTATATCCACAGCGAGACCGAGCTCGCGTTCTCGCGTACGGGCCGGGACGTGGGTACACCGATCATTACTTTTCACCCTGGTACCGCCGATGAAAGCAGCCTGTTCGGCCCGGTGATCCGCCGCATCCCGAGGGCTGACGAGGCACTGAATTTATGGGACGCGGTCGAGACGATCGCCGCCAGCGGTGTGGCAGAGATCAAGCGCACGGCGCGCGGCGAACTCAGCTTCGACTGACCACGTGGCTGCGCCCTGCGGACCACGACCTCCACCGAACCTCCGAAACGGGCGCTGACGACGCCACCACGGGGTCCGTCGACGCATAACGGATGATGCGGGTGGCGCCGGGGCCGCGAGCTGACAGACTCGTTGTATGACGAAGCCTCGCCGCCCCGCGGCGCCCAGCCACCACAGGTACCCGCGCGAGGCGCGCCTCAGCACCTCACTGCGCGAGGTGATCGCCGAGGAACTGACGCGCATCGACGACGACCGGCTGTCGCTGGTGACGGTCACCGCCATCGACGTCGACCCTGAGATGAACCGGGCGATCGTGCACTACGACTCCCTGATGGGCCAGGACGGCGACGCCGACATCCTGGCCGCGTTCGGCGATCATCGCGTGCGGCTACAGGGTGCCGTGGGCAAGCAGATCCGTTCGAAGAAGACGCCGATCCTGTCGTTCAAGCCCGACGCCGCGATCCGTGCCGCGGAGCGCATCGAGCAGATCCTCCACGACGAGGGCACCCTGCCCGCTCGCCCGGAGTCCGATGGCACGGCGTAAGCCGCCCACCACGCACGGCCTGGCGGTGGTCGACAAGCCGGCCGGGGTCACCAGCCACGATGTCGTGGCCATGCTGCGCCGCCGCTTCGGCGAGCGCCAGGTGGGCCACGCCGGAACCCTCGACCCCGATGCCACCGGGGTGTTGCTGGTGGGCGTCGGGCGCTGTACCCGTCTGTTGCGCTTCCTCACCGACCTCGGCAAGACGTACACGGCCGAGATCGTGTTCGGCAGCACTACCGACTCGCTCGATTCATCGGGCGTCACCACGGGCGTCTTCGACATGAGCGGGCTCACGCCCGAGGTGGTGCAGAACGCCGTCGCGGAGCACCTGACCGGCCCGATCCTGCAGATCCCGCCGATGGTGAGCGCGGTGAAGGTCGACGGCAAGCGCCTGCACGAACTGGCCCGCGAGGGGGTGGAGGTCGAGCGCCAGCCGCGCCCGGTGACGGTGTACCGCTTCGACGTCGTCGCCACCGTCGACCCGCTGGTGTACACCGCCGAAGTGCATTGCTCGAAAGGCACCTACATCCGCACCCTTGCCGACGATCTCGGCCGCCTGTGTGGGGGAGGGGCGCACTTGCGCAACCTGCGCCGTACGGCGGTGGGCAGCTTCACGGTGGCCCAGTCCGCGGGCCCTGACGACGTGACGCTGCTCGACCTGCCCGAGGCGGTGCGTGACTACGCCCATGTCATGATCGACGCCGCGACGGCGGTGCTCGTGGGCAACGGGAGGGTGCTCGACCGTCTGCGGGCGGGGATGCACGGCGGCGGCCCGTGGGCCGTGATCGGGCCGGAGGGCAGCCTGCTGGCGATGTACGAGGCGTTCGGCGAGGACGCGGCGAAACCGGCAGTGGTGGTGGCCTGACGGCCGCGCCGCTAGCGTTCGCCATGATGCGTGTCGTCAGCGATCTCACCGTCCCGCCCTTCCCGGGCGAGCGCTCGGTCATCACCATCGGCGCGTACGACGGGGTACACCGTGGCCACCAGGCGGTGATCTCCGAAGTCCGGCGCCAGGCACAGGCCATCGGCGCGCGATCCGTGGTGGTCACCTTCGACAAGCACCCCGCCTCGGTGGTGCGTCCCGAGTCCGCGCCCAAGCTGCTGACCGATCTCGAGCAGAAGCTCGAACTGCTGGCGGCCACGGGCGTCGACGCGACCGCCGTCGTTCACTTCGACGCGGCGACATCGCAGGAAGCGCCGCTCGACTGGGCCCAGCGGGTACTCGTCGAGTGCCTGCACACCGCGCTGGTGGTGGTGGGCGACGACTTCCACTTCGGGCGCAACCGTGGCGGCAATGTCGCCACGTTGCGCGAGCTCGGCGCGACCTCCGACTTCGACGTGCTGCCGCTCACGCTGGTGCCGCGCGTCGACGGCCCCGACGAGCCGATCAGCTCCACGGCGATCCGCCGGGCCATGGCCGGTGGCCAGGTCGAGCTGGCCGCAAGCATGCTCGGGCGGCCGTTCGAGGCCCGCGGGTTCGTGCGCCAGGGCGACCAGCGCGGCCGCCTGCTCGGCTTCCCCACTGCCAACGTCGAGGTGGACGGCGTGATCTGCCTGCCCTCCGACGGGGTGTACGCCGGCTGGTATGAGCGCCCCGACGGCAGTGTGCACCCGTGTGCCATCAACCTCGGCCGGCGCCCCACGTTCTACGCCCACGCCGAGCACTCGCTGCTGGAAGCGCACCTGCTCGACTTCGCCGGCGACCTCTACGGCGAGCCGGCGAGCGTCCAGTTCGCCCACTTCCTGCGCAGCGAGCGCAAGTTCGACGGCATCGAAGCGCTGCGCAGCCAGTTGAAGAACGACGTCGATCACGCCCGTACCGTGCTCGGCGTGTGAGGGTGGCGACGACGATGAAGCGGCGTGTCGTTGCGGGAGCGTGCGCGATCGGTGGGATGCTGGCTGCCTGCAGTGGTGACCACCCCTACATCGGTCAGCCGAGCGAGACCGCACCCGAGCAGACGGTCACCGCTGTTCCCCGCGAGTCCTTCGAGATTCGCCCGGGGGAGGCCATCCCCGAGGCGCGGTGTGTTGCGAACCGGGCGGCAGGGCACATCGTGTACCTCTCGGGCTACGACTTCGCTGCGTCCGCTTCGATCATCGACGTGCTGGTGGCCCAACAGCGCGGGTACTTCGAGGATCTGTGTCTCGACGTCGAGGTGCGATCGAGCTATCCGGCCGACAACTACCCCCAGATCGCCGCCGGCACCGCCCAGTTCGCATCGGCCGGGTCGTTCAGCGAGCTCGTCGACTTCGCCGGCGACAACACCGCCGGCTACGTGGCGGTGACCGTCGAGGGCCGCACGGGCATCGACGCGCTCATCACCAAGCCGGGGGCGGCGCCGTATCTGGCATCGCTGCGTGGGACGACGATCGGGTACGAAGGGGCGCTCACGCCGTCGGTGCGAGCGATGCTGTGGCAGGCCGGACTGATCGAAGGCGAGGACTACGAGGTCCGCGATCTCGAGGCCCGAGGGGCCGTGGCCGACCTTGCACTGCCCGATGTCGTGGGCATCTCGGCGTACAAGAACGATCAGGTATTCGAGCTACAGCAGGCCGGTACCCACTTCGACGTGGTCGATCCGGCCGACCACGGGATTCCGGGCAGCTTCGGGGTCTTGTACACCGAGCGCGACTTCTTGGCCACCTATCCGTCCGCGGTGCAGGACTTCGTCCGCGCCACGCTGCGGGGGCTCGCCGACGCCCTGGCCGACCCTGACGCGGCAGTGGCGATCGCCATGGACGCGCTGGCCGAGGACGGCAACGAACTCGGTCTCACCGAGGCGAGCGAGCGCTTCCGCTGGTCGGTCGATTCCCAGATCATCCGCGACGGGGTCACGCCCGAGTTGCCCCTCGGCCTGCCCGATCATGCCGGCCTGGAGAACGAGGTGACGATCTACGCCGAGGCCGGCTACTTCGGAGGGGTCGAGCCGATCATCGATGGCCTCTTCGAGCCGTCGGTCGTGGCCGAGCTGTACTCGCCCACTGGACGCTTGATCTGGCCGAGCGGTTAGCTGGCCGAGGGCCAGATGACTTTGCCCTCGGCGTCGTAGATCGCCTTCAGTAGATCGGCGTCGAGGTATGGGCCGACCAAAGGGGCGGTGCCGCCGAACTGACCGACCTTGGCGTAAGCCTTCACTTCCGCGGTGAGCAGATCGGGCAGCGGCAGGCCGGCGGGTGCTGTGGCGGCGATGTCGTTCGACACGAGCTGCGACTCCACCTGCCAGCGGGCAGTCTCGCCCTCGGGGGAGAGGTAGGCGGGGTTTCCGTTCGCGTTGATCTTGTCCACAGCGGCCTGGGCGGCACCGGCGGCGTCGGCGATGGCGTCGGCGAGGCCCTTCATCGTGGCCCGCATGAAGTCCTCGGCGGCGCTGGGGTGGTCCTGCACGAACTGCTTGTTCGTGTAGATCACCCCGAAGCTGCCGGGGATGTCGTAGTCGCCCGGGTCGAACAGGGTGAAGGGGATGCCCGCGGCCTCGAGCTGGCCAGGCTCGTTGCTCTTCCAGCCGGGAAAGCCCACGATGCCGGGCACCTGGGCGTGCAACGTCGGGTCGTACCCGTCGAGCAGCACCGTCTCGAAGTCGGTGCCTTCCACGAGGCCCTGGCTGGCCAGCATCGCGGCGACCGAGCGCGGCAGGGCCGACTTCACCCCCAGCTTCTTGCCCTTGATCTGCTCGAGGCTGGTGATGCTGGGGTCGGTGATGATGAGGGTGTCGATACCTGTGCGGCCCTCCACCGATGCGGCGATCAGGTCGGCCGAGTTGCCGGAGGCGAACTCGGCCACCTCGCTGAACGAGCCGCCGGAGGCGAACTGCGCCTGGTTGGCGGCCACCACTGCGTAGTTCTCCGTCGAACTACCGGCCACGAGCTTCACGTCGAGGCACATCGCGTCGTAGTAGCCCTGCGCTTCAGCCATCACGACGTCGACGATTGACGACGCGGCGGCGAAGTCGAACCCAGAGAGGTAGGTGATGGTGCCGGCGGCCTTGTTCGCCTCGCAGCGATCCGTGGGGAACGGCTTGCCGGCCTCGACGGCCGAGACAGGGCTGGTGGTGCTGCCCGTGTTGCTCTTGCTGTCGCTGCATGCAGCGAACAAGCTCAGGGCGACAACGGCCAGGGGGAGGGCGGCGCGGCGCGTCATAGAGAGCAAACGCTAACCGTCAGGGCAGTGATTCGAACATCGTGAGCACATTCGCGGTTCCCACAGAAACCCGGTGCCCGGTGCGCGAGATGAACCCCAGTTGTACGCCGGCCGCGGGGTCGTCGGCGGCGAAGAACTGCTCGTGGCCGTCGGCATCCACGGCCACCTCGGTGAGCAGGGGCGCACCGCCCTCCTGCAGGCAGGCGCGGGCGTAGCCGGCGTTGAGCACCTCGATCGCCACATGCTGCACGCCGGGGCCCCTGCGCTCCAGGTAGGTGGCGACGGCAGGGGAGGCCTCGGGGCCCACGAGCACGAACGTGACACCGCCGGCCGCCACCGCGGCGACGCCGAGACGCGGGTCGTTGAGCGTCACCTCGTGGAAGCCGAAGCGCCTGGTCAGCGAGCCCACGGCCGCCGGGAGATCGTGAACCGCGACCACGACATGGTCGACGCGGCTGGCCACCGTGTCGAGCCCGCTGCGGTCGCCGGCACCTGCCACTTTGTCGGGGGCCGGGTCGGGTCGGTGCCCGGCCACCTCGATGCGGTGCGTTTCGGTGAGCAGCACGCGGAACAACTGCTCGGCGAAGTCGGCATCGACGCCGGCCTCGATCGCTTGCTGGCGCCGCGATGTCACCACGTCGCGGACACGCTGCGGCTGGATCACGGGCGTGTCGTCGCCCTGCTTCACCTCGGCGACTTCCCGGCATACGGCCAGGCGCTCGGCGACGATCGCGATCAGTGCCGCGTCGAGTTCGTCGATGCGGGCGCGGAGCGATGCGAGGTCGGGTGCTGCCATCGGCTTCACCGTAGTTGGGTGCGCTGTGAGACGTGCCACCGCATCAGTGCGCGCTGCAGGGCCGCGATGACCAACAACGACAATGTTCCGAGGAGCGCCATGCAGAAGATGGCCGACCACAGCAGGTCGTACTGCTCGATGTTCGTCGCGAAGGCGCCCGCCTTCTTGCCGATCGGTCCGAGTCCTTCGACGCCGCCTTCGGCCAGGTAGGCGGCGATCAGTGCCAGGCCGACGTTGTAGCGGGCGGCGGTGAACAGCGACGGCATCGCCGACGGCAGTCGCAACCGCCACAGCACCTCCCACCGACCTGCGTCGACGCTCGCGAGTAGCTCGCGGGCCGCAGGATCGGCGCCGCGCATGCCGTCGACCGCAGCGAACACGAAGGCAGGGAGACACACCAGGCCAACCACGAACACGATCGGGCTGGTCGAGTAGTAGCCCAGCCACAGCTTGACCGAGGTGATGTAGGCGACGAACGGGCTGACCTGCACCAGCGTGAGCACCGGGTGAACAGCGCCCTCGGCGAAGCGCGAGGCGGCCATCGGGGCAGCCAAGAGCAGGGCCCCGACCAGAGCGAACGCCATGCCGAGGTAGGCGTGCTGCACCGTCACCCACGACGCCTCGGAGAACAGGCGAGGGTGGTGCCACAAGTACCGCACCACCGCTGAGGGCGCACGTAGTTTGTTCGGGCTGACGTCTTCCAGCTGTACGAACGCCTCCCACAGGCCGAGGAACGAGACGATGCCAACCATCGGGGCGAGCACGCGGGTCTTCACTGCTCGCTCCCCCGGTGCCCATTGCCGTCGTGAAGGGCATGGCGCACCTTGGCGCACAGCTCCACATAGCGCGGGTCGTCCTCTACATCGGCGGCCCGCGGGCGGGGGAGATCGATGGCGATGTCGGCGACGAGCTGTGCGGGCCGGGGGCTGGTGACGAGCACCCGGTCGCTGAGCGCCACGGCCTCGGCGATGGAGTGGGTGACGAACACGACCGTCACGCCCTTGCCCTCCACCAGCCGGTTGAGCAGGCCGCGCATCTCGGCGCGGGTGATCTCGTCGAGCGCGGCGAACGGCTCGTCCATCACCAGCAGCGGCGCGTGCAGGGCGAGCGCCCGCACCAAGGCGACGCGCTGCTGCATCCCGCCGGACAATTCATGGGGGAACACATCGAGGAATTCGCTGAGGCCGACTTCATCGAGCAGCGCCTCGGGCGCGAGCGCGTCGGTCGGGTTGGCGCGGCGGTTCACGTCCAGCAGGAGGCGGGCGTTGGCTTGTACCGTGCGCCACGGCAGCAGGCCCGGCTGCTGGGGCACCATCGCCACCCGCTTGCGCGACCTGGCGTCGCCCGGCGGGGCGCCGTCGACGCTGACTGCGCCGGAAGTGGCCGGCTCGAGGCCGGCGATGACCCGCAGGAGCGTGGTCTTGCCGCAGCCCGACGGGCCAATGATGCTGACGAACGACCCGCTCTCGATCGACAGCGACAGCGGATCGACGACGGCCAGGCCGCCGAAGGCCTTGGTCAGCCCGTCGAGAACGATCGCACTCATCCCGGGTGAGTGTAGGGAGGCAATCGCGGCCAGGGGCGTTAGCATTTCGACCGTCCATCGGGGCGAAACCTCCGATGCGATGCCGTGCAGGTGAATGGCACCCGCCATGGCGACCTCCGCCCATGTGGCACAGGAAGGCAACGATGCAGCCCAAGACCGAGATCATCGACGCTCATAAGCTGAGTGGCACCGACACCGGTTCGCCCGAGGTGCAGATCGCGCTGCTCACCGCACGCATCAACCACCTCACCGAGCACTTCAAGACCCACAAGAAGGACCACCACAGCCGTCGTGGCCTGTTGAAGCTCGTCGGTCAGCGTCGTCGCATGCTCGATTACGTGAAGAACATCGACGTCGAGCGCTACCGCCGCATCGTCGCGGCCAACGGCCTGCGCCGCTAAGCCTGTTTCACGCGGCGCGCACCCGTGGTGCGCCGTGCACGTGCTGTTCGCCGTTGGGTTCGGTGATGGTGAAACTGCGATCCCGGTGCAGGTGGATGGCCCAGCCACCCTCGTGCGCCAGGTGATGATGTCTGCTGCACAGCGGCAGTAAATTGCCGATGTCGGTGGCTCCGCCGCGCTCCCACCACTGCACATGGTGGATCTGACATCGGTCGAACGGGGTGTCGCAACACGCGCACGTTCGGTACCAGACCCCGAGCGCCCGCCGCTGATCGGCATTGGCCAGGCGGGTGGTGCGGCCCAGCAGCAGCCGGGTGCCGTCGAGCCCCACCACCACCGGCGTCACGGTGCCCGCGCACGCCCACCGGCGGATCGTGTCGAGCGGCAGGTCGAACCCGAACGTATCGATGATGGAACCGTCGTGCTCGCCGTTCAACAGCGTGGCGGCGTCGATGAGCACCAAAAGCTCGGGCCCGGCTGACGACTCCGCCGACCCCACCGTGGGCACCTCGCCCTCGATCGCCGCCGCGAGCGCTTGGGCCTGCAACCACTGGTGCCGCTCGAGCGGATCGGTCGGTGCGCCCTCGGGCGTTGCCCCTTGGCGAAGCCGCTCGGTGTCGCCTCCCAGGCGGCCCTGCAGCCCAGCCCCGGTCTCAGGGTCGAACCGGCCGCGCAGGTTCCACATGCCTTCGGAATCGAGCCACCAGTTGGCCCGCCAGGCGGCCTTCTGCCGTGCGAGGCGGGCGATCGCGTCGTCGCGCCGCGGCCGGCGCACCAGCCACCACGTCGACGTGCTCGGCCGTGGTCTCGCCCTGGGCGAGCGCCTCATCGAGCTGCGGGATCGCCTCACCCGCCTCCGACCGGCGGCGGGCCTTCGACGACGATTTCGCCGACGACTTGGTGGCCCGCGAGTGCTCACTCTCGCCGTCGGCACCCAGGTGACGCAGCCGGCGCAGCACCTCCATCTCACGCCGCGCCAGCACCGCCCTCGCCGACCCGATGTCGGCCAGTTCGCGGCGGCAAGCAGCAAGGTCGGTCAGCCCCGCCGTCTCCACCAGCGCCCGAATCGCCTGTACGTCCGGTTTGTGTCACACACCGACGACGGGCTCCCGAGGTCGGTGTGTGACAAGAACGATGAGATGGCGAGGGGGTGCTAGCGAAGAACTGCCGCGAGCGGCGAGGCGACCCCCAGTATCTGCCTGACCCCAGGGCCCCGGCCCACTGAACCATCCCCTGCGCTGGTAGGCTGGTCACGACATACCAACCGAGCGGAACATCTGGATCGGTTGTCAGTCGCGAGTGCCGAGGCTCCCCTCCGGGTCAGCAGCGTCGACACTGTCGACTGGGAACCGTCCTCCGCTCCACACCGCCGTGCGCTGATTGGCGCGCGGCCGAAAGGAGCTCGACATGGCTGACGCCATCCGAGTGTCCGGAGCCTTCACCGGCACGGACAAAACCCTGTCGTTCGAAACCGGCAAGCTGGCCCAGCAGAGCATGGGCGCAGTCGTCGCCACGCTGGGTCGCACCACCGTCCTCGCCACCGCCAACGCGGCGAAAGACGTGCGCCCCGGCACCGACTTCTTCCCGCTGACGATCGACGTCGAGGAGCGCGCCTATGCGGCGGGCAAGATCCCCGGCTCGTTCTTCCGCCGTGAGGGGCGGCCGACCGAGGACGCGATCCTCACCTGCCGCCTCACCGACCGCCCCCTGCGTCCGGCGTTCCCCGAAGGGTTCCGCAACGAGACCCAGGTGGTGCTCACCATCATCGGCGCCGACATGGAGAACCCGCACGACGTGCTGGCGATCAACTCTGCCAGCGCCGCGCTGATGCTGAGCGGCATCCCCTTCGACGGCCCCATCGGCGCCGTCCGCGTGGCCTGCACCCAGGCCGGCGAGTGGATCGCCCACCCCACCTACGCCGAGGGTGACGAGAGCACCTTCGAGCTCGTCGTCGCCGGTCGCCAGCTCGACAACGGCGACGTCGCGATCATGATGGTGGAGGCCGGCGGTACCGCCAAGAGCTTCCAGTACTACGCCGACGGCGCCCCCAAGGTCGACGAGGCCGCCCTGGCCCGTGGCCTCGAGGCCAGCAAGCAGTGGATCAAGGACAGCATCAAGCTGCAGACCGAGCTCGTGGCCGCCTACGTGGCCGCCAAGGGCCCGATCATGCCGATGACCTACACCGTGTCGGTCGATTACGCCCCCGAGGTCATGGAGGCTGTTGCCCCCATCGCCACCCCCGGGCTGTCGGTGGCCATCGCCATCGCCGGTAAGGCCGAGCGCAACGCGGCCACCGATGCTGCCGCGGCTGAGGCGATCGCCAAGCTGTGCGGCGAGGGCGGCGCCTTCGCCGGTCGCGAGCGCGAGATCAAGGAAGCCGTGCGCAGCCTCACCAAGAAGCTCGTGCGCAAGCGCATCGTCGACGAGGGCCTGCGCATCGACGGGCGTGGCCCGCGCGACCTGCGCCCGCTGTCGAGCGAAGTGGGCGTGCTGCCCACCGCGCACGGCACCGGCCTGTTCCAGCGTGGCGAGACCCAGGTGCTGAACGTCGTCACCATGGCCATGCCGAAGATGAACCAGCTGCTCGACACGCTGGGCCCGGAGACGCACAAGTACTTCCTCTTCCACTACAACATGGCCCCGTGGGCCAATGGCGAGACCGGCCGCGTCGGTTCGCCCAAGCGTCGCGAGATCGGCCACGGTGCGCTCGCCGCCCGTGCTCTGCTGCCCGTGCTGCCGAAGATGGAAGACTTCAACTACGCCCTGCGCCTCGTCGCCGAAGTGCTCGCCTCCAACGGCAGCACCTCGATGGCGTCGGTGTGCTCGGGTTCGCTGGCCCTGATGGATGCCGGTGTGCCGATCAAGGCCCCCGTGGCCGGTATCGCCATGGGCCTCGTGTTCGCCGAGGGCAAGTACACCACGCTCACCGACATCCTCGGCGCCGAGGATGCCTTCGGCGACATGGACTTCAAGGTCGCCGGCACCGACGATGCGATCACCGCCCTGCAGCTCGACACCAAGATCGACGGCATCCCCGCCGACGTGCTGGCCGCCGCGCTCGATCAGGCCAAGGAGGCCCGCACCGCGATCCTGGCGAACATGAATGCCTGCATCGCCGAGGCCCGCCCCGAAGTGGCGGCCACCGCCCCGAAGATCATCACGATCACCATCCCGATGGACAAGATCGGCGAGGTCATCGGGCCCAAGGGCAAGGTCATCAACACCATCACCCAGGAGACCGGCGCCGACATTGCCGTCGACGACGACGGTGCCCAGGGCATCGTCACCATCGGCGCCGTCGAGGCGTGGCGCATGGAAGAAGCCAAGGCTCGCATCCAGGCGATCGTGTCGCCGCCGATGGCCGAGGTCGGCAAGGTCTATCCGGGCCGTGTTGTGAACATGACCAAGTTCGGTGCGTTCATCAACATCCTCCCCGGCCGCGACGGCCTGGTGCACATCAGCAAGCTCGGCAAGGGCAAGCGGATCAACAATGTCGAAGACGTGCTCACGCTCGGTCAGGAGATCGAAGTGGTCGTCGAGGAGATCGACGAAAAGGGCAAGGTCAGCCTCACCCCCGCCGATTCGTGGGATCCGGTGATCCCCGAGGGAGCGGCCTCGGCCGGCGGCGGCGATCGCGGCGACCGTGATCGCAGCGACCGTGGTGGCGACCGTGGCGATCGTGGTGGCGACCGGGATCGTGGCCCGCGTCGTGAGCGCAGCGAGCGCCCGGCAGCACCTGCCGCGGCCCCCGAGGGCGCTGTCGCAGTGAGCTTCGACGATGCCTTCGATGCCGAACTCGCCGGTGAACTCGGCGACCTCGGCCCTGGTGGCGAGGCTGGCGGCAACGCCGGTGGTGGCGACCGTGGTGATCGCGGTAGCCGTGGCGGCGATCGCGGTGAAGACCGTGGCGGCCGTCGTCGTCATCGCTGATCCGTGAGCGACCTGCGGATCACACAACTGGATTCCGGCCTGACGGTGGCCACCGAACGCGTGCCTGGCGCGCTGTCGGTGGCCACCGGGGCATGGGTGGCCGTTGGCTCCCGTGACGAGCCGGATCGCATCGCCGGGGTCAGCCACTTCCTCGAACATCTGCTGTTCAAGGGCACGGCCACACGGTCGGCGCAGGAGATCGCTCGCGGCATCGACCGCCTCGGCGGCGACTTCAACGCGTTCACCTCGAAGGAGTACACCGCGTACTACTGCCGTCTTCCGGCGCGCCATGCGGCGCACGGTTTCGACTTGCTCGGTGACGTGCTGAGCCGCCCGGCCCTGCGCGACGACGACGTTCGTGGTGAGCGCCAGGTGATCTTGGAGGAGCTGGCGATGGACGACGAGTCGCCCGACGACATCGCCCACCGCGCCTTCGCCGCCGCGCTGTTCACCGGTCACGCGCTCGGCCGCGACCCGGCCGGTGACCGCGCCCACGTCGAGGCGATCACAGCCGACGATGTGCGTGGCTTCTTCGAGCAGCACTACCGCGCCGAGTCGATCGTGGTGGCCGTGGCCGGCCCGCACGGCCACGACGAGATGTTGGCCGGCGTGGCCGCTGCATTCGGCGAGGTGCGCCGTGGGGGAGTACGCCCCGTGCGCTCCGCACCCGGTGTGCCCGGCGGCGGCCTGACGATCGCGGACGACTCCGAGCAGGTGCACGTAGTGATGGGCTCGCGTGGCGTGGCCCGGCTCGATCGGCGCCGTGAGGCGCTCGACGTCGTGAACCATGTCTTCGGCGGCGGCCTATCCAGCCGCTTGTTCGAGGAGATCCGTGAGCGGCGTGGGCTGGCCTATGCCGTGTACTCAGGAGTGTCCGCGTTCGAGGATGCGGGCGTCTTCCAGATGTACGCGGGCACCCTTCCCGAGAACGCAGAAGAGGTGCAGTCGCTGTTGCGCGCGGAGCTTGACCTCCTGGTCGCCGACGGCATCACCGACGACGAACTCGACATCGCCCGCGGCTACCTCACCGGTGCCTTCGAACTCGGTCTCGAGGACACCGGAGCGCGCATGGCGCGCACTGGCGCGCAACTCATCACCACCGGTGCGGTGCGCCCGATCGCCGATCAAGTGGCGCGATGGGCCGCGGTCGATCACGACACCGTGCGCGCCGTCATTGCCGACGTGCTCTCCGCCGAGCCGATCGTGGTGACGGTGGGTCCCACCTAGTAGGACCCGGGCAGGGCACTCAGGCGGTGGGCGGCGGCAGGTTGCTGACGGGCTTCTCGCCGAGGATTGGGGTGCCCTCGGTCTCGAGTGCCTTCAGCTGGGCGACGATGTCGGTGATCTTCGTCTCGTCGTCGGCGCCACTACGGGCGGTGCGCTGGGCGTAGAGGATGCGGCCAAGGTCGTCGAGCAGGTCGTCGGCCTTGCGCTTGTCCTTGATGTCGTCGGCCTTCTCCTTGGCGGCAGTGCCCAGCTGCTGCGCCTTTTCCTTGGCTTTGTCGAGGAAGCTGCTCATACCTGTTGTTCTAGCTCATCTGTGACGGGGTACGTTCATCACCATGACTGGTATTCGTGTTGGGGTCGTCGGGGCGGGCGGCAAGATGGGCACGGCGGTGTGTGCGGCCGTGGCGGCCGACCCGGCGCTGGAATTGGTGGCGGCGGTCGATCCGCATGCCGCAGGCGAGGTGCGCGAGGGCATCACCATCGCGGCTGAACCCCGGGCGCTGGTGGATGCCGGCTGCCAGGTCGCCGTCGACTTCACGGTGGCCGCAGCGGCGCGCACGACCCTGCCGTTCCTGGCGATGCACAGCATCCACGCGGTCGTGGGTACCACCGGCCTTACCGCCGACGATCTGGCGTTGTTCCGCAGCGAGTTCAGCGGCAGCAACTGCCTCATCGCCAGCAACTTCGCGATCAGCGCGGTGTTGATGATGCGCTTCGCCGAGCTGGCCGCACCGTGGTTCGACACGGCCGAGATCATCGAGCTGCACCACGATGCAAAGATCGACGCCCCCTCGGGCACCGCGGTGACGACGGCCCAGCGGATGGGGGCGTCGCGCGGTGAGGAATGGGCGCCCGATCCGACTCAGCACGAGGTGTACCCCGGCGCCCGCGGTGGCAAGGGGCCCAACGGAATCCGTGTCCATGCCGTGCGCATGCGCGGCATGGTGGCCCACCAAGAAGTCATTCTCGGGGCGCAGGGCCAGACGCTCACGATCCGCCAGGACAGCTACGACCGGCTCAGCTACATGCCGGGCATTGTGCTCGGCTGCAAGCGGATCGGCGAGTTCCCCGGCCTGACGATCGGGCTGGACGCCTTCCTCGCGATCTAGCCCATCGGGTAGTGTCGCTTTCGGTCTGAGAGAGCGGAGTTTTCATGGCGCAGCGTGTGGTTGCCGACGGGTTGTTCGCGGGGGCGGGTGACGATTTGCACTTGCTGGGAACGAAGTGCGACGTGTGCGCGCACATCACCTTCCCGGTGCAGAGCGGGTGCCCGCAGTGCGGAACCGACCAGGTCACAACGATCCCGCTGTCGCCCACCGGCACGCTCTGGACCTGGACCCGCCAGCGCTTCCAGCCGAAGAACCCGCCGTATGCCGGGCGCGAGTCGGCCAAGGAGTTCCAGCCCTATGGCGTCGGCTTCATCGAGCTGCCGGAGGGGCGCGTCGAGGCCCGCCTGGTGGGCAACGTCGACACCGAGCTCACCATCGGAATGCCGATGCGGCTCACCGTGCTGCCCTTCGCCACCGACGAGGATGGCACCGAGATCCTCACCTACGCCTTCGAGCCCGCAGGAGGGAAGTGACCATGGACGACGTTGCCATCATCGGAGTCGGGCGCACCGCGTTCGGCCGTTTCCCCGGCACCTCGGCCATCGAGCTGGGCGCCACGGCCACCCGCATGGCGCTCGCCGACGCGGGCATCACCTGGAAGCAGGTGCAGTTCGCGTTCGGCGGCAGCTACGAGGTCGACAACCCCGACGCCGTGGTGAAGATGCTGGGGCTCACGGGCATCCCCTTCACCGACGTGTACAACGGGTGCGCGACTGCCGCGAGCGCGCTCACCCAGGCGGCGAACACGATCCGCCTCGGCGAGTACGACATCGGCGTCGCGATCGGGATGGACAAGCACATGCCCGGTGCGTTCTCTGCCGATCCGGTGCAGTACGCCCTGCCGAGTTGGTACGGCGAGACCGGCCTGTTCCTCACGCCGAAGTTCTTCGCAATGAAGATCCAGCGCTACATGCACGACTTCGGCATCTCGCCGCGCACGCTCGCCAAGGTGGCGGCGAAGAATTACCGGAACGGGGCGCTGAACCCGAACGCCTTCCGCCGCACACCGATGACCGAGGAGGCGATCCTCGAGGCGACGATGGTGAACGATCCGCTGACCCAATACATGTTCTGCTCGCCCGACGAGGGCGCCGCGGCCGTCGTGCTGTGCCGCGCCGAGGTGGCGCACCAGTACACGAGCAAACCGATCTACCTGAAGGCCTCAGTGGTGCGCACCCGCCGCCTCGGGGCGTTCGAGGTGCACAGCCCATGGGTGCCGCTCCAGCGTGCCGACGCGCCCACCGTCGACGCCTCGAAGGCGGCTTACGAGCTGGCCGGTATTGGGCCCCAGGACGTGGATGTGATCCAGTTGCAGGACACCGATTCTGGTGCGGAAGTGATGCACCTCTCCGAGAACGGGTTCTGCGCCGACGGCGAGCAGGAGAAGCTTTACGCCGAGGGCGCCACCGAGATCGGCGGGCCGTTGCCCACGAACACCGACGGCGGCCTCATCGCCAACGGCGAGCCGATCGGTGCGTCGGGCCTGCGCCAAATCCACGAGCTGGTGCTCCAGCTGCGCGGCCAGGCCGGAGAACGCCAGGTTCCGGGTTCACCGCGAGTCGGTTACGGCCAGCTCTACGGTGCCCCGGGCACCGCCGGCGTCGCCATCGTGTCGCTCTAGGAGACTGTTGTCCGAGTGTTTCCGTCGGCACAGGGTCGACGGAAACACTCCAAGGCGAGCTGCGCCGTAGGAAGCCTCGGAGGACCGGTCAGGCGAGGGCGGCGATGGCCGCGTCGTAGTTCGGCTCGTCACCGATGCTGTCGGTGAGCTGGGTGTAGACGACCTTGCCGGCCTCGTCGATGACGACGACCGAGCGGGCCAGCAACGCGGCGAGTCGGCCTTCGGCCATCTTCACGCCGTAGTCGGTGCCGAAGGTGCTGCGGAACGTGCTGGCGGTGACGATGTTGGTGATGCCCTCGGCGCCGCAGAAGCGATTCAGCGCGAACGGCAGGTCGGCCGACACGCACACCACCTGGGTGTTGGCCAGGCCGGTGGCCAGCTCGTTGAACTTGCGGGTGCTGGTGGCGCACACGCCCGTGTCGATGCTGGGGAAGATGTTCAGCACGACGCGCTTGCCGGCCAGACCGGCGAGGGTGACCTCGCTCATGTCGGCCGCGGTGAGCGTGAATGACGGGGCCTGGGAGCCGACCGTGGGGAGTTCGCCGACGGTGTTGATGGGGTTGCCCCCAAGAGTGGTGGTTGCCATAGGTGTAAAGCCTACCTACCGCGTCAGCGGCCGCGCAGGTTGCGCACGTTGGCGAGCACGACGATCAGGATCGAGCCGCCGAGGAACCACCACTGGTAATGGTCGACGAAGCGCAGGATCGAGTTGAGCTGCGACTCGAACTGCTTGGCCAGCCACCACAGCAGGGCGAGGCGGGAGGCCAGCCCGAGGAGGGCCAGGGGCACGAGCCGCTTCCACGAACTGCGCGCCGCTCCGGTGAGCACCCAGACGATGTTGCTGCCGACGAAGAACGGCACGACTGCCCATTCGGCGTTGTCGAACGCCTTCTCGAACTTGGCCACCTGTTCCTGGGGCATGCCGAGGAAGCGCCAGAACCAACGCAGCGCCTGGTCGCCGTAGACGCGGCCGATCATGTGGCACACCAACGCTGCGGCACCAATCCGGGCGCAGGCGATTAGGCACCACTGCCAGAGCGGGATGCCGGTGGGCACGACGGCGACGAGGAAGCGGTTGCGCGACGACAGCCACAGCAGGCCCGCAGGATGGCTGTTGTGCAACTTCGACCAGCCGGCAGCGGCGACGTTGGTGCATACGACCAGGCCGACGAAGGCGACCAGCCACACCGGCCCGGAGCGGGCGGCGACTTCCGGTGACACGGGAGGGGTCGGCGGCGGGCTAACT
The DNA here is from genome assembly GCA_041918155.1 of Ilumatobacteraceae bacterium. Taxonomy (GTDB): domain Bacteria; phylum Actinomycetota; class Acidimicrobiia; order Acidimicrobiales; family Ilumatobacteraceae; genus UBA668. The sequence continues at coordinate 31,610 of JAYRWH010000080.1, read as the reverse complement.
TCCTCGGCGGTCACGGCACAGGAGGGTAACGGGCGCGCACGGTTGGTTGGTGGGCTTGGCCGGCTTCTGGGCAGCGATCCTCCCGAATCGGCTTCTGGGAACGACAGTTCCCGGAAGCCGGGACGGCTCCAGACCAGTTCAGCGGTTCGTGGTGGGCAGGGCGATCGTGGTGACCGACGATGGGTCGGGCGCGGTGCCGCCGGGCGGAATCGACTCGATCGGCCACGGTGGATTCACGTCGATGGAGTTGGGAAGTGTGCGCATCTCCTCCGCGAGCAGCGTGATCTGAGCGTCCGTCGTCGACGGCAGTGCGTACAGGCGGAAGAACGACGGAATCTGCGGCGCGAGGAGGGCGAACTCGTCAGGCGTGAGGAGTGTGCGGGCGACAACCAGCGATGCAGCCTCGTCGACGTACTCCGTGCGGGAGGTGTCGATCAGGTCGAACTGGGCGAGGACATCGCTGAGGAACTGCACCTGCTCGGCGGCGGCGCCGTGGCGCACCCAGACGACGATGTCGGCCCCGTTTCGGATCGACGGTGCCGGGGTGTCGGCCGCAGGCGTCGCGTCGCGGGGCACGACGGCCCACACTCCGACAGTGGTGGCGACGAGCACGGCAGCGGCTGCGGCCATCCGGCCCCAGTGCCTCGGCCGAGCGGACGGCACGACGTGCAGCAGGCCATCGGAGACGACCACGCGCTCCTCGTCGAGGTGGGCGCCGAGCCGTTCCAGGCGGTCGAGCAGGTCGCTGGTCATCGTTCCTCCAAGAGGGTGCGCAGGCGGGCGAGCCCGCGGTTGATGTGGTTCGTGATGGTGGTGACCGGCACATCGAGCAGCTCAGCCGCGCTCGCGTAGGTATGGCCGTGGCCGTGCACCAGGATGATGGCGACGCGTGCTCCCATTTGAGCTTCATCAGCGCTCGCTGCAGGTCGATGTCGAGCGGTGCGTCTGCCGTTGCCGGCTGCGCGACGAGTTCGCGCTTGCGTCGTGCGTGATCGCGCCGCGCCCGTGAACACCCGACCCGGAACAGGTAGCCGGCCGGGTTCTGCATTGCCGACATTCGCTGCCAGTTGCGCACCGCGTACTCGAGGGCGTCGGCCGCGGCATCCGCACCGGCGGGCAGACCCCACCGGGCCGTGAGAGCGCGTTCCAATGCGGGTCGGGTCGTGGCCAGGAACAGGTCGAGTTCGTGATCGGTCGTCACGACTATGAGAGGCCTGGGCCAGGCGATTCCATTCGCGGCTACAGGCGGCCGCTGGCGATCACGCGCTGGAGGAAGTCGGCCGTCTCCTGACGATCGGGCGCGCTGAACAGCTTGGCCGGGGGAGCGGACTCGAGGATCACCCCGTCCTTCAGGAAGCACACCAGGTCGGCGATCTCCTTGGCGAAGCCCATCTCGTGGGTGGCGATGATCATCGTCATTCCCTGGCTGCGCATGTCACGGATCACGTTGAGCACCTCGCCGACGAGCACCGGGTCGAGCGCGGCGGTCACCTCGTCGAGCAGGATCAGTTCGGGCTGCATCGCTAGGGCGCGCACGATGGCGACGCGCTGCTGCTGGCCGCCGGAGAGCTGGTCGGGGTAGGCCCCCGCCTTGTCGTCGAGGCCGAAGCGGCCGAGCAACTCGTGGGCGTATGCCGCCGATTCCTTCCGGTCGCGCTTGAGCACTTTGGTGGGCCCGAGCGTGATGTTGCGCAACACGCTCATGTGCGGGAACAGGTTGTAGCTCTGGAACACCATCCCGATACGACGACGGATCGGGTCGGGGTCGAGGCCGGGCTCGCTGATGTCCACCACCGTGCCGTCGGGGTCGGCGAGCAGGATCTCACCGTCGTCGATCGGCTCCAGCAAGTTGATACAGCGCAGCAGCGTGCTCTTTCCCGAGCCGCTGGCGCCGATCAGGCAGACGACGCCGTGTTCCTCCACGTCGAGCGACACGTTGTCGAGCACGGTGTGGGTACCGAACGCCTTGCGCACATTGCTCACGGACAGCTTGCTCATGCAATCACCGACCCGCCGGTGCGGCGACGTTGACGAGCGGTGTACCAATCGACCAGCCGTGTCTCGGGGATGGTGAGCACGAGGAAGATGAGGGCGGCGGCCACCAGCGGTGTGAAGTTACCGGTGTAGTCCTTGATGGACGTGGCCCGCTTGAACACCTCGACGATGCCGAGCAGTGAGATGAGGGCGACATCCTTCTGCAGAGAGAGCATGTCGTTCATCAGCGGTGGGATCACGCGGCGGAAGGCCTGCGGGAGCACCACGTGGCGCATCGTCTGCCCGTGCGAGAGCCCGAGCGAGCGGGCGCCGGCGCGCTGGCTCTCGTGCACGCCCTCGATTCCTGAGCGGAACACCTCGCACACGTATGCGCTGTAGGCGAGGACGAGCGCGACGGGCCCCCACAGGTAGGGCGAGTTCCAGGCTCCACCGAATCCGAGGAAGTGGAATTCGCCCCAGTCCTTGACCAGTTTGGCCATGCCGAAGCCGAACAAGTACACGGTGAGGATCACCGGGATGCCACGGAAGAAGTCCGTGTAGGCGGCGGCAAATGCGCGCAGCGGGAACAGCACCGGGTTGCGCGTGTTGCGGCACAGGGCCAGCAACAGGCCGAGCAGCAGGATGCAGGGCGCGCACTGGAGGAACAGCTTCACGTCCTGCCACAGGTAGCCGAGCAGGACCGGGAAGTCCTCACGGAAGTGCTTGCCGTCGAAGAACACCTTCTTGACACGCGGCCAACCGGCCGAATGGGTGATGAGGTACCAGATTGCGACGACAGTGACCACCGTGGACACGGTGGCGATCACCACGGCCCGGCGCCGCTGTCGCCGCAGCCACAGCTGGCGCCGGGTCGGCGGCGTCATGTCAGTCCTTCGACAGCGTCGGGGCCTCGGTGTAGCCCGCCATCCACTCTTCTGTGACCGCGGCGAGGGCGCCCGAATCGGTGAGCGCGGCCAGCGCCAGGTTGACGCACTCCACCAGCGGGTTGTCCTTCGCGAAGAGCATGCCCCACTGGTCGCCGGCGCCACCGGCATCGACCGGGAACTGACCGAAGACCACAGTGCCGGGCACGCCACCGTCTTCTTCGGAGGCCACCGACCAGTACAGCGCCGTCGGCAGGTCGCTGATGATCGCCTCGATCTGGCCGGCGTCGAGCGCTGCCTTGGCGTCGGCGTTGCTGGCGAACTCGAATGCTGCCGACTCGGGCTTGATGACGTCCTGGATGAACTTCAGGCTGGTGGTGCCGGCCGCCGCGCCGAGCTTCAGCGCCTTGAGGTCGCTGAGCTTGGTGACATCCTTGACCGGGCCGTCGGCGTAGCCGAGGATCGCCTGGTTGGCGGTGTAGTACGGGTCGCTGAACGACACGACTTGTTGGCGCTCGGGGTTGATCGAGAACTGCTGCAGGTTGAAGTCGAAATTGGTGTCGCTGCCGGCCACGGCGGTGTCGAACGAGGTGCGCACCCAGCTGACCTGGTCACCTTCGAAGCCCATGGTCTTGGCGACGGCCAGTGCCAGGGCCGACTCGAAGCCCTCACCCGAGGTGGGGTCGTCGTCGATCATGTAGGGCGGGAACGCGGGGTCGCCGGTGGCGATGGTGAGTTCGCCGGCGGCGAGTGTCTTGCCGTCGGCGCAGGCCTTCGCGGCATCGTTGACCTTCACCGACGCCAGGTCGAACCCGGTCGAGGCGGTCGTGGTGGCGGTGGTGTCCTTCTTGTCGTCGCTGCAGGAGGCCAGAAACAGGCCGACCAACGCGACGCTGGTGATCAGCGTCTTCTTCATGGCTGCGCAGGCTAGCAGGCGCGAGCAAAAGCAGACCGATCTGGTCAGGATTCCTCGTCTTGTGAAGCACCCTTGACAGTGAGACGCCGAGCGTCTTAGTGTCTCACCCTATGACCCCGGCCGCCCGCGACGTCGAGACCCGTGTGCTCGACGCTGCCAAGTCGTGCACCCTCAAGTGGGGCATGCAGAAGGTCACGATCGACGACATCGCCACCGAGGCCGGCGTCAGCCGGGCGACGCTCTACCGCATGTTCCCCGGCGGCAAGGACGTCCTGTTCGACGCGTTTCGCTTGCGTGAGTTGGAGGACTTCTTCACCCGCATGAGCGCCGACATCGACGGCCACGAAGACCTCGAGACCCTGCTCGTGCGGATGGTGGTGGCCGCCACCCGCGAGCTGCGCACCGACGAGCAGTTGGCGATGATGCTCGCCTCCGAGCCCGGCGACGCGCTCGGCCAGCTCACCGTCGAGGGCATCCCGCGCATCCTGCGCGTCGCCACGGTGTTCCTCGTGCCGATGGTCGATCAGTACCTGCCGCGCGACGAAGCGGTGCAGGTTGTCGAGCTGTTGTCCCGCCTCGTGATCTCGTACTTCCTCGCCCCCTCCGATGTTGTCGATTTCGGCAATCCGGAATCGGCGCGCCAGTTCATCCACACCTTCCTGCCCGCTTACCAGGCACTCACCAGGAGCTGAACCTATGACCGTGACCCACAACTCGAACGAGACGATCATCGGCCGCAAGGAGATCGACGACGTCGATGCCATCCTTTCGGTCCCGCTGGTCGACCCGAACGAGGTCGAGCACGTCATCGCGAACAACGCGGACACGATCTTCACGTGGGACTACTCCAACGCCCGTCCCCAGCTGCACAAGCTGTACGAGAAGGCCAAGACCGGCCAGTGGAACGGCACCACCGACCTCGACTGGGACACCGAGGTCGACGTCGAGGCCGTCATCGCCGCCGACCAGGCTGCGCTCGGCACGGGCCTCGATCCGAACCAGTACATCGGCACCCCGGTGGCCAAGTGGGGTGACAAGGAGTGGCTGCAGTTCGGCATCGAGAGCCGCAACTGGATGCTCAGCCAGTTCCTCCACGGCGAGCAGGGCGCGCTGATCTGCACCGCCAAGATCGTCGAGACCGTCCCGTGGTACGACGCGAAGATGTACGCCAGCACCCAGGTGATGGACGAAGCCCGCCACGTGGAAGTCTTCGCCCGCTACCTGCAGGAGAAGCTGGGCGGCGAGTACCAGGTGAACGTGCACCTGCGCACACTGCTCGACGACATCGTCCGTGACAGCCGCTGGGACATGACCTACCTCGGCATGCAGGTGATGGTGGAGGGCCTCGCCCTGGCCGCGTTCGGGTTCATGCACCAGCTCACCGGCGAGCCGCTGCTGAAGAAGCTGCTCCGCTACGTCATGAGCGACGAGGCCCGCCACGTGGCCTTCGGCGTGTTGAGTCTCAAGGAGGCCTACGACGAGATGAGCGATGCCGAGATCAAGGACCGCCAGGAGTTCGCGTTCGAGGCCGCCGTGCGCATGCGCGACCGGTTCATGCAGCAAGAGGTGTGGGAGCGCCTCGGCGTCAACACCCGCGAGATCATCCCGCTGGTGATCGAAGACCCGACCCGCTTGGTGTTCCAGAGCATGCTGTTCAGCAAGATCGTGCCGAACTGCAAGAAGCTCGGCCTGCTCGACCGCAATGACGCGTGGCTGCGCCGCCGCTTCGAGGAGATGAATGTAATCCAGTTCGAGGACTGGGAGAACACCGGCGACGAGTACCTCAAGTTCGAGATCGGCGGGGCGCTGCCCGCCGTCGGCTGAGCAACGCCGGCGAGATCAGCTTTCGAAGTCGTCCTCGTCGTTGGGCACCACCAGCACCGAGATCGGTGAGCGGTGCACGATCTCATAGGTGATGCTGCCGATGAGGGCGGCCTTCAGGGGCCCGCTGCCGCCATGACCCACGGCAATCACCTCGGCTCCCCGCGCAGCGGCGACGTCGATGAGTGCATCGACCGGCCGTTGCTGCACCATCTCGACCTCGATCACGAGCTTCGGGTACGCGGCGCTGATCTCCGCCCGGATCTCCTCGATCGCCTCGGTGCCGACGGCCGCGATCTGCTCTTCCAGCGTGCCCCCGCGCGGGCCGAGTGCGACGGCCTCGTATCCGAACACCAGGATCAACGGCACCTGCATCAGGTCGGCGACGCGGGCCGCAGTGCGCACCGCCTGGAACCCGCTCCCGTCACCTCCCACCCCGGCTACCAGTGGGCCAGCCATCACACGGCTCCTTTCCTGTTCGTCTTGGTGTAGGTGCCCAACGGGGCCGCCAACGTGTCGTCACCGTACGGATCTTTCACCAGTTCGGGTGGGTCGGCGCGGTAGCTGAAGAACGCGGGGTACTTCTTCGCGCACCACAGCATCAGCGGGATGCCGCCGAGGAGGAGCACGGTGCCGATCACCAGCACCGTGCCCACGCCGAACAGGGTGCCGTACCCGTAGTCGGCCGACCGCGCGTCCCACACGGTCTTGCAGAACACATAGATCAGTACGACCCCGCCGAATGCGGGCAGGAAACCGATCATCACGAAGTTCCTGACGGATCTGAAGATCCAGCGGCGGAAGTAGAGGATGCACGAGATGCCGCTGAGGCCGTAATAGACCGAGATCGCCATGCCGACTGCTGCGATCGAGGCGAAGTAGGCATCGGTACTCGTGTTGTGGCTGATCACCACGAGCAGCAGGTACCACGCGACCGACACCCCGCCGAACAGCCAAGAGCTGTAATCAGGGGTGAGCCGCTTGTGGTCGATCCGGGCGAGTTTCTTGGGGGCGGCGCCGTGGGCGCCCATCGACAGCATCGTGCGTGTGGCCGGCAGGATCGTGGTCTGGCACGACGCGGCGGCCGAGGTGAGCACGGCGATGAGAAGGAGCTTCACCATCACCGTGGGCAGGGCGACCTGACCGAGCGCGTACATCGCGTCGTCGGAGTTTGCGGACACGAAATCGGGGCCGAGGAGCGAGACCGCACCGTAGGAGGTGACCAGGTAGATGAGCAGCAGTACCACCGTGGACAGCACGGCGGCCCGGCCCGGGGTCTTGCTGGAGTCCTTGGCCTCCTCATTGACCGACACGCACGTGTCCCATCCCCAGTAGATGAACACGGCGGCAACGAGGCCGGCCACCATGGCCTTGGTGGTGAGCCCCGACGGGGAGATCCATGACAACGACGGGTGCATCGAGTGGTAGGTCACACCGTCGACGGTGCGGGAAATGCCGTCGCCGGCGGACTTCATGATGGCGATCACGGCGAATGCGGCGAGCACCACCAGTTCCGTACCGAGCAGGAGGACCTGCGAGCGGGCCGACAGCTCGATGCCCTTCCAGCAGATCCACGTCATGGCCGCGATGAACAGGATGCCGATCGCGGTGGTGAGGTAGATGTTGTCGGCGGCCTTCTCGTCGAAGAGCAGCACGAGGTATTGGCCGGACACGCCGGCCAGGTTGGGCATGATCACCAAGTCGGCGACGATGCAGCCCCACCCCGCGATCCAGCCGGCCTTCGGGCCGAAGGCCCGGACACCCCACGTGAAGTTGGTGCCGCAGTCGGGGTCGGCCTTGTTGAGGTAGTAGAAGCTCGCCGCGATGCATGCCATCGGCACGAACGCGAACAGCATGATGAACGGGGCTTTCGCACCGGCCTCGCCGGTGACGATACCGATGCTCGCGGCGAGGCTGTAGCCCGGTGCCGTGGAGGCGACACCGATCACGATCACGGCGACCAGCCCGAGTGAGCCGCCTTTGAGGCCCTTGCTCGCGACCCCACCTCCGCTCACGAGTGTTTCCGTCATTCCCCGACGCCTCCCCTGCCAGCGGTCCTGAGCGCGAGCTTGGCACATCCGAGGATGGGCTCGGAACAGCCTCGTCGTGTGCACCCGTCCAGTACGCTGCAAGGCGGTATGCCACACCCTTCCGATCCCTTCTTCCGTACATTCCACGCAGTGCGTATCAAGGGCTTCGCCAAGGCCGAGACCATCGCTGAGGTGGCCGACCTGCCCCTCTCGGTGGTGGCCGAACACCTCGACGCACTGGCCCAACGCGAGTGGGCGATGTTCCGTGAAGCGCGCCAGTTGTGGCAGCTCACGCCGGTCGGTCGCGAGGAGCACCACATCGCGCTGGCGCAGGATGTGGGGGGCCGCTCGCTGCACGCCGAACTGGCCGAGCCGTACGCAACCTTTCTCGCCATCAATGAGCAGTTCAAGGAGCTGTGCGGCGACTGGCAGCTACGTGACGGGCAACCCAACGATCATTCCGATGAGGCCTACGACGGCGCCGTCGTGGCCCGCTTGCAGGTGCTCGACGGTGACGTCACCCCTGTGGTGGAGCAGATGGGGCAGGTGCTCGGGCGCCTGGCGCCATACGGCCCGCGCCTGGCACGTACGTGCCGGCGGGTGGTGGAAGGTGAAACGAATATGTTCACTGGAGTCATGTGTGGCAGCTACCACGATGTGTGGATGGAACTGCACGAAGACCTGATCCTCACCCAAGGGATCGACCGTACGTCCGAAGGGAGCTTCTGATGGCCCGTTTCGGCCGTGTCCTGTCAGCGATGGTCACTCCGTTCGACGACGACGGTGCCCTCGATCTCGACGAGGCCCAGCGCCTCGCCCGCCACCTGCAGGCCGAGGGCAATGACGGTCTCGTGGTTGCCGGCACCACGGGCGAGGCCCCGGTGCTCACCGACCCCGAACGGCTGGCCCTGTTCGCCGCGGTCATCGAGGCCGTCACCATCCCGGTGATCGCCGGTTCGGGCACGAACGACACGGCGCACTCGGTGCACATGACGAAGGAAGCCACCAAGCTCGGTGCGGCGGGCATCCTCGCCCTGTGCCCGTACTACAACCGGCCGTCGCAGGCGGGAATCGAGGCCCACATCCGGGCCATGGCCGAGTGCACGCCGCTGCCGCAGATGATCTACGACATCCCCGTGCGCACGGGCCGCAAGATCCTGACCAGCACCTTGCTGCGCATGTTCCGGGCGGTCCCCAACATCGTCGCCTTGAAGGACGCCGCGGGCAACCCGGGCGAGACCGCCGTGCTGATCGCCAACGCGCCCGAGGGCGTGGAGGTGTACAGCGGTGACGATGGGCTCACCCTGCCCTTGCTCGCCGCCGGCATCGTCGGCACGGTCGGCGTAGCCACCCACTGGACGGCCCCCGACCACCAGGAGATGTTCCGCCTGTGGGAGACCGGCGACACCGCCGGCGCCCGCCGGGTCAACGCCCGCATGCTGGAGAGCTTTGCGTTCGAGACCGGCGACGACGCACCGAACCCGATCCCCACGAAGGCGATGATGCGCCATCTGGGATTCAAGGTGGGCCAAGCCCGCCTACCGATGGGGCCCGCCCCCACCTTCGTCGAGGAGCGCGCACCCCAGGTGTGGGCCAACCTCCAGAAGGCCCGTACCGCGTGAGGAACCACTGATGGCCGCTCCTGTTCGAATCGTCTTCCTCGGCGGGCTCGGTGAGATCGGCCGTAACTGCATGGCCATCGAGTTCGGTCATGGTCAGCCCGACGGCAAGATCCTGCTCATCGACTGCGGCCTCATGTTCCCCGACGCGGACATGCACGGCATCGACCTCGTACTGCCCGACTTCACTTGGCTGCGCGAGCAGGCCGACCGCATCGTCGGCATGGTGGCCACTCACGGCCACGAGGATCATGTCGGCGCATTGCAGTACCTGCTGCGTGAGCTGAGCTTCCCGATCTACGGCTCGGCGGTCACGCTCGGGCTGGCCCGCCACCGTATCGAGGAGGCCGGTCTGCTCGGCCGCACCGAACTGAACGTCGTCCAGGACGGCGAGCGGCGGATGATCGGCCCGTTCGACGTGGAGTTCCTCCCGGTCACCCACTCGGTGCCCCACGCCCACGCTGTCGCGATCCACACCCCCCAGGGCGTCATCCTGCACACGGGCGACTTCAAGCTCGATCTCACCCCGGTGGACGGGCGGCGCACCGACCTCGGCCGCATCGGTGCGATCGCCAACGGCGAGGGGATTCGCCTGCTGCTCGCCGACAGCACGAATGCCGAAGAGCGCGGCCACGCCCCCAGCGAGACCAGCGTGGGCGCCGTGTTGCGTGCGGTGATCTCGCAGCAGAAGGGCCGCCGCATCATCACGGCGAGCTTCGCCAGCCACTTGCACCGCATCCAGCAGATCGCCGATGCAGCGATCGCCGAGGGGCGGGTGGTGGCCACGCTCGGGCTCAGCATGCGCAAGAACGTGCGCATGGGTCGCGACCTCGGTGTGCTGAAGATCCCCGACGACAAGCTGATCGACATCGAGGACGCGGACAAGTATCGCCCCGAGCAGTTGTGCGTGATCTCCACCGGGTCGCAGGGCGAGCCGATGTCGGCGCTGGCCCTGCTCGCCCGTGGGGAGAACAAGTGGGTGAAGATGACCGAGCACGACACAGTGATCCTCTCCAGCCACGCGATCCCGGGCAATGAGGGCAATGTCAACCGCGTCATCGACGACTTGCTGCGCGCTGGGGTGGAGGTCGTGCACAGCGGCGTCGCCGACGTGCATGCCACCGGTCACGCGCAGGCCGAGGAGCTGAAGACGTACCTCTCCATCACCGAGCCGGAGTGGTACGTGCCGATCCACGGCGAGTACCGCCACATGGTGGCCAACGCCAAGCTCGGTTACATCATGGGCCTGCCCAAGGATCATGTGCTCGTGTGTGAAGACGGCGACGTGCTCGAGTTGTCCGACGACGGTCTCGCCGCCGTCGGCCGTGTGCCCGCGGGCTACCTCTATGTCGACGGCATCGTCGGCGATGTTGGCCAGGGCGTGCTGCGCGACCGCCGAGTGCTCGCCGAGGAGGGTGTCGTGGTGGTGGTGGTGACGGTCGACATCGAGAGCGGCAAGGTGCTCACCGGCCCCGAGATCATCACCCGTGGTTGGGTGTACGCGCCTGAGGCAGAAGATCTGCTCGATGAGGCCTGCGACCGCGTCGCCGGCGTGGTGGAGGCCGCGCTCGCGAACGGCATGCGCGACGTGGAGAGCCTCGAGCGCGAGGTGCGCAAGGCCGCCGGCAAGTTTGTCAGCGAGCGCACAAAGCGGCGCCCGATGATCGTTCCGGTGGTGATGGAGACGTGAGACGAACAGGATCATGGGCGGTGTTCGCCGCCCTGGCCGCCCTGGCGGTCGTCGCCTGCAGCGACGACTCATCGGGCGCGTCCCGCGGCTCGGGAGACGGAGCCACCACCACCAAGGCGGAGATGTCGGCGCCGTTGCCGCCGACGGGCGGCCTGCCGATCGTCGAACAGATCGCCCCCGCCATCGCCGCGCTGGAGGCCGAACTGGGTGGCCCGCAGCAGTACTTCGAGATCAACGCGACGTCGCAGTTGGTGAACCTGTGGGTGTCGCTCAACGACGGGGCCGTGGCCCAGCCGTGGGTGTACCTCGCCGGTGAACTGTCCTCCGACGAGGGCCGGCCCGGGGCCACTGGCTTCACGTTCACCGCCGCTCAGGTCGGCTTCGATCCGGCGGTGGTGATGTCGGAAGTGGCCGAGCAACTACCCACGGCGACGCTCGACAGCTTCCACGTCTTCGGTGCCAAGGGTGGGGATGTGGTGTACCACCTGCTCGTCACCTCCGACAAGGGTGGCGCGCTCGAGGTCGCGGTCGGTGCCGACGGTGCGGTGCTCTCGGTCGACCCGGTGGACTGAGTACCCTCAGGCCGATGGCTACCTGGGGCAAACCCGACCGGCGCTCGAAGGCGACGCAACGCACCACCGCGTCCCCGCGCCCTGCCGCCGGTAAGGCCGCGGTGGCGCAGACCGGCGTCGCCAACACCGACGAGTTCCCCCGTTCGCGCCGCGATCAGGCCTCGGCCGAGATCCGCGAAGCCGTGCAGGGCCGCGAAGCCGAGTTCTGGGGCATCGGGTTGATCGGTGTCGGCCTTCTGCTCGGCCTGGGTATCTACATCGACAAGAAGGCCGGATGGCTCGGGCGCGGCGTGGCGGAGATCGTCGGCTGGTTCACCGGGCTCGGCCGCTTCATCGTGCCGATCGCGCTCATCGGCGCGGGCGTCGCCCTCATCCGTCGCGGGCGCAGCGAGCACCGCTGGCGCCTGGTGATCGGCTGGGGGGTGACTGCCCTGGCCCTGCTCGGCCTCTTGCACCTGGCCCGCGGGCCTGAGCACCTGTGGAGCGGGTTCGACGAGTTGGGCCGCGCCGGTGGCTGGCTCGGTGCTGCGGTGGGCGTGCCGCTGAAGGCCCTGCTCAGCTCGTGGGGTGCGGCGATCGTCTTCACCGTCGTGTTCCTCGGTGGGGCGATGCTCGTCACGGGCAGTTCGGTGCGCACGATGGCCGGGCGCACAGGCACGAGCTTCCGCAATGTCTTTCGGCCGGTCGGCCGTTCGATCCGCAAGACGGTGGGCGAGATGTCCACGCTGCGCAGCGATCGCGACGGTGCCGGCGATGGCACCGGCGGGCATCCGCTGCCGCCGCCCGTGCTCTACGACGGTGAAGGCGATGTCGAGTGGGATCCGCCGGCCGGGTCTGGTACCAGGCCGCGCTCGCGGTCGCCGAGACCGGTACCGATCGATACCGGCCCGGCCACGCAGGACGAGCTCGAACTCGGCCCCGGTGCCCAACGCGGCCAGTGGACGCTGCCGCCGATGAGCTACCTGCACCGCAGCACGAACCAGGCGATCAACAAGGCCGAGGTGGAGGCGCGTGGTCGCACGTTGGTGGACTCCCTCGCCTCGCACGGGGTGGAGACCAAGCTGGTGGGCCAGACCGTTGGCCCCACCGTCACGCGTTACGAGCTCGAGCTCGGCCAGGGCGTGAAGGTGGCGCGTATCACCAGCCTCACCCGCGACATCGCGTATGCGATGGCCGCCACCGACGTGCGCATCCTGGCCCCCATCCCGGGTCGTTCCGCGATCGGTGTCGAGGTGCCCAACCACACCCGCCAGCTCGTCAGCCTCGGCGACATCATGACCTCGCCGGAGTCGAAGACGGCCAGCCACGCCCTCGATGTCGCGATCGGCAAGGACATCGCCGGCCGGGCCGTGTTCCTCAACCTCTCCACGATGCCGCACCTGCTCATCGCCGGCACCACCGGCTCGGGCAAGTCGAGCGGCCTCAACTGCATCATCACCTCGCTGCTGATGCGCACCACGCCCGACCAGGTGCGCCTCATCCTCATCGACCCCAAGCAGGTGGAGATGGGGCAGTACAACCGCTCGCCACACCTGCTCACCCAACCGGTCACGAACCCGAAGAAGGCGGCCAACGCCTTGTCGTGGGCGTGCAAGGAGATGGACCGCCGCTACGACCTGCTGTTCGAGGTCGGGTTCCGCGACATCACCGGCTACAACGCCGCGTTCGACCGCGGCGAGCTCGCGCCCGTGCCGGGCACGGCACCCGACAGCGACACGGTGCACGAGCGCCTGCCGTACATCGTGGTGGTGGTCGACGAGCTGAACGACCTGATGATGGTGGCCGCCCGCGACGTGGAGGAGAGCATCACTCGCATCGCGCAGAAGGCGCGTGCGGTGGGCATCCACCTCATCGTTGCCACCCAGCGGCCGTCGGTGAACGTCATCACCGGTGTGATCAAGGCCAATATCCCGGCCCGCATCGCCTATGCGGTGAACAGCCTCACCGACAGCCGCGTGATCCTCGACCAGTCGGGCGCCGAGAAGCTCGTCGGCAAGGGCGACATGCTGCTCCTACCGGGCAACAGCAATGTCTCCCAGCGCATCCAGGGTTCGTTCGTCAGCGAGGAAGAGGTGCGCAAGGTCGTCGCCCACTGGCGCCGCCAGTCGCCCGAGGTCGCCTACGTCACCGGCGTCGAGGGCGACGAGGACCAGGATCGCCTTGGCATCGGCGACTTCGGTGGGAACGGCGCGGACGACGACGAGGACGAGACGCTGATGCGTCAGGCGATGGAGCTGGTGGTACGCAGCCAGCTCGGCAGCACCTCGATGCTGCAGCGCAAGTTGAAGGTCGGCTTTGCCCGCGCCGGCCGCCTCATGGATCTGCTCGAGCAGCGTGGCGTGGTCGGCCCCAGTGAAGGCAGCAAGGCCCGCTCCGTGCTGATGTCGGTGGAGGAGTTCGAGCTGCTGCAGCAGGCGCAGCGCAATCGCTGAGGGGGAAGCCGTGTCCGAGTTGCCAGGGTCGGGGTTGAGAGTGGTTGCCGATGGTTTGCGCTTCCCCGAGGGGCCGATCGCGATGCCCGATGGCAGCGTGATCCTGGTGGAGATGTTCGGCCCGCGGATCACTCGCGTGCTGCCCGACGGCACGAAGCAGACGATCGCCGAGATCGCCGGTGGACCCAACGGCGCCGCCATCGGTCCCGACGGTGCGCTCTACCTGTGTAACAACGGTGGCTCCTTCAGCCCGGTGGAGCTCGGCGAATTGCTGCTGCCCGGCGACTTCGACCCGTCGCGCTACAGCGGTGGCCGCATCCAGCGTGTCGAGCTCGCCACCGGTGCAGTCACCGACGTGTACACCGAGTGCGACGAGCGCCCGCTGCTGGCCCCGAACGACCTCGTCTTCGACGGCCACGGCGGCTTCTGGTTCACCGACCACGGTCGTCGCCACGTGGCCGGGCGCACGAGCGACTTCACCGGCATTTACTACGCGAAGGCCGACGGCAGCCACATCAGCGAGCAGGCGTTCCCCACCGAATCGCCCAACGGTGTCGGCCTGTCGCCCACGGGCGACGTGCTCTATTGGGCCGAGACCCACACCGGCCGCGTGCTGCGCCGCCATGTGGTGGAGCCTGGCGTGCTCGCCCCCGGTTCGATGCTCGACCCGTGGGAGTGCCTGGCCGGCCTTCCCGGCAACCAGTTGCTCGACTCGCTCGCCGTCGATGGCGAGGGGCACGTGTGCGTGGGCACGCTCGTCAACGGCGGCATCACCGTCATCGACCCCGCCGACGGCTCGTTCACCCATGTGCCCACCGGCGACCTGCTCACCACCAACATCTGCTTCGGCGACAACGACGGCAGCGGCGAGTACCGCGACGCCTACATCACCGCCTCCTCGACCGGGCGGTTGCTGCACATGCGCTGGCCCCACCGCGGCCTGCGCCTCAACTACTTGTAGTCCGCCGGGCGAGCTTGGTATCGGAGTGATACCGTCTCGTCATGGCCATGACGCTGCGACTGACCGACGACGAGCAGGAAGCCTTGCGCGAGCGCGCCGAGGTGGAAGGCATCTCGATGCAGGAGGCCGCTCGCCGTGCCGTGCGTGAGTTCGTCACCCGCGGCCAGCATCGCGACCGAGTCGGCGCAGCGGCGGCGAAGATCATGGATCGCCACGCCGACGCGCTGCGCCGGCTCGGCGAATGAACGGCCCGGTCGAGTACCTCGAACTCGACGACCTGCTCGACCTCGCCCGCGCCCTGCTGGGCGACCCGGCACCCGTGCGCGACATGGGTCTGCTCGGATCCGCCGTCGCGCGACCACAGGCCACGGCCTTCGGCGAGGATGCGTACCCTGACCTGCTCACCAAAGCCGCCGCCTTGTTGCAGTCCATCGTCAACAACCACGCCCTGGTCGACGGTAACAAGCGCCTCGGCTGGCTCGCTACAGCCGTGTTCCTGGAGCTCAACCGTGTAGAGGCCTCGAAGGTCGCCAACGACGACGTCTACGACTTCGTGATGTGGGTCGCGTCCACCAACCCGAGCCTCGACGACATCACCGCTCGCCTGCGCAATCTGGTGCACCCACCCCGCCGTCGCTGACGCCTGCTCACCCTCCGCTCATAGCGGCAGATCTGGCGCGTCCCAGACCGGCACTTGGTGGACACCCGGTACGGACGCAGATAGCTCGCTATTGGTGCTGCGATGGGCGTCTCGAAAGTGGCGACCATCGACGACGTGAGTCCGCACAGGGCGCGTTCGCACCAACTCCGTTACCTGCGACGACGGCACAGGTTCGCCTACTGTCTCCTTGGGCTGTACTAATGACCCACCGAGCGGAGGAGCAGCCGTGGCAAACGAAATGCCGTACATGATGCAGATGGGAAACATCCCCAAGATCTTCGCCAGGATCCGTGAAGCAGGTACCCCGCCGAAGTTCACCCACGAGTTTCTCAAGAACAACTTGGGCTTCACTGGCTCAGGAGACCGCGGAATCATCAAGGTGCTAAAGGCGCTGGGCTTCCTTACCAGCGATTCAGGCCCAACCGAACGTTACAACCGGTTCAAGGGACCCAACGGCAAAGCCGAGCTTGCGCAGGGCATACGCGAAGGATGGGCGCCAGTCTTCCTCTCAGACCAGTCGGCTTACGAGAAGAGCGTCGCCCAACTCACCCAGTTGTTCAAGAGTGCGACCGGCTCGGGCGAGGCTTCAGCCAAGAAGATGGCCGGCACATTCAAGGCGCTCGCCGATCTAGCCGACTGGAGCAGCGCGACGACAGGTGCAGGCGCAAGCAATGTCGGGGAGGCCGAAGGGGAGCCGACCGCCACTCTCCCTTCATCCTCGACCGTCGGCGAGCCCGAGCGCATCAGTGGGGGTCTGCTCTCCACTCTGACGCTTCGTCACGACATTCACCTGCACCTTCCGGCGACCTCCGACGTGGCCGTGTACACAGCGATCTTCCGAGCCATTCGGGACGAACTCCGTGACTGAATTGGCGGAGGTGCGTAGCTGGCTGTTCAAGAGCCTTGCTGTCGAGGGGGCGCTCAGTGGAATGGAACAGGACGGACTTGCAGTTCGGCCTGCGTCGGATCCCACCGCACTGCAACGCGTCCTACCGCTTGAGGACTTTTCTGCGGAAATCCGCGCACAGGCTATGTCGAACCTGCCTGCCTATTTGGCCTTCTTCTGCCTTGAGAACGCTGTCCGAGAGCTGATCAGTGACCGAATGCTCCAGCAGCATGGGCCTGAATGGTGGGCAACCAACGTTGCAAGAGGAATCCAGGACAAGGTGGGGACTCGCAGGGAGAAGGAGGGTGCTAATAGGTGGCACTCTCGCAGAGGCGCGAGCGACATCAACTACACCGACTTCGGAGATCTTGCCTTGATCATCCAGAACAGCTGGTCCGACTTCTCTGATCTGTTCCCGGATGTCTCCTGGATTACAAGCCGCCTTCGAGAACTTGAGCAGTCTCGAAACGTAATTGCGCACAACAACGTCCTCGACAAGCTCGAACTCGATCGAATCAGGATGTACCTCACGGACTGGCTACGGCAGGTAGGGTAGCCGCGCCAAGGGCCGCGCGTTTGGATAGACCTGCGGCATATCTCAACGGATCCGCAATGGCCCCTCCCGCCGGGACGATGACGTTGCCTGATCGTGCTCGCGGGCCTTGCGCGCGTTGGCCGTATGTCCCTGACATAGATTCCGCTCACGGAGGAGCTCATGGCCAGACTGCAGGCAGTACGAATGGTTCGATTCAAGGGGTTTCGCGACTGCATCGTCCCGCTTGCCGGCCCAAGCGTTCTCGTTGGAGCGAACAACGCCGGGAAGAGCAGCGTCATCTCCGGGCTCCGGTTGATTGCGACGATGATTCCACATATGCGTCGGCTCGAGCCGAACATGGGGGGCATGGTGGACGGCTCGCCGATGAGAGGCTGGGGTCTGACAAATGCCGCGATCGAATCTGCTTCGTTCACAGACGAGAACGTACGATTCGACTTCGGCCGTCATGAGACGAGGTTCGAAGCGCGGTTTGATTCTGGCGCAGCGGTCGCACTCGTGTGGCCCGACTTGGACGACGAGGACTCTCCGGGGGAGCCGACTTGTCACGTCCTGGCACCGCGTGGCTTCCGGGGATCGTACCGGATCGCTGCGCAGAACCTCCTTCCGACTCTTGGGGTCGTTCCGACGCTCGCTCCGCTTGACGACCGCGAACAGCTCATCAGTGATGACGCTCTCCGCCGCAACCTCACCGGGCGTCGCACAAGCAGGTACTTCCGTAACGCGCTATTGAGGACAGAGCGGCAACCTCTTCAGTGGGAACGGCTGCTCGATTGGCTGCTCACCAATACACCCGAAATAGACCGGCTCGAAGTTGCTCAAACGCGACACGACGAATTGGATCTCTACTTCCGGGAAGCGGGTCGACGGCAGCAGCGCGAGGCAACTTGGGCTGGCGACGGTATGCAAATCTGGCTGCAGGCGCTGTATCACATATGGCGGGAGCGAGACTCCGATGTTCTGGTGCTGGACGAGCCCGACGTCTATTTGCACCCCGACCTCCAACGGCGACTTGCCCGTTTAGTGTTCGATTTGCCAAGCCAGGTTGTATTGGCAACGCACAGCACGGAAATCCTCTCGGAAGCAGCACCCGGAGCGGCCGTTTGGGTTGACCGATCTCGTCGACGAGCTGATCGGCCGAAGCAAGACGGGGCCCTGACAATGCTGGGAAGACGGTTGGGCAGCGGTTTGGAACTGGGCATTGCGCGAGCGCTAAGAAGCTCCGTGGCACTGTTCGTAGAGGGCCAAGACATGCGGGTGCTCGCCAAGATTGCGTCGCTGGTAGACGCCAAGGCGCTTGCGTCAGGTCGCGACTACGCCGTGATCCCACTCGGAGGCCTAAGCCGGTACGGCGTGGCAGGAGCGTTCGCCGAGGTCGTCGGTGCGCTCGGCGGGACCGTCAACGTCCAAGTTCTATTGGATCGGGACCTCCGGTGCGACGCTGCCGTGACCGAGATCTCGGATGAACTGGTGGCTCAAGGTGCCATCGTCCATGTGTGGCAACGGCGCGAGTTGGAGAACTATCTACTGACCCCATCGGGCGTCGCCGGTGCAACCGGGATCGACCTGTCCGTCGCCAAGACGCTCCTAGACGCAGCGATCGAGTCGTGCGCTGCCGACACTCTGACGGAACTCCAGACCCAGCGACTCGAGGAACGAGAGCGCGGGCTCGGCGTTACCAAGCGAACTGCCGTCAAGACCGTCCTTGAAGCCGCCAAACTGGAACACGACAGAGCGTGGCGGACCTTGGAAGGACGATCGAGCATCGTAGACGCCAAGCGGGCCATTCATGCCTTGAATGCTGATCTGCAGGGACGGAAGCTCAAGACGGTCAACTCCGACAAATTGGCAGCGCACATCGACCCAACCGACATCGCTGTCGACATGCGGGCGGTCCTCGCTCAGCTTGACGATGCGATTCGAGGGAATTAGTCCTTCGACCGAAATACCTCCGCGTTCGACGTTCATGAGTCGGCGGTGCTAGGCACAAGAGCGCCAGAGAACAAGGTCAGTCACCTCCTATCCCGAGGAGAAGCCAACTTGTCGGCCCGCCCGCGTTCGCCCTTACCAAGCGGTGCAGTAGCACGCGTCCCATACCGCCGGGATGTCGCCGCCCCGAACAGCACCATTGACCGGCATTCGGTGAATGCGGCGCACGACCCTGCACTTCGCGGGAGTGCACGGCCGACTGAAGCCTTCGCTGCCGCGATGGACAAGCGGTCGGCCGACGTCGTCTCAGGCGAGCAGCATTGCAGGACACCAGGGGATCGACACTGAAGTCAACGGCCGAGCGATATGGGCGGAGCGCGTCTGCCTCGGAGGGTCAGCCGACCATGTGAATCGTCAACTCGCGCAGCTCCGATCTTCCGGGCCGACGTGAGGTCGGCTCGAGCCCAAGCCCCGCGGCTCCACTTACACCTCAAACGCCGCCGCAGGATGCCCCTTTCCGTCACACCCGTCGTTCATGATGGGACCGATGGCCACGGCCGAGAATCCTGACGCGTCACCCGTCCCGGACGTCGATGAAGCCGTCGCGAGTCGGATCATCGCTGAACTCGGGGAAAGCGCCGGTCGGCGGGTCCTCATGTGCCTCCGCGCAGCCGCCGAGCTGATTCGCCTCTCCCGCGCCGACGACGAGTTCCGCTTCGCGGAAAGTGCCGCGTACAACGTGCGTGAGGCACTCGATTCCGTCGTTCGTGATCGACCGGCCGCCGAAGGCGGCCTTCGCACCGCGCTCGACGCGTGGGACAAGTACAAGCTCGTCTGCGAACAGCCCGGCGCAGATGAACCCTCGGCTCGCGCCGAGTTGGGCTCGGTGCTCGATGGTCTCACCCAGGACGGTAGGCGTCAGGCGTTCATGACGAGGAAGCTGCTCGAATGGTTTCGGCAGCAGACCGGCGTCAGCCCGCTCGCCGGAGATGACGACCCGACTGTCCACTACCAGCGCCTGCGCGAGGCTGCCCAGACGATCCTGCACGCAGACGCAAATACAGCCGAAGTCCGCGCTTTGTATAGCGACGCGGTCGCTTGGTTCACGCGGTTCTTTGCCCCGCCGAGCGACATAGCACGCCGACTCGAAGAACTCGCAGCGCTGCCGTACACCATTGAGCTTGGCGCCGAGCTTCGATCGTTGGCGCTGAACGGTCACCACGTCCGGCTCTTCCTCCAACACCTGGCGGACCCTGCGTGGTTGCAGCCGATGCGACAAGCCGGCCTCCTCGGACTTCCCGTCGCGGGAGAGCCATGGCCCGTGGCCGCGCTCACAACGGACAGCAGGCGAGTCGCTGACACGGTCGTCGCGGGTGTACTCGAGCAGATGGTGGACGAGCTGGTTTCGTTGCCGAAGGAGCAGCGTCCGGTCGCCGCTTTCGAGATCGCACGCACGGCGTGTTGGCTAGGGCACGCGGGGTATCCGATCGTGGCCGAGCTGGCGCGACGGTTCCCTGATGATGATGGGGTCCGCGTGTTCGCGGGCACTGCGTCGAAAGGGCTGGACGCCGCAGATCCGGCACAGCTTGTGATTGCAGATGCCCTAATCGGCAACGAGCCCCGCCACGATGGCGGCTACTTGACGCGACGGCTTGTCACGAGGCTGGTCGAAGGGATGACATCGGCGAACATCGAGGAGCGCTTCCGGTTGATTGCGCTCAAACTGCGCCGACTGGCGGACCAGGAGCGGTTCCTTGCTCTGGACATCGCCGCGCTCTCGGTCGAGGGCGACAACAGATCCGAGGCAGTCGTCGACGTAGCCTACCACCTCGTGCAGGCGATCCCGCGGGCCAGGGAACTCGGACTCGCGTCAGCGGCGATGCTCGATTCCGTCGGCAAGGTCGAGGGCGAGCTCGGCCAGCGGCTGGCATGTCAGGTCCTCGCCGGTGCCACTGACGTCGAGCGTCGCGCCAAGTTGCTCCACCTTGGCGCGCGGCTCGCCTCAGAAACCGCCACTGGCGACGACAGAGTGCTGCTGGAAGACCTCACCCCGATGGACGTCGAAGAGATCGAACTCCTGCACGCAAAGTTCGGGACGCCCCCGCCGGCGCGGGTTGACCCAGAGCGGATCGACCGGGACTCGGCGCGGGCCTGGCGCTGGTCGATGCTGCTACCGGCGCCAGTGCTTGCCGGATGGGAAGACGCCATCGAGGCGGTGACGGCGACACATGGCATACCTGACATCGGCGCCCTCGACCGGCGGACGCCGATGTCAGGCTCCATGGTTGGAAGCTCGCCGATCAGTCGGGACGAACTCGCAGCGCTGGCACCACTCGACGCCGCCGCCACAGCGACTCGCTGGCGCCCTACCCCGAACGACAGATGGGGCGTGAGTGCCCGCGAGCTGGCGCGCACGATCGAGGCGCTCGCGCAGGAGCATCCACAGGCTTGGGCTGAAGATCCAGTCGCGATGGTCCGCGCGTTGCGCGAACCGGTGTACATCGACCACTACCTGAGCTCCCTCAAGGCCAGCGCCACACAGATCGTCGACCGCGCACCTGCAATCGTGGCCGCTACCAAGGTCGTGACGACCGAGCGATGGGAGCCGGCACAGATCGGGAGCGACGACTTCGACTTCGAGGACGACTGGTCGCAGGTCGACATCTCCGCCGTCGAACTCATCGATGCGCTCGCGGACGCGGACGCGGACCTGAACGACGATCTGGCCGGCTGCTGGCAACTCGCGCTCCGGCTTGCGAACGATCACCACGACGACGCCAGCCAGGCCGATCTGTATGTCGACTCGGAACGACAGGACGACCCCCTCCACGACGCGATCAACAGCTCACACGGCAGGGGCCTGCAGGCTGTGATCGCCTTGGGCGGCTGGGAGTTCCGGCGTACCGGTGCCGCCAGCGAGCAGCTGACGACGACGCTGACGTCCGTGCTGCTCCTCGAAGGCGCAGTCGGACTCCAACTCCGAGCCGTCATCGCTGCCAGCCGCGCGTTCATCGAGGCGATCGCCAGCGAATGGATCGACGAGCACGACGACACGCTGTTCGGCGACGATCTAGGATCGGTCACGTTCGACCAAACACTCAAGTACTCACGGCCGACGCGGGTCTTCTTCGAGCGTTCGCTCGACAGGCTATTGAGGGCGGCGCGGCGCGACGCCACCAACGCCGTCACATGGTTGCTCATCGCCTACCTCTGGGAGGTTCCCGGATACTCGTTCGACCGCGTCATCAGAGGGCTGGCAAGACATGACCGGGCGCTCGCAAAGGTTGCTCGGGAGATCGGCCGTCTCTCGATCGACGTCCCACCGGATCAGCGAGTGATCACCGAACGCGGCATCGCGTTCTGGGAGCAGATGCTCGACCGGGCCGGCGACGACGTGCCCGCTGTCGCTCTCGCCGGGTCGGGTGGGTGGGCGCTCGGAACGGAGTTGCCGCCGGACCGTTGGCTCGAGCTGACCGAACGAACCGTCGGAATCACGGGAGGAGTGATCGATTGCGCTTCGGAGGTAGCGGAGCGGTGCCGGGACCTGCAGCCGGAGCCGGCCGGGCTGCGCGTCTTGGCGGCGATCGCTGGACACGGTGAGCAGTGGGAGCAGTACCACGTCGAGGAGATCGGCGTCGAAGCTTTGCGAGCAGCAGCAGCAGCCGGGCTCGTCGACGACTCGTTCCGGAGCCTTCGCGAGCGGCTCATCCAACGCGGCCGGCACGACGCCGCCGGGGTCGGCCCGCCCGACTGAATCAGTACGCAGACCTCGAGCTCGTCCGGGCTGTGGACGCTGGTCACAGAGGTCCAGCGTGCGTGCGGCGAGCGCGTCCCATACCGCCGGTTCCACTGCCGTCGTTTGCGCTCTCTGCCGGCCCGGGCCAGGTAGCGCATGGCGCCGATTTGTGTGATCGTCGGGCCGCCTGCGACGTCTGCTCGTGGATGGCCCGGAGCATTGGCCCGCGTGCCACAAGCCCGGTCAGTGGCGAATCGACTCCGGCAGTGGATCGACGCTGAACACAACCATCGCCCGGCGTGCCGATAGCTTCCAGACACCGGCCCGGCGCTCGTAGCTGTCGTGGTAGACGCCCGCTGATCGAAGCCATGTTCCGTCCATCAACTGCACCGTTACCAGCACGTCGGACTCGCCCGTGGCTCGGTCACTCTGGATGTCGATGACGTGGTTGCCGGTGAGGTGGTGCATGTTCCTGAACCCATCCCACTGACGCTGCACCGCTGCGCCGATGGCCTCCAGGCCGATGAACTCCTCGCCCGTATCCCAAACGGCGTCATCGTGCCAAACCGCGAGGAACCGGTCGAGCTGCCTCTTGTCAGCTCCGTGCGCGTACTCGCCGGCCAAACGCCTAATAGCGAGGTCGCTCTCCAATCGTGCGACCCGGGCGAACACGTCAGAAACTCCCGGTTCAACCGTCATCTCTCAACACCTATCACATCTACGAACCGCTCGATTCGCCACAGTCTCCAGGCAGCGCAGAATGCTCGAAGAGCGCGCCTTACGCAAGCCACCTCGGCGCGCTGAACATCCGAGCGCGTCACCTACCGCCGGCTAGGCCATAGCCGCCCGGCAACGGTAAGGAGCGCCGAGTGCCCGATATGGAGCGCGTTGTCCAGGTAGTTGGGCCTCGCCACCGCCCACCCGGCCCGCCAGCCCCTACGGGCCCGATCTTCGTGGGGGAGCGCCGCGGGGGTGGGTGGTGCGCTCGGTGCCGTCCGGCCAGGTGAAGTGGGCTTCGCCGTTGGGGAGCAACTTCACCTCGATCGCCTGGCGGTGCACGAGGTGGTGGTGGCGATTGCAGAGCAACAGGAGATTCCACAGATCGGTGGGCCCGCCGTTCTCCCAGTACCAGATGTGGTGACCCTCGGTGTAGTTGACCGGGCGCTCGCAGCCGGGGTAGCGGCACCCACCGTCGCGGGCGGCCATGTGGCGGAACAGGTGGCGAGGCACGGTGTACTTGGCCCGGCCGTAACCGATCGGCAACTGCTCGCCGTCGAGCAGCACCCGGTGCAGCGCGCAGTCGCACAGCAAGGTCTCGGTGGTGGTGTGGTGCAGCAGGTCGCCGGCGCCGGTGACGGCTTCCATATAGCCCTGGAGCGTGGAGAAGTCGATCGACAGGTCGACGTTCGGGTGCCGGCGGGCGGTCTCGTTGCGATCGTGGTTGCGGTTGTAGAACGCGGCGATGTCGTGCAGCGCGTCGGCCAGGCGCTGAGGGCGGGTGCGCGTGTCGCCCTTGCCCTCCCACACGTCGGCAGTGGTGAGCGCCTGCTGCAGCTGCACCCCGCCGGGCTCGTCGAGCACGAAGCGGCCGAGATACGCGCCGTCGTCGGCGCGGTCCATGATGAGCGAACGGTCGGGCTCGGCGGGCGGTTCGGTCTCGGCAACCTCGGCTTCGGCCCGCTGTTTCCACAGCTGGCAGAACAGCTCGGTGTCGGCGATGTCGCGCACGGAGAGGTTCTCCACCATCTCGTGCTGCTGCCCGTCGAGGATCGGGCGCAGCTTGGAGCGGCAGCGGCGCCGCAGGGTGTCGACCTGGCCGTGCGACAGGGTGCCACTCAGCGCCGCGTCGGCGACGGCGGAGAAGCGATCGAGGAAGCGCCCCTCGGCGATCATCGCCGCGGCCTGGCGGCTCGTCATGCGGGCCTTGTCGCGCAGCCACGCACCGATGGACACGGCGCCCTCCGCGGCGAACGCCCCGGTGGTCTCCAGCCGGCGCAGTGAGAGCGCCAGGGCTGCTGCCCGCTGCTCGTGCTCGCGCACGGCAGCGACGAATTCCGCCGGTGTGAGGGTGATCAGTTCTGCTGTCTCAGTCAGCGAACTCATGTAATAGATAGTACATCTGTTCGATCACGGAAACAACACGAAACCCAACAAAGTCAGGGGCTTCCCGAGATTTCCCGCCCATTGGCGGCAGCCCTCAACGGCCGGCGATGTACTCCGCGGCGAGCGCCTTCAGCACCGCAATCAGTTCGGCTTCGGGCGGTGGCACGGCGCCGTTCTGGTACTCCGCGGCGACGCTCAGCGTGCCCGACCCGTCCTCGATGGTGATCCAGTAGAGGGCATCGAGGTCGTGGGCGGTGAAGTGCGCTCGCGCGCCCAGCCCTTCGACGTCGGTCATTTCCTGGCCGAGCTGTTTCGAGTCGGCCACCGTCTTGTCGTACGGGATGCCCGAGCCGCCGAGATAGATGCGCCCGCGCGACGCACCGTTCGCCGTTTCCACGGGCCAGTTGCACTGGCGCTCGGTGCTGTCGGGCGTGCCGAACACGAAGCCGGAACCGAACAGGGCCTCGAGGTGACCCTCGCTGACGAGGGTGCACAGCCCGGTCACTGGCACCGTGGTGGCGGACGTGGTGGACGGTGACGCGCCGTTGCCCGAATCGGCGCACGCGTACAAGGGGAGGCAGGCCAGGACAGCGACCGCGAAACGAACGTGCAGCACACGCGCAGTGTGGCACACGCTCGGAGCGTGGCGTGCCGGAAGTCCGGGCGAGGCTCCGTATCCTGCACGGCATGTTGCAGCGCTTCTACGTCGAGACCTTGGGCTGCCCCAAGAACCAGGTCGACAGCGAGAAGCTGATCGGCACCCTGCTCGCCGATGGTATGACTGCCACCGACGACCCGTCGAAGGCGGATCTGGTGGTGGTGAACACGTGCGCATTCATCGACGAGGCGCGACGGGAATCGATCGACACGATCCTGGCCCTCGAAGAGTCGCGCAAGAAGGGCGGCAAACTGGTGGTCACCGGCTGTATGGCCGAGCGCTACGGGAGCGAACTGGCCGAGGCCCTGCCTGAGGTCGATCAGGTCTCGGGCTTCGGGGTGCCCGTCACACTCGGCCGCAAGAAGGGCGGCCCGGCGGTACCGATGCTCGATCTGCTCAACCTGCCGCGCCCCAAGTCCACCCACCCGTGGGCGTACGTGAAGATCGCCGAGGGCTGTGATCGCAACTGCGGCTTCTGTGCGATCCCATCGTTCCGCGGGCCGCAGCGCAGCCGCGACGTGGCGTCGATCCTCGCCGAGGTCGATGAGCTGCAAGTGCAGGAGATCGTGCTCGTCGCCCAGGATCTCGCCAGCTATGGCAAAGATCGCCCTGACGAGTTGGGTGCCGGTTCCATCGTGCCTTTGGTGCGGGCCGTATCCGCCCGCGTGCCCTGGACGCGCCTGTTGTACCTATACCCGAGTGACCTCACCGACGAGCTGATCGAAGCGATCTGCGACACCGGCGTGCCCTACTTCGACCTTTCGCTGCAGCACGTCAGCAAGCCCTTGTTGCGACGCATGCGCCGATGGGGCGACGGGCAGCGCTTCCTCGACCGCATCGCCGACATCCGCCGCCGTGAGCCCACCGCCGCGTTCCGCAGCAACTTCATCGTCGGTTACCCCGGCGAGACCGAGGAGGATCACGACCAACTACTCGCCTTTGTGGAGGAAACGCAGCTCGACTGGTGCGGCTTCTTCTCCTACAGCGCCGAGGAGGGCACGTACGCCGTCGATCTCGATGGGCAGGTGGCCGTCGGACTGATGAACGACCGGCTTGCCGAACTGCGCGAGATGCAGGACGAGATCACTGCCCGCCGCCGCGACGACCTCATCGGCGATGTGGTGAAGGTGCTCGTCGATTCGCCCGGCGAGGCTCGCAGCGCCCGCGAGGCGCCCGAGATCGATGGCATCGTCGAGGTGCCTCAGAGCCTGGCTGTTGGGCAGTTCCATGACGTTCACATCGTGGACGCCCAGGGCCCCGATCTCGTGGCAGACTCGGTCTGATGCCGGTCGACCCGTCCGCTGTCAAGACATGGGCCAACCTCGTGACGGTCGCGCGCGTCATCCTTGCGCCCTTCATGCTGGTGCTCATCCCCGACAGCGCCGGTGGCAGCTGGGCTGCGTTCATCCTGTGGTTCGCGCTCTGCGCCAGCGACGGGATCGATGGCTACCTGGCCCGCCGCCACGGGGCGACGACGCTCGGAGCGTTCCTCGATCCGCTGGCCGACAAGATCCTCGTGCTCGGGGCGATGTTCATCCTCGTCGCCAACGACACGTTCTGGATCGTGCCGGTGGCGATCATCACCGCCCGCGAGCTGCTCATCAGCTTGTACCGCACGTTCGTGGCCTCGAAGGGCGTCAGCGTGCCGGCCAGCAAGGTCGCCAAGTGGAAGACGTTCCTGCAGCAGCTGGCCGTCGGGTTCGCGATCCTGCCGCCGACCGCAACGGACGCCACCTGGCTCTGGCAGGGCCTGCTGTGGGTGTCGGTGGCGCTCGCGCTCATCAGCGGCGGGCAGTACTTCCATCGGGCACGCAAGGGTGGGGCTGTGGTCGAAGAGATCGTCCCCACCGATGCCCTGTGAGCCGGTGAACCATGCGCTGTGATGTCGTCGCGATCGGCACCGAGCTGCTGCTCGGGCAGATCACCGACACCAACAGTCAGTGGATCGGCGAGCAGCTCGCCGCCGCTGGGGTCGACAGCCTGCTGCAGGTCAAGGTGGGCGACAATCTGGCGCGCATCACGACCCTGTTGCAGCGGGTGCTCGCCGACGCCGATGCAGTGATCGTGTGCGGCGGCCTCGGCCCGACCCACGACGACATCACGCGTGACGCGCTTGCCGCGGTGATGGGTGTGGAGCTGCACCACGACGATCACGTGGCCGCGGTCATCGCGGAGATGTTCACCGCTCGCGGCCGCACGATGGCGGCCAACAACCTGCGCCAGGCGCAGGTGCCCGAGGGCGCCACGGTGATCCCGCAGACGCGTGGCACCGCCCCGGGCCTGATCTGCCCGGTCGTGGTGGATGGTGCCGCCAAAGTGATCTACGCCGTGCCCGGCGTGCCGCACGAGATGAAGGACATGGTGCAGCGCGCCGTGCTGCCCGACCTGCTGGCCCGCTCGGGCGAGGCAGCGGTCATCCGCAGCCGCACGCTGCGCACGTGGGGTGAGAGCGAGAGTGGCCTCAACGAACGGCTCGATCCCGTGATCGCCCGGCTGGAAGGCGTGGGCAACCCCACGCTCGCGTTCCTCGCCAGTGGCTGGGAAGGCATCAAGGTGCGCCTCACGGCCAAGGCCGCCACGGAGCCCGACGCGCTGGTGCTGCTCGGCACGTGGGAGGCCGAGGTACGCCTGCTCGTCGACGACATCGTGTTCGGCGCGGACGAGGAGACGATGGAGTCCGTGGTGCTCGGTCTGCTGCGCGAGCGCGGCCTCACGCTCGGGCTGGCCGAGTCCGTGACCGGCGGGCTCGTCGCTGGGCGGATCACGGCCATTCCGGGCGCCAGCGAGGTGTTCCGCGGGGGCATCGTCAGCTACGCCACGGGCGTGAAGCACGACCTGCTCGGCGTACCCGAGGGGCCGGTGGTGAGCGAGGCGGCCGCGGCGGCGATGGCGACGGGCGCGCAGCGGGCGTTGAAGTGCGATGTCGCCCTGTCACTGACCGGTGTGGCCGGCCCCACCGAGCAAGATGGCATGCCCGTGGGCACCCTGTGTGTGGGCATCGCGATCGGCGACGACGTGATCACGCGCAGCACGCGCCTGCCGGGCCAGCGCGACCAGATGCGCCAGATGAGCGTGATCACCGCGCTCGATGTGTTGCGTCGTGTGCTGCTCGCGCGGGCGTAGCTCTCGTAGGCTGGCGGCACGCCTCCGTAGCTCAATGGATAGAGCAGCGGGTTTCTACCCCGTTGGTTGGGAGTTCGAGTCTCTCCGGAGGCGCTGCGCCGGTGGGTGCCGGTAGGGAAAGTGGTATTCGCGGCCTACCCTGAGCAAGTCCCAGGCACAGGTGAGGTCCAGCGAGTGAAGTTCAAGAAGGGCGACACGGTCATCTACCCCCAGCACGGGGCCTGCCTCGTCGTTGGCACGAAGAAGATGGAAGCCTTCGGCAGCGTCCAGGAGTACCTCATCCTCAAGACCGTCATCAACGAGATGACGTTGTCGGTGCCCACGCTGAAGGCGGCAGAAGTCGGTGTGCGCCCCCCGGTGAATCCCGAGGAACTCGAAGATCTCGTCGCGGTGCTGTCCAAGCCCGACCCGCGTGTGCCCTCCAACTGGAGCCGGCGGTTCAAGAACCACCAGGAGAAGTTGAAGAGCGGCGACGTGTACCAGGTGGCTGAGGTCGTCCGTAACCTCGCCGCCCGCAACCGCGATGCCTCGCTGTCGGCGGCCGAGCGCACGATGTACGACCGGGCGCGCATCAACCTCATCAGCGAGATCGCCCCCGCGCTCAAGGTGAGCGCGGAAGAGGCCGAGCGCTACCTCGACGAGGCGTTGGCCAAGGGCGTGCTGAAGCCGGCCAAGGAAGTCAAGAAGAAGGCCTGAGCCGGCCGCGCTTGATCGCAGCCCGCGCGCGGGCCGTCTAACCTGCGCCGCATGACGACGAACGGGACCACCGGCACGACCGTGATGCTGACGCGCGAGCACCTCGAAGACCTCATCCGCAAGGGCGACATCGACACGGTGCTGATGGTGTTCCCCGACCTGCAGGGTCGCCTCGTCGGCAAGCGCACCACCGGCCGCTTCTTCCTCCAGAGCGTGGCGGACGCGGGCACCGAGAACTGCGACTACCTCATCGCCTGCGACATGGACAACAACCCGGTGCCTGGCTACAAGTTCACGAGCTACGAGCAGGGTTACGGCGACATGCTCGCCAAGGCCGACTGGAACACCGTGCGCGTCATCCCGTGGGTGGAGAAGACGGCGATGATCATGTGCGACCTGCTCGATGTGGACAGCAAGGAGCTCATCGGCGTCGCGCCCCGCTCGATCCTGCAACACCAAGTGGATGCCGCCGCGGCGATGGGCTTCTTGCCGATGGTGGCCAGCGAGATCGAGTTCTACCTGTTCCGCGACACCTACGACGAGGCCCACGACAAGGGTTATCGCGACCTCAAGCCGCACTCGCCGTGGCTCGAGGATTACCACATCCTGCAGACGACCAAGGACGAGTACGTGCTCGGCGCGCTCCGCCGCAACCTGGAGGCCGCGGGCGTGCCGGTGGAGTTCAGCAAGGGCGAGGCCGGCAGGGGACAGCACGAGATCAACCTCGACTACACGACCGCGGTGGAGATGGCGGACCGCAACAGCATCTACAAGCTGGCCGCCAAGGAGATCGCCCACTTCGCCGGGCGCTCGGTGAGCTTCATGGCCAAATACGACTTCAACGACACTGGGTCGTCGTGCCACATCCACTCCAGCCTGTGGTCGCTCGACGGCAAGACCGCCGTGTTCGATGATCATCACGGCCCGCACGGGATGAGCGAGACGTTTCAGCACTACCTCGCCGGGCTGATCGTCACGGCGCAGGAGTTCAGCCTGCTGTGGGCCCCGACGATCAACAGCTACAAGCGCTTCCAACTCGGCTCGTGGGCGCCCACCGGCATCGGCTGGGGCATCGACAACCGCACGCTCGGGTTCCGCAAGGTCGGCCATGGCAAGGGCACCCGCGTCGAATGCCGCATCCCCGGCAGCGATGCGAACAGCTACTTCGCGTTCGCGGGCACGCTCGCCGGCGGCCTGTACGGGATCAAGAACAAGCTGGAACTGGGCGAGCCGTTCGCCGGCAACGGCTACGAGGCCCCCGACATCCCGCGCATCCCCTGGAACATCGTCGACGCGATCAACGCCTGGGAACGCAGCGACATCGCCCGCGAGGCATTCGGTGAGGACGTGCACCACCACATCCTCACGATGGCCAAGGCCGAGTGGCAGGCCTTCAACCACACGGTCACCGACTGGGAACTCCGCAGGTACTGGGAGCGCATCTAGCACCTCGACGTGTCGATGTGCTGAAGTGGCGGGCGTGACACGTCGGTGGGCTCTGTTCTTGCCTGCCGGTCACCGTGATCGCCTGTTCCGAGGAGACCACCGTGACACCGCCGCCGAGCACGCTCGAGCGCGACACCGTCGCTCCCTCGACGTCGACCGACGTGAGCGTCGCCGCAGCCGAAATCACCGTCCTCGGGGCCGACGTCAACCCGTTCAGTGAGCAGGTCGGGAACTGGCTGGGCGGTGACGATCCGCGCCTGAACGAACTGCCCGATGGCCGCCAGTTCTGGTGGCTCAACGACTCGTTCGTGCCGACCGACGGCAAACCGCCGGTGGATCAGTTCAAGTTCGTGCGCAACGTCGGGTTTCTCCGCGACGCCGACGGCACGATGACGATGCTGACGGGCACGAAGAAGGGCGGGCCCTGGGACTTTCTCGCCCACCCCGACAGTGATCACTTCCACCGCTTCTACTGGCCCCTCGGCGGGGAGGTGGTGGGAGATCAGCTGAAGGTGTTCGTCTCCGAGATGGAGTGAAACGACCCCAATTGGGGGATCTGCTTCCGGCCGATCCGGGTGTGGCTGGCGACGTTCACGTGGGCCGACATGCAGCTGGTGGATCTGCAACCGGCGGTGAACGATGGCGTGCTCCCGGTCTACGGCTACTCGGTCACCCACGACGACGACTGGACCTACCTGTTCGGCACGGGGCAGCAGTACTTCACGATGCACCTCCAGGGCGGTTCGGCGCAGACGTTCGTGGCGCGCGTACCCCGCGGCCGGCTGGAAGCCGCGCCGATGTACTGGGACGGAGAGGGGTGGACCGCCGATGCAACGAAGGCGGCGCCGATCGTCGACAACGGCCGCAGCACGGAGCTGCGCCTCGGGATCGCCGAGGCCGATGGCCACTACGTCGGGGTG
>JAYRWH010000079.1:0-39412 GCA_041918155.1 Ilumatobacteraceae bacterium | reverse complement strand
TGATGTATCAGATCCTGTACGGCACGCGAGGGGGCAACGGGGGGCTCATCCTGTGAGCACCGACGGCCTCGGCGCGGCGGGCGCCGGATCGGTGCGCGTCGCACCGGTGGGCGACGACCTCTTGCGCCGAGCGGGTCGCCGTACCCACCCGAACCTGAAGGACACGGCGGCTGACCACATCCGCGAACAGATCCTCACCGGGGCTTTCCGCCCCGGAGCCAAAGTGGATCAGGACGAGATCGCGACGACGCTGGGTATCAGCCGCCTTCCCGTGCGCGAAGCCCTCATCGAATTGGCGCAGGAGGGGTTGGTCGAAGCGATTCCCCGACGCGGTGCGTTCGTCGTCGAACTCGGCATCGACGACATCCTCGATCACTACCGGGTGTACGGGATGGTCGCGGGGATGGCCGCTCGGCGCTGCGCCGAACGGATCGATCAGAACGGGCTCGATCGGCTGCAGGCGCTCCACAACGAGCTGACCTCGTCCACCGATCCGGCGCGACAAGTGGTGCTGAACTTCGAGTTCCACCGGCTCATCAACCACACCGGCGGTTCGCGGCAACTGCTGTCCATCCTGTGGTACCTCGGGCGAGCACTGCCGATGGGCATGTTCCGCCACACCGCGGAGTGGCATGCGGCTGCGTTGGTGCATCACGGCCTGATCCTCAGCGCGTTGCAGGCGCGTGATCCCGAATCCACCTCGGCCAGCGTCGAACGGCACCTGCGCGATGCCGCAACGTACACCGTCAATCAATTGCGCACGACCGGCTATTGGGCGGATAATCCCGAAGTGGGATGACGATGACCAGCGGCGGCCCAGAACTCAGCGTGCCAGGACTCAGCGTGCCAGGACTCAGTGGTGCGGTCGCGATCGTTACCGGCGGCGCCTCGAACCTGGGCGCTGAGATCACCCGCACACTCGCCGCGGCGGGGGCCACCGTCGTGGTGGCGGACGTTGCCGAGCAGCTCGCCGACGACATCCCCGGCCACCTCGTGCGTACTGATGTCACGGATGCTGCGGCCGTCGACCACCTTGTCAGCGAGACCGTCGCCCGCTTCGGGCGCATCGACCATCTCGTCAACAACGCCGCGATCTGGTTCCGCCGGCCGATCCAGGAGATCACGCCGGAGGAGTGGGACACGGTGATGGCCGTCAACCTGCGCGGCCCGTTCCTGTGCAGCAAGGCCGTGGCACCGATCATGGCGGGCCAGGGTGGCGGCGCGATCGTGCACATCGGCTCGCAGGCGGGCTTCACCGTCACCCGCGGGCAGGGTGCCCATTACCATGTCACCAAGGCGGGCATCAGCCACTTCGCGCGTGTCCTGGCCTTCGAGTTGGGGCCGCTGAACATCCGGGTCAACTGCGTCGCCTCGGGGGTGCTGTGGAGCCGTGAGGAGGAGCCTTCCCGCGACGTCTACGGTCGGCTGCTCGACCAAACGCCGCTCGGTCGGTTCGCTTCGCCGACCGACATCGCCGAGTCGTGCCGGTTCCTCGTGTCCGACGCGGCACGGTCGATCACCGGACAGACGCTGGTGGTCAATGGAGGGTCGCTCGGCTACGTCTAGTGCGCCGGCGGATCAGAGTTGAAAGAGGAGATGGAGAATCTGATGGATTATGAACCGGGGAATCCGCCGCAGGGCGCCAGCATCTGGGAGCGCGAGCTCTTCGAGCACCTGACCGGGCACGTCCAGCGTGAAGGCGAGCTGCTCGAGAAGTACATCACCGCCGCATCGGCCACGGGCTCGCGGGCATTCGCCTACGTCGTGAAGATGCTTGCCGCGGATGAGCGCCGCCATCACGGCCACATGGGCGACCTCGCCCGGTCGCTGAAGGCCGAGGTCGAGCTGAAAGAGGCCGAGCTTGCCGTGCCCCGCCTCGACTTCGACAAGGTCGATCGCGCCGCCGTCCTGGCGCTCACCCGCGAGCTCATCGACAACGAACGCAGCGACGCAGCCGCGTTGCGCCGACTGCGCCAGGACCTGAAGTCGACCGAAGGTGCCACCTTGTGGGGCCTGATCGTGGAGACGATGCAGATCGACACCCAGAAACATCTCGCCATGCTTCGCTATGTGCAACGGCAGGTGCGCTCCAAGGCGAAGTGATTGTACACTCCCACTTGACATCAGTGTCGAATTAGGATTTCATTCTGGTTCGACATGACCGCGGCATTCACGCCGCACAACGAACGAGGGGGAGTCGACGATGGCCACGATGGCATGGGCAGTGGACGGACGGGGGCGCCAGGCGCCCGAGCGCCAAGCCGACGCAATGTCCGAGCAGGAGTTCCAGGACCGGATCATCGAGGCGGTGACGATCCCGAGCCTGCACATGTTCGCCGGGTACGCGTTCCCCGACGTCGACCAGGCCACCGGCCGGCTGTACCACGCCACCTTCATGAAGTACTTCTCGTTCTTCGCGTGGAAGTTCCCCAGCTGGCTGATGAGCATCGCCAGCCGCTGCCCGCACATGGAAGTGCGTCGCGAGATCATCGAGGACTGTGTCGACGAAGAAGTCGGCGACCAGGAAGCCGGTGGCCGCTGCCACGTCGACATCCTCTACGAAGAGGCTGAGGCCTGCGGCATGGCGCGCG
Source organism: Ilumatobacteraceae bacterium (assembly GCA_041918155.1). GTDB lineage: Bacteria > Actinomycetota > Acidimicrobiia > Acidimicrobiales > Ilumatobacteraceae > UBA668. Next base: position 36,821 of record JAYRWH010000079.1, on the reverse strand, counting down.
CCGAGATCGCCGCCACGAGGCCGTCGCCGACGCTGCTGGCGTGCGTCCACGCGTTGGAGAACCTCGCCAACACCCTCAGCTGGCAGGCGTCGCTCGCCGCCGTGCAGGGCCTGGAGATGCTGTCCACCACTCCCTCGGCCGAGCTGCGCAAGAAGCTGCTCGAAGCCGAGCTGAGCGCCGACCAGATCAAGAAGGGTCGCTCCTCGCGCGACGCCGATGCGCTTGCCGAGCGCACGGGTGTGCCCGCCGACCAGCTCGTGTTCGCCTCGCACCACGAATACAAGGACCAGTTCCACGGTGGCAGCGGCCTCGCCCTGATGCAGAAGTACGGTACCAGCCGCGCCCTTCAGGAGGAGATGCTGTGGGCCGCCGGTGCCGGTGTCGAGATCTTCTGCGTGATGCGCGAGGAGATCGACCGCCTCGCCCGCGCCGCCATCGGCCTGGCTCCGGGCGAGCAGGTTCGCCTGAAGATCCAGGACGCCTGACCGCTCGCTCGATGGGTGCCGCCAACTTTACTTGTACTGTGCCAGTAGTTGCTACGATGTCCAACCGTCGTAGCAACGGCACGCGTGCCGGAAGAGGGGGTTGGCGATGACTGTGAAGACGGCCGTGACCATGAGCGACGCCGAGCATCTGCTGGCGCCCAAGGGGATGCTCATCGCTGGCGAATGGGTCACCGAAGGCAGCGGTCAACTCGTCCATATCAACCCGAGCACCGGCCGGGAGCACCCTCCGCTCCCGCTCGCCGGTGCGCCTGAAGTCGAGCGCGCCGTCGCCGCGGCGCGCTCGGCGTTCGGCGGTTGGCGGGCGATGCCGGTGGATGCGCGGCGCGACATCATGCTGCGTCTTGCCGGGCTGATCCGCCAGCACGCCGGCGAGCTGGCCATGCTGACGACACTCGACAACGGCGCCCCGCCGCGTAACGCGATGAGCGGGGTGACCGCGGCGATCGACCACTTCACCTACTTCGCCGGCTGGGTCGACAAGATCGGCGGCGACGTGATCCCTACGTGGCCGGCGCCCGCGCTCGACTACGCGATCATGGAGCCGTACGGCGTTGTCGGCGTGATCATCCCCTGGAACGTGCCGATGCACAATGTCGGCCAGGTGCTCGGCGCGGCGCTGGCGGCGGGCAACTGTGTCGTGCTGAAGGCCCCCGACCTCGCTCCGTTCGCCGTGCTCCGCTTCGGCGAGCTGGCCATCGAAGCCGGCATCCCCGCGGGTGTGGTGAACATCCTGCCCGGTGGCGCGCAATGCGGTGCCGCGATGGTGGCGCACGCCGGTGTCGACAAGATCCACTACATCGGCGGCGCAGTCGCGGCCAAGCTCATCATGAAGTCGGCCGCCGACACGCTGAAGCCGGTCACCTTCGAACTCGGTGGCAAGTCGGCCAACATCGTCTTCGCCGACGCCGATCTGCGTAATGCGATCGGTCTGTCGGCGTTCATGGGCGTTGCGCTGAGCGGCCAGGGCTGCCTGCTGCCGACCCGCTTGCTCGTGGAGGACTCGATCTACGACCAGGTGGTGCCGATGGTGGTGGGCCTCATCCAGTCGATGAAGGTCGGCAACCCCTTCGCCGAGGGCACAGCGCTCGGCCCGGTGATCAATGCCGCGGCCTGCGAATGGATCCTCGGAGTGATCGAACTGGCCAAGGCCGAGGGCGCGACCCTGCTCACCGGCGGCGAGCGCCTCGGCGGCGACCTCGCCGAGGGCTACTTCCTCGCGCCCACGGTGTTCGGCGACGTCGACCACAAGAGCAACCTGTCGCAGCAGGAAGTGTTCGGGCCCGTGCTGGCGATCCTGCGCTTCAAGGACGAGGCCGAGGCGATCGCGATGGCCAACGACACCGAGTACGGCCTCGCTGCCTATGTGCACACCAACGATCTGCGCCGTGCCCATCGCATCGCGGCTGCGCTCGAGGCCGGCACGGTCAACATCAACGGCACCGCCGGCACGCCGTCGGGCGCACCCTTCGGTGGCGTCAAGCAGAGCGGATTCGGATCGATGGGCGGCAAGTACGGCCTGCACGACTTCCTGCGCCCGAAGAACGTCTACATTCCGCTCAGCTGAGCGGACTCGGAACAACCATGGAGAGAGAGACACGCGATGTTGACTGCTGACGAGATCCGCGGGCTGTACGCAATCGTTCCCACGCCGGCCAAGCCGGGCTCTGACCATTGGTCGGCCACCGACACCGTCGACGTCGACGAGACCGTGCGCATGGTCGATCGGCTCATCACCGACGGCGCCGACGCGATCATCGCCCTCGGCACCACGGGTGAGTGCGCGACGCTCACCGACGCGGAATGGCGCACGTTCGCCGACGCGATGGTGTCCACTGCCGCCGGCCGCGTGCCCACGATCGTCGGCGCCACCGCGCTCGGCACCCACCAGACCATCGAGCGCCTGCGCTTCCTCCAGGAGATCGGGGCCACCGGCACGATGCTCGGCCTGCCGATGTGGCAACCCTGCACCGAGGACATGGCCGTGAAGTTCTACGCCTCCGTCGCCGAGGCCGTGCCCGACCTGGCCGTGATGGTGTACATGAACGCCCGTGCCTTCCGCTTCGACTTCCCGCTCACGTTCTGGGAGCGCGTGGCTCGCGAAGCACCGAACGTCACGAGCGCGAAGTACACCAACGCCCCGCCCTACGACGAGTGCGTGAAGGTGACCGGTGGCAAGATCAACTTCCTGCCGGTCGACATGATCGCCGCGCCGATGGCCGAGGCCAACCCCGACGCCGTCACCGCCTGCTGGTCGACGGGCGCCTCGATGGGTCCGCAGCCGGCGATCGCGCTGATCGACGCGATCCTGGCCAAGGACTGGGAGAAGGCCAAGGCGGTTCACGCCGACATCGACTGGGCGACCGAGACGTTCATGCCCGCCGACCGGGCCCAGTTCGCGTTCTACAACATCCAGATCGAGAAGCTGCGCATGACCGGCGCGGGTTACTGCACGCCCGGCCCGCTCCGTCCGCCGTACGACCTGGTGCCCGAGGAATACCAGCAGGGCGCGTTCGAGTGCGCCCGTCGCTGGCGCGAGCTCTGCACGAAGTACGCAGGCGTTCGTTGAGCCATCACATGAAGGAGACACCGATGCACGAGTCAGCCGAGAAGATGATCATGGAGTACCGCAAGGAGGTCGACGGGTCGAACCCCGCCGAACTGGTGCTCAACATGTTCGACTACGCGATCTTCACCGACGACATGGCCACCGTCGTCGGCGCGCCGAAGGGCCCGAAGAACAGCATGGTCGTGTGGAACCTGCTGCCCGGCCAGGAGAACGATTACCACGTGCACCCCGAGACCGAGCACATCCAGTTCGTACTCCAGGGCGAGCTGGAGTGGACGCTCGGCGGTGCCGAGCCAGTGAAGGTCTGCGTCGGTGGGGTCGTGATCGTGCCCCCGGGTGTCGCCCATGGCATCCGCAACGTCAGCCAGACCAAGGCCACCTATGTGTCGGTCAACAGCCCCGGTGCGTACCAGAAGATCCTGGTCGAGCGGCCGGAGCACTGAGCGAACCATGTCCAGGCGCCCGCTGCCCGCGCGGCAGAACCCCTACCACCTGTTGCCGGTGGTCGACGTCGTCCAGGAGACGGCGGCTGCGCGTTCGGTGGTGCTCGACATCCCGCGCCATCTCAAGGAGAAGTTCCGTTACCGGCCCGGCCAGTTCCTCACGGTGCGTCTGCGCCTGTCGGGTGTGCACCACATCCGCTGCTACTCGATGTCCAGCTCGCCGGCCACCGACGAGCAGTTGCGCATCACCATCAAGCGCGTCGGCGGCGGTGTCGTGTCGGGCTGGATCAACGACTGGATGAAGCCGGGGCTCAAGGTGGAGGTCACGCCGCCGGCCGGCGACTTCGTGCTGCCCGAGGGTGAGCTCACTCGCGACATCGTCGCGTTCGCCAGCGGCAGCGGCATCACCCCGATCATGTCGATCGCCACGACCGCGTTGGCCACCTCCGACCGTCGGGTGCGGCTGCTCTACGCCAACCAGAGCCGCGACTCGGTGATCTTCGCCGACGCGCTGGCAGCGATCGAGCAGGAGTACCCGGGTCGCTTCGAGGTCAGCCATCACATCTATGACGAGACGGGCTACCTGCGTCAGGAGCAGGTGGCCGAATTCCTGGGCAGCAACGCCGAGGTGGAGGTGTTCGTGTGTGGTTCGCGTCACTTCACGGCGACGGTCCGCGAAGCGCTGGCAGCAGGCCCGGTCCCGCACGCCAAGGCGCACTTCGAGAACTTCACGTCCGATGCCGCGCTGGCCTCCGCGGAAGAGAGCGATCCCGGTGCCCAGGTCGACCGCGATGCGGTGGCCGCCTCCTCGCTCACCGAGAAGGTGACCTTCTACATCCGTGGGGAGGAACACACCGTCGAGTACGAGAGGGGGCGCACCCTGCTCGAGATCGGCCGGCGGGCGAGCCTGTCACCGCCGTTCGCGTGCGAGTCGGGTGTCTGCGGCGCCTGCATCGGCTTCGTCCAGGACGGCGAGGTGGTGATGGCGGGCAGCGCCAAGTCGCTCGCCCCCGACGAGCTCGAAGCCGGCTGGGTGCTCGCCTGCCGGGCGATCCCGATGTCGCCATCCGTCGCGATCGAGTTTCCCAAGTGACCGCCCCGCCCCATTCGCCGCAGTCCCCGAGGCACCCGGTGCGGGTTCCGCAACTGTCGCTCGCGGAATGGCCCGCGGGCAGCCTCGCCGCGGTCGACGCGCTCCCGGCGGAGATGAAGCCGCCGCCCGGTGCCTCGATCAATGTGCTGGACGTGCTCGCCCACCACCCCAAGCTGATGGGCGCGATCCTCACATTCAGCAACTACTTCCGCTTCGAGTCCACGCTCGACGACCGCCAGCGCGAGTTGCTCATCTTGCGCATCGCGTGGCTGCGCGTGGCCGAGTACGAGTTGCTCCGCCATGCCCGCAACGCGCGCCGTTACGGCTTCAGCGACGAGGACCTGATTGCGATCTCGGTGGGTTCCGCCGACCCTCACTGGAACGAAGCCGAGTCCCTCTTGCTGCGGCTCGTGGAAGAGCTCGCCGAAGGCCACTACGTCGTCGACGCGACGTGGCAGGCGCTCCAGCAGCACTACACGCTGCAGCAGATCATGGACAGCATGTTCGTCGTTGGCAACTACGACATGTTCGCCGGCGCCTACGGCTCGATGGGCGTCCAGCCCGAGGCCAACCTCGCCCCGTACCCCGTCGAGTTGCCGCACCACCACTGAACACCACGTACTACACAGGAGCACACCATGGCCAGCAACGGCATCTTCCTCGTCCTCGCCAGTCCGTCGTCGCCGACGCCGGAGGGCATCGACGCATTCCACAAGTGGTACAACGAGCATCATGCGCCCGATGTGCTGAACATGCCGGGCTGGCTGAGCGCCCGCCGGTTCAAGATCGCCGATGAGCAGCTCATCCCGTTGCGTCCGATCGAGCCGAACTTCGACTTCGTCGCCATCTACGAGATCGATGATGTCTCGGTGATCCCCGACTCGCGGGTGCTCATGGGCAAGCTGGCCAAGGCCTACCCGGACTTCTTCAGCCCGACGATCGACTCGGCCAACCTGCGCGCGTTCGTGATGGAGCAGATCAACGAGATCACCGAGCCGAACCCGCTGCCCGCCGGCATCGAGCTCTGAGCACACCGCACATGCGCCTCCCCCCGCTCCGCAAGACCGACCTCGTCGGCGAGCAGGCCGAGTTGTACGACGCGCTCGTCAGTAAGTCGGTGGGTCGCGGCGAGTCGTTCGTGCTCGACGACCACGGCGCGGTGAAGGGGCCGTTCGCCACCCTGCTGCGCCACCCCGCCACCGGTCGGCCGCTGCAGCAGATGGCTGCTGCCCTCCGCTTCTCGGGCCTGCTGCCCGATCAGGCGCGTGAAGCCGTGATCCTCGTCGTTGCCGCGTACTGGCGCGAAGGGCACGAGTGGTGGTCACACGAGCACATCGCTCGTGCCGCGGGTATCACCGACGCCCAACTCGCCTCGCTGCACGACGGCTCGCCCGCCATGTTCGACGACGCGCTCACCCAAGCGGCCCACGACGCGGCCTTCGCGATCGTTCACCGCGGCGACCTCACCGACGAGGAGTACGCGCGCGTTCAGTCGTTGCTCGGCGACGACCAACTCGTCGAAGTCTCCCTACTCGTGGGCTACTACGGACTCCTGTCCATGCAGCTGCACGTGTTCCGAGTGCCCACCCAGCAACCGTTCTGATCAAACAACCACGACCTGCCAACCCACCAGAGAAGGAGCCGAGTCATGCCGACGATGGCTGAAGCCGAAGCGATGTTGCGCCCGAAGGGCATGCTGATCGGTGGCGAATGGATCGCCACCGGCAGCGGCGGCGAGTACGTCCACGTCAACCCGAGCACGGGGCGGCCACACCCGGTGATCCCGCTCGCGGGGACGAGCGACGTCGACGATGCTGTGAAGGCGGCGCGCTCCGCGCTCGCCGGTTGGCGGGCGACCCCTGTGGATGCCCGCCGCGACATGATGCTGCGCCTCGCCGAGCTGATCCGCACGCACGCGTTCGAGCTTGGCACCCTGGTCACGCTCGACAACGGTTCGCCGACGATGATGGCGATGGCCGGCCCGAAGGCCGCGGCCGACAACTTCACGTACTTCGCCGGGTGGGTCGACAAGGTGGGTGGCGACGTGATCCCCACGTGGCCGGCGCCCGCACTCGACTACGCAATCATGGAGCCCTACGGCGTCGTGGGCGTGATCATCCCCTGGAACGTGCCGCTCTACAACGTCGGCCAGGTGCTCGCGCCCGCGGTGGCGGCCGGCAACTGCGTGCTGTTGAAGGCACCCGAGCTGTCGCCGTTCTCGGTGCTGCGCATCGGCGAGCTGGTGGTCGAGGCGGGCTTCCCCGCCGGTGTCGTGAACGTGCTCCCCGGCACCGGTGAGTGCGGCGCGGCGATGGTTGCCCACCCCGGCGTCGACAAGATCCATTTCATCGGCAGTGGGCCGACCGCCAAGCGGATCATGGTGTCCGCGGCCGACACACTCAAGCCGGTCACCTTCGAACTCGGTGGCAAGTCGGCGAACATCGTCTTCGCCGACGCCGACTTCCAGGCCGCGGCCCGTCAGGCCGCGTTCCACAGCATGGGCAACAGTGGTCAGGGCTGCCTCATCGCCTCGCGCCTGTTGGTGGAGGACTCGATCTACGACCAGTTCGTGCCGATGGTGCTCGGCGTCATCCAGCACCTGAAGATGGGCGACCCGTTCGCCGAGGGCACCATGCTCGGACCGGTGATCACCGAACAGTCGGCCGACCGCATCCTCGGAATGGTGGATCGGGCGCGCTCCGAAGGCTCTCAGCTGCTGATGGGCGGCGAGCGGCTCGGCGGCGATCTCGCCGAGGGCTTCTACGTGGCGCCGACGGTGTTCGGCGATGTCGACAACTCCAGCTACATCGCGCAGAACGAGGTGTTCGGTCCGGTGCTGTCGGTGATCCGCTTCAAGGACGAGGCCGATGCCATCCGGCTGGCCAACGACACCGAGTTCGGCCTCGCCGCGTACGCCCACACCAACGACCTGCGCCGGGCGCACCGCGTCGCCGCCGCGCTCGAGTCGGGTTCGGTGTGGATCAACAGCTCGGGTATCCAGATCGGCGCCCCGTTCGGCGGTGTGAAGCAAAGCGGCTTCGGCAGCATGGGCGGCAAATTCGGCCTGCACGACTTCCTGCGCCCGAAGAACGTCTACATCCCGCTCACCTGAGCCCTTGCGGTCCGGCTGCATCCTCGATATGTTGGTGCTACTTGTAGAGTGCAAGTAAGTACGACGAGGGGTGCAGATATGGCTTGGCCGGTTGATGGACGTGGACGACAAGCTCCTGAGCGTTCTGTGGACGCCCTGTCCGAGCAGGAGTTCCACGACCAGTACATCGAGACGGTGGTGCAGGCCGCCATTCCCCTGTTCGTCGGCGTCGCCCCGCCCACGGGTGTCACCCAGGCCGAGGCTCGGCTGCACCAGGCCACTTACCTGACCTACTTCTCGTTCTTCGCGTGGAAGTTCCCCAGCTGGCTGGGAGCAATCGCCGACCGCTGCCCGTTCTCCGACGTGCGCAAGACGATCATCGAAGACCTCGTCGATGAAGAGGTCGGCGACATGGAGGCCGGCGGCCGCTGCCATGTCGACATCCTCTACGAAGAGGCCGAAGCCTGCGGCATCACCCGCGCTCAGATCGCGGCCACCGAGGCCACCCCGGTGGTCGTCACGTGCGTGCACGCGTTCGAGAACCTCGCCCGCACGCTGAGCTGGCAGGGTTCGTTCTCGGCGATCGGCTCGTTGGAGATCCTGCAGTCCGAGCCGGCGGTCAAGCGTCGCAACGAGTTGATCCCTCAGATCGCCACCCCCGACTCGCTCGAGGCGAACCGCGTCGCCAACATCGGCAACTCGTTGCACGAGCGCACCGGCCTGTCGGCCGAACAGCTCGTGTTCCAGTCGCACCACGCCTACAAGGATCAGTTCCACGGTGGCGGCGAGTTGGCCCTCATCCTCAAGTACGGCAACACCAAGGCCGTGCAGGAGGAGATGCTGTGGGCTGCAAAAGCGTCCGTCGGCGTGTACTGCATCATGCGCGCCGAGATCGAGCGGCTCGCGTTCGCTGCCATCGGCCGCGAAGTCCAGCCGCGATTCGTGCTGAAGTAGTCACCGCATGCTGCAGGCAGACGAGATCAAGGGCGTCTACGCCATCGTCCCCACGCCGGCCAAGGAGGGTGCCGACCACTGGTCGGCCACCGACACGGTCGACCTGGAGGAATCGGCGCGGATGATCGAGCGCCTCATCGCCGATGGTGCGGACGCGATCATCGCGCTCGGCACCACCGGCGAATGCGCGACGCTCACCGAGAGCGAGTACCGCGCCTTCGCCGATGTCGTGCTGAGCACGGCGGCGGGCCGGATTCCCGTGTTCGTCGGCGCCACGGCGTTGGGCACCCACCAGACGATCGAGCGGTTGCGCTTCGTCACCGAGCGCGGCGCAGTGGGCACCATGCTCGGTCTGCCGATGTGGCAGCCGTGCACCGAGGACATGGCCGTGAAGTTCTATGCCTCCATCTCCGAGGCGTTCCCCGATCTGGCGGTGATGGTGTACATGAACCCCGGAGCCTTCCGCTACGACTTCCCGGTCTCGTTCTGGGAGCGCGTCGTCAAGGCGGCCCCGACGGTCACGAGCGCGAAGTGGACCCGTTCACAGCCCTACATGGACTGCGTGAGCGCGACTGGTGGGAAGGTCAACTTCCTGCCGATCGACATGTCCACCGCCCCGGTCGCGCAGGCCAACCCCGGTGTGGTGACCGCGATCTGGACGACCGCGGCCTCCATGGGCCCGCAGCCGTCGCTCGCGTTGATGGATGCGATCGTCGCCCAGGACTGGGAGAAGGTGCAGGCGGTGCATGCCGACATCGCGTGGGCCACGGAAACCTTCCTGCCGCCCAATCCGGCCGACTTCCCGCTGGTCAACATCCAGCTCGAGAAGCTGCGCATGGTGTCGGCCGGCTATTGCCGGCCCGGCCCGCTGCGCCCGCCGTACGACCTCATCTCCGACGAGCTGAGGGAGCGCGCGTTCGAGTGCGGTCGCCGGTGGGCTCAGCTCGCCGACAAGTACGCCGGCGTCCGCTGACGCGTCACCGATGCACATCGACGAGGCAGGAGCGGTGATCCTCCGGGACGGCACCCCGCTGGATTCGCTGCTCGACCGCGAGCGGCGCAACCTCTCGGCGCGGGTGCACGCCGACGCGGAGATCTTCGAACTCGAACTCGAACGCCTTTTCGCCAAGGCGTGGATCCCGGTCGCCCACGTCAGCGAGTTCCGTCAGCCGGGGGACTTCGTCACCCGCGCCATCGGGCTCGACCCGGTGATCGTCACCCTCGACGACGATGGCCGCCACCGCGTGCTGCTGAACGTGTGCACGCATCGCGGCGCGGCGGTGTGCCGCGCCGAGGAAGGCAACACCCAGGTCCACAGGTGCCCCTTCCACGGGTGGGGCTTCGGCAGCGATGGCACGCTCGTGGGGGTGCCCTTCGATCGCCAGATCTACGCCGGCACCCTCGACAAGCCCAACCTCGGGTTGCGCCAGGCGCGGGTGGAGACCGCGGTCGGCCTCGTGTTCGCCACCTGGGACGACGACGCCCCTTCGCTGAAGGAGTACCTCGGCGACTTCCAGTGGTACCTCGAGGCGATGTTGTGCCGCACGGACAACGGGCTCGAGGTTGCCGGCGCACCGCAGCGTTTCGTGATCGACTGCAACTGGAAGGTGCTCACCGAGGGGTTCTTCGGCGACGCCTACCACGTGCTCACCGTGCACCAGTCGTTCGCCGACATCGGCGTGTTGTCGCACACGGACACCACGCTCCGGCAGTTCGAGGTCAGCCACAACGGCCACGCGCTGCTGTGCTTCGACTTCGAACGCCTCGGCCTGACCGGTGAGCCGGCCGAGGTGCTGGCCCGGATGACTCCCACGGGGATGCCGCCCGAACTCGTCGACCAGGTGCAGCGCAATCTCAGCCCCGAGCAGATGGCGTTGATGGCCAAGACGCCGCCGTCGATCGCCGGCATCTTCCCCACGGCGTCGGCGATCTTCGTCGGCGCCGGCCCCGCGAGCCCGCTCGGCCAGGTGGTGTCGTTGCGCTTCTTCGTGCCGCTCTCACCGCACCGCACCGAGATGCTCTCGTTCACGATGGTCGAACGCGACGCAACGCTCGAGTTCAAGGAGTCCGTGCATCGCAGCTCGGTGCAGGCCTTCGGCGTGGGGGGCATGTTCGAGGCCGACGACGTCGAGGTGTGGGCCAGCGTGCAGCGGGGTGTTCGGGGCGCCATCGGCCGCCGCACGCTCGACAACTACCAGGTGCTGGGCCAGCCGGCCGAGCACCACGGCCGGCTGGACTACGCCGGCCGCGGCATCTCGAGCGACGAGCAGCAGTGGCTGTTCTACGAGCGCTACTTCGACTTCCTGGAGGGGCGAGCATGGTGAACAACGCGCCGCTGCTGCCGTCGAGCGATTCGGACCACGTCGACGCGCTGCTGTTCCTGATCGGCGAGGCCGAGGTCGCCGACACCGGCGACTACGCGGCCTGGTTGGAGTTCATGGCGACAGAGGTCGAGTACTCGATGCCGGTGCGCACGACGCGCAATCGGGTGAATCGGGATGTCGCACCGGCGCGATCGTTCCTACTGAAGGAGGACCGAGCCTCGCTGACGCTGCGCGTGAAGCGGTTGCTGGAGAGCGACAGCGTGTGGTCGGAGAACCCCGCCTCCCGTGTCCGCCGGTTCGTGTCCAACATCCGGGTCCGACGCGCCGACGACGGGCTCGTCGTCGGGAGCTATCTGCTGCTGCTGCGCTCGCGCAGTGACCGCGACACCTATGAGATCCTGTCCGCCGACCGCCGCGATCTGCTCGTGCGCGACAGCACCGGCACACTGCGCCTGGCGGCGCGTGAGATCACCATCGACCAATCGCGACTGGGAATGGCCAACCTGCCGTTCCCGATCTAACCGTTCCGACCCTCAGGAGGAAGCCAGATGAAGTTGTACGGATTGGGGTATGCCGGGTTCACCCTCCCCCACCCCGGCGCATGGTTGGCCTTCGCCACCGACGTGTTGGGCATGATGCCCGCTCGCGCGCTGCCGGGTGAGCCGTTCGCGAACCCGCTGATCCCCGGGGCCGGCCCGGCCAGCGGCGGCAGCGGCGTGGCTCCCGACGGCTCGGTCTACGTGAAGATGGACGATCACCAGTGGCGCATCGCCATCCACGAAGGCGAGCGTCCCGGTGTCGCCTACCTCGGGTTCCAGTTGGCTGACGCCGCCGCGCTCGCCGCGGCCGTCGGCGAGGTGGCTGCCACCGGCACCACGATCACCGCCGGCACGCCCGAGGAGTGCGCCGCCCGCGGCGTGCAGGGACTCGCGTGGTGCACCGACCCGGGCGGTCGTCGCGTCGAGTTGTTCCACAGCCCCGTCGTCGACCGCCACTGGGCATCACCCAACGGTGCCGAGTACCTCACCGGCGAGCTCGGCCTCGGCCATGTGTTGCTGTTCGTCGCCGACATGGAGGCCAACCTCGCGTTCTACCGCGAGGTGCTCGGCTTCCAGCGCTCCGACTTCTTCACCGCCGGCCCGGGGCAGTCGCTCCACTTCCTGCGTTGCACGCCGCGTCACCACACGCTGGGCCTCATCCACGTGGCGCCGTTCGAAGCGGTGCACCACCTGATGGTGGAGATGCCCTCGATCGACCATGTGGGTGCCGCGCTCGACCGCGCCACCAACGCCGGCCTCGACATCACGTCGTCGCTCGGGCGGCACGTGAACGACCGCATGGTGTCCTTCTACGTGCGCGGTCCGGGCGGGCTCGAGGTGGAGGTCGGCTACGACGGCGTGTTGTGCGGCGACGACTGGCGCGACCACGAGGCCACCAGCGGCGACCCCTGGGGCCATGTGGGCCTCAAGCAGATCGCGGCGAAGACCGAGTAGCCGGTTCAGACCTTGACGACGCCGCTCAGCAGGTAACCGGCGTCGGGTACATACGTCTCGAGTCCGAGCGCGGCGAGCACCTCGAACGTGGTGGCGACTGCGGCCGACAGCACGGGGATGTCGAGCGTGGCCTGCACGTGCGCGACCGCCGGCAGTGACGGCATCTGTACACATGCCGACAGCACGAGCGCGTCGCAGCCGCTGAGGTCGAGGCTGGCCGCGTGCGCGGGCAGGTTCACCGGGTCGAGTCGGCCGACCGAGCAGTTGTCGGAGACTTCCAGGCTGATCGAGTCCTTCACGGAGATGCCCTCGTCCTCGAGGTAGTTCACCACTGCTGCGGTGAGTGGCTTCATGTACGGCGTGATGATCGAGACCCGCTTCGCGCCGATCAGGTGCAGGCTGCGCACGAGCGCGCCCGCACTCGACACAACCGGTGCCGAGCCACCCTCGCTGCGCACCGTGTTCGTGAGCCGCTCCTCGGCCACCTTGTGTGTGCCCGGTCCCTGCGACATGATCGCCACCAGGCAGGCATAGGCCATCACATCGACCTGGGCGTCGTTGAGCTCCACGGCGCAGCGATCCGAGTCGCGGTCCATCGCCAACAGGGCCTCGGCCGTGACGTGCTGCATGCGCATCCGGCTGGAGTGGAACGTGAACGTGTTGTCCGGTCGCACCGCGGTATGGCGGCGGAACATCTCGGGCAGTTCGGTCTCCATCGTCGTGTTCGAGCTGGGGACGATGAGGCCGACGCGCTTGGCAACCATCTCTGGGTACTCCTTTGGATCAGGGCTTCGGGGGCATGGTGGGGAAGCGCTCCGCCAACCACTTGGTCACGACGTCGCCGGCGAACTCGCCGCCCGGCCGTGCGCCGTCGGTGATCGGCCCGCCGAAGTGGGTGCCGGGGACGCTGTCGTGGGTCTTGTCCGCCGAGCCGAGCGCGGCGAACATCTCGCGGGACACGGAGGGGAACGTTGCCTGGTCGCCGGTGTACTCGACGAACAAGGAGGGGATCTTCACCTCCGGGGCGCAGGCCGTGAAGTTGGCCTGCGAACTGATGCCCGACCACGTGGACAACCACGCATCGGCGGTGGAGAGCCGGCCGAAACCGGTGATTCCGAAGTTGATGAGGTCGGGGCGCCGACCGTGGATCGAGCCGTACGGCCGCTCGGAGGGATCCAGGCTGAGATCGACACAGCGCGGGTCGGCGTCGGTGCGCTGGACCGTGATCACCTGGGTCATCAGGCTCGCCCGCCGATCGGCCGAATCCTTCGAGGTCTCGAAGCGCTGCTTGGCCGCCCTGCGCGCGGCGACGATCTCTCGGGCGCGGGCGTCGATGCGCGCCACCCGCTCGTATTGCGCGGCGCGGTAGGCAGCGAGGAAGTCAGGGGAGTAACTCGACGACTCGGGCGGTGTGTGGAACCCGTTCGCCGCGGAGTAGAGGTCGAGCTCGGCGATCGTGGTGAGCGGGTTGGCCTCGTCGGCCACGGCCGGATCGATGAGCCCGAGCAGCAGCTCGCCCTGGCCCGGATGGGGCGCGACGAAGGCGACGCCGTCGGGCACGGGCATGTCGGCCTCGTGCAGCGCCACCGGTTTGCCGCCAGGCGTGCGTTGCAGGCGGTCACCCGGCTGGCGCGAGGCCTGCTGCACATAGAACGCGAACAAGGTGGAACCACCCGACGGCCCGGCGAGCACGACGCGTTCGGCGCCGGCATCGCGGATGCGCACGATGCCCGCGGCCGCGTCGAGGACGGCCTCCTCGTGGAGCAGGTTGAGGTCGTTGTTGACCGAGCGCACGCCCTGCACCCACACGTTCACCCCGGCGCGCAACAACAGAGCGATGAGGTAGTGCCGTGACAGATCCTGGCGCGGATGCATCATCATCACCGTCGTGGTCGCACCCTCGAGGTGATAGCTGACGGCCGGCGCGCTCGCCCCGTCAGCAGTCGTCACCGTGGTGAGTTCGGTGCGCACCCCGTCGGGGATTACACCGGCTTCCATGCGCGGGCGAGCGCCGAGGCGCTCTCCCTTGCCCTGACCGTTCGGCGTGTCGGCCACTCGCTCAGGCCTCCGCGACGAGCTTCAGTTGCTCCTTGTCGAACTGAACGACACGGGCGCCGGCGACACCGGCAACGCTGCTGTACCACACCGCGTGGCGCATGCCGGTGGCGGCGCGCGGCACCGTGAGTTCACCCTCGAACTGCACCTCGACGAAGTGCTTGCGCTCCTTGCGGTTCACCCCACCAGGGCTGGTGGCGTGGTCCGCGAGCGGGAGGAAGTCGTGCTCCTTGACGACGAACAAGCTGGCCATGTCAGACCCCTTCCTTCGCGAGCAGCAGCTCGCCCTTCTTGGCCCACACCTTCGCGAGCGACGGCTCGGGCTCCTTGGAAACGGCGATCAGCGCTTCGATGCTGGCCTCGGTATCGGCCGAGTCGGCCTCGGTGATGGGACGCAGCACCCGCGAGAACTCGAGGTTGTAGCCGTTCGGGTCGTACACATAGATCGATTCGATCATCTCATGGGCGACGGGCACGCCGTGGCGGATCGGGTAGCCGGCATCCTCGAGGCGCTTGCGGTAGTGCTCGAGCTCTTCGGCCGTGTCGACCAACAGGGCCAGGTGGCGGGCCTTCTTCAGCAGGTTCGACACATTCGGGTCGGAGTACGGCTCCTGTCCGAAGTAGTAGAACCACGCCATCTTCGCGTCGGCGCCGATGTGGAAGAAGAAGTGAGCGAAGTCGGGGTGCGGCTCATTACCCCACCCCGGGGCGAGGATGCAGTGCACGAGCGGGAAGCCGAGCACGTCTCGATAGAAGTGGATGGTCTCCTCGGGCTTCCACGTCACATATGCGACATGGTCGACACCTTTGACACCGCCTTGCAGCTTTGCGGGCATGTGCTACTCCTTTGTCTGAACTACGAGGCGCTCGCGCAGCACGTGCTTGAGCGGCTTTCCGATTCCGGTCTTGGGGATCGCATCGACGATCTCGACGCGCTCTGGCCACTTGAACTTGGCCACTTGCAGCGCGTCGAGGTAGGCAACAAAACGACGTTGCAGCTCGTCGGGCTCGACATCGACGCCGCGGGCGAGCACGACGAAGGTGCACACCCGCTCGCCGAGGCGGGCGTCGGGCATACCGACCGCGACCACCTCGCTGACGTCGGGGTGCTGCGCGAGCAGGGCCTCGAGCTCTGCAGCCATGAACTTCTCGCCGCCACGGCTGATCTGATCCTTCAGGCGCCCCTCGATGGTGTACACGAGGCGGCCCTCGATGGTGAGCGCGCGGCCGAGGTCGCCGCTGCGCAGGAAGCCGTCGCTGGTGAACGCGGTGAGGTTCACCTCAGGCGCCTCGTAGTAGCCGCGGATCACGCTCGGCCCACGGAACACCAGCTCCCCGAGCTCGCCGGCGGGCGTCGGCGCTTCGCTGTCGGGCTGGAGCACCTTCACCTCGTCGAGCGCGCCGATCTCGGAACCCACGGTGAAGCGGCGGATCGCGTCGGGATCGTCGCGCCGCGAGCTGAGGTGCACGCCCTCTCCCATGCCGAAGCCACCCACCACCGTCGCTCCGAGCAGATGCTCGGCCTGCGCGCTCATCTCAGGGCGGATGAACGTCCAGCTGAAGTGGGTGACCGAGCTGAAGTCGCACTCGTGACCGGCCGCGTAGGCGATGAGCGGCTCGTAGGCGGCGAGGTTGAAGTGCATCCACGTCACCCGGTGGCGCTCGATGAGATCGACGATCGCCTTCGCCTCGATCTGTCGGCACAGCACGGCGAGGCCGCCGACCACATGGGTGGGCAGCAGCATCGTGCCCAATCCGGCATGATGCATGACCGGCAGGAAGTGGAGGTTGACGCTCTCCTCGTTCCAATGCAGGTTGCCCGCCCAGCGCCGCGCCGCGGACAAGTAGGTTGCGTGGGTGTGGGGGATGATCTTGGGCACCCCGGTGGTGCCGCCCGAGAGCTGGAACACGGCGATCGACTCGGGGTCGATCGCGGCCTGCACGGCATCGACGGCGTGTCGCGCCTCGGCGGCATCGCCCGTCGCGCACAGCGCGTCGAGCGAGAGGGTGCCGCCGTCGGCCGCACCGCGGGCGACGATGCGGGTGGCCACCTCGGGGCAGCGTTCGGCCAGCTCGGCGCTCAGCGTGGTGAGGTCGTAGTTGCGGTAGTCGGCCTGGAAGATGTGAGCGCGGGCCCGTGTCGCCCCGGCGATGAGGCTCACCTCGTGCAAGCGGTGGTTGGGGATGCTGCACACCGGCACCAGGCCGGCCTTCAGTACCCCGTAGAACGCAACCACCGTCTCGATCTCGGTACCCATCTGGAAGATGACCGCGGCACCGCGGTCGAGGCCGCTGCGCAGGAGACCGAGCGCCATGCGATCCGAGCGCTCGTCGAGCTCACGATAGGAGAGCGCGCTGTCGGGCGCGGCCAGCGCGGGGGCATCGGGGCGACGGTCCGCGCTCGCCCGCAGGGCGCCGGCGATGGTGAGCGTTCCCCACTCGCCCGCGGCCCGGTAGCTGGCGGCGAGCTCACCCTGTTGCTCGCCGCCGTGGGCCAGAACCGTCATGGGTGTTGATTATTCTACGGGGGCGTTGCTTTGTCAACGCGAGGGTGGGAGAATTCGCTGATGTTGCCGAGCACGACGATGATCGGATCCCTGTCGGTCACCCCGGTGCTCGACTCCGTCGTGCGTCCCCCGGCCGGCGCGCTCTACTCCAACACCCCCGCCGCGATGTGGGCGGCGCATCCGGGGATGCTCACCGCCACCGGTGCGGTCGAGATGTTCCAGGGTGGCTACCTGGTGTGCAGCGGCGACCGCGTGGTGCTCGTCGACGCCGGGGTCGGCCCCGACGGCTGGCGGGCGCCGTCGGGTGCGTTCATCCCTGGGGGCTATCTGCTCGACAGCTTGCGGGTGGCGGGCATCGAGCCGTCGTCGGTCACCGACGTGGTGCTCACCCACCTCCACCCCGACCACATCGGCTGGGTGGGGCGCGACGGTATGCCCAACTTCCCGCGCGCCACCTACCGCTGCCATCGCCGTGATTGGGCGTTCTTCGTCGAGCAGGAACTGGCCGACGCCACCTCGCGGGTGCTGCTCGCACCGTTGGTGGATCGCTTCGAGATGTTCGACGGTCCCGGCACCCTGTTCGCCGGCTGCGACCTCATCGAGACGCCGGGCCATACCCCTGGCAGCACCACGATCGTCCTGTCGTCGGGCGACGGTTCGCGGGCCGTGCTGCTCGGTGATGTCGTCCACTGCCCGGTGGAACTCGTCGACGAGGAGTGGGAAACGGTGGCCGATGTCGACCCGGTGCTGGCCATGCAGACCCGCGTGCGGTTGCTCCGCGAACTCGAGGGCACCGACACCGTGATCGGGGCGGCGCACTTCCCGGCCCTGCGCTTCGGGCGACTGCTCGAGTCGCCGACGGGTCGCCGCTGGCAGGCGCTGTCGTGATAAAGGGCGCTTGACATCACATCCGACTGTCATGTAATAATTTTCGACACTTCCGTTGAAGTCGTGGATCGTCGGCGGCAGCCACACGACATCGTCCGGAATCTCGAGGGGGCCAGTTGATGAGCACGACGGAGCACAAGTATCGGGGCGGGCATGTCGCCGTCGTGACCGGCGCGGCAATGGGCATCGGCTACGCCATCGCCCATCGTCTGGCCGAGGACGGCAACGATGTCGCCATCTTCGATCTCAACGCCGAGGTCGGGGCCGCCGCCGCCGAGAAGATCGCTGCCGAGACCGGCGCCCGCGTCATCTGCTGCGTGGTCGACGTGGCCGACCGCGATCAGGTGGCCGCCGCCGTCGCTCGTGTCCGTGGCGAGCTGGGACCGATCGGGATCCTCGTCAACAATGCCGGCATCGAGCAGTTCGGCCCGTTCACCGAGATCACGCCCGAAGGCTGGAACCGGGTCATGGAGGTCAACCTGACGGGTACCTTCCACTGCACCCAGCTGACCGTGGGCGACATGATCGCCGCCCGGTGGGGGCGCATCGTCAATGTGTCGTCGTCGAGTGCTCAGCGCGGCTCGAAGAACATGACGGCGTACTCGGCGTCGAAGGGGGCGATGATCACCCTTACCCGCTCGCTGGCGCTCGAACTCGGCGAGTACGGCATCACCGTCAACAACGTGCCGCCGGGTTTCATCGAGACCCCCATGCTCCACAAGTCGTTGGAGGACGGCAAGCTCGGCTCGGCCGGCCTGGAAAGCCAGATCGCGCAGACGCCGGTGCGTCGCGTCGGTCAACCCGAGGATCTTGCCGCTGCGTGTGCCTTCCTGGCGTCGAACGAGGCGGGCTACATCACGGGCCAGACCTTCGGCGTCAACGGCGGCCGGGTACCGAGCTGAGCGCCGTTGACATGACCGTCAAGTCATTGGCTATGATGTCCAAACTTCGCGCTGCGGTCCTGGGGAATCGCTGCACGCTGGCCAAAGGGGGCGATGTGGGACTGCTGCGGCTCGGTTCGTACGTGCCGTCCAGCGGCGCGCCGCAGCGCGACCGGATGTCGCACATCGATCGGCACGTCACCCGCCGGGCGGGGCTCAAGTGGGAGGAAGCACTCTGGACATCACCCTGAACGGACTGATCCAGTTCGCCCTTCTGGGTCTGGGGGCCGGTGGCGTCTACGCGATGCTCGCCCAGGGTATCGTCCTGGTCTATCGCGGCTCGGGCACCGTGAACTTCGCTCATGGCGCCATGGCGATGGTGGGCGGCTACCTCTTCGTCGAGTTGCGCTACGCCGAAGACCGCAGTGAGCAGTGGGCCTTCCTGCCGGCGTTCCTGGTCGCTGTGATCGCGGTGGCGGTGATGGGTGCACTGGTGCACCTGCTGATCATGAAGCCGCTCGGCAAGTCGTCGCCGCTGGTGCGCGTGATCGCGACGTTGGCCCTGTTGACGATCCTCACTGGGGCCGCCAAGCTCAAGTGGGGTGGGTCGGTCATCCTCCTCACCCCCGATCAGGCAGTGTTGCCGACCGACACCTGGCACTGGGGCGACATCGCCGTCCAGTCCGATCGCATCTGGCTGACCTCCATCGCAGTGTTCGTCACGGTGGTGCTCTGGATCGTGTTCCGCTTCACCCGCTTCGGTCTGGCCGTCGTCGCCGCGGCGGAAGACGAGCGCGCCGCGAGCGCGCTGGGTTGGTCGCCCGACCTGCTGGCAACGGTCAACTGGGCGGCCGGTGGTGCGTTGGCCGGGGCCGCCGGCGTGTTCTTCGCCTCGATCACCGGCCTGGAGATGAACAGGGCCACCCTGTTGGTGATCGCCGCGCTCGCTGCCGCGCTGTTGGCCGGGTTCTCCAACTTCTGGGTGGCACTGATCAGCGGTCTGATGATCGGTATGGCGCAAAGCCTGATGGTGATGTTCCAGAGCAAGCAGACCTATCTGCTCAACACCACCGGGCTGGGCGAGGCGCTGCCGTTCATCATCATCATCATCGTGCTCACCGTTCGCGGGCGGGCGCTGCCGTTGCGCAGCCATGTGCTCGAACGCCTGCCCAAGCTGGGCTCGGGTCGGCTGCCGGCGTGGATCGTCATCGTGCCCGTTGTGCTCACGGTGCTGTCGTTCACCTGGTTCAACACCGAGTGGAACCGGGCCTTCTTCACCTCGTACGTGTTCGCGATCATCCTGCTCTCAGTGGTGGTGCTCACCGGCTTCGCCGGCCAGATCTCGCTCGTGCAGATGGCGCTCGCCGGACTCAGCGCGCTGGTGGCGGGCAAGATGATCCAAGACCACGGATTGCCGTTCGAATTGGCGCTCGTCATCGGTGTGCTGGCAGGGCTTGTCATCGGAATGGTGTTCGCGCTTCCCGCGCTGCGCACCCGCGGCATCAACTTGGCCGTCACGACGCTCGGTCTCGGCCTCGCGGTGCAGGCGATGGTGTTCTCCAACGGCAAGTACACCGGCGGCGTCATGAACGGCATCCGTGTCGGGGAGGTCAGCTTCTTCGGCATTGAGGTCGATCGCGCGAACCATCCCGAGCGCTACGCGGTCTTCACCCTGTTCTGGCTGGTGCTCGTCACCGTGGTGGTGCTCAACGTGCGCCGCGGCCGCGCCGGGCGACGCCTCATTGCCATCCGCACCAACGAGCGCGCGGCGGCGTCGCTGGGCGTCGGCATCTTCGGCGCCAAGTTGTACGCGTTCGCGTTGGCCTCGACGATCGCCGGCCTCGGTGGCATCCTGCTCGCGTTCAAGGATCGCACCCTGAGCTTCGAGGGGGCATTCAGCCCGTTCGGCTCGATCAATGTCGTGGTGCTCGCAGTGATCGGCGGCATTGCCTATGTGCTCGGCCCGGTCATGGGGATGACGCTCGCTGTCGGCGGTATCGGCGCGCTGATCAGCACGCGGCTCGACTTCGACGACAACTGGATCGTGCTCGTCGGTGGCCTGATCCTTCTCGTCCAGGTGATCCTGGTTCCCGACGGTATGGCGTCGCACGCGTCCGATGCGATCGATCGCAGCGCCCGCAAACAGGCCGCCAAGCGTGCCGCCGCGGCCGAGGCGGTGCCCGACGAAGTTGCCCCGGTGAGGGTCGCCCCGGCCGTGCTCAGCGTCTCCAACGTCTCGGTGCGCCTCGGCAGCATCTATGCCGTCAGCGAGGCCAGCCTGGAGGTGCACCCCGGCGAGGTCGTGGGCCTGATCGGCCCGAATGGCGCGGGCAAGACCACGTTCATCGACGCGGTCACCGGTTTCGTGCGCACCACCCAAGGCCAGGTGCGGTTCAACGGGCAGGACATCACCTGGGTGCCGCCCGCTCGTCGCAAGCGGCTCGGCCTCAGCCGCACGTTCCAGTCGCTCGAGCTGTTCGACGATCTGACGGTACGCGACAACCTGCTCGCCGGTGCCGACGACCTGGGCATTCGGCCCTACTTCACCGATCTCTTCTGGCCACGCAAGGAGCAGCTGCCGCCCACGGCGCTGCGCGCGATCAAGGACCTCGATCTCGACGCAGTGCTCGACACGCCCGCGGGCGACCTGCCCTACGGCCAGCGCCGTCTGGTGAGCATCGCCCGCGCTCTCGCCGGGACCCCGTCGATCCTGATGCTCGACGAGCCCGCGGCGGGCCTCAGCGACGCCGAGACCGGCGAGCTGCGCCACCTGATCCGCCGCCTCGCCGAGGAGTGGGGCATCGGTGTGCTGCTGGTGGAGCACGACATGAGTCTGGTCATGGCGGTCTGTGACCGCATCGTGGCCCTGGAGACCGGCCAGGTGATCGCCGAGGGCCGGCCCGACGAGATCGCCCGTGACGCTCGCGTCCGGGCCGCATACCTGGGTGATGAAGCAACCGTCTCGGATGGGGAGATCGAGCCGAGTACGACCGCCTCGTCACCGGGGGGCCCTTCGTTCGAAGGGGGAGCACAACAATGAACAAGGAGCAATCACACATGTCGAAGTCAAGAAGTACCCGCCGCCTAGCGGCTGCGGTCATCGCGTTGTCGATGTTCGCAGTGGCCTGCGGCGACGACGAGAAGAGCACGGCCACGACCGCGCCGGTGGAGACCACCACCGGTTCGACCGACAGCGCGGCGACGACCGCGCCGGTGGAGACCACGATGGCGCCGATGGAGTGCCTCGAGTCCGGTGACGACAATGTCAAGGTCGGTACCACGATCTGGACGAACGAGCTGATCAGCCTCGACATCCGCCTGCCAGGTCTGGCAGCGGCCATCGACTACATCAACTGCCACGGTGGCGTCGGCGGCAAGTACGTCGAGTGGATCTACTGCGGCGCGGCCGACGCCAACGAGGGTGAAGCCTGCGTGCAGAGCCTCGTCGATGCCGGTGTGGTTGCCACGCTCACCGATGCCAACTACGCCGCCGAGGCGGTCAACACCGACACCCTCGCCGCTGCGGGCATCGCGCAGATCGATCCCTTCGTCAACAGCGAAGCCTCGCTCACGAACCCGGATGTCTACATGTTCTGTCAGCCGACGCCGCTCGACTACGCGGCGATGGTCGCGCATGCGGCCACGGTCGGCAAGAAGACCATCTGGAACTTCTACGGTGAGAGCAGCCAGGCTGCGCACAACATGGAGATCGTGCAGATGGCGGCCGACCACTACGGCCTCACCGTCCTGGGCAGCACGGCCGTGCCGCTCGCAGCAGCTGACTACCTGCCGCAGGTGCAGGCCACGCTCGACGGCGGCGCCGACGTGAACCTGGCGATCATCGCCCCGTTCATGAGCGCCCTCGTGCTGCAGTCCGCTGAACAGCTGGGTCAGAACTTCCACATGGGCGTCTCGTACGGCCAGTTCAACCAAGAGCAGTACCAGCAGTACGGCCAGGCCGGTGGCCCGCTCGAGGATGCCTTCCTCGTGTCGTGCGTGCCGCCCACTGGCGCCGCTGGTGACATCCCGGCCATGCAGGAAGCCGTTGACGGGTTCAACGCATACGCGGAGAACGGTGCCGACGACCACATCCGTGAGCTGTCTGCCCCGAACAAGATCACGGCCTACGCCTATCGCGCATGGTTCTCCACCCTGGCGTGGTGGCAGGCCGTGAAGGACCTCCCCGAGGTCACCGCGGCGAGCGTGCGGGAAGCGCTCGACACCAGCACCGGCATCGATGTCGGCCTGGCCCAGCCGTGGGTGCCGTCGAACGAAGGCCCCCCAGGCTTCACCCGGGTGTCCAACACCCTGGTGTACCTCGTGACGGTGAAGGACGGCGAAGCCGTCCTCGTCCAGCCCGAGCCGATCGACATCGCCGAAGCGTTCGGCTGATTTCGGTCAGTAAGCGAAGGAAGTAAGCGTGCTTGCCGGGTCCTGCCCCTCGGGGCGGGGCCCGGCAGCCCACGAGGAAGGTGAAACTGCTGATGTTGCTCGAGGTTGACGGACTGCGCGTGGGCTACGGCCATGTCTCGGTGATCGAGGATCTGTCGCTGCGCGTCGAGGCCGGCCAGGTAGTCGCGTTGCTCGGCCCGAACGGTGCCGGCAAGACGACGACGCTCCTCGGGCTCAGCGGTGCGCTGCCCATCCAGGGCGGCGAGGTGCGTTTCAACGGCGAGACGATGACCAGCCCGTTGCATAAGCGAGCGCAGAACGGCCTCGGGTTCATCACCGAGGGCCGTGGCATCTTCAAGGGTCTCACCGCCCGCGAGAACCTGCGCGTCGCGGGTGTCGATACGGCACCCGTGCTGGAGGTGTTTCCCCAGCTCGAGTGGCGTCTCGATGTCAAGGCCGGATTGCTCTCCGGCGGCGAGCAGCAGATGCTCGCAGTCGGTCGCGCGCTGGCCCGCCAGACGACGTTGTTGTTGATCGACGAGCTCTCGTTGGGCCTCGCCCCGCTCGTCGTCGATCGCCTGCTCAACGTCGTGCGCGAACAGGCGGACAAGGGTGTGGGCGTGCTGCTCGTCGAGCAGCATGTGCGCAAGACGCTCGAGATCGCCGACTACGTGTATGTGCTGCAGCGTGGCCGCGTCAGCACCGAAGGACCGGCCTCCGAGCTGCGCAACCGCCTCGAGCAGATCGAGGCCTCCTACTTCGCCACGGCCTGACCGACCGCCTATTCGCGGTGGAGGTGGTGCTCGAGCACGTCGAGATCGGCGCGCAACAGGCTCATCGCGTCGGTCGCGTTCGTTGCCCGGCGATCGGTGGGCTGGCTGAGACCCTCGATGAGCATCCGCTCGAGGGTGTCGGCGGCCGAATCCGGGTCGATACGTTCGCCACCGATCTCTCGGTATTGCAGACCCGTGAGCGCGGCGATGATGATCGCTGCACTGTCGCGAGGGGGCATGGGGCGCAGGATGCCGGCGTCCATGCCATCGCGGAGGATCTCGCTGAGCAGTTCGAACACGGTCCGCCGTGAGCGGATGCTGCGCTGTTGGATGTCGTTGGGCAGTGAGCCGGCGTTGTTGAGGGTGAGACGCAAGCCGATCGGGTTGGCCGCGATCGCGTGACCGATCCGGCGCAGGAGCGCGCTCAGCCGCTCCAGGGGCGGCGCTTCCATGCGTGCGACTTCGTCGGCGATGACCTCGCGGCTCAGTGTGGTGCGCTCCACGAGGACGGCGAGGATCTCTTCCTTGCTGCGGAAATAGTGGTAGAGCGAGGGCCGGGCGATACCGACTGCGTCAGCGATGTCCTGCAGCGAGGTGCGGCCGTAGCCGAGTTCGTCGAACAGCGTCCCCGCCTTGGCGAGGATGTCCTCCGCGACTTGCTGGTGGCGGACGGTGGGCGACTTCGACATCCGGACGACCTTATCTGCCACCGACAGGGTGATTGCGACCAAGGTGCGGCCGTTGCGCCGGACCAGGTAGCGATAATACGATATCAAAGTATTCAGGGGGGTGAGGCTCGGCGGTTCGCCGCGCGCTCATCGAACACGACCAGGAGATGGCCCACGATGCCCAGGAGATCACACTTCGCCGAGTACAAGGACGCGTACGCGAACTTCGAGCTGGACCTCAACGACGAAGGCATCCTCCTCGTCCGTCAGCACACCGACGGAGCGTCGTTGGTGTGGAACGCCGAGGCCCACGACCGCATGTCCGACGTGTTCGGCGACATCGCCGGCGACCGCTCGGTGCGGGTCGTGATCCTCACCGGCGCGGGCCCCAACTTCAACGCCGACTGGGCGTTCCTGCCGGTGGGCGCCACCGACGGCAAGCCCACCGAACTGCCCCCCGACTGGGCCCCGCCGCTGCCGTTCATGCGCGAGCTCAGCTGGTACGGCATGAACATCCTCGAGAACCTGCTCTCGATCGAAGTGCCGATCATCGCCGCGGTCAACGGCCCGGTGAACATGCACACCGAGATCCCGCTGATGTCCGACATCGTCATCTGCTCGGACAACGCATGGTTCCAGGACGGCCCGCACTACCGCCGTGGCGTGGTGCCCGGCGACGGCCAGCACATCATCTGGGACATGCTCCTCGGCCCGGTTCGCGCTCGCTACCTGCTCCTCACCGGCCAGGCGATCAATGCCGAAAAGGCGCTCGAGTGGGGTGTGGTGAACGAGGTGCTACCGCAGGACAAGCTCATCGAGCGCGCCTACGAACTGGCCCGCCACATCGCCCTGCGCTCGCCGATGGCGAACCACTACTCGCGCCGATTGTTCACGCAGAACCTCAAGCGGGCGGTGCTCAACGAGCTGAGCCATGGCATCGGGCTGGAGGTGCTCGCCCAGCGCGAGTTCTACCCCAAGGGTGGCGGCATGAACGAGATGGTCCGCCCCTACACCGACCCCAAGCCGTTCGACGACGCGCCGTCGCACATGCCCAAGTTCTGAGGCTGAATCCCGACGCCTACACGCTGAGTTCCGGGCGCTCCCGGAACTCGGCGAGGGCCTCGGGGTTGGCCAGCGCCTCGGTGTTGCGCACTTCGCGGCCGTTCACCACGTCGGCCACGGCCAGCTCGCTGATCTTGTTGCTGCGTGTGCGCGGGATGTCCGAGACCTGCACGATCCGCGCGGGTACGTGGCGCGGTGACGCGTTGACGCGCAGCACACGCTTGATCTCGGCCTGCAGTTCGTCGGTGAGCGCCAGCCCGTCGGCGAGACGCACGAACAACACGATGCGCGTGTCGCCGTCCCACTCCTGGCCGATGGCGACGGCCTCGATCACGCCGGGCACACGCTCGACCTGCGCGTACACCTCGGCGGTGCCGATGCGGACACCGCCGGCATTGAGCGTGGCATCGCTGCGGCCGTGGATCACCATCCCGCCCTGCTCGGTCCACGAGGCGAAGTCGCCATGGGCCCAGATGCCCGGGAAGCGCTCGAAGTAGGCCGCGGAGTACTTCGAGCCGTCGCTATCGCCCCAGAAGCTGACGGGCATGCTCGGGAACGGGAGCGTGCACACGAGTTCGCCCTTCACGCCGGGCGCGGTGACGCGATTGCCGTCGATGTCGTACACCTCGACCGCCATCGCCAGCGCGGGGCCTTGGATCTCGCCCATGTACACCGGGCGGGTGGGGTCGCCGCCGACGAAGCAGCCGGCGAGGTCGGTGCCGCCGCTGATCGACGCGAGGTGCACGTCGGGCTTCACTGCATCGTAGATCCAGTGGAAGCCGTCGTCGCTGAGCGGCGATCCCGTGCTGCACACGGTGCGCAGCGCGGACAGGTCGTGGGTGTCGCGCGGCCGCAGCCCGGCCTTGCCGACCGAGTCGATGTACTTCGCCGACACGCCGAGCAGGGTGAGCCGTTCGCTCTCGGCGATGTCGAACAGGATCGACGCCTCGGGGTGGAACGGATTGCCGTCGAACAGCACGATCGTCGCGCCGCTCGCTGGTCCGCTCGCCAGCCAGTTCCACATCACCCAGCCACAGGTGGTGAAGTACAGGACGCGGTCGCCGGGCCGGATGTCGCAGTGCAGCTGGTGTTCCTTGAGGTGCATCAGCAGCACGCCGAGCGCGCGGTGGGTGATGCACTTCGGCTTCCCGGTGGTGCCACTGGAGTAGAGGATGTAGACGGGGTGATCGCCGGGCACCCGGCGGAATGTGAGCGGCGCGCCACGGTGGGGCGCGAGGTAGTCGGTCCAACGAACTCCGTTGGCGATCGCGGCGACATCCGGCTCGGCCGACAGCACGCCGACGACGACGGTGCGGCGCAGGGTCGGTAGCTCGGCGCTGATCTCGGCGATGCGGCCGAGACAGTCGAAC
Source organism: Ilumatobacteraceae bacterium (assembly GCA_041918155.1). Taxonomy (GTDB): domain Bacteria; phylum Actinomycetota; class Acidimicrobiia; order Acidimicrobiales; family Ilumatobacteraceae; genus UBA668. Next base: position 9,755 of record JAYRWH010000079.1, on the reverse strand, counting down.
GACTTGCCGCTGTAGCGGTAGCCGTCGGCAGCGACGAGCACGGTCGGTTCGGTCTGACCGAAGCGATCGACCACGCCGGCAGTGCCGAAGTCGCTGGAGGTGGACGTGAACGTGGCGCCGATCGCGTTGGCCGCCAGGAAGGCGATGAGCGTCTCGGTGACATGCGGCATGTAGGCGGCCACGCGGTCGCCGGGCTGCACTCCGTCCGCCGTCAGGGCCGCCGCCATCGCCGCCACCGCCGCGCGGAGTTCCACCCACGTGGTGACCCGTCGGTCGCCGTTCTCGGTGACGGCGATGATCGCCTCCGCGTTGGCCCCGGCGCGCTCGGCGAGGACGTTCTCCGCGTACGACAACTGCGCCTCGGGGAAGAAGCGCCCGGTGCGCACGTCGCCGCCGGCACCGGGCTGGAACACAATGGGGCCGGGGTCGCCGACCACGCCACAGTCGTGCCACACGTGCTGCCAGAACCCGCCCGGGTCGCGCACCGACCACTCGTGCAGGGCGATCGTGTCGACGACTTCCGGGTGCTCCGCGGCGACGCGGCGACGGAACCGATCCATCAACGTCGTCGCCACTCGCTCGGGCGATGGGATCCACAATGGTGTCACGAGCAATCCCTGTGAAATAGTGGGCGGGTTCGCCGCCCGCTCCGAAACACTTTGACGTCGAACATTCTACGCATGGACGATTCCCCGCTCACCGAACCCAGTAGCGCCACGTCAGGTCCGCTCGCCGGTGTGCGCGTGCTCGAGTTCTGCCACTTCCTCGCCGGGCCGTACGCAGGGATGGTGCTCGCCGACCTCGGCGCCGATGTGATCAAGATCGAGGATCCGCGTCACCTCGACGAGGCGCGCTCGATGGGTCCGTACTTCCAGGGCGACCAGTCCCTGTATTTCGCGTCGTTGAACAGCGGCAAGCGGTCGGTCGCCCTCGATCTGTCCTCCGACGAGGGTCGCGAGACCGTGTTGGCGCTCGTGCGCAGCGCTGATGTCGTGCTCGACAACTACCGGCCCAACGTGCTGCGCAAGCTCGGCCTCGGCTACGAGGTGATGCGTGCGGCCAAGCCGTCGCTCGTCACCTGCTCGATCACCGGCTTCGGCCTCACCGGGCCCGACGCCGACCGTGCGGGTTACGACTACACGATCCAGGCGCTCACCGGTGTCATGAGCATGGGCGGCGAACCCGACGGCCCACCGTCGAAGGCCGGTATCTCCTACGTCGACCACAGCGGCGGTCTCGCCGCGGCGTTCGGTGTGTGTGCGGCGCTCGTCAAGCGGGGCACCACCGGCGAGGGCACCCATGTCGACGCCTCGCTGTTCGACGTGCAGGTCTCGATGCTCACCTACCTCGCGTCGTGGCAGCGCAATGCGGGGGCGACGGTGGAGCGCATGCCGTACTCGTCGCACCCGTCGCTCGTACCCGCGCAGAACTTCCGCACCGCCGACGGGTGGGTTGCGGTCTTCGTCGGCAACGACGGCATGTGGAAGCGCTTCGTCGAGGTGATGGGTCTTGCCGCCTTGGCCGATCCGGCGCTGGCCACTACCGGCGGCCGGCGCGAGCAGCGCGACCGGGTGTTGGGCATCATCCAGGACGAACTGCTCACCCAGCCCACCGCGGTGTGGGTGGAGCGCATGGATGCCGCCGGTGTGGCGATCGGCCCGGTGAACGACCTCGGCGCCGCCCTCGCCGAACCGCAGGTCGCGGCCCGCCATCTGTTGGCCACCAAGGAGCACCCGGTGTACGGGAGCTACGAGCACGTCCGCGGCCCGCTGCCGATGATGGCACCCGGTCCGAGCCGCCCGTGCCCCCTGCCGGGCGAGCACAACGCCGAGATACTGGCCGAACTGGGCCGCTGAAGCGCTACTTCTTGGCGGCCTTGCGCTTCGCGTCCATCTCCTCCACCATCCGCCAGTGGTCGTCGGAGATCCAGGTGTGCGCGAACGCGGCGGTGGCTTCCTCGGCCAGTGCTGGGTGCGCGGCGGGGCGGTGCGAGCGCAGCACGTGTTTGATGCCGATGAGCGCGCCGCGGGGCGCTTCGGCCATCGTGCGAGCGACGCTGCGCCATACCAATTCGAACTCGGCGCGGGGCACGACGCGCTCGAGCAGACCCCAGGCCTGGGCGTGCTCGGCGGTGATGACCTCGCCGGTGGTCATCAGGTACAGCGCCTTGGACGGGCCGACGATGTCGGTGAGGCGTTCGATGCCGCCCCACGCCGGCATGATCCCGAGGCGCACCTGGTTGAACGCCATCTTCAGGTCGTCGGGGGCGATGCGGATGTCGCACGACACGGAGAACTCGGCGCCGCCGCCGTACGCGTCGCCGTTCATCGCCGCGATCGTGGGGATCGGCAAGGAGGCGATGCGGTCGAGCACGCGGCGCATCGTCAGCGCCATCTCCTGGGCTTCGCCGAAGCTGCGAATGCGGGCCAGCTCCTTCAGGTCGCCGCCCGACACGAACGCGCTGTCGCCGGCGCCGGTGACCACCAGGACATGGCAATCCGAGGCGGCGATCTCGTCGAGGCGTCCGTCGAGCTCGTGCATCGTGGCGACATTGATCGCGTTGCGGACGTGGGGCCGATCGATGGTGAGGACGGCCAAGCCGCCCTCGAACTCGAGGCGTGTGCCAGGTTTGTGTTCCACGAAGCGGAAATATATGGTATCCACGTGTCGGCAGGAGCATTGACGTGACGATTCCCGGGGTCCCTGACCAGCCGTTCTTCGCCCCGGGCGATGTCGGCGGCTACGACGACCGCATCGGCGACCCCGGCAAGTTCCCCTTCACACGTGGCAACCACCCGGGCGGCTACCGCGATCGGCTGTGGACCTTCCGCCAGTACGCCGGCTTCGGCAGCGCCGAGTGGTCGAACGCCCGGTACAAGATGCTCCTCGCCGAGGGCGGCACGGGGCTGTCGGTCGCGGCCGATTTGCCCACCCAGATCGGCTACGACAGCGACCACCCTGACGTGGAAGAAGAAGTCGGCCGCGTCGGTGTTCCGCTCGACACCTTGGCCGACGCCGAGATCCTGTTCGGTGGCATCCCCCTCGACAGCGTTTCCACGTCGTGGACGGTCAACGGCAGCGCCGCGCTGATGCTCGCGCTCTATGTCGCCGTCGGCGACAAGCAGGGCGTGCCCCGCGCCAAGCTGCGCGGGACCATCCAGAACGACATCCTCAAGGAGTATGTCGCTCGCGGCACCTGGATCTGGCCGCCCGAGCCGTCGTTGCGCCTCATCGCCGACACGATCGAGTTCTGCGCGCAGGAGGTGCCGAAGTTCAACGCGATCTCGGTGGCCGGCGCCCACTTCCGCGATGCCGGCGCCACCGCCGCGCAGGAGATGGCGTTCGTGCTGCAGGACGCGATCACGTACTGCGATCTCGTCGTCGAGCGCGGCCGGATGACGATCGACGAGTTCGCCCCGCAGATCTCGTTCTTCTTCTACACGCACAACGACTTCTTCGAAGAGGTCGCGAAGTACCGCGCCGGCCGGCGCAAGTGGGCCGAGATCGTCCAGCAGCGCTACGGCGCGAAGCAGGAGAAGTCGCTGCACTTCCGCACCGGGGTGGTGTGTGGTGGCTGGACGCTGCAGGCCGAGCAGCCGCAGAACAATGTCGTGCGGGTGGCCTATCAGGCGATGGCCTCGGTGCTCGGCGGCATCCAGAGCATGTTCACCGCCGCGTGGGACGAACCGTTCGCGCTGCCGACCCAGGAGAGCACCACGCTGGCCCTGCGCACCCAGCAGATCCTCGCCCATGAAACCGGCGTCACCGCCGTGGCCGATCCGCTCGGCGGCTCGTACTACGTCGAGGCGCTCACCGATGCGATGGAGGCCGCAGTCAGCGAGATCATGGCCGATCTCGAAGGGCGTGGCGGCATGGTGCGCTGTATCGAGGACGGGTATGTGCAAGGCCTCATCGCCGAGGAGGCGTTGAAGGTGCAGAAGGCGATCGAGTCGGGCGACCGCCCGATCGTCGGTGTCAACTGCTACAAGGGCGAGGAGGGGGCCTCGAAGTACGTCGCCTCGGCCCGCGACGAGATCACTCTGTCCGCTCAACTGGCTCGCCTGGCCGACGTGAAGCGCACCCGCCACGCGGCCGGTGTTGCGCAGGCGCTGCGCGACCTCGGCACCGCCGCGAAGGGAACCGACAACCTGATGCCCTACATCATCGGCTGCGTCGAGCAGTACTGCACGGTCGGCGAGATCTCCGACGCCCTGCGCGACGTATGGGGCGAGCACACACAGTCGGTGCAGTTCTGATGCCGGGTTCCGATGGTGCAGGCCCGATCCGCGTCCTCGTCGGCAAGCCCGGGCTCGACGGTCACGACCGCGGCGCCAAGCTCGTCGCCCGCGTGCTGCGCGACGCCGGCTTCGAGGTCATCTACACCGGAATCCGGTCCACGCCTGCGGCGATCGCCTCGATCGCGGTGCAGGAAGATGTTGACATCGTCGGGCTGTCGCTGTTGTCGGGTTCTCACCTGGGGTTGGTGCGCAAGACGCTCGAAGCGCTGAAGGCTGCCGGTGCCGATGAGGTGAAGGTCGTCGTCGGCGGCACGATTCCTGAAGAGGACGTGCAACCGCTGCTCGACCTGGGGGTGACCGCGGTGTATCCCACGGGTACACCGACGGATCGCTTCGTCACCGAACTGCGCCAACTCGTCAACCACTGACGCCATCTCATACTGAGCACACACACTGGGGGTACGTACATGGACGGCTATCGGCTCGGAAAGTTGTTGTTCGATGCAAATAGTAAGCCGCAGCTGAAGCTGGGCGAGCGACTGGCCGCCGATGCCGAGGCGGTGATCGCCGAGTACGGCCTGTCGGACAAGGAGGCGGATGCCGTTCGCGGTAAGGACCTGCGAGCCATCTACGAGATGAACGTGCACCCGCTGCTCACGCGCATGGGCTACATGGCCCTGTGGGGACGGATCAGCACCGCCGACTACCGGGCCGCGCTCGAGGGCGCCGTGCCGGTCGAGTACTGAGGGGAAAGGGACTTCACCATGGGAACCATCGTCGCCGCTGCTGCTGCGAGCCACTCGCCGGGCATCACCGGCTTTCCTGACACTGCGCCGGAAGACGCACGTGAGCGCTATTACGCGGGAATGCGAGCCATCGCGGCCAACTTCGCCGCAGCGAAGCCCGACGTGATCCTCACGGTCACCAACGAGCACTTCGTCAACTTCTACCTCAACAACATCCCGGCGATCTGCATCGGCACCGCCACTGGCTACTACGGGCCGGTCGAGCCGTTCCTGCGCATCCCGCAGGGCACGGTGCCGGGCGACCGGGCATTTGGCAAGAACCTCACAGCGGCAGCGATCGAGGCGGGCTTCGACGTGGCGTTCTCCGAGGAGCTCAACCTCGACCACGGCACGATGGTGCCGATGCACTTCGTCAACGAGGGCATGAAGACCCCCGTCGTGCCGGTGATGATGAACAATCTGTGGCCGCCGGTGCCCACGCCGCGCCGTGTGTACCAGTTCGGCAAGTTCCTCGCCTCGGCCATCGCCGCCATGCCAGATGTGCGGGTGGCACTGCTGGCCACCGGCGGCCTCTCCCACAAGGTGGGCACGATCGACGCCGGCGAGGTCAACGAGGCGTGGGACCGCGAGTTCCTCGACGACGTCGTCAACGGCCGGAGTGCGAAGCTCACCGGCTACTCGTTCATGGACATCCACTCGATCGGCAACGGCACCAACGAGGTGCGCAACTGGATCTGTGTGATGGGTGCCGTCGACGACGCACCGGCCGAGGTCGCTTCGTACGAACCGATGCCCTACGAGGGCTGGGCCACCGGTTGCGGCGCCCTCATCTGGAAGGTCTGAGCATGCCCAACGACGAGAACCTGTACATCGATGGCGCATTCGTGCCGTCGAGCGGGTCCGCCCGCATCGGCCTCATCAACCCGGCCACCGAAGAGCGCTTCGCGCAGGTGGCCGATGCCACCGAGGCCGACGTCGATGCTGCGGTCGTGGCCGCGCGTCGGGCCCTGCCCGCGTGGCGGGAGACCACCGCAGCCGAGCGTGCCGCGGTGCTGGTGAAGATCGCCGACGGTATCGCCGGTCGCGCCGGCGAGATGGATGCGCTGGTGATGAAGGAGAACGGCGCGACCCAGCAGTGGGCCGGCTATGTGGCCAGCGGCGGCCACTTCCTCTATCGCGGCGCCGCGGCGATGATCGCCAACTTCCAGCGCGAAGAGGTGCGCGAAACCTCCGCGGGCAGGTCGCTGTGGCGCAACGAGCCGATCGGCGTCGTCGGGGCGATCGTGCCCTGGAACTCGCCGCAGGTGCTCATCGCCTCGAAGATCGGCCCGGCCCTCGCCGCCGGCTGCACCGTGGTGTTGAAGCCCTCGCCGGAGACGGGCCTCGACGGCATCATGCTCGCCGAGATCATGCACGATGCCGGGGTACCCAAGGGTGTCGTCAACGTCCTCAACGGTGGGCGCGAGACGGGTGCCGCGCTCGTGGCCAACCGCGGCGTCGACATGGTGTCGTTCACCGGCTCCACCGTCGCCGGCCGGGCCATCGCGTCGGTGTGCGGCCAGCAGCTGAAGCGGGTCAGCGCGGAGCTCGGTGGCAAGTCGGCCGCGGTGCTGATGGACGACTTCGAGCTCGACGTGTTCAAGCCGACGATCTTCGCCGAGGTGCTGCCGTACTCCGGCCAGGTCTGCTACGCCCAGTCGCGCATCATCGTGCACCGCAGCCGCTTCGACGAGGTCGCCGAGTTGTTCACGGGCGTGCTGAGCGCCGCCAAGGTGGGCGACCCCACCGAGGCCGACACGATGTTCGGCCCGCTCATCACGGCGGGTGCACGCGACAAGGTCGAGGGCTACATCAAGTCGGCGCTCGACGAGGGCGCTCGCTGCGTGCTCGGCGGCGGCCGCCCGGCGGGGCTCGACAAGGGTTACTACGTCGAGCCCACTGTGTTCGTCGATGTGAAGCCGCAGATGCGCATCTTCCAGGAGGAGATCTTCGGTCCGGTCATCATGATCGTTCCGTTCGACACCGACGACGAAGCGGTGGCACTTGCCAACGACTCGAACTACGGCCTCGCCGGCGCAGTGTTCGGCACCGACCTCGAGCGGGCGAACTATGTGGCGCGCCGCATGGAGACCGGGCGCGTCGGCATCAACGGGGCACGTGGTGCCAGCCGCTTCTCCTCGATGTACAAGGACAGCGGCATCGGCACCGTCGGCGAGATGGGCCCCGAGGGCTTCCTCATGCCGAAGAACCTGCTGCAGCCGGTCTGAACCAACGCGTCGCGCCTGGCTGACTCGCTGTAATCGCCTCTCCGGTAGCGGAAACGGTATTCTCACCCGATGCTGCTGCAACCGAGTGAAGACCAACAGTTCTTCCGCGAGACCACCGCCCGGTTCCTCGACGAGTTCGCCGCGGTCAACGAGCTGCGTCGCCTGCGCGACGACGCCACGGGATACGTCGTCGACTACTGGCGTCGCGGCGCCGAGTTGGGCTGGACGAGCTTCCTCGTCGATGAGCGCCACGGTGGCGGCTCGATCAGCGGCGACGGACTGATCGATCTCACCCTCGTCGCCCACGAGTTCGGGGCGCACGCCGCGCCAGGCCCGCTCGTGCCGAACAACGTCGTCGCCGCGCTGTTGAGCCGGAACGACGCCCACGCCGATGTCATCGCCGGGCTGCTCGCGGGTACGGCGACCGCGGCGTGGGGCCTGGTCGAGCCGGTGCCGAACGACCGGCTGGGCACCGTCGAGCTGATGGTGCGTGTCGACGGTGAGCACCTCGTGCTGAACGGCGCCAAGCGGCCGGTCGAGACCGCGGGGAGTGCCGACATCTTCCTCGTCACCGGTCGCATGGGCGGGGGGCTCACCAATGTGCTCGTGCCCCGCGATACGCCGGGTGTGTCGGTGCGCCCGCTGAAGTCGGTGGATCTCACCCGCCGCTTCGGTGTCGTCGAGTTCCACGAGGTTCGTGTGCCGTTGTCCGCTGCGGTGGGATCACCGGGCGGTGCGGCCGCCGACGTCGAGTGGGCACGGCAGCTCGCCGTCGTCATCGGCTGTGCCGAGTCGGTGGGGGCCATGCAGCGGGCCTTCGACATGACCGTGGAGTGGGCGTTCGATCGCTACTCGTTCGGTCGCCCACTGGCGTCGTACCAAGCGCTGAAGCACCGCTTTGCGGACATGAAGAGCTGGGTGGAGGCGAGCCACGCCATCGCCGACGAAGCCGCTGCCGCGGTGGCCGCCGGCGCACACGACGCGGCAGAACTGGTCAGCGCGGCGAAGGCCTATATCGGCGATGTCGGCGCCGAACTGATGCAGGACTGTGTGCAGCTGCACGGCGGGATCGGCGTCACCTACGAACACGACCTGCACCTGTTCATGCGCCGGGTGGTGGTGAACCGCTCGCTCGACGGTACGAGCGCCGAGCACCGCCGGCAGGTCGCCGACATCGCGATTGCCGCGAGGGCGTCGTGATGGAAACCGTCGAGGAGTTCCGCGCCCGGGTGCGGGCGTTCGTGCAGGCCAACTTGCACCCAGAGGACCCCAAGTCCGTCGTCGGCCTGTTGCGCAACCGCTACAGCGACGAGGAGGAGCTCGCCGAGGTCGCCCGCGATCGCGAGATCCAGCGCGCCCTGTGGGACGCAGGGCTGGCCGGCGTGTGCTTCCCCAAGGAGTACGGCGGCCTCGGCCTCAGCCGTGCCCACCTGCAGGTGCTCAACGAGGAGCTCAGCGGGTACGAGTTCCCGGCACGCTTCCAGTCGCCGACGATGACGCCGTGCGCGGCGGTGCTGCTCGATTTCGGCACTGAGGAGCAGAAGCTGGCCCACATCCCCGCGATCCTGCGCGGTGAGGAGCTGTGGATGCAGCTGCTCTCCGAGCCGAGCGGCGGCTCCGATGTCGCCGGTGCGCTCACCACCGCCGTGCGCGACGGCGAGGAATGGGTGCTGAACGGCTCGAAGGTCTGGACCACCGGCGCGTGGTGGAGCGACTGGGGCCTATGCCTGGCGCGCACCAACTGGGACGTGCCCAAGCACCGCGGCCTCACGGTGTTCATCCTCCCGCTGACGATGAAGGGCGTGGAGGTGCACCGCATCGAGATGCTCAACGGGTTCAAGGACTTCTGCCAGGAGTTCCTCGCCGACGTGCGCATCCCCGACGCGTGGCGGGTGGGGGAGGTCGACGATGGCTGGACCGTCGGCACCCGCTGGATGACCCACGAGCGGATGCTCTACAACTCGCCGTACGTCACGATCCCCGTAGGCTCCACGCAGGGTGGCACCGTGGCGACGACCACGATTGACATCGCCCGCGATGCCGGCCGGCTCGATGATCCGCAGGCGCGCGACCTCATCGGTGAAGCGCTGATGCTCGAGAGGGTGGAGGGCGCGCTGAAGCGTCGCGTCGGCAAGGGCATCATGACCGGCGCGATGTCGGATCAGTCGGCCGCGGTGGGCCGCCTGTTCCACGGTGCCGTCGCCACCCGCATGACCTCGATCACCTACGAGCTGTCCGGCGCAGCGGGTGTCGCGTGGGAGGATGCCGATGGCTACACGGCCGAGACCGGCGACGACTTCCTGATGCGCCAGATCGCCACCATCGGCGGTGGCACCACGGAGATGGCGCGCAACGTGATCAGCGAACGCGTGTTGGGGATGCCCCGCGAGCGTACGTTCGACAAGGACACGCCATACCGCGACGTCCCCAAGGGCCCGTCCAACAAGTAGCCGGCGCCCGCTACCGCCTCAGGCGGCCTTGGCCATGGGTGGGCTGTGGACTCG
>JAYRWH010000078.1:0-96559 GCA_041918155.1 Ilumatobacteraceae bacterium | reverse complement strand
GCGCTGTTGGATGCCGCCGGCGCCGCGATCGCGGGGGCGAACGGCGATGACCCGAACCGTGTGCTCGTGCGCGGGGCGGTTCAGCCACTCGCGCTTGCCCATGGACGCATCGCCGCCGAGTGGGTGGTGTTGCTGTCACCCGGCGTCGACGACGCCGTGCGCCTCGCCGCTCGCGCCCACCACCTGCGCCGGTGGGAGCTGCCCCGCTCCAGGTACGAGGTGGGCCGGGCGGGCTATCTCAAGTGGAAGCGCGACCAGCGTGCGCGGCACGCCGAAGATGTCGGGGTGCTGCTCGAGCGGGTGGGGTATGGGCCCACGGAGATCGAGCGCGTGCAGGCGGCTGTGCTTCGTCAGGGGTCGGGTGGGCAGTTGGTGGAGGACGCCGCCTGCCTGGTGTTCATCGAGACGCAACTGGCCGCGGTGGCCGAGCAACTCGACCACGATCAGCTCCTGCAGGTCATCCGCAAGACCGCCAAGAAGATGTCGGCGGCAGCGCTCGCCGCTGTAGCGCAGATCCCCCTCGGTGAGACCGAGCAGGCGCTGTTGGCTGCCGCGCTCGCCCAGTAGGCGCCGGCCTAGAACGTGCTCGCGTCGGCGATGATCGGCTCGAGGGTCAGCTCCGGCTCGTCGCTCATCAGGCGCTGCAGGCGGTACTTGTTCTCGAACAGGGCGCACAGCGCGCCGTCGCCGCGGAGCAGGATGCGGATGCCGCCGATCTGGCGCAGGCGGTCGGCCGACTGCTTGTCGGTGAGGCGGATCGCCTGGTACGGGGCGGACACGATCTCGGTGGGTGCGCCGAATTCGCTACCGAGACGGTAGGCGAAGACCTCGAATTGCAGTTGGCCGACGGCGGCGAGCACGTTCTCGACGTCGCCCATCTCGGGGTCGCGCAGCACCTGCACCACGCCTTCCTCGTCGAGCTGTTCGAGGCCCTTGCGGAACTGCTTGAACTTGGCGTTGTCGAGCGGCCGGGCGCGGGCGAACACCTCGGGGGCGAAGCGCGGGATCGGCGGGAAGTCGACAGCGAGGCCGGTCGCGGCCGCGTCGTAGAGGGTGTCGCCGAGCAGCACGCCGGTGGCGTTGACGAGGCCGACCACGTCGCCCGGGTACGCGTCCTCCACGGTCTCGCGATCGGGGCCGAACGCGGTGGTTGCGTACTTGGTGGTCATGTCGCGCCCGGTGCGCGCGTTCCTCGCGCTCATGCCGCGCTCGAAGTGGCCCGAGCAGATGCGGGCGAACGCAATGCGGTCGCGATGCGACGGATCCATGTTGGCCTGCACCTTGAACACGAACGCGCTGAACGGCTCGTCGAGCGGGTGCGGGCTGCCGGCCTTGTCGAGGCGCGGCGAGGGGGCGGGGGCCAGGTCGACCACTGCGTCGAGCAGCTTGCGCACGCCGAAGTTGGTGAGCGCCGAGCCGATGAACAGGGGAGTGGTCTCGCCGGCGAGGAACGACTCGGCGTCGTAGTCGGCGCCGATCGCTTCCAGCAGGCCGATCTCGTCGAGCGCGGTCTTCCAGACGCGCTGTTCACCGGGGCCGGCCGCTGCAGCGGCATGCCGCAGCGGGAGGGTCTCCTCCAGCGCGGCCGACGCGCCACGGGCGGTGCGGGTGAAGCGCGTGTACATGCCGTCGCGGCGGTCGAGCAGGCCCTGGAACTCGTCGCCGCTGCCGACCGGCCATGTGACCGGGGTGGGGCGCAGCTTGATCTGCTGCTCGATCTCGTCGAGCAGTTCCAGCGGCTCGCGGCCGGGGCGGTCGTACTTGTTGAGGAACGTGATCACCGGCAGGTTGCGAGCGCGGCACACCTGGAACAGCTTGAGCGTCTGGCTCTCGATGCCCTTCGCCGCGTCGAGCACCATCACCACGGCGTCCACCGCGGAGAGCACGCGGTAGGTGTCCTCGCTGAAATCGCGGTGGCCCGGCGTGTCGAGCAGGTTCATCACGTGGTCCCCGTAGGGGAACTGCATGACGGTGCTGCTGATCGAGATGCCGCGCTGCTGTTCGAGTTCCATCCAGTCGCTGCGGGCGCTGCGGCGGCCCTCACGGGCGTGCACTGCACCGGCCTCCTGCACCGCGCCGGAGTACAACAGGAACTTCTCCGTGAGCGTGGTCTTGCCCGCGTCGGGGTGGCTGATGATGGCGAACGTGCGTCGCTGCTTGCTCTCGGCGATCACGTCGGCGCTCATGGGGAGTCGAGGCTACCGTTGCCTCATGGCTGACTACCTCGTGCTCACCCTCGATGTCGCCGACCCGGACGTGCAGACCGCCTTTTGGTGCGGCGCGCTCGGTTACGAACACACCGGTGGCGTCGGCCACTACCGAGTCCTCACCGACCCCACCGGCCGCTCGCCGAAGATGCTGTTGCAGCAGGTCGTCGAGTCGAAGTCGGCCAAGAACCGACTGCACCTCGACCTCCACGTCGCCGACATCGAGGCCGAGGCGACCCGCCTGGAGGCTCTCGGCGCCGTGCGCATCCGCAAGGTCGACGAGTTCGGCATCTCCTGGGTCACCATGCACGACCCCGAAGGCAACGAGTTCTGCGTCGTCCCGCTCTGACCCGGCCGCTTGTCCACGCTCAGGCGAAGGAGCGCCAGGCGGCCAAGCGTTCGGCGCTGTCGTCGCCGGGGAGGGGGAGTTGGCACACGACGCGCAGGCCGGGCCACTCGCTCGGGGTGAGCTGCTGGTACTCGAAGGCGAGGTCGCCGGCGCGCTCGTGGTGATAGTGACGGACGCGGGTCTGAAAGCCGGCGACGTCCTGCTGGGCCCACCACTCGGCGAACTCGGCGCTGGCGGTGCGCAGCCGCTCGACGAGCGCGGTCACCTTCGCGTCGCCGCGCAGTGAGGCGGTGCCGGCGCGGAACTCGGCCAGGATGCGGCGCGCCTGCACCGGCCAGTCGGCCACGAGCGCACGTGCGGCCGGCTCGGCGAAGATCACCCACAGCAGGTTGCGCTCGTCGCCCTCCAACTTCTCGATCGTCGGGTACAGGCGGGCCTGCGCCTGGTTCCACGCGAGGAACTCCCAGCGCGGCCCGAGCACGTACGCGGGCGCGGGTTCCATCGAGGCAATCAGGCGCACGAGCGCGTCGGGTGCGTCGTCCACCTCGGGCACCGGGCCGTCGGGACCGCGGCTGGCGAGGTTCATCAGGTGCTGGCGCTCGGCCTCGTCGAGGCGCAGGCTGCGGGCGAGCGCGGCGAGCACATCGGCCGAGGCATTGATCGAGCGGCCCTGTTCGAGCCACGTGTACCAGGTGACCGACACGCCCGCGAGGAGCGCGATCTCCTCGCGCCGCAGGCCCGGCGTGCGCCGGCCGCGGCCCGGGGGAAGACCGACCTCCTCGGGACGAAGCGCTTCGCGGCGCGCCCGCAGGAACGCTGCCAGTTCGTCGCGCCGGTTCATGCACCCATTGGAGCAGAACCAGGAGGGGCCCGTCGGGTGGCATCACTACCCGTCTCACCCTCCGACCCCCGCTCAAGCCATACCCGGGCCACGGGCATCCGTGGTCCACGTATGACAAGAACGGGGATGGGGTGGGTCAGGCAGACGGCTGGGTGAGGTCGTAGAACGTCTGGTTGCCGACGGTGACCGTTTCGAAGCTGGCCGTCACCCACGAGGAGATCTGGCCCGACGTGCTGGCGGTGTTGTTGCCGCCACCGGGGCCGCCCGCGTTGCCACCCGGGCCGCCGCCGGCGACGAAGTAGTGGATCGTGCCGTCGGCCACCATCTGCTGGAAGACCTCGAGCGTGGGCCACTGGTCGGTGCCGTTGAAGCCGCCGATCGCCATCACCGGATCACCCGTCGCCAACTGGTAGCCGGCCGCGTTGTTGGCGCCGATCGTGGCCAGCGCATAGGTAAAGCCGTCCCTGCCGTCCTGCAGGAACTGCACGACCTCGTCGCTGGGTGTGCTCGCGTTCAGCAGCCCACCCGCGCCGGGCCGCCCATTGCCACCGGGCAACTGTCCGCCACCGGGCAATTGGCCGCCACCGGGGAGGTTGCCACCGGGGAACTGGCCGCCGGGGAACTGGCCCTGGCCGGGGATCTGGCCCTGGCCGGGGAACTGGCCGCCGGGGAACTGGCCGCCGGGCATGGCACTTGGACGCATGCCGCCGGGGCCAGTCCGACCCTGGCCGGCGGGACCGGCGACGGGGATCGCCCCGCCGGTCGAGCCGGCGTTGGCCACCGTCTCGACCGTATACGCGATCGGCCCGAGCAGGCCCACCACGGCGGCCGCGCCCATGGCGAAGCCCATCGCGTGATGGCCGAGCGCGAGGCCCGCCACGGCGACACCGGCCGCCATGATCACCGCGTAGCGCACCCACGGCTGCCAGTCGGGCGTGCGGCGCAGCAGCTCGTAGGCCCACCAGGCCGACATCACGACGGCGGCACCCATCAGCAACCGCGACCACCACAGGCGGCGGATGGTCCACAGCATCGTCACGCCGATACCGACGAGGGCGCCGATCGCCGGGGCGAGTGCGATCGCGTAGTACTCGTGAATGATTCCCTCGCCGAGGCTGAACGTCGCCCCGGTGACGAACAGCCAGCCACCCCACACGATCATTGCCGCCCGCACGCGGTCCTGGCGGCTGCCGCGGCCGGCGAGCACCAAGCCGACGATGCCGAACAGCAAGGCCGCGGGGATCAGCCACGAGGCCTGACCGCCCCACGAATCGTTGAACAGCCGGGTCCAGCCGGTGGGGCCCCACGCGCCCGCCTGGCCGGTGCCGCCACCGCCCACCACGCTGCCGGTCTCGTTGCCGGTGAGGCGTCCGAAGCCGTTGTAGCCGAACACCAGGTCGAGCACGCTGTTGTCGGTGGACCCGCCGATGTACGGGCGGCTGCTCGCCGGCCAGAGCTCGACGATGGCGACCCACCAGCCCATCGCCGCGATGAGTGCGGCGCCCGAGAGCAGGAGTTGCCAGATGCGCTTGCCGAGCTTCGGCGGGCCGGCGACGAGGTACGCGAGTGCGAACGTGGGCAACACGGTGAACGCCTGCAGCATCTTCGTGAGGAAGCCGAAGCCGAGGAACACGCCGGCCCACACGAGCCATTTGGTCTTCCCGTCCTCGATCGCTCGGGTCACCATGTAGGCGGCGCCGATCATCAGCAGCACCATCAGGGCGTCGGGGTTGTTGTAGCGGAACATCAGCGCGGCCACGGGCGTGGTGGCCATCACCGCACCGGCGATCAGGCCGGCCGATGCGCCGAACCAGCGCTTCACCGTGGCGTACAGCAGCCACACGCCGGCGACGCCCTCGAGCGCTTGGGGCACGAGGATGCTCCAGGAGTTCACGCCGAAGATGCGGGCGCTGAGCTCCATCACCCACAGCGAGGCCGGCGGCTTGTCGACGGTGATGAAGTTCGCCGAGTCGCTGGAGCCGAAGAAGAACGCCTTCCAGCTCTTCGTGCCGGCCTGCACCGCGGCCGAGTAGAAGTCGTTCGCCCAGCCGAGCGAGCTGAGGCCCCACATGTAGAGCACGGCTGTCGCGACGAGCAGGCCGATCAGCGCGGGCCGCACCCACTGCGGGTCCGGTGGTCGTGTGTCGAGTCCCTCGTCGGGCACGTCAACGGGCAGGTCGGGTAGGTCTGGCTCAAGGGTGGGAGCAGCGAGCATCGTCATGCCTTCAGGATCGGCGATGTCGCTGAGAACCTCCTCCGGCTTTCCTGGGAGGTTGCTGAGAGGTTCAGCCACCGTTCTTGGCGGCCACGTAGTCGCGGCACGGCTCGCCACGCAACGAACCACATGCGGGCGGGGCAGGCGCCGTGATGGTGACCGGTACCACCGACAGCACAAGCTGCGAGGGGTGATCGGCGTCGTGGGCGATCGTCACGGTCTCGCCGTTGGAGATCGTGCGGAACTCCCACACCGGCCGGTTGTTACCGGGTGCATCGATCGTGAGCCGGATGCGGCTGCCGGCGCGGAACGGGTGGGCGAAGGGGAACAACTCCACGCGCACGGGCACGAACTCGTCAGCGGGTAGGTCGGCGGCGTCGGCCTCGAGGTTCGTGTGCACCGGCCGCAGCGGGGTGCTCGCCGTCTCGTCGAGCGCTCGCTGGCTCGCGCGCAGCCATCCGCTCTGCACATAGATTTCGGTGCCGTCGGGGCGCACCTCGCTGATCGTCACCTCGAGGTCGGTGTCGGCCGCGGTGGCTTTGATCCACAGGTCGACCGAGCCGGGGCCGACCACGACCGTGTCCTGGGTGAGCTCCGGCGTGATGAAGCCGACACCCTTGCCGTCGGGCAGCGCCTGCCAGTCGTACTCAACGTCCGCTTTCCACACGTCGTTGCCACTGCCCTCGTAGAACGTGTCGGGCAGTGCGGCCGGGTCGGCGATGTAGCTGCTCTCACCGGGCGTGGTGAGTTCCTCGGAGGTGAGACAACCGCAGCCGTCGAGCTTCCACGACACGGCCTCGGCCTCGGGGATCGGCCACGCGCTGAACTCGGCAGTGAAGTTCGGCTCCGGCGTGCCCGGCGCGTAATCGGCGTTGCCACCCTGCTCGAACAGCACGCGCACCGGCTTCTCCGCCTCGAACGCGGCGAGCGCATCCTCGTAGGTCATCCCGGCAAAACGGTTCTGCGCCGTCTCGAACGCGGTGACACCCCAGATCGCGGCGCCGAGCGTCGGCGCGATCGTGTTCGCCGCGGAGAGGTCGGGCACCTTCTTGCCCACGTAGAGTTGGAGGAACTCGAAGTAGCGGCCGGCGATCGGCGGGCTGAGTGCCTCGGTGTGCAGCCCGTTGACGAGTGTCACGTAGACGTGCGGAGAGTTGGTGAACTTCGGCAGCATCGCCGGGAAGTGGCCACCGGTCTGCTCGTCCTGCCATGCACCCGCGATGAACACCGGCACATCGATCCGGTCGACGAACGTGGTGGGCGACAGCGAGTCGCCGAGCGGGTTGGAGTAGTACGGGTTGTCGTCGATCTCCTGAACGAGATCGGGGTTCTGCAGGCGCAGCACCTGGTTGTCGGCGCAGCGCGTGTCGCCGCTGTCGGCCTGATCCTTGCTCCAGGCCTGGCCGTACGGCGCCGAGCCTTCCATCCGCTGCTGGACCCAGTCGACGGCGAAGCCGGTGTTGAGGATGCCGCCGGGATACAGCGTGCTGCGGTAGCTGTCGTCGATGACCGACAGCGGGGTGATGCTGTTGAGGCTCGGTGGCTGGGTGGCGGCCACGAACAGCTGGCTGAGACCCGGGTAGCTGATTCCCACCATGCCAACCTCGTGATCCATCACCCACGGCTGGGCGGCGATGGCTTCGATCATGTCGTAGCCGTCGAGCGACTGGACGGTCTCGAAGAAGCGGTACGAGCCGCCGCTGCAGCCGGTGCCACGCATGTTGACGCCCACGTAGGCGAAGCCCTGCGACGTGTAGAGCTGGGCGAACGTCGCGTCCTCAGGGTTGCTCGGCGAGTAGCCGCTGTACTCCACGACCGTGGGGTACGGACCTTGGTCGGCCGGGCCGGGCAGCACGACGTTGGCGCTGAGCGTGGTGCCGTCGCGGGTGACGATGTAGCCGAACCCGCCGGCGGACAGCAGGGTCTGCTCGTCGGTGTAGAGCGAGGCGGGCGGCACGTCGGTGGGTGACATGACGGTGAGTGGCTCGGTGGTCTCGGTGGCCGTGGTAAGCGTCCATCCGTCCCCCGGGAGCAGGTCGCGGAACAGCACCGCGCCTTGGTCGTCGGCGGTCTTGGTGGCGGCGATCGTCCCGTCGGGGGCGACCGCGTTCACCTCGGTGCCCGGATCGAACCCGCTGGCCGCGATCTGGGACGTGCCCGGCTGGACGGTGAACGTCGCCGGCGCCAACCCGGTGGTGTCGACCGTCGAGGTGTCCGAAGTGGTTGCCGTGGAACCCTCGTTGTCGTCGCTGCAGGCGACGAGGAGCAGGCCGACGAGGGCGATCGCAGAAGTACGGCGCAGGATCATGGTGCGAGTGTCGCACGCCGACCGGCCAGAATGTGCACCGTGATCGACCTGCCCGCGATGCTCGACGACCTGGAGTTGTTGGTGAACACCGAGTCGCCCTCGCACGACGTGGCTCGCCTCACCGAGTCGGCCACGGTGCTGGCGTCGGTGATGGAGCGCCGCCTTGGCTCAGCCCCCACACTCGTGGACGGTCCCGACGGCCCGCACGTGCACTGGACGGCGGGTGGTGGATCGCCGCGCGTGTTGATCCTCGGCCACCACGACACGGTGTTCGCGGTGGGCAGTTGCGCTGACCGCCCATTCACGGTGAGCGAGGGGCGGGCCACCGGCCCTGGCGTGTTCGACATGAAGGCCGGGATCGTGCTCGCCGTGCATGCCGTGGCGTCGCTCGCCGATCGCAGCGGCGTGGAGATCCTCATCACCAGCGATGAGGAAGTCGGCAGCGCCACCAGCCGGGCCCTGCTGGAAGAGCGGGCCCTCGCCTGCGGCAAGGTGCTCGTGCTCGAGCCCAGTGCCGATGGCGGCGCGCTGAAGACGGCCCGCAAGGGCACGGGCACGTTCGAGCTGGTCGTGTACGGGCGCTCGGCCCATGCCGGCCTGGAGCCCGAGAAGGGCATAAACGCGCTCATCGCCGCGGCCGAACTCGTGGGCCTGGTGCCCACGTTCGCCGATGCGGCCAAGGGCACGACAGTGACACCGACGATGGCCACCGCGGGGACGGCCGAGAACGTGGTGCCGCACGAGGCCCGCGTGACCGTCGACGTGAGGGTGGAGCAGCCCGGCGAGAAGGAACGTGTGGAAGCGGCCTTTGCCGGCCTTGCCGCCCGTCCGCTCGGCTCGGTGCCCGGGGCGCGTGTCGAGGTGTCAGGCGGCGTTGGCCGGCCGCCGATGCCGTCGACCGCATCGGCGACCCTGTTCCCGGTCGCGGTGGCCGCCGCCGAGGCCGAGGGCCTGCCGCCGCTGCGCGGCGTCGCTGTCGGTGGGGGCAGCGACGGCAACTTCACCGCCGCAGTCGGCGTACCGACGCTCGACGGGCTGGGCGCCGTGGGTGCCGGGGCACACACTCCCGGCGAGTACGTCCTGGTCGACACGATGGTGCCGCGGGCGCGCCTGCTCAGCGAATTGTTGCGGCGGTTGTGAACGCGATCACGCTTGCTCCGCCCCGTTGCCGCCCGGGTCCAACGGCCCTGGTCGGGGCGTCGCTCGGCTCCCTAATGTCCACCACGGAGCCCACGACCGCGTACGGTGGTGGCATTGACGCCACAGGGGAGGGAACGCTCGAATGCGCGACATGACCATCGACGACCTTCATGGTGAGGTTGGCGTCGAGCACCGTCTCACGTACGCGGACGGATACTCGCGGCGCATCTATGTCGTCGACAAGGAAATTCCGTTCCCCGAGGGGCGCCTGATCGTGTCGAGCACCGACACCGTCGGCATCATCACCCACGCCAACGAGTCGTTCGTGCAGATGTCGGGCTACCCGCTCGAGGAACTGATGGGCGAGCAGCACTACATCCTGCGCCACCCCGAGATGCCCGCCGTCGCGTTCAAGGGGCTGTGGGACACGATCAGCTCCGGCCAGAAGTGGCACGGCCATGTGAAGAACCTGCGCAAGGACGGCTGCTACTACTGGGTGCACGCCGCCGTCGTGCCGAACATCCGCAACGGTCGCATCGTCGGCTACACCTCCGTGCGGCGCAAGCCGTCGCGTTCGAAGGTGGCCGAGTGCACCGAGCTCTACAAGACCTTGATGTGATCCGGAGGCCTTGATGTCGCTCATCTTCACCGTCAGCCCCGACTTCAACACGAAGTACCTGCCCGGGTGGTTCGTCGTCAACACCTTGCTGCAGCGCCAGACCGGTGAGGGCATCCACCTCGAGACGTTCGACGACTTCGACGCGCTGCACCTGGCGATGGCGCAGGACAAGATCGACATGATCTACGCCAACCCGTTCGACGCCGCCCGCCTGGTGCGCGATCACGGGTTCGTGGCGGTGGCCCGCCCGCACGCCCGCCCCGACGAGGCGATCATCGCCAGCAAGGAAGGCGGCCCGATCACCAAGGTCGAGCAGCTACGCCCCGGCACGCGCATCGCCAGCACCGACAACCCCGACGTGCACATGATGGGCATGATCATGATCGAGCCCGCCGACCTCGATGCCTCCAACGTTTCGGTGCAGCTGCGCCCGAACTATGTGCTCGTCGCCAAGAGCCTCATCAGCGACGAGGCCGACATCGGGTTCTTCCTTGCCGAGACCTTCGATGAGCTCTCCGAGGTCGTGCGCAAACAGTTGCGCGTGCTCGTGCGCAGCCAGATCTATGTGATCAGCCATGTCTTCCTGATGCACCCCCGCGTCGCCTCGAAGTTCGACGCGTTCCGCAACGCGCTCCTGGCGATGGACAAGGACGTCAAGGGTCAGATGGCGCTCGAGGACGTGGGCATCTCCAAGTGGGAGACCGTCGAGCAAGAAGACGTCGAGTTCATGATCGACCTGATGGTCGCCCTCACTGCCTAGGTGTCTTCTTCGAGGGTTTGCGTCGCTTCGAGTCTTTCCGTCGTACCTGTACCGACGCAAACACTCCGAGCAGAGATGGGCCGTCAGGGCTTGGGGGTGTTGAGGGCGGTGAGGCTGCCGGCGCCGAGGGTGCCCGCGCCGCGGTACACGTCGAGCTTGGCGCGGCTGTCGTCGATGTCGAGGTTGCGCATCGTCAACTGGCCGATGCGGTCGAGGGGGCCGAACGCCTGATCCTCCACCTTCTCCATGCTGAGCCGCTCGGGGTGATACGTGAGGTTGGGGCTGGTGGTGTCGAGGATCGTGTAGTCGTCGCCACGACGCAGGCGCAGCGTCACCTCGCCGGTGACGGCAGAGCCGACCCAGCGCATCAGCGGCTCGCGCAGCATGAGGCTCTGCGGATCGAACCAGCGGCCTTCGTAGAGCAGGCGGCCGAGGCGGCGGCCCATCGTGCGGTAGTTCTCGATCGTGCCTTCGTTGTGGATGCCGGTGATCAGCCGCTCGTAGGCGATGTGCAGCAGGGCCAGGCCGGGGGCCTCGTAGATGCCGCGGCTCTTGGCCTCGATGATGCGGTTCTCGATCTGGTCGCACATGCCCAGGCCGTGGCGTCCGCCGATGACGTTGGCGGCATCGACGAGATCCACCTGCGAGGCGAACTCCTGGCCGTTGATCGCCACCGGCCAGCCCTCGTGGAAACGCACGCTCACCACTTCGGCCGCGATCGACACGTCGTCGCGATAATGGGCGACACCCATGATCGGCTCGACGATGTCCATGCTCGTGCCCAGCTCTTCGAGCAGCTTGGCCTCGTGGGTGGCGCCCCAGATGTTGGCGTCGGTGCTGTACGCCTTCTCCTTGCTGGCGCGGTAGGGCAGGTTGCGCGTGGTGAGGAACTCGCTCATCTCGGCGCGGCCACCGAGCTCGGTGACGAAGTCGTGGTCGAGCCACGGCTTGTAGATGCGCAGCTTGGGGTTCACGAGCAGGCCGTAGCGGTAGAAGCGCTCGATGTCGTTGCCCTTGTAGGTGCTGCCGTCGCCCCAGATGTCGACGCCGTCTGCGTGCATGGCGGTGACGAGCAGGGTGCCGGTGACGGCGCGCCCGAGCGGCGTGGTGTTGAAGTACGTCTTGCCCGCGGTGGTGATGTGGAACGCGCCGCACTGCAGGGCGACGAGGCCCTCGTGCACCAACTCGGTGCGGCAATCGATGAGGCGGGCGTGCTCGGCGCCGTACTCCTTGGCGCGGTCGGGAACGCCGGGCAGGTCGCTCTCGTCCATCTGGCCGAGATCGGCCGTGTAGCAGTACGGGTGCGCCCCCTTCTCGCGCATCCAGGCGACGGCCGCCGACGTATCGAGGCCGCCGCTGAACGCGATGCCGACGCGTTCGCCGACGGGGAGGGAAGTGAGCACTTTGGACATCGCTGTCCGAGGCTAGCGAGTCACCCCTGCGCTTCGCCGTTCGCCGGCTCGGCAGCGCGCAGCATGCCGGCGAAGCAGGCGACCGACACGGCCAGGCCGGCCCCGGCCAGTGCGAACTCGATCGCCGCGTAGCGGGACACGTCGGCGAGGTCGCCGGCCGCGATCGCGGCGGTGATGATGGCCCCGCCGATGCCGTACCACGGCAGGTTGCGGGTGATGCGGATCCCGAGGAACGCGAGCGCGAACGGGGCGACGAACGGGATCAGGCACAGCAACGCACGCGGCTCGCTCTCCGGACCGAGCCACCATGTGGAGAGCCCGGTGACCCGCGCGCTGTACCAGACCGCGCCGAAACCACCGGCAACGAGCAGCCAGCCGATCCAGTACACGGTGGCCCACCCGCCGGTGAGGTGGCCTGGCCGCGGCGTGACCTGCCAGCCGTGGCGCCGCTTCGCCGGTGCCGGTGTGTCGGCTGGTGCTGGCGTCGGCGTCGGCGTCGGCGGCGCGGGCGCGGGCGCGGGCGGGAGGATCGGTTCCATGCAGGGTCGAGGGTAGTCGGCGGCCGCTAGCCTTCAGCGTCGTGACCGGCGAGCCCTTCAAGAAGCTCAGCATCTTCTTCCCCATGTGGAACGAGGAGGCCTACATCGAGCGTGCCGTCGGCTACGCCAAGGCGGAGTGCGAGCTCCTCACCGCCGCCGGCGAGATCCTCGATTACGAGTTGATCGTGGTCGACGACTGCAGCACGGACCGCACACCCGAGCTGGCGGACGCGCTTGCCGCAGCCGACTCGCACGTGGTGGTGGTGCACCATCCCGTGAACCGCAAGCTCGGCGGCTCGATGAAGACCGGCTTCGCTACCGCCAGCGGTGATCTCGTGCTCTACAGCGATGCCGACCTGCCATTCGACATGGCCGAGGTCACGCGTGCGGTGCGCCTGATGCGCCTCTACGAGGCCGATGTCGTCAGCGCCTACCGCCACGACCGCACCGGCGAGGGGCTCAGCCGGGCGATCTACACGTTCTTCTACAACTTCCTCATCCGCCGCCTCTTCGGTGTGCGCATGCGCGACATCAACTTCGCGTTCAAGCTCTGCAGGCGTCGCATCTTCGATCACATCACGCTGCAGAGCGAGGGCTCGTTCATCGACGCCGAGCTCATCATCCGCACCCGCAAGCTCGGATACGACGTCATCCAGTTCGGGGTCGACTACTTCCCCCGCACCCGCGGTGAGAGCACCTTGGCCTCGGTGGCCGTGATCAAGAAGATCATCCGGGAGATGTTTTCCCTGCGTAAGGAGCTGCGGGGCATCCAGCCCGTCGTCGACAAGGCCGCCTGAAGCCACCTTCAGGGCCGGGCACGGTAGATTTGCTCCGATCGAATCGCCTCCCCGGAGCAGTACTTGACCGCCCGCAAGACCCCCGCACAACCCCCGCGTCGGCAGCACGGCACGCCGACCAGGTCGGCGGCCGGGCCACGGCCCGCGTCAAGCAGCGCGCCAGCGCGGCGCCGGGCGATCACCGCGCCGACGCCGCGCCCGACGGCGAGCAGCTCCATGGGTCGCTGGACGCCGGCCATGGCGGCCGCAGCGGTCATCACGGTGATCGTGTTCGTGGCGTTCTCGGGCGGCAAGCCGAGCTCCGGCTCCACTGTCGATGGCCCCAACCTCGGCTCGGTCGAAAACTCGCTCACCGTGCCGGCCACCAGCGGGCCGCAGGTGGTCATCGGCTCCGATAACGGGGTGGCCAAGACCCACCTGGAGCGCGATCTGAAGAAGGGCCTCTACGGCGACGACGTCAGGATGCTGCAGACCCGTCTGGCCGCGCTCGGGTTCGACACCCACGGCATCGACGGCCAGTTCGGCAGCGGCACGCGCATGGCCGTGTGGGCCTTCGAGGGGCTCGTTTACGAGCGCGGCTACAAGGATCAGACCGGCATCGTCACCGACGAGATGTGGCAGAAGATGCAGGAGCCGATCACGTTCCGACCCCGCCGCGCCGATGTGCACCCCGGCGCAACCCACGTCGAGATCTACCTGCCGATCCAGGTGATGATCGTGTACACCGATGGCCTACTGCGCCTCGTCACCCACATCTCCTCGGGCAGCGGTGAGCAGTGGTGCGAGGTCATCAGCCAGGACACCGATGACAACGGCGCCCCCCTACCCACGCCGATCCTGAAGGACGTGTGCGGTGTCTCCAAGACGCCGGGTGGTGTGTTCCACTTCTACCGTCGTTACGAGGGCAAGCGCCTGGGCCCCCTCGGCGGCATGATGAACCCGGTCTACTTCAACTACGGCATCGCCGTGCACGGGGCCGACAACGTTCCCCAGGAGCCCGCATCTCACGGGTGCATCCGCATCCCGCAGTGGATCGCCGAGTACTTCCCCACGTACGTCAACAGCGACGGCCGCAAGGGCGACTACGTGTACGTGTGGGGGATGGACGGCAGGGAGCCCGAGCAGAACTCCAAGAACGACATGCTGCCCGTGTTCAACTTCAAGAACCCGAACAGCACGCTCGACACCTCCACCACGAGCACCATCGTCACGACCACCACGGTCAAGACCACCACCACCAAGCCGGCGGCCACCACCACGACCGCCGCGACGACGCCGCCGACGCCGCCGGATACCACGGGCTGAGCCCGCGGAGGCCGGTGGCGGGATGTGCCGGCGTCAGTGGATCTTGGTCTGGCACACCTCGAGGCCACCGAGCACACCGGTGCGGAACGCGTCGACGGCCTCGAAGGCGGTGCCGTTGATATTGGCGTCGGCTGTCGGGTCGCTGAGGATGATTGCCGTCTGTACGGCTTCGTCGAGGTCGCCGGCCGACAAAGTGATCGTGCGCTGTGCGTCGCTAGGGATGGTCCAGGCCACCCAGGCGCCGGTGAGGCACGCGTCGAGCAGCGCGCGCGTCTCACTCGTGCGTCGGCTGGCAAGCGCGGTCTGCACCGCCTCGCTGTAGGCATTGGACATCAGGTAACCGACGCTCAGGTCGCCCGTGGAGGCCGAGAGTTCGGCGCTGTAGTCCTGATCCCAGTAGATCGTGTCGTCGCCGGGGCAGAAGATCATGTGCTTCGGCCACGCGGACGGGTCGATGCCCGCGCACGTCGGGAACGGCCCGGCCCCGGAGAAGGCCGTGAACGTGGGTGGCGTGAACCCGAGGTTGTAGGGGGTGAGGATCGCCGACCAGTACTCGTCGAGGGCCTGGGGGATGAGGGTGACGATGTCGTTGCCGTTGCCGGTGTCGTCGACGAGGGGCAGGTTGCCCCCGTTGGGGTCGTCGGGCTGGAAGGGCAGGTCGATGAGGCTGGCGATCCGGTTCTCGGTGAAGAACGTCTTGCAGCGCTCGGCACCGCCGAGGAAGCCGTCCTGGAAGGCGCCGACGCGGTCGAAGCCGGTGCCGTGGGGGTCGCCGGTGGCGAGCGGGTCGATGCCGCTCGTGTCGATCGGGTCCTTGGCCTGCAACATGGCGATGAGGCCACTGCGGATAGAGCGATCGTCGAAGGAGATCACGTCGCTTCCGCCGGAAGCGACGCGGGCCACCCAGGCGCCGGCGAAGCAGTCGGCCTGTTGTTCCTTCAGCAGCCCGGACTGGCCCCACTCGTCGGCGCGGGCCTGCACCGCGTGGCCGAACTCGTGGGCGAGCACCACGGCGGCACCCTCACGACCCACATCGCCCACGATACGCGGGAGCAGTCCATCGTCGTCGTAGGCCATGAAGTCGCCGAGGATGCAGTAGAACGCGTTGCCGACCACGTCCTCGTACGTACCGTTCTGCGCGGTGCGGCTGCACGCCGGCATCACGGCGGTGCGGGTGGGATACGCCGCGTGGATGCCACCACCCAGCGGTGTCCACGCCGAGCCGTACACCTCGGGGAAGGTTGTCGCCCAGTAGTCCTGGATGTCCTTCAACGCCGCGGTGAGGTAGCCGTCGTATTCGGCATGCTGCGGCCCCCTCTCGCCGAAGTCGACGACCCCGTCGATGACCTGGTATTCACGTGGTGGGGTGGTGTCCGTGGGGTCGTCGGCGAAGATCTCGCCGGAGGCCCGCTGTGACCTTGACGAGGTGACGCCCGGATCGGGGGCGCTGCAAGCGGCCAGGATGAGGGCGAGGGCGGTGAGACTCGACAGACGACTGCGCACGGGGCGAGCATACGCGCCTCGCCCGGTCGGGGGTACGGCAGAATGGCGACCATGCTCGACAGCACCCCCACCTCGGCGTTCACGGATCGAATCCGGCGTGCCCGAGCGAGCATGGGGCGCGCCGGCGTCGACGTGCTGCTCGTGTCCGTCGGCAGCGACCTGCCCTATCTGACCGGCTACGAAGCCATGCCGCTCGAGCGACTCACCATGCTCGTGCTGCCCCGCGACGGCGAGGCCACGCTCGTGGTTCCCGGGCTGGAGGCGCCCCGCGTGCTGCCTCGGCCCGAGGCGTTCACGATCCGCCCGTGGGGCGAGCTCGATGACCCGGTGGCGATCGTCGCCGGCCTGGTGGGTACACCCGCCACTGCCGCGATCGGCGACACGATGTGGGCCCGCTTCCTCGTGGAGCTGCTCGGCCACTGGCCTGGAGGCGCGACTCGCTATGTGCGCGGCACCGAGGTGATGAACGACCTGCGCATGCGCAAGGATGCTGCTGAAGTCGCCGCGCTGCAGGCAGCTGGAGCCGCGGTCGATCGGATCGCCGCGCAACTGCATGCTGGGGAGATCCCCCTCGCCGGTCGAACCGAGGCCGAGGTGAGCGCCGACCTGTCGCGGAGGCTCCTCGCCGAAGGGCATCAGTCGGTGAACTTCGCGATCGTGGCGGCGGGCGAGAACGCCGCCTCACCGCACCATCATCCGGGCGGTCGGGTCATCCGCAACGGCGACCTCGTGCTGTGTGACTTCGGGGGCACGATGAACGGCTACTGCAGCGACATCACCCGCTGTGTGCACCTTGGCGAGCCGCCGGCCGACATCGCCGCGGCCTATGCCGTGCTGCAGGCGTCAGAGGCCGCCGGCGTGGCGGCCGGTGTCGTCGGCGCTGCCTGCCAGGACGTCGACCGCGCCGCGCGCCGCCTCATCGCCGACGCCGGCTACGGCGACTACTTCATCCACCGCACCGGGCACGGCATTGGGATGGAGGAGCACGAAGACCCCTACATGGTGGAGGGCAATACGTTGCCGATCGCCGCCGGGCATGCCTTCAGCGTCGAACCGGGCATCTACCTGCCCGGGCGATGGGGGATGCGCCTCGAGGACATCGTCGTGGCCACCGCGGACGGCCCGCGGCCGATGACCTTTGCCGACCACTCTCTCGTGGTGCTGTAGCGCCGCTGCTCCGAGTCAGGGCCCGGTGGGCGGCACGAACTGGGTGGGGTCGACCTCGGTGGCGATGAGGGTGAGCGTCACGCGCACATCGCCGTCGTCGAGCAGGGCCAGCATCCCGTTGTCGAGCACGCAGTAAGCGGCCGTGCCGCCAGGGAGCGAGATGTCGGCGCAGGTGGCGACCTGGTTGGCGATCGTCTCGGTGTGCGCGACCGCCGGGCCGAGCGCGGCCTTGGCATCGCGGCGCAGGCGCTTGGCCGTGTCGGCCGCGTAGAAGTCGATCGTCAGCAAGGTGTCGCTGATCCGTGTCGCGTCGAGCCCGTCGGTGCAGGGCTGCGACTGGTCGACCGTGCACGTCGTGGTGCTGGCGGCGGTCTGGATGTAGTGGATGTTGCCGATGATGATGCTGCGCGTACCCGGGACGAGCGACACGACCGCTGAGCGGGTGAGATTGCCGTACTTCGTCAGCACGTCGTAGGCGGTGGCCACCGGGCCCGTGGTGACTGCATCGAGCTTGCTGAGCACGGCATCAATGGCGGGGTCGCCCGTGGTGGTGACTTCGGCGAAGTGGGGGCGCTTGCCCGTGAAACAGCCGGTGAGCAGCAATCCGGACAGGGCGAGGGCGAACAACCGGCGAGACATCGCAGCTGACACTACGGCCTGGCTGTCTCCAGCGGGCGCACCGGTTGGGTTTCCCCGCCAGGGGCGCGCTCCGTAACCTGCTGGGCGTGATGCACCTCGATGCCGCCACCGTGCTCCTGCAGTGGGCGGTGGGCGGCCTGTTGTTCCTGTGGTTCACCACCCGTCGTCGCGAGGTCGGCGTCGGTTACGGCTGGCTGCTCCGCGGCACCTACCTGCTGATCGCGGTCGGTGGTGCGTTGCTGGGGTTCCGCATGGGTGTGGTGCCCGTGCGCGAGGCCTCCGCCATCGCCGTCGCGGTCGCCGTGCTGGCCGTGCTGGTGGTGTCGATCGCGCGCCGCAAAGCCGGTGTGTCGGGCCACCAGGACGAGCACGATCGGCGCAGCGCCCGTGTGGCCGCGATGACCGGTATCGAGCGCGAGGTCAGCGAGCGCCAGGGAGGCCCCGAGTTCGACCCGCGGCTCGATCTCGTCGCCCCCGTGCTCGGTATCGCCGGCCTCGTCGCCGCGGCCATCGATGCCGGCGGCAACTCCGTCGTGTCGCTGCTGCGCGTGTTCGCCGGGGCGGCGTTCCTTGGTGCGGTCACCGATGCGATGCTGCTCGGCCACTGGTACCTCGTGCAGCCCGGCCTGCCCCGCCGCCACCTCAACGAGCTGGTGAACGCGCTCGGGTGGGTGTGGCCGGTGGAGGTGCTGTCGATGCTGCTGCCCACCGGCATGGTGTCGGTGTGGACCGGCGCCGTCGACGACGGCTGGAGCGGCCAGCTCGGCTGGTTCTGGGCGGCGTGCGCGGTGGGCACGATCGTGCTCGTGTGGGTGACCCGCATGGCCCTGCGCGAGCGCTACTACTCGGCGGTGATGGCCGCCACCGGCCTGCTCTACCTGGCCATCCTCACCGCCTTTGGCACGGATCTCGTCGCCCGGGCCGTGCTGAGCGGCTGACCGGCCGGGTGTGTGGCCCGCCGAACATGCCTGGTGAATTGCTCAGAACTCCGGCAGACTTGAAGGATGCCGAGGCCACTCTGGAGCGGGACCATCAGTTTCGGTCTCGTGGCGATCCCCATCAAGCTGTACAACGGCGTCAGCAAGAAGTCGGTCGCGTTCAACCAGCTCGACGACCGCTCGCTGTCGCGCATCAAGCTGAAGAAGGTGTCCTCCGACTCGGGTGAGGACGTGCCCGACGAGCACATCGTCAAGGGCTACGAGATTTCCAAGGGCCGCTATGTCGTCGTCGACCCCGAAGAACTCGAACCGTTCATCCCGTCGGCTACGCGCAGCATCGACTTGCAGGAGTTCGTCGATCTCGACCAGATCGACCCCGTGTACTTCGACTCGCAGTACATCGTCGCCCCCGACAAGACGCCGAAACCGTACCTACTGCTCGCCCGGGCGATGGAGGCCGCGGGCAAGGTGGCGATCGGCCGTTTCGTGATGCGCGGCAAGCAGTACGTGGCCGCGATCCGCGCCGTCGACGGCGTGCTGGTGATGAGCACGATGGTGTACGCCGACGAGGTCGTGCCCACGAGCGCGATCGACGAGCTGGCGACGCTGGCCGATGTCGAGGTGAGCGACAAGGAAGTGCGGATGGCCGAGGCCCTCGTCGATTCGCTCGCCGCCGATTTCGAGCCGGCCAAGTATCGCGACGAATACCGCGAGCAGGTGCTCGACCTCATCGAACGCAAGGCTGCCGGCGAGCAGTTCGAGGCGCCGGCGATTGCCGCGGCAGCGCCGGCCGTGGTCGACCTGATGGCGGCGCTCGAGGCGAGCGTGAAGGCGGCCAAGGCGGCGCGTGGACGGCACCCGGCGGGCGGGCCCGATGTGGTCGCCGCCGTCGTGGAGGTGCCGGCCAAGCCCAAGCGAGTACGCAAGAGCGCGTGAGCGACCGCACCCACGTCAGCGTCGGCGGGCGCGAGCTCAGCCTCGGCAACCTCGACAAGGTGCTCTACCCGGCCGCGGGCACGACGAAGGCCGAGGTGATCGAGTACTACGCGCGCATCGCGCCGGTGATGGTGCCCCACCTCACCGGGCGCTGCATCACGTTCAAGCGCTTCCCCGATGGGGTGGAGAAGGACGGCTTCTTCGAGAAGCGCTGCCCGAAGCACCGGCCCGAATGGGTGGGTACTGCAATCGGTCCGGGCGACCGCAACGGCAACATCGGCTACTGCCGCATCGACGAGCCGGCCGCGCTCGTGTGGGCCGCGAACATGGCCGCGCTGGAGATCCATGTGCCGATGTCGCTCGCGGCCGACCTGGAAACGCCGCGGTCAGTGGTGTTCGACTTCGACCCCGGCGCGCCGGCGGCGATGAAGGAGTGCTGCGAGATCGCGATGATGGTGCACGAGGTGCTCGCCGCAGTGGGTCTTGTCGGCTTCCCCAAGACGTCGGGTTCGAAGGGCCTGCAGCTGTACGTGCCGCTCAACACGCCGTGCACCCACGAGCGCGCCTCCGACTTCGCGCTCGCCGTGGGCCAGGTGCTCGAACGCCAGCACCGTGAGCGGGTGACCACGACCATGGCGAAGGCCGTGCGGCCGGGCAAGATCTTCGTCGACTGGAGCCAGAACGCCCGCTTCAAGACCACCATTGGCGTCTACTCGATGCGCGCCCGCCCCGAGCCGACGTGCAGCACGCCGGTGACGTGGGAGGAAGTCGCCGACTGCGCCGAGGGCGGCCCCGAGTTGCGCTTCACCTGGCGCGACGTTCTGGATCGCGTCGAGTCGATGGACGACCTCTTCGCCGACGTCCTCACGCTGCAGCAGACCCTCCCCAGCCCTACCTGAACTGACCTGGCCGCCCCCCCACTTCCCCCGCTCTTGTCATACGCCGACCACGGACGCCCGTGGCCGACGTATGACAAGAACCGGGGTGGGAGGGGGGTCAGGCGGTGGTGGTGACGAGGGTGCTGTTCGGGTTCGTGAAGTTGAAGATGGGCAGCATCTCGTCTCTCGTGTACTGCTCGGGCTGCTTGCCGTCCATGCCCCACACGTAGACGTAGTCGCCGTGATCGCCGTCGCTGTTGACGAGCGTGTAGAAGTACTCGGCGATCCACTGCGGGATGCGGATGGCGCCATGCGACACCGGCATCGCCGGCACGTTGTCGGCTCCGTGCACGGCGATGCCGTAGTTGAAGTAGACCGGGTTCCACATCCCGCCGAGCGGCCCGAGGCGCTTGCCCTCGTACCTGCGGTAGAAGTGGAACACGCCGCCGGGCGTCTTGGAGATGCCGCACACGTCTTTCAGGAGCGGCGTGGGCAGCGGGGCGCCGTTGTCGTCGGTGTCCTGGCTGATGACCTCGCACCACTGCCGGCCGCTGCCTGAGGAGATGTGCGTGGCGAGCCGCAGGCGACCATCGGTGAACACGAGCATCACCTGGATCTGCAAGTAGATCTCGACATGGGTGGCACCGGCGCGTACCTCCGCGCGGCGTGGCCCGAACGCGATCGGTTCCTGCATCTTCTGCCACATCTCGTCGGTGACGAGGCCCGTCTGCTGCTCGTAACCGCGTCCGTACACGAGCCCCTCGAAGGCCGATACGGCCATTCGCGTGCCGTTGCCGAACTGGCCGTCGATGCCGTTGACATCGAATCCGAGCTGGCTCAACCGGGTCTGCAGGGCCTTCACGTCGTCGCCGTAGTCGCCCTTCTTCAGGTCGCGGTCGAGACGGGTCGCCGGCGTGGTGGGTCCGCTGACCGTGATGACCTGCGGGCCGGTGCTGGCCGGCACTGTGAGCACGCCAGTGCCGCCCGAATTCGTCACCACCGAGTCCCCCGCGCCGATGCTCGGCGGCGCGGAGGTTCCAGAACCGGACACGGCGAACGCGGCGAACCCGCCGACGGCGAGCACGGTGCCGCCGCCGACGGCGGCGCGGGTGCGCTGACGACGTTGCGCGGCACGGCGGCGCACCTTCACGAGCGAGCCGGGCGGAAGGGCGACGTCGTCGGCCCGCTCGGCGAGCAGCGCGGCCAACGGCGTTGCGATCGGGTCGTGTTCGTTCATCGGTCGGTCTCCTTCGGGTCGAGGTGGGCGAGCGTCGTCGCCAACTCCTGGGTTGCTCGCGACAGGCGGCTCTTCACGGTGCCTGGCCGGATGCGCAGCGCCGCCGCGGTCTGCGCCTCCGACAGGCCGAGCAGCAGGCGGCACACCACCACCGACCGCTGCGCCATCGGTAGCGCGGCGAGCGCAGCGTCGATGCTCGGGTCGGGTGCGCTGGCGTCGACGGTCGCGGCCGGACTGGCCAGCCAGGGAGGAGGGCGCCGCCGCAACCGCTTGCCGAGCGAGCGGCTCCAGTTCAGCCCCACCCGGTACACCCACGCGCTCGGGTCGAGCATCGCGCCCACCTGCGGCCAGCGCTGCAGGGCCCGGGCCATCGCCTCGTCGACCGCCTCGGCGGCGAGCTGGTGGTCGCCGATTGTCATCGCCAACGCCCGCCCGATCGGGTCGCGCCGGGCGAGCCAGAAGTCCTCGAACGACGGCGCTGCGGCCGCGGCTACCGCCGCAGCGGAGTGGCCATCCGCGATCACGTTCACGACCCTAGAAACTCCGGGGAGCCCAATTCGGTTCCATCGGGCCGCCCGCCACGTGGGCTGGTTACTTGTGGGTGCCCACCAGTACGAGGGTGGCCGCCAGCCCGTTGACCCGCTTGGACGGGTCGATGAGCGTGACGATCAAGGTGCCGTTGAACTCGCGGATGTAGCCCGGCCCAGCGCTGGCGGACCCGGTGAGGTCGCTGAGGTTCTCGCGTGACCACTGTCGGCCGTCGGTGGAGTGCAGCAGCACGAGGGTGCTGATCGTGGGCTTCGATGTCTGCATCAGCGAGTTCATGTCCTCGCTGGTGAAGGTGGCGATGACGTTGCCGTCTGCGTCCCAGAAGTCCACGCTGCCGTCCGTTGTCTGGCGCTCCCAGTCGGGGATGATCTCGGCGCCGGTCGTGACGTCGTAGAAGCGATGGCCGGACTCCATGGACTCCACCGTCGCCCTGACCGTGCCGCGCACCAGCGACGCTCCGCCCGCTTCGGCGATCGGGTCGTTGTAGACGTTGCCCAGGATCGTGATGCCGCTGGCGCCGACCTTCTGCGTGTTGAGATTGAGGTGCACGACGGTGCCGTCGGTCGGCTCGATCAACGGCGAGAGGTCGTAGCGCTGCCAGGTGGCCCCGTCGCTCGACAGACCAATCGAGGGCGTCGGCCAACTGGACGTGCTGACAAGCGTGCCGTCGGGCAGTACGCCGGTCACCCCGGTCTGCGCCGGCGACTCAGCCAACAGCGTCCATGAGCGGCCGTCGACGGACGTGTAGACGAACTGGGAGTAGTCGTAGCCGAGGCGGTAGCCGTTGAAGATGGCATAGAAGCCGGTGTCGGTGGCGAACACGTTCGTTCCGACCGCGTCGGGCACGACATCGTCCGGGATCTGCGGGAACGTCGCCTCCTCCCAGGTGGTGCCGTCGGTGCTGACGAACGCCCGCGGCCTCTGGCGCGCCGCGACCGTCGCCGGATCGATACCGAATTGGGACAGCGGTTGCAGCTCGCCGTACGTCGGTTGGTCGTTGCCGCCCGGGATGGCTACACGCACGCCGCCAGGTGTGATGAACAGGTCCTGCTGGTTCTGGGCCTCCCAGCGTGGCTCGGTCTCGACGATCACCACGGCTGTTCCGTTGCGTTCGGCCATGCCGCCGTTCGTGCCGACGTTGATGACGCCGGGTGAGTCGGCGAGGGCACGAATGTCGACGGGGAGCACGGTCGGCGACCAGGTGGCGCCACCGTCGGCGCTGACCTCGACGACGGCCTCCCCGGCGCTGCCCGCGGGGATGGCCGCGGTGGCCGCCGCGGTGCCGAACGCGAGCAGCTTGTCGCCGAGCATGCTGAGACCGCGATGCGAGATCGGCGGCTCGGTGAAGTCGCTGGTGCCGGTGGGCGTCCAGTGAATGCCGTCGTCCGACTTGTAGAGCGTGATCGTCGCCGAGCGGCCAGTGGGGTCGGCACCGGGGCTGGTCGACCACATCAGGTAAGGCGGGCCCGTCGTCCCCGCACCCGGCGCCAGGGTGAAGTCGAAGGCAACGGCCTCCGCGCTGTCGGGCTGCACGAGGTTCCACACGTACTCCGGGTCGATGCGCTCGACGGGCGTGCCCGGATCGCCGGTGAAGCCGGGCACGGTGGTGCCCGGGAAGCCGCTGATCGTCGCCGGCGGCGGCTCGGTGGTGGCGACGGTGGCGGGGCTGATGGTGGCGCGCGCGGGCGGCTCGGTGAGCCGCCACACGGTGACCGCGCCGGCGGCCAGCACCACCACGCTGGCGGCCCCGATCGTGAACCGTTGCCGTTGCCGGCGAACGCTGCCACGTCGGCGGGCCGCGTCGATTCCGGCGGTGGGCACCCCGGTGTGCTCGGTGGCGGTGTGCAGGGCTGCGGAGACCTGCTGCTCGGGGTCGGTGCGGTCGCTCACGGCTGCGGCTCCTTGGGGTCGAGGTGGGAGAGGGATGTGGAGAGGTGGTCGACGGCGCGCGACAGGCGGCTCTTGACCGTGCCCGGGCGCAACTTCCACGCCTCTGCGGTCTGTGCCTCCGACAGACCGAGCAGGAGGCGGCAGACCACCACCGCTCGTTGCGTGGCGGGCAATTCGGCGACGGCCGCGGTCACGGCAGGGTCGAGGCCGTACTCGTCGTGGTGCTCGCCGCCGCCGGCCATCCACACCGGTGGGGTGCGGTGCAGGCGGCGCAGCACCGAGCGGCTCCAGTTGAGGCCCACGCGGTATGCCCAGCCGGCGGGACTGTCGAGCGTGCTGACCCGGCCCCAGTGCTGGAACGCCCGGGCCATGGCCTCATCGGTCGCCTCGGCCGCGAGTTGCACGTCGCCGAGCGTCACCGCCAGGGCGCGGCCCACCGCCACCCGGTCGCGACGCCAGAACTCCTCGAACGAGGCGGTGGTGACCTCGGTGGCCACATGCTCCGCGTTCGCGGCGCTGCTCTGCAGAGCGATCTCCATGCCCTCTACACCCGTGGCGGGCTGATCCGGTTCCATCATCCGTTGTCCTCCGCCGTAGGTGGCGCCGCCAAGCCCGCCAACAATGCCACGGCCTCGGCGTTGCCGAGTTCCGCGGCAGCAGTCCACGCCCGCCGCGCCATCTCCGTGTCGTTCGCCTGCGCGGCGGCGCGGCCGAGCATGAGCTGCCACCGGGCGCGATGAGGGTCGCGCTCGACGAGCACCTGCCAGGCGGCGAGCGCCGTGGCCGCATCGTCGGCCGCGCCGGTGGCGACGGACCTCTGGAGCAGGGCGGTCGCCAACAGATC
Organism: Ilumatobacteraceae bacterium; assembly: GCA_041918155.1. Lineage (GTDB taxonomy): Bacteria > Actinomycetota > Acidimicrobiia > Acidimicrobiales > Ilumatobacteraceae > UBA668. Next base: position 71,486 of record JAYRWH010000078.1, on the reverse strand, counting down.
GACGGCGATCGGGTCGCGTGGCGACCAACGCACCGCCTCGCGCGCCTGGTGGATCGCGGCGTCGATGTCGGTGAGCGAACCGCCCGTGAGCAGCACTTGCACGGCCACCATCCGGTACGGGGTGGCATCGGGCCGCAGCCGGGCGGCGCGCTCGGCCAGGTCGTTCGCCGCGGCGCCGTCGCCGGCGGCCGATGCCGTGCTGGCCTGCTTCGCCAATCGGTTGGCCGACACGTCGAGCAGCCCGGTCACGAACAGCACTGGTGCGCAGACGCCGGCTACCACGGCGACGGCGGTCCGGCCGTGACGATCCTGGGCGCGGCGGACTGCCGGCACGGCAACGAGCGAGCCGGCGAGCAGCCACCACAGCGGGTCGAGTTCGGAGAGCGGGAACAGGAAGAGTTGCGCGGCGCTGTACGCGAGCACGCCCGCGGCCAATCCCGTGGTCGCCGGCTGGGTGCGCCCAAGGAGGCGGATGGCGCGCGCCCACACCCCGCCGACGAGCGCGAGATACGCGAGTGCGGCCGCGATCCCCCCGGCGAGGGCGACATCGAGCGGGGCCGAGTGCGCCCGGTCGGGCAGGACGACATCGCGTGGGTGGTGCCGCTCGTATCCGGCGTCGATCCCGTCGTCGGCGACGAGCCGGTAGCCCTCTGGGCCAGTGCCGAGCACGGGGTGCTGCCACAGCACGTGAGCGCCGACCACCCACTCGTCGACCCGCGAACCCGCGCCCTCTGCGCGGTCGGCGACGCGCACCAGCCATGGGCTCGCGGCCAGCCCTCCCACGAGGCACGCCGCCGCGCCCCAGGCGAGCACGCGCCGCGACGGCCGCACGCGCCACAACGCGATCGCGGCGGCGACGGCGAGCCCGAACCACGCGGCGCGGGTGCCGCTGCCCGCCGCGGCGACCGTGCCGAGCAGGGTCGCGGCCGCAGCGGTGACGCGCCACCCGGCGACCGCCCGGCGATCGAGCGCGAGTGCCACAGCGGGCGGGAGCAGGAGGCAGGTCGTCGCGCCGAGCATCGCCGCCGAGCCGAACGGGCCGAGCAAGCGGTCAGTGTGTGCAGCCAGCGCGACCGGTGGCCCGACGGCAAGTTCCCACGCGCACCACACGCCGATGAAGGCGAGTGCGCACGTGCACGCGCGCTGTAGTTGGTCGTGCCGCTCGGCGAGCCGTGCCCCCGCGCAGAACAGCCCGCAGCACAACAGCCAGGTGAGCCAGCCGAAGTGACGCGTCGCCGTGCCGGTGATTGCCACCCACACGTCGTGGTTCACGAGCGCGGCCACGGCGAGCAGGGCGAGGAGCAGCCACCACGAGTGCAACATCCGGCGCGGAACGGCGTGGCCGGGCGACCACATGCCGGCCGCCCAGAACACGATCGCGACCACCGATACCACCAGCCAGCGCAGCGGGCCGAATGGCCACAGGCCCGCCGGGTCGACCGTCACCACGGTGCCCACGATTAGCAGCGCGGCGAGTCGGACGGGGGCCACGCCGTGAACACTCCGCACCCCACTGATCGGTTCCATCGTCCTCACAGCCTGCTCACAGATCTCTGACAGGATTCACCGCCATGAGGGGAACCATGCAGAAGGGAATTGTCGCGCTCGCGCTCACTGCGCTGACGGTGGGGTGTGCGAACGACGGCAAGAACGCACGATCCACCACCACGACAGCGGCTGTCGGGACGACCACCACGCCCGCAACCACCGGCGCCGACGCCTCGTACACGTCGGTGATCACTCATGCTGTCGTCGACAACCCGGCACTCGACGAGTTCCAGGCCTATGTCACCGGGGAGATCCAGAAGGCCGGCCTGCCCGGCGTGTCGCTGCTCGTGGTGCAGCATGGGCAGCTCGTGCAGCAGGAGGCATGGGGCGAGTACGACCTCGACACCATCGTGCCGATCGCCTCGGGCAGCAAGTGGCTGAGCGCGGCGACGATCATGACCCTCGTCGACGACGGGACGCTCTCGCTCGACGCGCCGATCTCCACCTATGTGCAGGGTTTTGAGGCCCAAGGTCGGCACGATCACACTGCGGCAGCTGTTGTCATTCACGTCCGGTCTGGTCGACGACGACCGCATCCCGTGCACCAAGGACCCGAACATCACCCAGTTGGAGTGCGCACAGCCCGTACTCGCCGCCGGAGTGGTGCACGAGCCGGGTGTCGCGTTCCGTTACGGCGGTCAGCACCTCTACGTGGCCGGGTCGATCGCCGAGTACGTCACCGGCGTGCCCTTCGCCCAGTTGTTCCATGACCGCATCGCCGTGCCGTTGGGCATGGACCACACCGCCTTCATGCAGGTCGGCACGCGGGGCCAGGTGGAGAACGTCACCAACACCAGCCCCGCCGGCGCCGCGCTTTCCACGATGGAGGACTACGCCCGCTTCCTCGAAATGATCGTGCACGGCGGGCTCGCCCCCGACGGCACGCGCATCCTGCAGGAGGCCACGGTCGCCGAGATGCAGGCGAATCAGATCACGGGCGCCGAGTACCTGTTCGCGGCGAGCTTCCGAGTGCAGCAGCAGACTCCCTACGGCCTGGGCGAGTGGCTCGACTGGACCGATGCGAACGGTGACGCGCTGGTGATCTCCAGTGACGGGGCACTCGGCTTTCGACCCTGGATCGACAAGCAGAACGATCTCTACGGCATCTACCTCGTCAATGACCAGGGCGGCGGCTATGTCGAGGGCGATCCGAGGGCCGCGGCCGATGACGGCGGCAAGGTGCACACGAGCGGCAACTGGGTGTTCGAGATGGTGGCCGAGGGTCTGGGCGGCTCGCTGCCGACGGTGTACCACCCGGCGCCCTGACGCTCCCACGCTTCACCGGTTCTTGTCACACTCCTGCCACGGGCGCCCGTGGCGGACGTGGGACAAGAACGAGAGGAGGAGGGGGACTTAGGCTGCGGTCATGCGCGACATCCCCCGCACCATCTACGGTGACGAGCACGAACAGTTCCGCTCGGCATTCCAGGCCTTCCTCGACAAGGAAGTGCTGCCGAACCATGCGCAGTGGGAGCGCGACGGCATCACGCCCCGCGAGGTGTGGCGGTCGTGCGGTGCCAACGGCTTCCTCGGTCTCACCGTCCCCGAGCAGTACGGCGGCGGTGGCAGCAACGACTACCGCTTCGCCGCGGTGATGCAGGAGGCTGTCAGCTACAGCGGCGCAATCGGCAGTGCGATGGGGTTCACCCTGCACAACGACATCGTGCTGCCCTACCTGCTCGGCCTGTGCAACGACGAGCAGAAGGCGCGCTGGCTGCCGGGCATGTGCGCCGGCGAGCTGATCGGCGCCATCGCGATGACCGAGCCCGGCGTGGGCAGCGACCTGGCGAACATGCGCACCACCGCGGTGCGCCACGGCGACACCTATGTCGTCAACGGCGGCAAGACGTTCATCACCAACGGCATCAACAGTGATGTCGTCGTGGTCGCGGTGAAGACCGATACGGCGCAGAAGCACCGCGGCATCAGCCTGCTCGTGCTCGAGCGCGGCATGAAGGGCTTCGACCGCGGTCGCAACCTGGAGAAGCTGGGCATGCATGCGCAGGACACCGCGGAGCTGTTCTTCAGCGATGTCGAGGTGCCCGCCGCAAACCTGCTCGGCGAGGAGGGCAAGGGCTTCTACTACCTGATGCTCAACCTCGCCCAGGAGCGGCTCAACATGGCTGTCGGCGCGGTCACCGTCTGCCAGGCCGCGCTCGACTGGACGTTGGCCTACACCAAGGAGCGCATGGCGTTCGGACAGTCGGTGGCCCAGTTCCAGCACAACAAGTTCGTGCTCGCCGAGCTGAGCACCGCCACCCAGGTGGCTCAGGTGTACGTCGATCGCTGCATCGAGCTGCACAACGAGGGCAAGCTCTCCGCCGAGCAGGCCTCGGCGGCGAAGTACCACTGCACCGAGTTGCAGAACCGCCTCGTCGATCGCTGCCTGCAGCTGCACGGCGGCTACGGCTACATGACCGAGTACCCGATCGCCCGCGCGTGGGCCGACAGTCGGATCCAGACGATCTACGGCGGTACCAGCGAGATCATGCTGGAAGTCGTCGGCCGCGCCGTCACCGGCGGCTGACCGGACCACGAATGTCAGCGTCGATCCACGCCCGCGACGTGTCGCTCGCGCTCGGCGCCCGCCACATCTTGGAGGGTGCCGATCTCTCCGTCGACCCCGGGCAGCGGATCGGCCTGGTCGGCCCCAACGGGGTGGGCAAGTCCACCCTGCTGAAGCTGCTCGCAGGCGAGCTGCAGCCCGACAAGGGCACGATCACGCGCACCCCACCCACCGCGATCGTCGGCTACCTGGCGCAAGAACTCGAACGGATCGATGAGACCGTGCACGAGCACCTCGCGCGGCGCACCGGCGTGGCCGCCGCGCAGGTCGAGTTGGACGCCGCCACCACGGCCCTGGCCGCGGGCGATGCCGGTGCCGACGACCGCTACAGCGACGCGCTCGACCATTGGCTGGCGATCGGTGCGGCCGACATCGATTCGCGGGTGGGTGATGTGTGGGCCGGCCTCGGCCTGCACGCACGGCTGGTGCACGAACGCATGCCGGTGCTGTCGGGCGGCGAGGCCGCCCGCGTGGGCCTGGCCGTGTTGTTGCTCGCCCGCTTCGACGTGTTCCTGCTCGACGAGCCCACCAACGACCTCGATCTCGACGGCCTGGCCCGGCTGGAGCAGTTCGTGCTCGGCCAGGGCGCCGGTTGCGTGATCGTCAGCCACGACCGAACGTTCCTGCAGCGCACGATCACCCAGGTCGTCGAGATCGACGAGTTCAGCCACTCCACCACTCGCTTCGCCGGCGGATGGGATGCGTACCTGCGCGAGCGCGAAGTCGCCCGCGAGCGGGCCCGCCAGGCGTACGAGGAGTACGACTCGAAGCGTTCGACGCTCGCCGGGCGGGCCCAGCGCGAGCGGGAGTGGGCGTCGCAGGGGTTGTCGCGGGCGAAGAAGAAGCCCGACGACAACGACAAGAACATCAAGGCGTTCAAGATCAACCAGACCGAGCAGTTGGCCGGCAAGGCGGCGCGCACGGAGAAGATGATGGAACGCCTGGACGTGGTCGAAGAGCCCCGCGAGCCGTGGCAGCTGAAGCTGCAGATCGCCACCGCCGAGCGCAGCGGCGACGTGGTGGCGCGGCTCGAGAAGGCGCTGGTAGAGCGCGACTCGTTCACGCTCGGCCCGATCGACGTGGAGATCGCGTACGGCGACCGTGTGGTGATCGAAGGCCCGAACGGCAGCGGCAAGTCCACGCTCATCGGGGCGCTCCTCGGCGACATCCAGCTCACCGCGGGCACCCGCTGGGGTGGGCCGGGCGTGGTGGTGGGCCGGCTGGAACAGGCCCGCCAACAGCTCACCGGCACCACGACGGTGCTCGATGCGTTCCTCGCAACCACCGGCATGACCGTCAGCGACGCGCGCACCCTGCTCGCCAAGTTCGGCATCGCCGCCGCGCACGTTGGCCGCCCGGGTGAGTCGCTCTCTCCGGGCGAGCGCACCCGGGCCGTGCTCGCCCTGTTGATGGCCAAGGGCTGCAACTGCCTCGTGCTCGACGAGCCAACGAACCATCTCGACGTGCCGGCGATCGAACAGATCGAGCAGGCGCTCGAAACGTTCCCCGGCACCGTGCTGCTCGTGAGCCACGACCGCTCGTTGCTGGCCAACGTGCGCCGCACGCGCACGCTCACGCTGGAGGCGGGTCGGCTCGCCTGACCCGCCCGGCGGCGACGATGCCGAGGAGCGCCACCACCAGCGCGATCGCGAAGTTGGTGGCGAGTGCGCCCGTTAGGGAGAACGAGGTTCGGTCGGCGACCGCCACCGAGGCCCCGCCGATGCCGCCGATCAGCGAGAAGCCGACGCTGTCGGCGAGTGTCACCTGGCTGCTCACTTCGCCTTCGCGGCCTGGCTCGGCGTAGGTCATCGCGGCGACGGTGGTGGGGTTGAACAGCAGGCCCATCCCGAAGCCGCCCACCGACCACCCGAGGAAGATCGCCCACAGCGGCCAGGCCGCCCACAGCACCGGCACCACGAGCGCGACGCCGAGGGCCATCACCGCGAAGCCCTGACGCACGGCGCGGGCCGGGTCGGTGTCTGGTTGTTTGGCGCGCAGCCACTGGCCGACGGTCCAGGCCAGTGCGGCCCCGATGATGACGAACCCCTGCACGAGCGGCCGCGCGCCGTGGATGCGGTCAGCGGCGAGGGGCACGAACCCGTCGATCCCGCCGAACGTCGCCGTCGCGAGCACGCGGCAGGCCACGACCGCGGCCAGCCCCGCCCTGGCGGCGAGCACGCCACGGGGGAACAGGTGGCGCAGCGACGGGATCGCCAGCGCGCCGCCGGCCACCGTGGTCATCACCAACGCCAACATGTTGGCGAACTGCAAGCCGGTGACGACCGCGCCGATCCCGATCGCTGCCCCGAACGCCACCGGTACGCGGGTGGGTCGCCGCTCGCCGGGGATCGGCGGGTACTGCATCATCGGCCGCACGGTCAGCGCGCCGACGGCGAGCGCGGCCGGCACGAGGCCGAGGAACACCCAGTGCCAGCCCACCGTGTCGGTGATCCACCCGGCGATCGCGGGGGCGAACAGGCTCGGCAGCACCCACCCCGCGGAGAGATAGGCGTACATCATCGGCTGGCGATCGCTGGGGAAGGCCCGGGTGACGAGCGCGTAGGCGATCGGAGCGAACGCGCCCGTGCCGATGCCCTGCAACGCACGGCCGACCACGATCCACACCATCGACGGTGCGGCCCCGGCCACGAGCAGGCCGACGACGAAGACCGCGATGCTGATCATGTACGGCAGAGCGGGACCCTTGCGGTCGGCCAACTCGCCGGCCATCACGAGCGACACGAGGTTGGCCAGCGTGTACACCGCGAGCGCGGCGCCGTACAGCGAGTCGCCACCCAGCTCGTCGGTGATCGTGGGCAGCGCGGTGATCACGGAGGTGATCTCGAACGCGACGAGGGTGACGCCGAGCACCAGGCCCGCCGCGAGCAGGCGCTGCGTGGCGGTGAGGCGCGTGGTCGCGGCTGCGCTCACACCGGGGCGCCGGGGGCCACCAGCGGCCACGGGCGGGTGCGCTCGACGGTGAGCGCGAGATCGAGCAGCAGCGGCTCGCTGAAGTGGCGGCCGACCACCTGCAGACCGATCGGAAGACCGTCCACTGCGCCGGCGGGGATGGAGATAGCCGGATTGCCGTGAAGGTTGGCGGGGAACGTGAGGCGGCCGTTGTTCCCCGCCCCGGCCTCGACGCCGCCGAACACGCCGGGCAGTGGGCCCTCGGCGGCGAACGCGACGTCGGGGTTACTGGCGGTGATCACGAAGTCGACACCGTCGGCCCGGTCGAAGATGCGGGCCATGGCCTCGTTGACCTCGGACCGTCGCCGCTCGATCTTGCCGCGCACCTCGGAGTTGTACGCGCCGGCAGTCGTCTTCAACCCGAAACGGATCTCTGGGGTCAGGTCGCCGGCGCACTCGGGCCACAGGCCGCGGAGCTGCTCTTCGATCTCCAGATTCCCGCTGACCGACCATGCAGCACCCATGCGCGGCATCGAGGTGTCGACACCCTCGACGCGGCGCATGCCGAGGTGTTGCACGAGCTCGGCACCGGCGGCGTCCAGCAACTCCCACATCACCGGCGACACCTGCGCGTTGCCCCAGGTCGAGGCGAAGGCCACGCGGGCGCCACGCAACTCGTCGAGATGGGTGCCCAGCCCCGGCTCCCAGCCCTGCACTCGCGGCAGGCTGAGCGGGTCGCGGGCGTCGAACCCGTTGGCGACATCGAACCAGCGGGCGGTGTCGCGCACGGATCGCGAGACGCAACCCTTCGTCACGGTGAGGTTGCCGTACTTCGCGTGCGGCCCGAGGGGGATACGCCCGAACGTGGCCTTCAGGCCGACGAGGCCGGTGAACCCGGCGGGGATGCGGATGCTGCCGCCACCGTCGCCGGCGGTGCCGAGCGTGACCAGACCACCGGCGACGGCCGCGGCGGCACCGCCGCTGCTGCCACCGGGTGTGCGCCCGTGCTGCCACGGGTTGTGTGTGGCGCCGTGCAGGATGGTGCGCGTGACGTTGACGCCGCCGAACTCGCTGGCCGTGGTCTGGCCGACGGGCACCGCGCCACCGTCGTCCACGAGCCGTTGCACCATCGTGCCAGTGTGGGTCGCCACCCGGTCGCGCAGCGGGAGCGAAGCCTCGGTGTCGGGCCACCCCGCCACCGACTCGAGCTGCTTGATGCCCATCGGCACGCCACCGAATGGCTTGCTGACATCGGCCGCCGCGGCCGCGGCCGTCGCCCGCTCGGGGTCGAGGAACGCGAACGCGTTCAGGGTGCTGGCTTCGATCGCCGCGAGCGTCGCAGCGAGTTCTTCGACGGGGGAGCGCCTGCCTGCCCGGAACTCGTCGACGAGCGAGCAGGCATCTCCCGACCACGGTGTGTTCGCCATGGCCGGTCACTGTACCCGTAGCGCCTCCACGCCTCCCGCCTGCCGCCGCCGGGCACCTAGAGTCGTCACGTCATGGACAGTCGGTCGTTCCTCGGGCTCGAGCAGAGCCACAACCCCTTCCGTTGGTCGATGGAGCTCAAGCCGCACGTGCTCACCGGCGGCGGCTTCCTGTTCGGCGGGTGCGGCCTCGGCGCTGCCATCTCTGCCCTGGAAGCCACCACCGGTCGGCAGGTGATCTGGGCGACGTCGCAGTACCTCTCGTTCGCCCGCGCCGGCGAGTTCCTCGATGTCGACATCACCGTCGCTGTCGACGGCCACCACACCAGCCAGGCGCGGGTGGTGTGCCATGTGGGCAACCGCGAGATCCTCACGGTTAATGCCGCCCTCGGCGAGCGTGACTTCCCCTACAGCGGCCAGTGGGAGCAGATGCCCGACGTGCCCGTGCCCACTGCGTGCCCATTGCGCGAGCAGCACGCCGACGAGGCTGACACCATCTCGACCCGCATGGAGCAGCGGCTGGTGAAGGGGCGCATGCTCGAAGATCTCGACGGCACCCCCGGCGACGGGCAGACGATGATGTGGGCGCGGCTGCCGGAAGTGATCGACGGTGTCGATGCCACGACGTTGGCGATCCTGGGCGACTTCGTGCCGATGGGTGTCGGCCAGGCGCTCGGCATCCGCGGCGGTGGCAACAGCCTCGACAACACCCTGCGGGTCGTGAACCTCGTGCCCACCCAATGGGTGCTGCTCGACATCCGGGTGCACGGGGTGCGCAACGGGTTCGGGCACGGGCTGGTGCACATGTTCGCCGAGGACGGCACCTTGATGGCCACCGCCAGCCAGAGCTGCATCGTCCGCATGTGGGGTCAGGGACCGAATGCCCGGCCGACCAGAACAGGAGCCAACTGATGAGCCTGCCCGTGCGCCCCGGCATGACCGTGCCCCTGCCCGGCCCGTTGCACACCCACCGCGAGAAGCTCATGGAGCTGGCCGACCTCGGTTACACCGACATCTGGTCGGCCGAGAGCGACGGTGGTGACGGGTTCACCCCGCTCGCGCTCGCCGCGGCCTGGGAACCGCGCCTCCGCCTGGGCACCGCGATCATCCCCGCGTACACCCGCTCGCCGGCGCTGTTCGCCCAGTCCGTCGCGTCTCTGGCCGATGCCGCGCCCGGCCGCTTCGCGATCGGTATCGGCAGCAGCAGCAATGTCATCGTCGAGAAGTGGAACGGGGTGCCCTTCGTCGAGCCCTACCAGCGGGTCCGCGACGTGGTGCGCTTCCTGCGCGACTCGCTCGGTGGCGAGAAGGTGTCCACGACGTACGACTCGTTCACCGTCGACGGGTTCCGCCTCGGGGTGAAGCTGGAGCAGCAACCGCCGATCCTGGTGGCCGGCCTGCGTGCCGGCATGCTGCGCCTCGCCGGCCGCGAGGCCGATGGGGCGATCATCAACTGGCTGAGCCCCGACGATGTGCCGAAGGTGGCCGGCGTGGTGCACGAGGCGGCCGGCGGCGCCGATCGCGAGATCGTCGCCCGCATCTTCTGCTGCCCCAGCGAGAACGCCGAGGCCGTGCGCGCCGCCGCCAAGTTCGCTATCGCCGCCTACATGAACGTGCCCGTGTATGCCGCCTACCAGGAATGGCTCGGTCGTGGCCCGCTGCTGCAGGGCATGTGGGATGCCTGGAAGGCCGGCGATCGCAAGGCCGCGCTGGCGGCGATCCCCGACGAGGTGGTCGACCAACTCGTGGTGCACGGCTCGCCGGCCCAGTGCCGGGCGACGATCCAGCGCTACTTCGACAACGGTGTCACCACCAGCTCGCTGGCGATCCTTGGTCTCGACCCCGAGCTGAAGTTCTGGGATGCCGTGCGCGGCCTGGCGCCCAGCGCGGGCTGAACGCCAGCCCGGTGGCCGTGTGGCTCAGGCGGCCTTGCGCACGCCAGGGGCAACAACCGCTTCGGCAGGTTGCTGGGCCATGGCGCGAGCGGCCAGCTGAGCCTTGATCGCGGCCACGTGGGCCAGGCCACGTTGGCGAGTGCGCTGATCGAGGAGGAACTGGACGGGGAGCGGGGGAGGAGCCAGCAACGCCAGCTGCTCGGGAGCGGTGGTGGAGGTGGTGAGGTCCATGCCCTCAACGGTACGCAAGGGGTGTGACAGGGATTCCCGGCCGGGATGAATCGAACCCGACGCTTCAACCGACGGCGATCATGGCGCCCACCACGGACACGACGATCACGGCCACCGGGGTGACGAAGGTGACCCACTTGGCCACGGGCTTCCAGCTCGGCGCGAGCATCAGCCAGCCGCAGACAGCGCCGCCGATTGCGCCGCCGATGTGGCCGCCGATGGAGATGCCGCTGATCGTGAACGTGAGCACCAGGTTGAGCAGCAGTGTGGTGCCGATGCCGGTGTTGAACACGTTGACGCCGCGCCGGTGCAGGCCGATGGCAGCGCCGGCCATGAGGCCGAACACCGCCCCGGAGGCGCCACCGCCGATGTAGCTGGGGTCGACGAGGAGCACACCGAACGACCCGGCGAGCAGGCTGGCTACGTAGATGAGCGAGAAGCGCACCCCACCGAGCGCCCGCTCGAGCAGCTGGCCGAGCTGGAAGAGCAGGATCATGTTCATCACGATGTGGAAGAAGCCGAAGTGGATGAACCCGGCGGTGACCAAGCGGTACCACTGGTGGGCCGGGGTGAGCGCCGTGCCCTGCCAGTTGGGCCATACGCCCTGCAGCATCCCCTTGCTGAGGCCGAGCTTCCAATGCTCCTCGGTGACCTTGCCGGCGAACGTGTTCGTGTCGAGCGCGCCCATCCACAAGAACACCGCGAGGTTGATAGCGATGATCGTGTACGTGACGGGCGTGAGCACCCGCGACGTGGCGAGCTTCACCTGGGTGCGTACGTCAGGGCGAGCGGCCTTCGCGCAGTCGAGGCAGTGTGAGCCGACCGTGGCCTGCACCAGGCACTCGCTACAGGCCGGCCTGCCGCACCGTGTGCAGTTGCGCCCGGTCTCGCGATCGGGGTGGCGGTAGCAGCGCGGCAGGGCGGGTTCGGTCATCGACACGCCCAGCAGGCTAGCCAGACCGCATCACGCGACAGCGTCGACCGCCAGCGCCACGAGCACGAGCAGCACGATCAGCAGGTTGTACATCGTGTGCGCCGTGGTGGACTCGATCGTCGCCGCCGTGCGGTCGTGCGTGCGCCGGTAGCCGCGCAGGTAAGTCGTCATGAAGTACGCGCCGCCGAGCGACAGCGCGAGCGCGACACCGAGGGGAATGCCGATGAGCGCGTGGACGAGGCCGAACTGCACCACCTTGAACACCCGCCGGTGCTTTGACCAGTCCTCGGCTCCCGTGCGGAACAGTCGCTCCTCGGCGTGGGCGAACAGGGGCAGGGCGGGGATCAGCAGGCAGACGAACGCCAGCGGTACCAGCCACTCCCACACCGTTCCGGAGGTCGCCTGCGAACTACCGAACACCGGGTTGCCGTCGCCCCCGAGCGCCGACCACCAGCCCCAGTCGAGCCCGGGCACGAGCAGCAGCGGGTAGGCGAGCACCAGGATCGACCCGAGCACGAGCGGCACCGGCCACACGTGGCGCCAGCCGACATTGCGCCGCACCCGGCTGACGAGCGAGCGACCCTCGGCCGTGCGCGACACTCGCGCCCCGGTGACGAGGCGCACGCCCATGTAGCCGAGCACGGCCACCGTGAGGATGTTGGCGAACAGGTCGGTCAAAGCGACTTGCTGGCAAACACGTCGGCGCCCGTCGGCTCGCCGAGGAGATGACCCTGCACGAGATCGCAGCCGAGCACCCGCAGCCGGCGCAGCTGATCGGCCGAAGTGACCCACTCGGCCACGACCTGCATGTCGAGGGCGTGGGCGAGCTGGATGATGGCCCGCACGATCGGGTCGTCGTTTCCGCTGGTCCCGAGCATGCGGGCCACGGATCCGTCCAGCTTCAGTACGTCGGCTTCGCACGCACGCAGCGCGGTGAGCGACGACACGCCGGTGCCGAAATCATCGAGGGCGAGCTGCACGCCGAAGCGGCGCAGCGCTTGCAGCGCCCGCAACGAACCGGGCTGGCGGTCGTTGAGCGTCTGCTCGTCGAAGTCGAGGGTCAGTTGATGCGGGCTCAGTTCCATCTGGCGCACCGTGGCCATTACCCGCTCCACGAAGGTGCCCTCGGCGAGCTGGCGGGCGGCGATGTTGACGTGCACGCTGAAGCCGCGGTCGACGATCCCGGAATCGAGCCACGCACGGGCATCGAGGCATGCCTGGCGCAGCGCCCAGTCGCCGATCGGCACGATCGCGCCGGACTCCTCGGCGAGATGCAGGAACTGGGCCGGCAGCATCGAGCCGCGAGTGGGATGATCCCACCGCAGCAGGGCCTCGGCACCGGCGACGCGGCCGCTGTGGGTGGAGATGATCGGCTGATAGGCGAGGCGCAGCTCACCCGCGGCGAGCGCCCGCTCGAGCTGGGAGGAGAGTTCCTTGTGCTCGCTCGCGGCGGCCCGCATCTCGGTCGTGTAGAGCTCGCTGCGCGATCGGCCGTAGCGCTTGGCCTGGTACATCGCGATGTCGGCCTGGCGGAGCAGTTCGAGAGCTGCGTCCTGGCCACCGACGCCTTCCACCTGCTGGGCCGCGCAAAGGGCGATGCCGATGCTCACCGAGAGCTCGACCTCCACCCCCTGGGTCATCACCCGCCCGGTGAGCGCGTGGCGGATGCGTTCGGCGAGGTCGAGCGCACCGTGCTCGTCGATACCGCCTTGGCAGAGCACGACGAACTCGTCGCCGCCGATGCGGGCCACCATGTCGGAGGGGCGGGTGGAATGGGCGATGCGGGTGGCCACCTGAATGAGCAGTGCGTCGCCCACTTCGTGGCCGACGGTGTCGTTCACGTCCTTGAGCCGGTCGACGTCGAGGAACAACATCGCCACGTTGTTGCGGGTGCCACGGATGCCGTCGAGGGCGTCGGCGGCCGAACGATGAGCTTCAGCCGGTTGGGCAGACCGGTGAGGGCGTCGTGGTTGGCCTGGCGGCTCAGCTCGCTCTGCAGGTGCTTGGTGGCGGTGATGTCGCGAGCGATCCCGCCCCAGTACTCGATCAGCCCGTCGGCGGAGCGATTGATGAGCAGGTCGATGTCGAGGGTGCGCTCGAGGCCGTCGGGGCCGCGGAACCCGACCTCGCCCGTCCAGCCGCCGCTCTCAGTGCTGTCGGTGAGCACCCGTGGTACCTGATCGCGGATCGCCTGCAGCAGCCCGCGGGCGCCGGGATCGCGGATGAGATCGACCTCGTCGCTCACACCGAACAGGGTGCGGGCCGCCTCGTTGGTGTACACCGGTGCGCCGTTGCGGTCGAGGATCAGCACCGCGTCATCCGCACCGCCCACCACGCCGAGCAGGCGATCGAGCAATAGCTGGCGGGTGATCATGTCGGTGAAGTCGAGGGCGGTGCCGGCGAACCCGACGACCCGGTCGAGGTGGTCGTACACGGGCCGGGCGTCGATGCGCACCCAGCACATGCCACCGTCGCCGTGCCACACGCGGAACTCCAGTTGTACCGGGCCGTCGGCATCGGCGGCGCGCCGCCAGGTCAGCTCGGCGCTGGCGCGATCACCGGGGTGAGCCGAGCTCCACGGCGGTAATCCGACCGGCGACGCGGGGGAACCGACCACGAGCGCGCCGAATGCCGCGTTCGCCGCGGTGACTCGGCCATCGCGGTCGGCCTGGAACAGGCCTACCGGTAGCGCGGGGAGGGTTTCGTCGATGTCCGCAATCCTTGCACGAGACGGGGTAACAGGTGAGTTATCGGTCGGCGTCAGGCCCGACTGAAGATGCCAGTCGCCTCTGCCCGGGCAATCTCCGCCGATTCGATGGCCTCCAGCATGTCGAGCCCGGGCGAACCGTCACCCAAACCGGTGACCTCCCCAAGATAGTGCACGGTCACGAGGTACAGGTGCTGGGTGCCCGCAGGTGGGCACGGGCCAGTGTAGCCGGTGTCGCCGAGGCTGTTGGCCGCCTCGTAGGCGCCGAGCGGCACCGTGTCCTCGGCGACAGTGATCGCGGTCGGGGCGATGCCGGCGATCGCCCAATGCACGAAGCCGGGCACGTCGAGGTCGCTCAGCGTGACGGCGATTTCCACGGTGCCCTCCGGGGCGGCGCTCCACGCGAGGGCGGGCGATTCGTTGACGCCGTCGCAGGTGTAGCGAGCGTCGATCTCTGCGCCGTCTCGCCACGGGGCCGTGACGGTGAGCGAACCGATCGACGTCGGGACCGTGTCGAACCCGTCCGTGGCGAAGGGATCCGTGGTCGTCTCCGTCGTCTGGGAGAGCGAGGAGATGGACTGGTTCTGGTCGTCGCGCGGCGGCGGCAGGCTACGGCCGTCGTGCTTGCATCCGCCGATGACGAGGGGGACGAGACAAAGAGAAGTGATCACAGCGATCCGACGCACGGCGTGAAGCCTACGCGACGGATATCGTGCAGCCGTGGTCGCCCCGCTCTGCCTGCTCACCCTGCACGCCCACCCCGACGACGAAGCGTCGAAGGGTGCCCCCACCTGCGCGCGCTATCACGCCGAAGGGGTGCGCACTGTGCTCGTGTGTTGCACCGGTGGCGAGGAGGGCGATCTGCAGAACCCGGGCCTGCGCGAGCCGGGGCAGCGGTTTCACGGGGTGAGTGCCGACCAGGAAAAGGCGCTGCTCGCCGAGCTACGGCCCGGAGAGTTGGCGCGCGCCGCGGAGATCATCGGCTTCGACGAAGTGGTGATGCTCGGCTATCGCGACTCGGGCATGGTCGACAGCCCGGCCAACCATCACCCCGGCTCGTTCCACGCGGCCCCGCTCGACGAGGCCGTTGGGCGGCTGGTGGCGATCATCCGCCGTGAGCGTCCGCAGGTGATCATCACGTACGGCGACGACCAGCGCGGCTACCCCCACCCCGACCATGTGAAGGTGCACGACATCTCACTGCCCGCGTTCGAGCGGGCCGGCGACCCGAGCTGGTACCCCGAGGCCGGCGAGCCGTGGCAGCCGTTGAAGCTGTACTACACGGTGTGGTCGCGGGCCCGCCTGCTCGCCGTGCACGAGGGGATGTTGCGTCACCGCGGCGAGTCCCCCTACGAGCAGGACTGGCTCGACCGGCCCAGCCACGACGATCGCATCACCACCCGGCTGGAGATCGGCGACTACTTGTGGGCTCGCACCGGCGCCTTGAAGGCCCACGCCACCCAGGTGGATCCCACCGAGCCGTGGTGGTTCGGGCTCACCGACGAACAGCTCGCCGAGGTGTACCCGTGGGAGGACTGGATCCTGGCCCGCTCGCTCGTCGGTTCCCCGGCCGAGGGCGAGTTGGAGGACGACCTGTTCGCCGGCGTGCGTGTTCCGGCCGTGCGCGGTGGTGCCGAGTGAGCCTCCAGTACCGCGTCGCATTCGGCAAGAACGACGAAGCCGTGGAAGGCCCCGACGACGCAGCGGTGGTGGTCACGCTCGCCGCCGCTGACGCGGCCCTCGATCCAGCCGTCGCGTTCATGCAGGGCAAGCTGAAGAGCACCGGCAGCACTGGCGAACTGGTGGCTGCGTTCCGCGACGGTTCCGCCGCGGCGGCGATCAGCCGACTCGCATCGCGTCCCTGAGCGCCCGATACCCGATCCGCACGGCACCCGACTCGTCGAGCAGTGTGCGTAGCGTTGCATCGGTAGTGACGACCTCGTGGTCGTCGATCCACAGCGGGGCGCTCGGGCTGAGTGCGCGCACTTCGGGCGAGTCGATCACCGGCTGCACATGGATCTCGGTGACGCCGGGGGCCAGGTTGCGGATCGCGTCGTAGACGCGCTCGCGGCTGCCGGCGCGCCAGTCGTGATCGAAGTGGTCGGGGAACACCACGCCTTCGTCCGCAGCGAGGCGGCGGAAGGGGAACCCGGCCTGCTCGGCGGTGATCGTGGACGGCAGGCGGATGGGGAGGCGGAACTCGACGGCGAGTTCCAGGTACACGTCGAAGAACTCGGGGCGCAGCGTGATCACGGACAGGTGTGGAGCGAGGTGGCTGACGTCGATGCCCCACGCGAGGGCCCGCTCGATCTGGGCGCGGCACTCGCGCAGCACCTCGGCGGGGTCAGCGTGCTCCCACAGGTCGTCGACTTCACGGGGGAAGCCGCCCTCACCCGACAGCAATGTGGGGGCGTGGGTGATCGGCCCGAAGCGGTACGCCTCGTGCTCGCAGTTGAGGGTGAGGTGCACGCCGATGTCGTCGGTGGGCAGGGCCCGCATCGCCGCGTCGCGAGCCCACGGCGCCGGCACCATCAGGCTGGCGCAGGTGGCCACCCCGTGGTGGAGCGCATCGAAGACGCCCTCGTTTGCCGCGTGGCAGCTACCGAGGTCGTCGCAGGAGATGATCACCAGGCGCGTGTCAGGCGAATGTCCGAGACGCTCAGCGAGTGGCCGGTCGGCGCTCATGGGGCGAACGCTATCCGCTGCAGCCACCCCACAGCCCCGCGTTTGCCGCGTGCGCGGCGCGGGCCGCCTGCACGAACTCGTCTGCATGGGCGACGTTGGGCGGGATCGTCAGCACGTGGGCATACCCGCGGCGAATGATTTCGAGATTCACGAACGTGCCGTCGGTCAGGTACGCATAGGCCAGCAGGCGGCCGTACTTGTCGCGCGCTTCGACATCGCGCTCGAGATTCAGTGGCGTGCCCTCGGGCAGCAGGGAGGTGGTGAACGCGCTGGCCTCGGGGCCGAAGCATTCGACCGGTGTGTCGGGCTTCTTCGTCTCTGGCGTGTCGATCCCGATCAGCCGCACCCGTTCCTCGGTGCCGTCGACAGTGACATCGATCGTGTCGCCATCGACCACCTTCACGAGCGTGGCGTTTGGTGCGACCGCCCCGGGCATCTCGTGCTTTGGCGCGGCCGAACACGCCACGAGGAGGATCGGCAGCCACGCCCACTTGCGCATGCCAGCCGTTCTATCGGAAGGGTGTGACGGAACGAGCCGGCCGCACCCGTTGCCTACCGGTTCACGTCCTCTTGCAGTCGTCGAAGCAAACACATCTCGGCCAGGTTCTTGGTGAACTCCATGGAAGCCCAGCCCACAACGTGCACGAACGGTCGTCCGTCGGTGTTTGGGAACCGCGTCAGCGTTCCCGACCCGAGCTCCTCCTCCGAGAGGGCCGTGACGAGCTCCATCCATTGGCGCCAGAGGCCGCGCAGGGTGGTGAGGGTTGCATCAGGTCCTGGCCACTCGACCGTCGTTGCTTCGGGTGCCGCATCACCCCGAGTGACGGCGTGGGCGGATCGGGCGGCTCCTCGGCGACTTCGCCGAACCACCGTCCATCACGCTGATGGACGGTCCAGCTCCGCGGATCGGGTAGCCACAGGCACTCATCCAACGTGACGTTCCAGAGCAACTCCCTGGCCGGCGCGGCCGTGGGCCGCCCGCCGCCCGGCAGCTACAGGCGTTCGATGATCGTGCCGGTGCCGAGGCCGCCGCCGCAGCACATGCTCACCAGGCCGTAGCGGCCGCCGGTGCGCTCGAGCTCGTACAACGCCTTGGTCAGCAGGAAGCCGCCGGTGGCGCCGAGCGGGTGGCCGAGGGCGATCGCGCCGCCGTTCGGGTTGGTCCTGGCGGGGTCGGCGCCGACGGCCTTCTGCCACGCGAGCACCACCGATGCGAACGCCTCGTTGACCTCGAACACGTCGATGTCGTCGATCGACAGGCCGGTGCGGGCGAGCAGGCGCTGGGTGGCGTCGATCGGGCCGGTGAGCATCAGCACCGGGTCGACGCCGACGAGGCACGTGTCGACGATGCGCGCCCGTGGCTTCAACCCCAGCGCGGCCGCCTTCTCCTCGCTCATCATCAGCACGGCGCTGGCGCCGTCGCTGATCTGGCTGGAACTGCCCGCGGTGTGCACCCCGTTCTCGCGGCCCACCGGCTTCAGCGTCGCCAGCTTCTCCAGCGTGGTCTCGCGCATGCCTTCGTCGCGCGTCACCCGGTGGGTCGTGGTGAGTGCGTTGCCGTCCTCGTCGCGGTCGGGGGCCTCGATCTCGACGATCTGGCCGGCGAAGCGATCCTCGTTCCACGCCTGGATAGCGCGCTGCTGGCTGGCGAACGCGAACCCGTCGGTGTCGGCGCGGGTGACGCCCCAGATGTCGGCGATGCGCTCGGCACCCTCGAACTGCGAGGTGAACTCGAACTGCTCGAAGTAGTTCTTCGAGATCGGCACGCCGAGGCCGAGGTTCTTGTTGCTGTTGCTGCCGATCGGGACGCGGCTCATCACCTCGACGCCGCACGCGAGGGCGACATCGACGACGCCGCCCTTCACCAGTGCGGTGGCCAGGTTTGTGGCCTGCTGGCTGCTGCCGCATTGGGTGTCGACCGTGGTGGCGGCGGTGCTGATCGGCAGTCCGGCGGTGAGCCACGCCGTGCGGGTGACGTTGAACGACTGCTCGCCGACCTGGCTGACGCAGCCACCCACGACCTGCTCGATCTCGGCCGGATCGATGCCCGAGCGCGAGACGATCGCCTTCTGGACGGCGGCGAGGAGGTCGGTGGGATGGACGGTGGAGAGGCCGCCATTGCGCTTCCCGATGGGGGAACGGGCGGCGTCGACGATCACAACATTGGTCATGGCGTCAGCCTACGGGTGCCTCGTCGCGGGCCACGAGGCGTGGCGCCGCCGACGGCCAAGGCCTGGTCAGGCCAGCTTCGCGGTGAACCAGTCGAGGATGATCTCGGCTCGCTGGCGACGGTGCACCGGTGAGCCGCTGCGCGACAGCTCGTGGCTCTCGCCCGGGAAGCGGTAGAACGTCACGTCCTTGCCCAACAGCCGCAGGGCGACGAACAACTCCTCGGCCTGACTGATCGGGCAGCGCAAGTCCTCTTCGCTGTGCACGATGAGCATCGGCACCGTGATGTCGCGCACGTACTGGATCGGGGAGATGCGCCGGTACGCCTCGGGGTTGTCGATGTGGCGCGGGCCGTGCTCGACGCGGAACACGGTGGCGATGTCGGATGTGAACTCCTCGGTCAGCGCGTTGTTGACCGCCCGCTCGCTGCAGATTCCGCGGAAGCGTTGGCTGAAGCGGCCGGCGAGCAGGGTGGCCATGTACCCGCCGTAGCTGCCGCCGAGCATGCCCACCCGCTCGCCGTCGCAGAACGGATAGGCGGCGAGGGCGTGATCGAGTACGGCCATGACGTCGTCGGCGTCGACCGAGCCCCAGCCCGTGCCCGGGGTGACTTCGTGATCGGATCCCATGATCGAGTTGCCCCAGGTCACTTCGCGCCCCGAGCCGCCACGCGGGTTGCCCATCAGCACCACGAAACCGGCGGCGGCCTGCATCTGGGCCTCGTCGAAGAACGTCTCGCCGTACTGGGTGTGCGGCCCGCCGTGCACATTCAGCAGTACGGGGTAGCGCTGCGCGGGATCGAACCCGGCGGGGCGCATGATCCAGGCGTCGACCTCGCCGGTGCCATCGGTGCACGAAACGGCGAAGCGCTCCCAGGTGAGCGGCGCGGCTGTGGTCCGGTAGGCATCGGAGAAAGCGGTGAGCCGCCGCGACGTGCCGTCGACCTCGACCACGAACACATCCGCGACCGCATCGACGGCGGAGGCCGTGTAGGCAATCGTGCCGCCCGCGGCGTGGGCGCCCTTGACGGCGATGGCTCCGGAAGTGAGCCGCGCCGGGCCCGAGCCGTCGGTGGGCACACGGTAGAGGTGGGTCTCGCCCCGATCCTCCGCCGCGGTGAGCAGGTTGGCGTCATCGAGCCAGACCGGGGCGATCGTGCCCGCAGTGGTCTCGAAGGTTCGGTCGAGCGCCCGCGACAACCAGCTGTGGGCGCCGCCGGTGGCCCGGTCGAGCACGGCGACGTGACTGTTCTGCGGGTAGGTGCTGGCGTCGTCGATGCCGAGGAAGGCGACGAGGGAACCCGAGGGCGCGGCCGACGCCGCGGCGTACACGCCGGTCTGGTGGGTGAGCTCGGTCACCACCCCGTCGAGTGACACCAGGTAGATGTCGGCGGCGAAGTCGAGATCCCAGCTTTCATGGCGCTGCGCGGAGGTGACGATCGCGCTCGAGTCGGCCGTCCACGACACCCCGTCGTGCTGGAACCCACCGGGGGTGAGATTACGCGGCGTGCCGGTGCCGTCAACGGCCACCACGTACACGTGCGACGGGCGGTCGTAGACCCAGCCCTCACCGTTGAGCTGGGTGAAGAAACGGTCGATCTTGCGCGGCGCCTGCCAACTCGTGTCGCCGTCCTCCGCGCCCGGAACTCCGTAGCGCTCGTCGGGAGTGCGGCTGACGAACCCGATCCAGCGGCCGTCTGGGCTGAAAGCCGGGGCGTTCACGCCGTCCTTCATGGAAGCGACCGTGCGCGTCTCGCCGGGCTGGCCGAAGGGCAGCACGTGCAGCGTGGTCTCGCGTTTCTTCGCGCTGCGCTTCGACGTGAAGGCCAGGCTGGTGCCGTCGGGGCTCCAGGTGGGGTTGGCGTCGTGGTCCCCGCCGGTGAGCGCTCGAGGGGCCGAGCTGCCATCAGCGGCCGCTACCCACACCTGTGAGAAGTACTTGTTCTTCTCCAGGTCGACCCGGCTGACCACGAACGCGACGTTGCGGCCGTCGGGCGACACCGCAGGGGCACTGGCTTGGGCGATGTTGCCGATGATCCGCTCGGCGATTGCGGCGTGAGGAGTCGTCTCGGGGCTGGACATGGCCGCGACGGTAGCGGCTGCTGTGACAGCATCGGTTCGTGGAACCCTACGACCTCCTGGCGGCCCTTGCCCGCGACGGGAACGCCTTCGCCGAAGTCGGCGGGCACACCGATCTTGCGGCCCCTGTGCCCTCGTGTCCGGGCTGGACGCTCGCCGATCTCGCCTGGCACCTGGCCGAGGTGCACCACTTCTGGCGCACGATTGTTGGCGAGCAGCGCGATACGTGGGAGGGCTATGTGCAGCCACCCCGCCCGGCCGATTCCGACCTCATCGAGTTCTACGTCGACGGCCTGGAGAAGACCGTCACGGTCCTCGCGGCCGCCCACCCGCAGCAGGCGAATTGGACATGGTCACACCAGCGCGATGCCGGTTTCGTCATGCGGCGCATGGCGCACGAGACCGCCGTGCACCTGTGGGATGCCCAACTCGCCGCCGGACGCGAACGTGCCGTCGAGGCGACGCTGGCGAGCGACGGCATCGACGAGTTCCTCGATCACTTCCTCGGCGCCGACGAGACCTCGCAGGCCGTCGGCGGTTCGGTACATCTCCACTGCACGGACGTGCCCGGCGAATGGACCGTGCGCCCCAAGACCGACGGTGGCTTCGCGTTCTCCCGCGAGCATGCCAAGGGCGATGCAGCCATGCGGGGGCCGGCAAGCGATCTGCTGTTGGTGCTCTGGCGGCGGCTGCCGCTCGACGCCGTCGACATCGTCGGCGATGCGGATGTCGCCGCCCGGTTCGTGGCCCACCCGTCGCTCGAGTGAGCCTCGCCCTCAGGTGGATCCTGGGAGGTGGAGCTGACTCAGCCGTGCGCTCAGCAGGTCGCTGAGCCGGTCGAGATCGATCAGCTCGGACTCGTCGGTCGGCGGCGCGGTGGGAAGCGCGTCGACCAGGCTCGGCGCCGGTGCCGTGGAGAACACCGGCTCGGTGGGCAGCAGCGGCGAGGCGACGGTGGCCAGGGATGGCAGCGTCGGCACGGTGGTGGCGAGCTCCGCCACGGCCGGCCGCGCCGCGAGCGACTCGACGAGTCCGCGGACGCGGTCGATCTCGGCCCTCAAGCGCTCGACGCGGTCGTCGTCGAGTGGAGCAGACGCAGCACGCGCCGACGCCTTGGCCGCTGACCGCTCGACCGCGCCCAAGCGCTCGTCGAGTTGCTGCAGCTCGATGCGGATGTCGGCCAGGCGGTGATCAACCGCCTCCAACACGAGATGGACCAGCCGTGCGATCTTGTCGTCGGTGGTCGCATCGGACATCGCGGTCAGCCCTTCCGGCCTCGCAGCCGGCCACGGCCCGCGCGCTTGTCGTCGGACGCTTCGTGCTGCCCGGCGTTGCCGGTCGAGACGCCAGTCGGACCAGCGGCCGGGTCGACCAGCATGTGATCGACGAGTTCCCAGATCTCCACGGCCGCAAGGTTATGCGGTTGACCGCCCACTGTGCGCCCACCATCGACGGGAATGCTCGCCATCAGCTCCTCGACCCCGATGGGAGCCGACGCCAGCTTCGGCAGCGGCCCGGCAGCGGAGAAGTCGGGGGCGAACGCTGTCGGCTCGCTCGTCGTGTCGAACGTGGGTGCCATGAACGACGGTGGCTGCGCTGTGGGGAGTGTCGGCGCAGAGGGCTGCTCGATGTCGGTCGACGAAGAAGGGAGATAGGCGACCGAACTCAGCGATGGCAGGCCCTCCATCTCTGAGAGATCGTCGAAGTCGGCCAACATGCCGCCAAGGGCGCTGACGTCGAGCGGTGAGGTCGACGGCAGGGGTGCGAGCCGCGAGATGAGTGGATCCGACGCCGCGGGCTCGGGCTCGGGTTCTGATTCCGGTTCGGGTTCTGGTTCGGCGAGAACGGGTTGCGGTTCGGGGGCCGCCGGCTCGGGGGTGGTGAGCGGCACGAGCGGCTGCAGCGAGAGTGGGGCGAGCAGCGGCGCCGGAGCGACAATCGCAGGCTCGACGCGTTCCTCCACGGCGACCGGATCCGGCTCGGGCTCGACGGCGATCGGCGCGGGCTCGGGTGCGACAACGACGGGTTCGGGTGCGACGGTCTCGACGACTTCGACGTCGGTCGGCGCCGGCTCCACTGTGGGAGCGGCCTCCTCACGATCGGAGTGCGGAACGGCTACCGCGACCGACCGCAGCCAGTGGTGGATGCCGGCCGGGTGGTGACGCAGAGGGAACACCTCGGGCATCCCCACCGGCTTGTTGGCCACCGACTCGAGCAGCGAGTCGGTCGCGCCTTCGATGGTGAGCTCCACCGCGTCGCGATCGACGAGCGGCTGGCGGTGGAACAAGCGGGCGAGCGATTGTGCGCCGCCAACGTCGACAGCGCCATACTCGAGCTGGGTTGGCGTGAGCGCACCGCAGTTCACCAGGCGCGCACTGAGCGGGAGGTCCCCGTCGCGTTCCGCGTAGTAGATGCGGCCGTCCAGTGAATAGAGGTGCACCCGAGGGTCGAGCCCCACGGCGGCCGCGCCGGTGAAGCGCTCCGAACCCACGAGGGCGACGAAGCCCCAGATGGGATCGTTACCGCTGTAGGAGTTGAGTTGACTACGCAGCATCGAGCGTTCCCTCCCGGTTGAACGTGGGGCGCGCGGACCCCTTCGGGTTGGGTTTTCGACACATTGGATCGTGACCTTGAGGTTATTTGGAAGGAACTCTCAAGTTGGCCACGCTCGGGACCGATAGACCGACGTCGGATATCTGTACTGGACGGCCGACCGGGGTGACCGACCCCGACAACATTCTGGGAGGGAGAGTCGATGCTTCGGCGACTCAAAATCGGCTATCGGTTGAACCTGCTCATCGCCGTGCCGCTCATCATGCTGGCCGTCTCGGCGATCACCAGCGCCATCACCCTCCAATACGCCAGCGTCCGTGGTAACGAGTACAAACACCTCAAGCTGGCACAAGACCTCGTGGCCGACACGATCCCGCCGCCCGCCAGCCTGCTCCAGGCCTGGGCGGAGGTGAACTCCATCGGCGTCATCGCTTCCTCGCCGGACGGCTTCACTGCCGACACGCTCGCCGAGATCGACACCCACTTCGCCGTCATCGATCAGGCCAAGACCGACTTCGAGCAGGCGATGAAGGAGTGGGGCAGCCTGGACCTGCCGCAACGTGTGCGGATCCGCCTCATCGACATGGGCGGAGCGGTCGGCGTGAAGTTCTTCAACTTGGTCGAGGATCAGCTGCGGGCGGCCGTCGCTGCACATGACACCGACCAGGTGCTCGCGGTGATCAGTTCGCTGGAGTGGCGCTACGACCTGCAGCAGTCTGGCGTGCAGCGTGCACTCGACTGGGCGATTCCCGAGGTGTCCGCTCGCGAGAAGAGCACTGACGACTATGTCGGCCGGGCCATCCTCTACGGCAGCGTCGTCACCGGACTCGTGTTCCTGCTGATGATCATCCTCGTGGCCATCATCCGGCGATCGATCAGCCGCCCGATCCGCGCGCTCGTGGCCCGCGCACAATCGGTGGCAACCGCTGAGTTGCCCGGTGCCGTGCGCACGATGCAGCTGTCCGACAATCCCGAGCGGGAAGTCGTCCACCTTGCACCGTTCGACAGCGGCACGAGGGACGAACTAGCGGTGCTGGCCGCGAGCTTCAACTCGGTGCAGGACGCCGCCGTCGATCTCGCCGCCGAGCAAGCCATTGCCCGTCAAGTGGTCTCTCAGAACCTGGTCAACATCGCCCGTCGTAACCAGAACCTGCTCGGCCGTACTCTCGGCTTCATCTCCTCGCTGGAGGAAGGCGAGCGCGATCCAGAGGCGCTCGACAACCTGTTCCGCCTCGACCACCTCACGACGCGTATGCGACGCAACGCCCAGTCGCTGCTGGTGCTCGCGGGTGCCGAGCCCACCCGACTGTGGTCGCCCGCCGTGGCGATCGGCGACGTGGTTCGCGCGGCGCTCTCCGAGGTGGAGAACTACGGCCAGGTCGAGCTTGCCGAACTCGGCGACATCGGCGTGCTCGGATCTGCTGCGGGTGAGGTCGCCCACCTCCTCGCCGAGTTGCTCGAGAATGCCACCAGCTTCTCGCCGCCGACCAGCCCCGTCACCGTTGTCGGCCGCGCCGTTCCCGACGGCCACCAGCTCGCGATCTTCGATTATGGCCTCGGCATGAGCACCGAGGAACTCGCCGAGGCCAACCGTCGCCTCAACGAGGTGTCGTCGTTCGACCGGGAGAGCAACAAGATGCTGGGCTTCCAGGTGGTCGCCCGCCTCGCCGCCCGGTACTCGATCAATGTGATGCTCACCACGACCCCCGGCGGCAACGGCGTGACCGCGATCATCCGCCTGCCGAAGGCGATCCTCGAGGTGATCGCCACGCCGGGCAGCGGTGCGGGCCCCATCGCGCCGGTGATCACCGAACGGATCAACGAGCCGTTGCCGACGACGGCGAAACGGCCCGATGACGCCCAATTGGCGACGATGACCCGCCCAGCCGCTGATCTGGCCACCGTGCAGATGACCTCGCCGTTCGCAGCGTCGGCGATGCCGGCCATGCCGGTGACGATGGACTTCCAGCCGACGCCCGCCGAAGCGCCGGCGCCGTCCACCACCGATGCCGGGCTGACCCGCCGTGTGCGTGGCGCACAGATGCCCGACCTCGGTACCAGCCCGACCGAGGCTGCCCCTCGCCCCGCCGACGAGGTACGTAATACGCTCGCCAGCTTGCAGCGCGGTATCGATCTCGGTCGCCAGCGCAAGAACGACGGCTGAACCCGTTTAGAACGCAGGGAAAGAGGAGTCACGTGGCGCTCTCTGAGAAGGCGAACAACGTCAACTGGCTGATGGCCAACTTCGTTCGCAGCACGCCTGGCGTCGAGCAGGCGGTCGCGGTGTCGTCCGACGGCCTGCTGATCGCGCTGAGCACCCACATCGACCGCGCTGCGGCCGACAAGCTGGCGGCGATCATCACGGGTATGCGCGCGCTGGCCCACGGGGCCGCCGGCGAACTGTCCAAGGGGCAGGTCATGCAGGTGCTGGTGGAGATGGCGAGTGGTTACCTGTTCGTCAGTGCCATCTCGGGTGGCTCCACGATCGGTGTCGTCGCTGCTCGCGATAGCGACCTGGGTCTGGTCGGCTTCGAGATCGCCCTACTCGTCGAACGGGTCGGCGCCCAGCTCACGCCGGCACTCATCACGGAGCTGAAGAACTCGCTGGTCGCGGTGTGAGATGAGCGACTCGTTCGACCCGGATGCCACCGTGCCGTTGGTGCGTCCCTTCCTCGAAAGGAAGCGGCCACTCACGCCGATGTCGCCCGACGAACACCCTCACGCTCCGTCGCACAGTGTGCGCGCCTATGCGATGACGGGGGGCCGGTCTCGTGCTGTAGCACCGCTCGAATTCGAGACGATGCTGCAGTCCACTGCAGCCGGGCGTGAGGCGTACACCGCGCAGAAGTTCGAGCGCGCGGACATCCTCCGCCGGTGCCAGAGCGAGCCGCTCTCGGTGGCCGAACTTTCTGCCCTCATGCGCATCCCGATTGGTGTGGTGCGTGTCGTCGCCGCCGACATGGTGGGCGAGGGCCTCCTGGAATCCTTCCAACCGAGCGCGAACGTCGCCGACGACGTGCTCCTGATCACGAGGTTGATCGCTGGTGTCCGTGCACTCTGAAACCCCCACTCGCGCCTCAGTCGGGCCGATCCCGGTGAAGATCGTCGTCGCCGGCGGTTTCGGTGTCGGTAAGACCACGTTCGTCGGCGCGATCAGCGACATCAAGCCGCTCACCACCGAGGCCGCGATGACCACCTTCGGCGAGGGCATCGACAACCGCGGCGATGTCGGCACCAAGACCACCACCACCGTGGCCATGGACTTCGGCCGCGTGGCCGTTGATGACGCGATCGTGCTCTACCTGTTCGGCACGCCCGGCCAGGACCGCTTCGGCTTCATGTGGAACGACCTCATCCAGGGCGCACTCGGCGCGGTCGTGCTCGTCGACAGCCGGCGCATCGAGGACTCGTTCCCCGCGCTCGACTACTTCGAGCACCGCGACCTGCCGTTCGTGGTGGCCATCAACCGCTTCGGCGGGCAGATGTTCCACTCGCTCGACGAGATCCGCGAGGCGCTCTCCATCTCCGAGCACGTGCCGGTGGTGAGCACCGATGCCCGCGGGCGCGTGCACGTGAAGGAAACCGTCCTGAGCCTGCTCGACGTCGTCCTCCAGCGAGCGATGTCCAAGGCCAAGACCAACTAGTTCGCAGGCGCGGCGCTCCATATCGCACACGCCTTGCTTCGGTTCTTGTCACACATGGACCACGGAATCACGACGTCGCCGTGTGACACGAACGCTGAGTTGGGGCAGTCTTCTCGGGATGCCTCGATCGGGGAAAGGGGATTGATGTACAGGTGGAACCACCGCATGCCCTGACCATCCGCGACGCTTCGCCGGCAGATGTCGACGCGATGGGCGCTCTCCACGTTCGGGCGTGGCAGAGTGCCTACCGAGGTGTGATGCCGGACGAGTACCTCGACGGGCTTCGGCCGGAGGACCGCGCTGCCATGTGGCGAGACCGCGTCGCTCGTGCCGAGTTGTCCTCCGTGCTCGTCGCTGAACTCATGGATGAGGTCGTCGGTTTCGCTGACTTCGGACGTGATCGGCGGGCCCCCGAATCGAAGGGCGTGGGAGAGCTGTACGTGATCAATCTCGACCCTGCACATTGGGGGAAAGGAGTCGGGCGAGCGCTCTTGCGTGAGGCGACAGCGAAGCTGATCTCATTCGGCTTCAGCGAGGCGGTGTTGTGGGTGGTGCCGGAAAATGCACGTGCTCGCTCGCTCTACGAGTCCGAGGGGTGGGCGGTTGATGGAGGTGCGGTCACGGAGGAGATGTTCGGGGTAACCGTCACCGAGATCCGTTACCGACGTCCGTTGGGTCCATGACAGACCAGCACTGAACTGGCGCACCGCCTGGGCAACCCGCCGGCGGGCTAGAAGAGCTGCAGCTGCTCCCAGGTGATGGCGACGTCGCTGACCGTCTGCCAGGTCAGCCGGCCGCGGCCGCCGGGGCGGCGCACCTCGACACGTTCGGGGCGCAGGCTGCGGGCATTGCCGTTGGCGTCGAAGACGGTGATGCTGCCGTCGAGGGCAACTCCCGACATCTTGCCCGAGTGCCATCGCCCGGCGTCCCCCTTGCGGAAGCGCACCGGCTCGCCGGCTTTCAGTCCCAGCTTGTTGAGCGTGGCGGCGTCGATCATCAACGCCCCGACATCCGCGCCTGCAGCTTGCGCATACCGGCGACCCACCGGTCGGGGTCGGCGGCTTTCTTCTGGAAGAACGACAGCACCTCGGGGTGGGGCAGGATCAAGAACTGGTCGGCCTCGATCGCGGCAAGCGTCACCTCGGCCACGTCGGTCGGCTCGAGCACCGCACCTGCCGCGCGCACCACCGCGCTGCTGATCCCGGCGCCAGGCGTGTCGCCGGCGCGCAACAGGGCGGTGTTGACACCCTGTGGGCACAGGCAGCTGACCTTCAGCCCGGCGTCGCCGTAGGTGATGCTCAGCCACTCGGCGAACGCCAACGCGGCGTGCTTGGTCATCGTGTACGGCGCCGAGCCGATCTGGCTGAGCAGGCCCGCCGCAGACGCGGTGGAGCAGAAGTAGCCCTCGCCACGGGCCAGCCACTCCGGCAGCAGGTGCTTGGCCGCCCAGCGGTGGGCGTGCACGTTGATCGCGAACGCCAGCGCCCACTCCGCCTCGCTCGTGCGCAGCGGATCGCTGCCGCCGCCGATGCCCGCGTTGGCGAAGAACAGGTCGACCTCGCCGAACGCGGCGCGGGCCGTTTCGATGAGCGCGACGTTCCCGTCCTCGGTGCTGACGTCGGCAGTGACCGCCAGCGCACTGCCGGGGCGAGCGGCGTTGAGGCGTGCCGCGACCGCGGCTACCCCTTCGGTCTGCACGTCGGCCACCACCACGTTCGCGCCTGCTGAGTGGAACCGCTCGGCCAGGGCCGCGCCGATTCCGCCCGCGGCGCCGGTGACGACGGTGTGCTTGCCGTTGAGGTCCATGCCGGGATCGTAGGCGCTGCCGGTACCATGCCCAGTGGAAGTGACTCGCACGATGTACGTTCGCGAGCACCGCAACCGACGAAGGAGACCGCGATGACCGAAACCACCGAAGCCGTCATCTCTGAGGCCGTGGGTGTTATCGACAAGGCCCTCGGTCAGATGATGAGCCGCGAGTTGGTGTCGTCTGGCGAAGTCACCGACGTCTTGCTCGACGTGCGCTCGCTGCTCACCATGTCGGTCGTCAAGAACCGCGAAACGGTTGGCGCCAGCCTCTGATCAGGCGGTGGCGAGGGCTTTGAAGGCCCTTACCAGGCAGTCGCGCAGCAACTCAGGTTCGGTCACCGCCGCCGCGTCGACGTTGACGCCCATGTCGAGGCTGTGGTCGTAGCTCAACAGGGTGAGATTGAACGCGACGCCGAGCAACGGCCCAACTGGATAGTTCTCCAGCAGCCGCGCGCCGGCGATGTAGAGCGGGATCGGGGCGCCGCGAACATTGCTGGTGGCGAAGTCCACTGTCTGTGCCTGCTGGCGGGTGATGCGGGTGATGAGCGTCGTCGGCAGGGTGGCGGCCAGCGACGCAATTGTTTCGAGCGCGGCCGCGGTGCCGGCGCTGCGGGCCTCGCCGACGGCGGCCTGCACCGCTTGGAAGCGGTCGCCGATGGGCATCTCGCCTGTGGGCACGAGCATGCGGGCGAGGGAGAATGCATTGGCCCCCGATTGCTCGGTTCGGGTGCTGATCGCCATACTCGCCCTCAGCTCGTCGATCGGGGCGCCGAGCTTGCGGTGGTAGGCACCAGCCGCATCCGCCGCGGCGGTGAGAAACGCGGTGTTGAGCGTGCCGCCCAGGCGTTTGGCCGCCTCGCGGGTGCTGTCGAACGGGGCACGCAGGACCTCCACCCGGCGCTGCAGTGAGCGTGCGGTCCACAGGGGCGAGCGGGCGGCCTCAGTGTCGCCGAGCTGCTGCATCACGCTGCGCACGGTGTCGGCTGCGGCCGCACGGGTCTCGTGGATACCGGTGGGGTCAGCGAGCAGATCCTTCACCTGGCGCATGAGGCCCAGCGGCAGCCGCAGGCTGCCCGACAGCAGCTCCCTCCACAGGTCGGGCTGAGGCAGGTCGGCATCCTCGGCCTGCATGCGCTCGGGCTCCAGCGGGGGCGGCTCGGGGGCATCCCGATCGAGGTCGAGGAACTGCATCGACAACTGCACCCCGCCCTCGCCGTCGACGATCGTGTGGTGCAGCTTCTCGATGAGCGCGCTCTTGCCCCCGCGCAAGCCGTCGATCACCCAGAACTGCCACAGCGGCCGGGTGCGGTCGTAGGCGTCCCAGGTGATGAGGCTGGCAAGGTCGAGCAGCTGGCGCATCGTGCCCGGCTTGGGGAGGGCGATGTGGCGGATGTGGTAGTGCAGGTCGAAGTTGGGATCGTCCACCCACATCGGCGCCGACAGGTTGGCCGGCATGGGCTGCACCCGCTGGCGCAGGCGGCGCACCACCCACGTCGCCCGCTCCATCCGGCGCAGCAGGCGGTCGAAGTCGAGCGGCCCGTCGAGGATGGTGATGGTCGCGAATGTGCTGCTGAGGTGTGGATCCTTGTCGAGGCGCCACATCAGCCCTTCGGAGTCGCTCATCTTCCGGTCGAAACGGGGCAGGTCGGCCATGGGGGCGAGGCTACCGTTACGGCCCGCGCAGGGCTAGACGAAGCGCAGGACAGCGAGCGCCAGCTGGGCGAGAACGGCGCCCACGATCGCGCCGCCCACGACATCGCTGGCGTGGTGGATGCGCACGTACGCCCGACTGAGGCCGACCACCAGGGCCAGCGCGAACCACGCCGGCAGGGTGACCCATCCGCTCCAGGCGGTGAGGATGCTGGCCGCGTAGAACGCCGAGGAGGCATGGCCACTGGGAAAGCTGCTCGTGCGCGGCCGGCGCACCTGGTAGCGCAAGTCGCCGGTCTCGGTGGGGCGCACGCGGCGGAAGAGGCGCTTGATGCCCTGGTTGACGACGAGGCTCTCCGCGCCGAGCAGGCCGGCGAACAGGAACATCTCGGCGTAGTGGCCGGTGACCAGCCCGCGCACGACATTGACGATCTGCCAGATGACGCTGAAGTCGCCGAACTCGCTGGCGGTGAGGAACACCCGGTCGAGGATCTTGCTGCGGCCGCGGACTCTCTCGAGCGCGGCATCGACGCGCTCGTCGAACCCGTGCACGGCGTCGGCGAGGCTCATGCGGGGCTGGACACCCCGTAGCGCAACGGCGCCTCCAGCGCGGCGAGCGTGGGGTCGCCGCCGAACTCGGGGCACCACGGCTTGAACGCGCACGAGTTGCACAAGGGCCCCGCCTTGGGGCGGAAGTCGCCTGTGGTGCACGCCTTCTCGACGGCGTTCCACACGGCGGTGGCGCGGGTGCGCACGAACTTCACCGACTGGGCACTCGGCGTGGCGGTGATGGTTTCGCCGCTGCGCAGGTACATCAGCCGCACTGCCGCGGGCCGCTGGCCGAACACGGCCTCGCACAGGAACGAGTAGAAGTTGAGCCCGGCGAGGCTGTTCTGCTCGTAGCGCAGGCCGGGCGACTTGCCGGTCTTGTAGTCGACGACGACGAAGCGGCCCTCGGCATCGAGCTCGAGCCGGTCGATGATGCCGCGCAGGGCGAGATCGCCCACCTGCGCCTCGAGCCGTAGCTCGAGCCCGATCTCGCGCACCGTACGCGGGTCTTCCATGGTGAAGTAGCCCTCGACGAGGGACCAGCCGTCGGCGAAGAACACATCGGCCGCTGCCGCATCGAGCGCGAGCTGGGTGAACTCGGGGTCGATGAGGTACTCGGCGCGGGCCTGCGCAAAGGCGGCCCGTGCCAACTCGATGTCGCGGGCCTCGGGCGCTTCGGTGAACAACAGCTCGAGCGCACGGTGCACGAGCGAGCCCTTGGTGGTGTGCGTGCTGGGCGGCTCGGGCAGCTTCTCGATGCTGGCGAAGCGGAAGGCCAGCGGGCACGACACGAACGCCTCGACACGGCTGGGCGAGAGGCTCGTGGGCACCGGGTAGGTCATACCCGTCATCGTAGGGAAGGGGTGCGCGGTGGAAGCGCGGTCACCGGAACAGGTCCGTGAGCAGTTCGGCGACTTCGGCGGGGTGGGTCATCGGGGCGAAGTGGTCGAAGTCGTGACGCTGGAGGAAGCGACAGTTCGGTAGGCGTTCGGCGATACCCGCGGCGATCGACGAGGCCTGCATCTGCTCGACGCGGCCGCAGATCACCACCACGTCGGTCGTGATCTCGGGCAGCCGCGCCCACGTGGTGTGGGTGGCTCCGGAGGCGAACGTGCCGGCCTCGGTGTCGCGGGTGCACTTCAGGTGCACCTTGCCGTCGGTGCCCTCCCGGAAGCCGTGGTTCACGTAGGCCGCCAGCGCCTCGGGGTTGAACATGCGCAGCGGCGCCTTGACCGAGTAGTTCTCGATCGCCTCGGCGAAGGAATGGAACGTGGCCCGCCGGCGCAGTGCTCCGTGCACCATCGGGTTGTCGCTCGGTTCGCCGCGTGGAACCGGCGGGAACACGATCGGCTCGAAGGCGACGATGCGGCGGAACAACTCGGGCCGCCGGTCGGCCGCCATCAGTAGGCACGCGCCGCCCATCGAGTGCCCGAATGCGTCGATCGGCCCGCCCTCGCGTTCGGCCAGCCACGCGGCCAGCGACTCGGCGTCGTCGCCGTAGCGCTGCCAGTCGATCTCGCCCTCGGGACGCGGCGTGTCGCCGTGCCCGCGGTAGTCGAACGCGATCGAGTGCCGGCCGGCCAGGCGGCGGGCGATCGGTTCATAGCAGCGGCCGTGGAAGCCGGTGGCATGGGAGACGAGCAGTGCCGTCCCGCTGCCACCGAGATCGTGGACAGCGAGCGGTACGCCGTCGAACGACGGCACATGCATCAGCTGAGTGATCCGATCAGTCGTCGTTCTGCTTGCGCTTGCGCCGCCGCCACCAGATGCTGACGAGCCGGTCGAGCAGCACGCCGAGCACAACTGCCATCAGGATCGACCAGCGGATCGTGGTGGTCTTCTCCACGAACAGGAAGTCGATCGCGACCTTCTCGCCATTCTGCAGGAAGAAGACGATGCAGAGCGCGGCAATCACCAGCCCGGCGATGAGGGCTACGTTGGGCCGTGACTTCACGTCGGGCACCGGGCCGCCGCGGGGGACATCGTTGGTATCGGTCATGATCAGATGCTATTTCAGGAACGGGAGGAACATCGCGGTCTCCTCTGCAAGGTTCTGCGGCACCGAGTAACCCTCACGGTCGGTGACGGTGCCCCAGTTGTCGCGCACGTCCTCCATCGACAGGTTGGCGTTGAAGTAGCCCTGCGCCTCGCCGATGAACACGTGCGCCACGCGGCCGCCGCCGACGCTGAACACTTGGCCGCTGACCGGGCAGTCCTCGTGGGCGAGGAAGGCCACCAACGGCGACACCATCTCGGGCTGCAGCTTCTGACCCAGCGCACCGAGGAGGTCTTCGGTCATGCGGGTGAGGGCCAGAGGGGCGATCGCGTTGGCCTTGATGTTGTACTTGGCACCCTCCACCGCGAGCACCCGGGTGAAGCCGACGAGGCCCATCTTCGCCGCGCCGTAGTTGGCCTGGCCGAAGTTGCCGAACACGCCGGCCGCGCTGGACGTGCTGACAATGCGGCCGTAGCCCTGCTCACGCATGATCTGCCAGGCGGGCTGGGTGACGTGGAAGGCGCCGCGAAGATGCACGTCGAAGACCGCCTCGGTCATCGCCGGCTCCAGATTGTGGAATGCCTTGTCGCGCAGGATGCCCGCGTTGTTGATGACGACGTCGACCTTGCCGAACGCATCGACTGCCGTCTTCACGATCGCCTTGCCGCCTTCGGGGGTGGCCACCGAGTTCGTGTCGGCGACGGCTTCGCCGCCGATGGCCTTGATCTCGTCGACCACTCGCTCGGCCGCGCCCTTGGCCGTGTCGCTCGTTGGGCCGCTGCCGTCGACCGCCCCACCGAGGTCGTTGACCACGATGAGGGCCCCGCGGGACGCCATCAGCAGTGCGTGCTGCCGGCCGAGGCCACCGCCTGCGCCCGTGATGATGACCACTTTTCCGTCGTAACCGAGTTGATTCGCGCTCATGCGCGAACGTTACAAGCCGAGCTGGCGCAACGCCTCCTCGGTGAGGTTGCGATAGTTCAGCTTGCCGTTGGCCGCCCGGCCGATGGTGGGTACCTCGAGGACCCGCTTCGGGGCCTTGTACGCGGCGTGGTGCTCCTTGACGTGTGCGATCAGGGCCGCTTCATCGAGGGTGGCACCCGCGTGCAGCTGCACGAGCGCGGTGATCGCCTCGCCGAAGCGATCATCGGGCACGCCGACCACGGCTGCGTCGTCGACAGTGGGGTGCAGCTTGAGTGCCTCCTCCACCTCCTCGGGGTACACCTTTTCGCCACCGGTGTTGATGCACTGGCTGCCGCGGCCGTACAGCTTGAGGGTGCCGTCGGCCTCCACCTCGGCCCAGTCCCCGGGGATGCTCCAGCGCGCGCCCTCGTACTCCACGAACGTGCCGGCGGATTTCACCGGGTCCTTGTAGTACCCGAGTGGCACCCGACCGCGCATGGCCACCCGACCGCGCTCGCCGCTGCCGGGCAACACCGCGCGGCCGTCCTCGGTGAGCACCTTCGTGTCGGGTCCGAGCATGAACTTGGCCGTCTTCGTGGCGGCCCCGGCCTTGGTGGTGTTGTTGGCCATCGACAGTGCCTCGCTGCTACCGAGCGAGTCGACCATGATCAACCGCTCGTTGTGGCGCAACAACCCGGCCTTGGACTCCGCCGACCAGATGACGCCGCTGGAGACGATCACGCGCATCGAGGAGAAGTCCCACCGGTCGGGCTCCGCGTCGAGCGCGCGCAGGATCGGCTTGGCGAATGCGTCGCCGACGATCGACATGCCCTGGACCTTGTGCTGCTGCACGGTGTCGAGCAGCTCCACCGGGTCGAAGTGGCGGCCAACCATCGTCACCACCGATCCGGCGGCCATCAGCGCGCTCATCGTGTTGAACGCGCCGGTGCCGTGCATGAGCGGCGCGGCGGGCATGACGCGCGGCCCGGGCTTGGCGATGCGCTCATCGAAGACATCCCAGCCGGGCTCCGCGGGCAGCTTCACCTTCGACGACGCGTCGAGGCTGCCGACGACATCGTCCTGACGCCACATGACGCCTTTGGGGAAGCCCGTGGTGCCGCCGGTGTAGAGCAGGTACAGGTCGTCGCCGCTGCGACCCCAGGGCGCGAGGGTGCGCTGCGTGGAGCTCGTCGCGGCTACTTCGTAGTCGATCGCCCATTCGGGGCACGGCGCGCTGCCGTCGTCGACCCAGATCCAGGTGCGCACCCGCGGGGTGCGCGAGCGCATCGCCGCGCACTTGTCGGTGAACGTGCCGTGGAACACCACGGCCACCGCATCGGAGTTGTCCCACAGGTACTCCAGCTCGTCGTCGGTGTACCTGTAGTTGGTGTTCACGGGCGCGAGCCCCGCCTTGTACATGGCGAACATGCTTTCCATGAACTCGGGGCAGTTGTACAGGTAGTGCGCCACCTTGTCCTGGTGCTGAGCCCCGCCCGCGAGCAGTGTGGCGGCGATGCCATCGGCGCGCCGGTCGAACTCGCGCCAGGTGAAGACCCGGTCGCCCTGGATCTGCACGATCTCATCGGGTCGCTGGTCGGCGATCCGTTCCCACATCTCGGCGAAGTTCCACCCGGCTGCCACGGGTCGAGACCGTACTCCCACCACGCTCTACCGTCCGACCCGCCCGAAGGACCTTTGTGTCGCGGCGAGCACGGCCGAGGATGGACGTAGCGCCGCGACACAAAGAGAAAAAGGGGAGGGGGATAGGGTCCGGCGCATGGACTTCCAGCTGCCGGCAGAGGACGATCCGCGCCGGGTCGAGGTGCGCCGATGGCTCACCGCGCACCCTCACCCCACCGGACGGCAGCTGGCCGAGGCCGGCTACGTCACCCCCCATTGGCCTGCGCCGTGGGGGCTGGAAGCCGATCCGGTGCACCAGCTGATCATCGACGACGAACTGCGCTGCGCCAAGGTGCGTCGCCCCGCCAATCCGATCGGCATCGGGTGGGCGGGCCCGACGATCCTCCACGCCGGCACCCAGGCGCAGAGGGAGCGCTACCTGTTCCCGCTGCTCTCGGGCGAGGAGTTCTGGTGCCAGCTGTTCAGCGAACCGGATGCGGGCAGCGACTTGGCTTCGCTCACCACCCGCGCCGTGCGCGACGGCGACGAGTGGGTGGTGAACGGACAGAAGATCTGGACGAGCGCCGCCCAGTTCGCCAGGTTCGGCATCCTCATCGCCCGCACCGATCCCGAGGCGCCGAAGCACTCGGGCATCTCCTACTTCGTCTGCCCGATGGACCTGCCCGGCATCGAGATCCGCCCGATCACGGAGATGACCGGTGCCCAGCTGTTCAACGAGGTGTTCTTCACCGACGTCCGCCTGCCGGCGGCAAACCTCGTCGGCAACGTCAACGATGGGTGGCGGCTGGCGAAGGTGACACTCGGCAACGAGCGGGTGTCGCTGAGCACCGGCGGGGTGCTGTGGGGCAACGGGCCCACCGGAGCCGAGCTGGTCGACCTCATCCGCGCCACGGGCCCGGTGCACGACCCGATGCTGCGTCAGCGGATCGCGCGGGTGCACACCGAACACTCCCTCCTGCATCTCATCCGCATGCGGATGTTGTCGGCCACGCTCGCCGGCCGGCCACCGGGGCCGGAGGCCAGTATCCGCAAGCTGCTCGCCGACGAGCACGGCCAGCACGTGATGGCCCTTGCCCGCGACATGGTCGGCGCCGATGCCCTGCTGAGTCGTGCGGACGGCGCCGCGGACGGCCTGCTCGACCCGAGTTGGTACGACGGCTACATGTTCGCCCCGGCCCTCACGATCGGCGGCGGCACCTGGGCGGTGCAGCGCAACATCATCGGTGAGCGCGTGCTCGGCCTCCCCGCCGAACCCGCGACCTGAGCCGCCGGCCGCGGTACGTTGCCCACATGAAGCTCTCGATGGTGCTCAGCTACGCCGGCGGATTCAAGGACGCAGCGAAGCTGGTAGTGGAACTGGAAAAAGCCGGCCTCGACATCGTCTGGGTGCCCGAGGCGTACAGCTTCGATGCCATCAGCCAGGTGGGGTACCTCGCCGCGATCACCGAGCGGCTCGAGATCGGCACCGCCATCGTCAACGTGTACACGCGCACCGCGGCGTTGATGGCGATGACCGCTGCCGGCTGCGATCACGTCAGCGACGGTCGCTTCATCCTCGGGCTCGGCGCGAGCGGGCCGCAGGTGATCGAGGGCTTCCACGGAATGCCGTTCGACAAGCCGATGGTGCGGATCAAGGAGTACATCGAAGCGTGCCGGATGATCTGGGCGCGCGAGGTGCCCTTCGAGTACCACGGCCAGACGGTTGTCGCCCCTCTGCCCGCCGGGCAGGGCACCGGGATGGGCAAGGCGCTGAAGCTCATCAACCACCCGACGCGTGCGAACATCCCGATCTGGTGGGCCAGCCTCGGCGGCAAGAGCGTGGAAGCCACCGCGGAGTTGGCCGACGGGTGGATGCCGGCGATCTTCGTACCGGAGAAGTATCGCCATGTATGGGGACGCGATCTCGATTCCGGCCGCGCCAGGCGCAGCGCGGCGCTGGCGCCGTTGCAGATCTCCGCGGGCGGCATGCTGGCCGTCGGTGAGCACCTCACGGGCGATGATCGCCTCCGCATGCTCGACCGCGCCCGGCCGGGCCTGGCGTTGTACATCGGCGGCATGGGCGCCCGCGGCAAGAACTTCTACAACGACCTCGCGTGCGCCTACGGGTACGAGCAGGAGGCCGCCATCGTGCAGGACCTGTACCTGTCCGGCAAGAAGACGGAGGCCGCGGCGGCGCTTCCGCTGGGGCTGGTGGACGCGGTGAACTTCGTGGGCCCGCCCGGGCATGTGCGCGATCGCCTGGCGGCCTTCCGCGAGGCGGGGGTCACATGCGTGTCGGTAGCGCCGGTGGGTCCCGACCCCGTCGGTCAGGTCGCCGTCGTGCGCGACCTACTCGACGCCTGACGGCTCACACCACCGACCAGAGCCGTACGGGCTCAGCGAAACCCTTCAGCTGCCGGCGCCCGGCGGCCTCGAACCGCAGTTCCGCGGCGCTGTACATCACGGCCTCGTTGACGAGTACCTCGCCGGGCACCGCGATGTCGGCGATGCGCGACGCGAGGTTGACGACCTCGCCGTACACATCGCCACCGCTGGTCAGCACCGGGCCGTGGGCGATGCCCCCGCGGGCGCTCGTGGCCCAGGCATGTGCGCCGTCGATGATCTCGGCGGCGATGTGGCACGCGACCGTCGGATCGACAGTGGTGAACATCACCTCGTCGCCGATCAGCTTGATGAGGCGGCCGCCGTGTCCGCTGACCACATCGATGGCCGTCGACTCGAACGACATCACGAGCTGAAGCAGCTCCTCGGGCGAGACCTCGCCCGAGCGGGTGGTGAAGCCGTTGAGGTCCACGAACGCGATCGTCAGCGGCACTGTCGCGTAGTCGTGAATCCCGGCCCGCGCCTGGCGGGTGGTGCGCGTCGAGATCTCCAGGTGAGCGCGGAACATCGGGTCGAACACCGCCGTCGCTCCACGCGCCAGCAGGATGCCGGCGAGCGTGGCCTGGGCCTTGTCGAGCTCGGTGGACTGCCCCTGCATCGGCGCCTCCACATCGCGCAGGAACATCTCGCCGGCCGCCTCGGCGATCCGCCGCAGGGAGCTGCCGATCACGCGCGTGAAGTGCACCAATTCGCCGGGGCTGAAGAACTCAAGGGCGGCTTTGAATGCCTGGAACATCTCCAGATCGTCCTCGACGTAGATGCGGTCGTCGGGGGCGGCCTCGGGGAAGCCGCTGCCGCGGCGTATCTCGGCCACCTGTTGCGGCGTGAGCCCGGTCTCGGCGGCGACGTCGTCGATCGTCAGCCGGCGGCCCGGGCGCAGCATCGAGTCGCCGACGATCGAACCCAGTTGGTTCTCCGCGCAGCCGGCGATCATCTGCTCGAGGGTGACCCCATGCCCGTGCAGCCAGTGCAGCAGTTCGAGTCGTTCGTCCGCGCGGGAGGCCTGCGGGTCGTACAGGCCGGCGGCGATCCAGTCCTGTTCGAGGTCGGTCACATTGCGAACAGTAGCGAGGGGTACGGTGCTGCCCGTGCCCGAACAACTCAATGTCCTCATCACGGGGTGCAGTAGCGGCTTCGGCGAGCTCGCCGCACTCACCTTCGCCGACCACGGCCACCAGGTGGTCGCAACCATGCGCACGCCGGGGAAGTCGGCCATGCTCAATGCGCGGCCGGAGATCACTCAGGTAGCGCTGGACGTCGGCGACGACGCGAGCGTGCAGTCGGCCATCGCCACAGCGATCGCCGGGTGCGGTCGGTTGCACGTGGTGGTCAACAACGCCGGTGTGGAGCTGTTCGGTGCGGTGCACCTCGTCTCCGATGACGAGGTGCAGCGTCTGTTCGACACGAACGTCTTCGGGGTGGTGCGCGTCGCGCGGGCCATCGTGCCCCACCTGCT
The DNA here is from genome assembly GCA_041918155.1 of Ilumatobacteraceae bacterium. Taxonomy (GTDB): domain Bacteria; phylum Actinomycetota; class Acidimicrobiia; order Acidimicrobiales; family Ilumatobacteraceae; genus UBA668. The sequence continues at coordinate 31,756 of JAYRWH010000078.1, read as the reverse complement.
GGCCAACGGTGGCGGCACGATCGTCAACGTGGGCTCGGTGGCCGGCATCGTCGGCCCGCCCTATAGCGGCCTGTATGCGGCGAGCAAGCACGCGGTCGAGGGGCTCAGCGAAGCCCTTCACTTCGAGCTGTCGCAGCAGGGCGTGAGGGTGCGGGTGATCGAGCCGGGGCAGTTCACCACCGCTCTCGGCGCCAACGCGGTGTACGCGGAGGCAATGACCGATGCGACTCCTGAATGGGCCCGTTTCCAGCGGTATCGGGCCGCCCAGGGCACGCTGAAGCCGGCGGGCGGGGCCGAGGTCGGGGCCCAACTCGTGGCCGACGCGATCTACCGCGCCGCCACTGAGGAGCCCGGTGTGATGCGCCATCTCGTGGGCGGCGATGCCGAGCTGATCGGCGCGACGAAACGGGCGTTGAGCTTCGAGGACTTCGACGCCGCGATGCGGGCCACGCTCAACTGGCACGACTGAACCGTCGACGGCAGCCCGCGCACCGGCTACGGTGTGCGCACTTCGGGGCGAAGGGGGAATCTGCGAGTGGCGTTGCTCGACGTGGAAGAAGTGACGGTCAACTTCGGTGGCATCGTCGCGCTGAACGGTCTGTCGTTCTCGATCGAGGAGGGCCACATCTGTGGCCTCATCGGTCCGAACGGTGCCGGCAAGACGACGATGTTCAATGTCGTCAGCCGCATCTACCAGCCGACATCGGGGTCGGTGCGCTACCAAGGGCACGAGCTGCTCGACGTGCCCGCCCACGGCATCGCCCGGCTCGGCATCGCCCGGACGTTCCAGAACCTGGCCCTGTTCCCCACGATGTCGCTGCTCGAGAACGTGATGGTCGGGGCCCACAGCCATGGCAAGGTGGGCTTCCTGCGCTCGATCTCGCGTGTTGGGGCTTCCGCGGAGAACCACCGCACCCGCGACTTCGCCGGCGACCTGTTGCATCAGCTGGGCCTCGGCGCCCATGCGTTCCGCTCCGCCGCCGGGCTGCCGTTCGGCACGCTGAAGCGGCTGGAGATCGCCCGCGCCCTGGCCGCCAAGCCGAATTTCCTGCTGATGGACGAACCTGCCGCCGGCCTCACCCACGGCGAGGTCGACGAGCTCGGCGAGACCGTGCGCTCCATCCGCGAGCAGTTCAACCTCACCGTGCTACTCGTCGAGCACCACATGTCGATGGTGATGAGCATCAGCGACCGGGTGGTGGCGATGGAGTTCGGCCGCAAGATCGCCGAGGGAACGCCCGCTGAGGTGCAGAACGACCCGAAGGTGATCGAGGCCTATCTGGGGGCGACGCTGTGACACTACTGAGGGTGCGGGGGCTCGATGCGGGCTACGGCCCCGTTGCCGTGTTGCACGGCATCGACCTGGAAGTCGGCGAGGGGGAGATCGTCGTCATGCTCGGTGCCAACGGCGCGGGCAAGACCACCACGCTCCGGGCGCTCAGCGGGGTCATCCCGCACGAGGGAGCGATCGAGTTCGATGGTGTTGACATCCACAAGGCCGCTCCCGACGCGATCGTGCGCGCCGGAATGGCGCAGGTGCCGCAGGGACGGGGAACGTTCCCCGAGCTGTCGGTGGAGGACAACCTGCACGCCGGCGCCTATGTCCGCCATGACAACGCCGCGACGATCTCTGCCGACATCGCCAAGTGGTACGACGTGTTCCCGCGGCTCGCCGAGCGGCGCAACCAGCGTGCGGGTCAGCTCAGCGGCGGCGAGCAGCAAATGCTCGCCATCGCCCGGGCGCTGATGAGCCGTCCGAAGTTGTTGCTCTGCGACGAGCCGAGCCTCGGCCTCGCGCCGCTCATCACCCAAGAGCTGTTCCGCGTGATCGAGCGGCTCAATCGAGAAGACGGCTTGTCCGTGCTGCTGGTGGAGCAGAACGCCAACCTGGCGATGCACATGGCCAGCCGCGTCTACCTGCTCGAGACCGGCCGCATCGTGGCCAGCGGCAGCGCTGCCGAGCTCAGCGCTGACGACACCATCCGCAAGGCGTACCTGGGGTTCTGATGGAACTGTTCCTGCAACGACTCGTCGACGGCCTGAGCGAAGGCAGCGTGTACGCGCTGCTCGCGCTCGGCCTGGTGATCATCTATCGCGGCACCGGCCACCTCAACTTCGCGCAGGGCGAGATGGCGCTGTTCAGCACCTACTGCGTGTTCCAGTTCGGCGAGTGGGGCATCCCGATGATCCCGGCCGTGCTGATGGGCATGCTGGTGGGGTTCGTCATCGGCGCCACGACCGAGGTCGCGCTCGTGCGGCCGGTGGGCAAGAAATCGCCGTTCGCGGTGTTCATCGTCACGATCGGTCTGTTCCAGTTGCTCAACTGGCTCGACGGCGCGATCTGGGGCGGCCAGGACCTGCCCAATCCTGCCCTGGGCACCAAGCAGGCGGGCTACCCCAGCCTGTTCCCGAACAAGCCCGACGATTTCGTCAGCGTGTTCGGTGCCGAGATCAAGATCGCCAGACTGTGCATCTTCGGCCTGGTGCTTGTGATCTCCGGGCTGTTGTTCGCGGTGTTCAACTACACCAAGCTCGGCCTGGCGATGAGGGCGGTCGCCTCCAACGCGGAGAGCGCCAAGCTGGTGGGCATCAAGGTCAGCCGCGTACTGATGGTGAGCTGGGGCATCGCCGCTTCGATCGGCGCCCTTGGCGGTGTCGTGTTCGCCGGTATCACCAACCATGTCAACACCGGGTTGATGTTCACGGTGTTCATCTACGGCGCCGCCGCCGCGACGCTTGGTGGCTTCGACAGCCCAGGTGGTGCCGTTCTCGGTGGCCTCACCATCGGGGTCGTACAGAACATGGTGGCCGGGTACGCCGATGAATGGGTGGGTGACTCGATGAAGGTCGGCGTCTCGTTCATCATCATCCTCGCGGTGTTGCTGCTGCGACCGTCCGGCCTGTTCGGCACGGCGAAAGTGGAGCGGGTATGAGCCGCAAGCTGCACGTCACCATCCGCTCCGGCGGCCCCGCCAGCTGGGCGATCCGCGCGGTCACCGCTGCCGCTGTCGTGTGGCTGGTGCTTTGGGTCCCGACCAGCGCCAGCGACAGCCTCGTCGACACGTGCACGACCGCACTGGTGTGGATGGCCGCGGCGATGTCGCTGAACCTGCTCGTGGGCTACACCGGCCAGCTGTCGCTCGGGCACTCGGCCTTCCTCGGCCTGGGCGTGTACACAACGGCGATCGGGGTCTCGCGCTGGGGCTGGAGCCCGTTGTGGTCGATGCCGATCGCGTTCGTGGTGGCGTTCGTGGTCGGCGTACTGGTGTCGTTGCCGGCGCTGCGGATCAAGGGCGTGTACCTCGCGCTCGTCACCCTCTCGCTCGGCCTCGTGTTCCCCAACTTCATCAAGTGGCGCAAGATGGAGTGGCTCACCGAAGGGGCACGCGGCATCACCGACGTCGGCTACAAGTTCGACAAGAACAGCCCGACGTTCGAGATCTTCGGCTGGAACCCGTGGGGCAACCTGCGTGGTCAGAACTCGAAGCCGTTCTACTTCTGGCTCGCCCTGCTCGTGGTGGTGTTCGTCTACCTCGTCTGCCGCGGAATCGTGAAGAGCCGCATGGGTCGCTCGCTGATCGCCATCCGCGACAACAGCACGGCCGCAGCCGTGATGGGGGTGAACCTGGCTGTCACGAAGGGCGTCGTGTTCGGTCTGTCGGCCGCGATGTGTGCCTTGCCCGGTTCGGTGCTGGCGATCAAGACCGGGAACGTCACACCAGACACGGCAATGCTCACCGTCAGCGGTTCGATCGTGATGCTGGTGATCATGGTGGTGGGCGGCTCGGGGTCGTTGTGGGGCCCGATCCTTGGCGCTGCGGTGTACCAGTTGATCGACGAGAAGACCGGCGAGTGGACCGAACCCGACAAGATCCCGGCCGTGTTCCGGCCGTTCCTCGGCTGGGCCGACATGCCACCCAGCATGGGCATCTTTGCTGTCGCGCTGATCGGGCTGATGTTCATGGCCCCGTTCGGGATCGTGGGGCTGTGGCGCCAGACGATCGCCAGATTCGTCACCGTCGTGCCCAGACCGGCCGGGACGAGTAACGTGAAAGATCTGGATTCGGCTACCGCCGAGTCCTGACTGACCCGGGTTCTGCCCGGTACGTACCTACCAAGGGGGAGACTGAACATGCGACGCAAGTCCATGCGCTTGATCGCCGCGTTCACCTGCAGTGCGCTGCTGGTGGTCGCTTGCGGCGACGACGAGAAGAGCAACGACACCACGGCGGACACCACCGCTGAGACGACGGGTGAATCCACCGTCGAGACCACGGGTGACACGACCGAGACCACCGCCGCCGTCGGCGAGGCCTGGGCTGTCAACACCGATGACTGCATCGATCCCGATGCGGCCAACGCCGTCATCGAGGGCGAGATCAAGATCGGTTCGGTCATGCCGCTCACCGGCGACACGTCTGCCGACGAGGCGTTCGCCCCGGTGAAGGACGGCTGGCTGGCCTACATGGACTACGCCAATGAGCAGGGACTACTCGGCGACGTCACGATCAGCGCGTCCGTGGAGGACGACCAGTACGCGGCCGAGCAGACGCCCGGCGCGGTGTCGAAGCTGCTCGACGACGGCACCCAGGTGTTCTCGGCGATCATCGGCTCGCCGAACAACCTCGCCGTGCGCGGCACCCTCAACGAGGAGTGCATCCCGCAGCTCGCCAACCTCACCGGCCTGCCGGCGTGGGGCACCGAAGCCGAGCAGTACCCCTGGACCACCGGCCAGATGATCCCCTACGACATCGAGTCGCGTGTCTACATGCAGGCGTTGAAGGATCAGGGTGTCACGACGATCGGCATCTTCTACGTGAACACCGACTTCGGTGTGTCGTACGCCGACACGATCAAGGCCGAGGCCGCTGATTTCGGCCTCGAGATCGTGGCCGAGCAGACCATCGACCCCACCGACGGTGCCCCGCCGGCGAGCCAGATCACCAGCATCGCTGACGCCAACCCGGAGGCGATCATCGCCGTGCCGCTCGGCGCCGGCTGCATCGGCTTCCTCGGCGCCCTCGCCGAGAAGAAGGCCCAGACCGCTGGCTGGGAGCCGTACACCTATGTCACCAACACCTGCGCCAGCTCGCTGATCCTCAACTTGGCCGGAGCCAACGCTGACGGCATCTACACGAGCAACCAGCTGATCGACGTCAACGACCCGGCCAACGCGTCGGATCCCGACGTTCTGGCGTACCTCGACTTCATGGAGAGCCTCGGCAAGGGCGATCTCGTCACGACCGCCACCGCGGGTTGGTCGGCAGCCGAAGTCACGGTTGCGATCATCAAGCAGGCGCAGGCGTCGCCCGAGGGACTCACCCGGGCGTCGATCATCAACGCGGCCCGCAACTTCGACTACGAGCCGAGCCTGGCCCGCGCCGGGGTGCACTACAAGACGAACGGCCTTGAGGATGCGTTCCCGGCGGAGTCGCTGCAGGTGCTGCAGTACGACGCCACGGCCCAGACGTGGACCGAGATCGGTGAACTGGTCACCAAGTTCGAGAGCAGCTGACCGCTCGCGCGCTGACTGAATCCGCGAACGGCCCGCCCCGCAGGGGCGGGCCGTTCCGCGTGCGGGGCCTTCTCTCCCGGTTCTGGCCACCCACCGGCCACGGAGCCCCGTGGTCGGCGTATGACAAGAACGCAGGATTGGGAGATCGATTCAGCTCGTCCGTGTCCGCCGGGCGCGCACCGCGGTGTCGATGGTGAGGACGGCCAACCCGACCCACACGAGGGCGAAGCCGACGAGGCGGTCGGCGGGCATCGGCTCGTCGTAGATCAACCAGCCGATCGTGAAGTTGATCGACGGCACGAGGTACTGCAGCGGCCCGATGATCGTCAGTGGAACCCGCTTGGCGGCGAACGCGAACATCATCAACGGAATGACCGTGGCGATGCCGGTCGCGGCGGCGAAACCGAGCTGGGGGCCGGTGGCCGAGTTGGGGATGCTGCCCGAGCGGCCGGCGAACACGAACACGGCGACGAGCGCGGGAACGAGCAGCACGAACGACTCGCTGGCCATGCTGTCGATAGGAGCGAGGGAGATGCCCTTCTTGATGAACGCGTAGGTGGTCCACGAGACGGCGATCGTGAGCGCGAGCCAGGGCACTCGCCCGTAGGACATCGTGAGCACCACGACCGCGGCGACGGCCAGGGTGAGCGCGACCTTCTGCGCCCGGCGCAGGCGCTCGTGCAGCACCAACACCCCGACGGTAACCGTGCAGAGCGGAGCGATGAAATAGCCGAGCGCCGTCTCGAGCACGTGGTCGTGCACCACGGCCCACACGTATGACGTCCAGTTCACCGTGAGGAACACCGCGGCAATGGCGACCGTGGCGAGCACCCGCCGGTCGCGGACCACCGCCCACACGTTCCGCCAGCGGTGGCTGACCGTGAGCACGCCGGTCATCACGATCGCGGCGGACATGATCCGCCAGCCGATCAGCTCGAACGCATCGAAGTGCTCGAGCTGCTTCCAGTAGATGGTGAGCAGGCCCCAGATGCCGTAGGTGACGAACCCGACGACGATCCCCTTGCCCTGTTCATGATGTGGGTCCATTCAGGTTGTCACCAGCGCCACCGCCAGGTGGTTGAGTGCTGCTGCGCGACGGAACTCGACCCGCGGGTCTTGGTGCAGCGTCTCGTGCAGAAAGGCGAAGCTGAGCCCGCTGGCCGGGTCGGCCCACGTGAGCTGCCCGCCTGCGCCGGTGTGCCCGAACGCCCGCGGTGCAGGCGGGAACCAGCGGTGGAGGTGGTAGCCGTCGCTGCCCGCGACGATGCCGGCGATCGTGCGGTTGGCGGGCACCCCGTCGCTGACATTGATGCTCGCGTTGCGGATCGTGCCAAAGGCATCGGCCAGCCAGTCGGTGGGCAGGGCACCGTCGTTGTTGTGCAGGAAGTGCTGGTAGATGGCGGCCATGTGCGCGGCCGAGGCGATGGCGCCGCCGCCGGGCAGGCCCACGAACTGCATCCCGCGGTCGTTGAGGGTCAACAGCGCCTCGGGGCTCACCGTCGCGCTCGGTACGAGGTCCGCGCGGCCGAATGTGTCGACCAGGCCGGTGAGATCGTCGTCGGGATAGGCGCCGTAGGCCCTCACCGTGATTGCCTCGCCGACCTCGGGGCCGAGCACGCGCGGCACGCCGGCGGGAGCCACCACCCGCTCGTGCACAATGTCGAGGAAGTCGCGGCCGGTCAGCGTCTCCAGCAATTCGGCGATCACGAAGTGGGCCGTCATCGGGTGGTACTCGGTGCGTGTGCCCGCGGGCCACTCCAGATTCCACTCGGCGAACTGGGCGCGGCGGCCCTCGCTCGTACCCCAGCGCAAGGGGTCCATCGGTGCCTGCGGGAACCCGCCTTGCATCGTCAGCAGTTGCAGCACGGTGACATCGGCCTTGCCATGGTGGCCGAACTCGGGGATGTAGCGCGCGACCGGCGCGGTGAGGTCGAGCGAGCCGTCGGCCAGGTGGGCGAGCAGCGCCATCGCCACCATCGGCTTGGTGGCGGAGTAGATGAGGAACCGGCTGTCGTCGTCAGCCGTCCCGAACGATTGGGTAGCCACGACCTCGCCGTTCAGCCCCACGGCCACCTGCGCGGCGGTGACATTGCCATTGTCGAGTTCCTGCTGGACACGGCTGCAGAGGTCGTCGAAGTGGGCGGGGGAGAACGTGCTCATCGGCGCCCACGTTAGGTGAGCGCACCGCCGCGACCACGGACGCGCTCGCGTCGGCGCCTTGATCTGTGCCAGGCTGAACGACCTATGGCGGATGCCGTCTCGACTCGTTCCTCCTCCAAACTGCTCCTCGTGGTGCTCACCGGCGTGTTGATGCTGACCTGTGGCGCGCTCGCCTACGTGGTCGTTCGCGACTCGCCATCCGAGTCCGGGGCAGCGGGCGCCTCACCGTCCACGGGCACCGTGCAGTTTCCGCAGAACACCACGGCGGGAAGCGACGGCTCTGGCTCCACGGTGCCCGGCAACAGCACGCCGGCGGTGACGACGCCGCCCGGCACGGTCGGCTACACACTCGACGCGCCCACGTTCAGCCTCGTGCTGCCGGCCCTGCCGGAGGAGACGCAGGAATCCAGCAGCACGGGTGCGGCAACCGTCCCGGCGACGCGTTGGACGGTGGACATGGCGCCTGACCGGATCGTCGTCTACTCCGCCGATTACTCGCAAGTCGTCGCCGCCGGCGGCTTCGACGTGCAGGCGTTGTTCGATTCGATCGTCGCCGCCGGCGGCAGTGTCGCCGGCGCCACGGTTCCCACGAACGAGAGCATCACGGTCGGGGTCGACCTCGGACGGCGGGCCGTGATCAACACATCGGGTACATGGACCTACATCACACTCCTGTGGCACGGCAACAGCCTGCTGGCCGTGGTGGCCGATACCACGGCGGCTCAAGCACCCGCCGTCTACACGGCCGCTATCGAGAGCTTGGTCTGGAAGGCCTGAGGTCCCGTCATGTTGTCGAGGATCCTGGGAGCGGTGGTGTCGGTCGTGCTGATCGCCGCGTCGGGCGTCGGCGGCTACCTCGGCATGACGACCGTCGTCGACAAGGTCGAAGCCGGCATCGCCCCGACGGCGGACCCATCGGCGGGCCTCGACTACGTCGTCTCCAATGGAACCTTCAGCCTCGCTCTGCCCTTGCCCTTCACGTCGGAGTTCGACCAAGCGGGGCTGGAGGGGACCATGCTCACCACGACCACGTGGCACACCGATCCGGCCGCCGAGTTCTACGGTGTCGTGTCGGCCGATCTGTTGGGAGCACAGGTTGACCCACAGATCCTCCTCCATGCCTGGCTCGCGGGTGTCGCCGAGAGCGGCGGCCGCTTGACCGAGGAGGAGGAGTTCGTGCTGGGTACGGATCCGGCCCGTCGGGCGGTGGTGATCGACAGCGACGGATATGGGTACCTCACCGCTGTCATCCACGGAACGACGGCACTCTTGGTGATCGGAGTCGGGCCCGACAACGCGAAGCCATCGCGCTACGACGAGGTGGTCGCCTCGTTGCAGTGGTACATCTGACGGCAACAGGGCACGCGGGTGAGGCGCGGCACTAGCGTCGGGGTCGATGGACATCTCCACCACTCCTGAGTGGGCAACCCTGCTCGCCACGCCTCGTCCGCCGCACCTGCGCGACCTGTTCGCCTCCGATCCCCGGCGTGCGGAGCGCTACCTCACCCAGGCGGGCGACCTGCGCATCGACTGGTCGAAGCACCTCATCGACGACGCGGTGGTCGCCGCGCTGCTCGCCGTTGCCCGCACCGCGGGTGTGGAACAACGCCGCGAGGCAATGTTCGCCGGTGAGCGAATCAACACCACCGAGCAGCGCGCCGTGCTGCACACCGCGCTGCGCGCCCCGCGTTCGGCGAGCGTGATCGTCGACGGCCACGACGTGGTACCCGACGTGCACGTGGTGCTCGACGAAATGGCCCGATTCGCGACGGCCGTGCGCTCGGGCGAGTGGCGCGGCGCGACCGGCCAGCCCATCCGCACGGTCGTGAACATCGGCATCGGCGGCAGCGACCTCGGCCCGGCGATGGCCTACCTCGCGCTGGAGGCCTTCGGTGGCCCGGAGCTCACGTGCCGCTTCGTCAGCAATGTCGACGGCGCCGACATCCATTCCAACCTGCTCGACCTCGATCCCGCGACGACCCTGTTCGTGATCAGCTCGAAGACGTTCACCACGATCGAGACGATCACGAATGCGATGGAGGCGCGCCGCTGGCTCACGGGCGCGCTCGGCGACGACGCCGTCGCCCGCCACTTCGTCGCGGTCAGCACCAACGCGGTGAAGGTGGCCGAGTTCGGCATCGACACGGCCAACATGTTCGGCTTCTGGGACTGGGTCGGCGGCCGCTACTCGGTGGACTCGGCGATCGGCCTGTCGCTGATGATCGCCATCGGCCCCGATGGATTCCGTGAGTTCCTCGATGGCTTCCACACGATCGACACCCACTTCCGCACTGCGCCGCTCGCGCAGAACGCGCCGGTGCTGATCGGCCTGCTCGGCGTCTGGTACCACAATGTGCTCGGTGCGTCCACGAAGGCGGTGTTGCCGTATGCGCACGAGCTGCGCCGCTTCGCCGCCTACCTGCAACAGCTCGACATGGAGAGCAATGGCAAGCGGGTGCGTCTCGACGGCAACGAGGTCGCGATCACCACCGGCCCGGTGGTGTGGGGCGAGCCGGGCACGAACGGCCAGCACGCGTTCTACCAACTGCTCCACCAGGGCACCCACCTCGTGCCGGTCGACTTCATCGGCTTTGCCCGTCCGAACGATCCCCTCCTCGCGCAGCACGACCTGCTCACCGCGAACCTGCTGGCGCAGGGCGAGGCGCTCGCGTTCGGCAAGACGCTGGCCGAGGTGCAGGCCGAGGGCACGCCGGCCCACCAGCAGCCGCACCGGGTGTTCCCCGGCAATCGTCCAAGCACGACGATCATGGCGCCGCAGCTCACCCCCTCGGTGCTCGGCCAGCTCATCGCTCTCTATGAGCACATTGTGTTCGTGCAGGGCGTGGTGTGGGGTGTGAACAGCTTCGACCAGTGGGGCGTCGAGCTCGGCAAGGCACTCGCCAACCGGATCACCCCCGAGCTCACCTCGGGTGATGAGCCGCACCACGACGCGAGCACGTCAGCCCTGATCAGCTGGTACCGGCAGCACCGGGCCGGTGGTTCATCCTGAGCGTGGCGGCGAACAGCTCGGGATCGTGCACCAGAATGGCCATTCCGGCGGCCTCGCCCGCGCGCAGCACCACCATCGACCGGGTCAGCGGCGCGTAGCGGCCCGGGAAGCGCAGCACCTTGGTGACGTCGACATCAGTGATGAGCGCGCGAGGCAGTTCCATCACCCGCTTCGGAGTAGCGACGACGATCACGACTTGGTCACCTGGTTCGTGCCGGTCTGCACCTCGTAGGTGCCGTAGGTGGTGACCTCGCTGGCGGCCGAGCTGACATCGGTGACGATGCGGTACTCAGCGCTCCACACCTGTCGCGTGACGGTGTGCAGGACATACCCGCGGTGGGTCAGTTCCGCATCGATGAGGTCGGGGAACGCCTTCAGCACGTCGCCGAACCCGTCGCCGATGAGCCCCTCGGAGCTGATCGAGGTGGTGACGAACTCGACGCCGACATCGCGTCCGGTGGCCCGGTCGCCGGCCCGCAACTGGGCGACGGCGGCCAGGTGGATGTCGCCGGTGAGTACCACCAGGTTGTCGATCTGGCGATCGGCGAACGCCTGCAGCAAGCGATCACGGGCCACCGGGTAGCCGTCCCACTGGTCGTAGTTCAGCACCGCCGCGCCGAGGGTGGCGTCGGCGAGCACCACCTGGTTGCCGACGACGTTCCATGCCGCGGATGAGGCGGCGAGCGTGTCGAGCAGCCACTGCTCTTGCTCGGCGCCGAGCATCGTCCGGTTCGGGTCGGTGGTCTCCGGGCACGCTGGTGCGAGAGAGAGTGTGACGTCGCCGCACGCCTGGTCGCTGCGGTACTGGCGACCGTCGAGCAGGGCGAGCTCGATGAGGTCGCCCCATTGGACGTCACGGTAGATGCGGTACTCGCCGTCGGCGTCGGCGGCGGGCGGGTCGAGGCGGGTCGGCTGGTGCTCCCACCAGACCTGGTAGGCCGCCGCCCGGCGGGCAGCGAAGCCGGCAGCGTCGGCGGGATCCTGCGGGGAGAGGCCGGCGTAGTTGTTCTCCACCTCGTGGTCGTCCCAGATCACGAACCACGGGCACGCCGCGTGCGATGCCTGCAGGTGGGGGTCGGTCTTGTAGCGGGCGTAGCGGTTGCGGTACGAGATGAGGTCGGTCGGCTCCGGGCCGAGGTGCACGCGGTCGGCGGGCTCGGCACCATCGGCGCCCGCCGACTCGTAGATGTAGTCGCCGAGCCACACGAGGAAGTCGGGCCGCTGCTCGGCGATGTCGCCGTGGGCCGTGTACTGGCCGTCGGCGTAGTTCTGGCAGCTCGCGGCTGCGAAGCGAGCGCCCTCCACCGCGTCGCCGGGGGCGGGGGCGCGCCGGGTGACCCCGGTCGGGCTGGTGTACTCGCCGACGCGGAAGCGGTAGTACCAGTCGCCGGGTTCGAGCGCGGCCACCACGTGCACGGCATGACCGTGATCGGCTGGCGCCGCGGCGATGCCGCTGGAGGCGACGTCCGCGAACTTGGGTGAGGCGCTCACCTCCCACAACACGTCGATGTCGCCTGCGGGCATGCCCCCGCCGTTCAACGGATCGGGGGCGAGGCGGGTCCAGAGCACGACGCCCGTGGCATCGGGGTCGCCCGAGGCGACGCCGAGCGTGAACGGGTCTCCGGGCAGAGCAGCCGCGGGCGCTTCGGCCGTGGTGGGCGAGGCGGTGGTGCCCGGCGTGGTGCCGCCATCGGTGCCGCCGCTCGCCGGGGTGAAGGTGGAGACGGAGTTGTGTGCCGAGTCGCTGCACCCGGTCACGACGACGACCGCGGCGGACACGAGGAAGGCGCGACGGGAGATGGGCTGCATCGCGCCAGTCTGCCCGACTGGCAACGGCGAGTGCGCGGTTTCAGGGCACGCGGGCGAAGACGGCCTTCAAGTACGAACCCTCGGCGAACGTGGCTGGGTGGTCGATCGGGTGGCCGGTGCGCTTCCACTCGTCGAGCGGGCGCCCGGCGTTCGCCGCCGCGAGCGCGACGGTGCGGTGGAAGTCGTCGGCGATCACCCGGCTGCTGCACGAGGCCTGCACAAACCACCCACCGGGCCGCACGAGCCGTACGCCGCGCTCGGTGAGCCGCGTGTACGCGGCGAGTGCGCGGTCGACGCTCGTCTGGCGCGGGGTGAAAGAAGGCGGGTCGACGATCACGACGTCGAACCGTTCGCCGTTGCGGTACAACCGGTCCATCACCTCGAGCGCATCGCCCACGATCGGGCGGAAGCGGCAGGCGCTCACTTCCGGCAGGGAGCTGTTGTGCGCCAGGTTGCGCGTGGCGGCGGCAAGCGTGGGCTCGCTAATGTCGACAGCGACGACATCGGTGGCCCCGCCGGCCGCGGCGTTGACCGTGAAGCCACCGGTGGCGGCGAACATGTCGAGCACCTTGGCCCCGGCGGTGAGACCGCGAACCCTTTCGCGGTTCTCGCGCTGGTCGAGGAAGTGGCCGGTCTTCTGGCCGTGCACGACATCGGCCTCGAACGTCAGCCCGGCCTCACGGAACAGCACCGGCTCGGTGGGCGCGGTGCCCAACAGCGCGTCGCCCTCTTCGAGGCCGTGCAGCGCGGCGAGGTCGAAGTTGCGGGCATGGCGCAGCACGAGCGACTCGGGGTGGAACAGGTCGTCGATCGCCGGCACCAGCTCGGCGAGGTGCGGCACCCAGATCGGGTTGTAGAGCTTCAGCACGAACGTCTGCGCGTACCGGTCGAGCACGAGGCCCGGCATCGCGTCGTTCTCGCCGTTGACGACGCGGTAGCCGGTGGTGTCGCCGCGGGCGACGAGCGGGGCACGGCGGTCGGCCGCGGCCTGCAGGCGCTCGAGCCAGAAGCTGCGGTCGATCGTGACGGGCTTGCCGTGGTGCAGCATCTTCAGCCGCATCGGGCTGTCCGGGTCGTACAGGCCGATGGCCGCGAAACGCCGCTCGCTGTCGAACACCACGGCCAGGTCGCCCGACTTGCCATCGCCCTTGATCGACTCGATCGACCGCTCGAACACCCAGGGGTGGCCGGCGCGGATCTGGCGCAGGGCATCGGGGGTGACGCGTACGGCCAGCCGTGAGGCGGAGGGGCGGGGGAGCCGCGAGAGCGATGTCACACTGCCAGGGTAGGGGCGATGCAACTGATGACCCCCGCCATGGGGCAGAGTGGTGGGCGATGAGTGAATCCAATGACATCAAAGCAATTGACCGAGTGGGCGTGATCGGCGCCGGCCTGATGGGTGCCGGCATCGCCGAAGTGTGCGCCCGGGCCGGCCGCGAGGTGCTCGTGCTGGAGATCAGCCCGGAGGCGTGCGAGCGTGGCCGCAGCCGCCTCGTGACCAGCCTCGACCGCGGTGTGCGCTCCGGGAAGATGGCCGAGGAGGAGCGCGACGCCGCGCTCGCCAAGCTCTCCTTCACCACCGATTACGGCGACTTCGCCGATCGCCAGCTCGTCGTGGAGGCGGTCGTCGAGGACGAGGCGATGAAGACCGACGTGTTCCGCAAGCTCGACGCGATGGTCACCGACCCGACGGCGATCCTCGCGAGCAATACGAGCTCGATCCCGATCATGAAGCTCGGCATCGCCACCCAGCGGCCCGAGCAGGTGATCGGCATTCACTTCTTCAACCCGGTGCCCGTGCTGCGCCTCGTCGAGCTGGTGACGTCGCTGCTCACCTCGCCCGAAACTGTCGATCGCGCGAACGGCTTCGCCACCGACGTGTTGCACAAACGGGTGATCCGTAGCCAGGACCGTGCTGGGTTCGTGGTCAACGCCCTGCTCATCCCGTACATCCTTTCTGCGATCCGCATGATGGAGTCGGGCTTCGCCACCGCCGACGACATCGACGCCGGCATGGTGGAGGGCTGCAACCATCCGATGGGCCCGCTGCACCTCGCCGACCTCATCGGCCTCGACACCACGATGGCCGTTGCCGACAGCCTCTATACGGAGTTCAAAGAGCCCCTCTACGCTCCGCCGCCGCTGCTCTCGCGCATGGTGGAGGCCGGCCTGCTTGGCCGCAAGACCGGCCGCGGCTTCTACGACTACCACCAGAGCCGCTGAATGACCGACGCGCTCGAGCGGATCACCAACCTGGTGGCGCTGCTGATGGCGACGCGCGCGCCCTTGACGCTCGAGCACATCGGCCATGAACTCGCCGGCCAGTACCCCGCGGGTGAGTCAGCGCTGCGCGGCGCGTTCGAGCGCGACAAGGCGTTGCTGCGTGACATCGGTGTGCCGCTGGAGAGCGAGGTGCTCGCCGGCAGCGATGCGGGCAAGACCGGGTACTGGATCGAACGGGCGAAGTACGAGCTCGCTGACCTGCAACTCGAGCCCGACGAGCAACGAGCCCTGCAAGTCGCCGTCGCCGCGGCGCGGATGGTCGACGCCCAGTTCGGCCTGCTGAAGCTCGGTGGCGGCGCCGGCTCCTCACCGGTGGTGGTGGCCAACATTCCCGAGCTGCCGGCCTTGCCGGCGCTGCGCGAGGCGGCCGCCGGCCGCGCCGAGGTGACGTTCGGCTACCGGGGCAAGGAGCGCGTGCTGCAGCCCTACTCGCTGCTGCTGCGCGAGCGCTTCTGGTACGTGATCGGCTTCGACCTCGGCCACGACGAGGTGCGCACGTATCGCGTCGATCGCATCGACGGCGATGTCACCGTCGGCGATCGTGCCGCCTTTGCGCGGCCAGTCGGGTTCGACCCGCGCGACTCGTTCCCCGCCGACCCCAAGCTGCTCGGCGACGAGCCCGAGGCCCGCGCGCTCGTGCTCGTCGAGCCGCCACGGGCCGCCGCGGTGGTGCGCGAACTCGGTGACGACGCCGTCGTCGAGCGCCGCCCCGCCGGTGCCGTGGTGATCGCGGTGCCGTGCGCCAACCTCGACGCGTTCCGCTCGTGGTTGTTCGGGCTCGGCGTGAACGCGGAGGTGCTCGCTCCGCGCGAGGTGAGGGCCGATGTCGTCGACTGGCTGGCCGCGATGGTGGCCCGGTGAGCGCGCGTCGTGGCCCGCGCCCCACGGCCGATCGGCTGCGCCGCTTGCTGGTGATGCTGCCGTGGCTGATGGAACGCGGCGAGGTGTCCGTCGTCGAAGCCGCGGCTCGGTTCGATCTCAGTGAGGCCGAACTCGTGCGCGACCTCGAGCTGGCGGCGATGTGCGGCCTGCCACCATTCGTCGACGAGATGGTCGATGTGTTCATCGACGAGGGCATGATCCAGACCGGGGTGCCGCGGCTGTTCACCCGCCCCCTGCGGCTGACCGCGCCGGAGGGCTTCGCCATGCTCGCCGCGGCCCGCGTCGCCCGCGAACTCACCGGCGGTGGGGACGACGGCGACGGTGCGCTCGACCGGGCGCTGGCCAAGCTTGCCGCCGTCCTCGGCGAGGACGGGCTCGTGATCGATACGGCCGCGCCGCCGCTGACGGCTGAGCTGCGCGATGCGTCGGTCGCCAACGCGCGGCTGCGCATCACCTACTGGTCGGCCCACGCCGATCGCATCACCGAGCGCGAGATCACGCCTCGCCTGGTCTTCGTTGATCACGGCCTCTGGTACGTGATCGCGGACGACCAGCTGAGCGGCGAGGAACGCACGTTCCGCGTCGATCGCATCGAGCGCGCCGAAGCCACCGGCACCATCGACGAGCCGCGGAAGGTCGTGGCGCCGGCGATCGACTCCTGGTTCGCCGACGCCGACCTGCCCACAGTCGTGCTGCGCGTGCCCGCCGCCGGTGCCTGGGTGAGTGAGCGCTACCCGACGACGTCTGTCGCCGAGGACGGCGATGGGTGGCGCATCGAGCTGCCGGTCGCGAGCGAGCGCTGGCTGCGCGACCTGCTGCTGCGACTTGGTGCGGGCGCCACCGTGGATTCGCCGCCCGAGTGGGTCGACCTCGGCCGCATCGCGGCCGCCGAGGTGCTCGCTCGCTACGAGGCCAACCGCGGCTGATCGGGCCGCGTGGGGGGCAGCTGGTCGGTGTGCTCGATACCGTGCTCGCGCAGCAGGTGGGGCAGCACTGCGGCGGTGGCATCGGCATCGGCGAGCGCATCGTGCGGGCGCACGAGATCGACCCCGTAGCGGGCGCACAGATCGGCCAGTCGATGTGACTTCAGCCGCTCGGGATCGAGCGCCCGCGACAACCTCAGGGTGCAGATCGGGTCGGTCAGTGGCAGTTGCACGCCGGCGTGCTGGGCGGCCTTGCGCAGGAACGCTACGTCGAACTCGGCGTTGTGCGCCACGAAGCGGGCGTCGCCGATGCGGGCAGCCAACTCGGTGAGTACATCGCCTGCCGGGGGAGCGTGACGCACGTCGCGCCGGTGGATGCCGTGCAGGCCGGTGGGCCCGACCCGATACCAGAATCGGTGTCGTGGTGCGAGCAGGCTGCCCCAGCGATCGATCACCGTGCCTTCACCGTCGACCACGACCACGCCGACCTGCAGGACATCGTGGCGGCGCAGCGACAGGCCCGACGTCTCGACATCGACGACGGCGAAGCGTTGGGTGCGGACCGGGTCGGACACGCCGCTCACGATAGGCGCGGGGTGTGACACGCCTGCGCTCGGCGGCCGGGCGGCGACCCGTGGGAGGTTTACAGCAGTTCGGCGGCGAGGCTGGCAACTGTGCTGCGCTCGCATGCGGTGAGCGAGACGTGACCAAAGCAGCGCTGCCCGCCGAAGGCGTGGATGAGCACGGCGAGTGCGTTGTTCGACTCGCCGAGATAGGGGGCGTCGATCTGGCTCGTGTCGCCGGTGAAGATCACCTTGGTGCCCTCGCCGATGCGCGTCAGCACCGTCTTCAATGTGGTCGGCTCGAGGTTCTGCGCCTCATCGACCACCACGATCTGTCGATGCAGGCTGCGGCCGCGAAGGAACGTGACCGACTCGAGCGAGAGTTGGCTGCGACCGACGAGTTCGTCGACGAGGCGGTGCGCGTCGTGCGAGCTGCGCTGGTCGGTGAGTGCCACGATCGCGTCGTGGATCGCCGACATCCAGGGGTCGAGCTTCTCGTCGAGGCCGCCCGGCAGAAAGCCCACATCGGCGCGGCCGACGGGAACCAGGGGGCGGTAGACCGCGAGCTTCTCGTACGCCTTCTGCTCGACGACTTGCTCGAGGCCCGCCGCGATCGCGAGGAGCGTCTTGCCGGTGCCGGCGCGACCGTCGAGCGCGACGACACTCACTTCGGGGTCGAGCAGCAACTCGAGGGCGAAGCGCTGCTCCTTTGAGCGCGGGCGCAGGCCCCATGCCTCGGGCGTGCCGTGGTGCAGCAGAATCAACTCACCGTCGACGCAACGAGCGAGTGCCGATGACGAGCCCGAGCGCAGGACGGCGAAGCCGTTCTCGTGTAGACCAGCCGCGCCGGGTACCTCGTCGATGGGCAGCGACTCGTGGTGGTAGAGACGGTCGATCTGCTCGTAGCCGGCCTCCACCGTGATCCAGCCCGCGGGCCGGGTGGACGACGAGCGACCGATCGGATGGTGCTCCACGGCCTCGAGCCCGAGGTGGGCCGCCTTGATTCGCAGCGCGGCGTCGTTGGAGACCATGCGGGTGGGCGCGTGCATCGCCTGCCCGAGAGCGGCGCCGATGATGCGGTTGTCGGGTACGTTCGGGTCAAGGCCGTGTTCGAGGAGCAGGTGCTTCTGCACACCATTGATCTCGACCTGCAGGGTGCCGGCCGCGGCCGGGTCGCCGATGGCGAACGGATGGGCCAGCGAACCACCGGCGTTGATGCGGTGCTCCTCGATCGTGCGCAGCGCGGTGCGCGCGGCGCGGCCGACATCGTCGGGCCGGGTCTTGAGGCCGTCGAGTTCCTCGATCACTGTGAACGGAATGACGATGTCGATGCCGGCGAAGGTGTGAAGGCACCCGGGGTCGCCGATGAGCACCGAGGTGTCGAGCACCGCTCGTGTACGGACACCTCCCTCCACCGCTTCGATGTTCGGGAGGCCGTGCGCGAGATCGGTCAACTCCACTCCAGTCCGTAGGACCCAAAGGCGGGCAGGATGCGTCGCTGCTGTTGTAGCGCATCGGCGCCGCCTCGTGGTGGATGTCGCGCAGTTCCGCCGGTGAACTGTTCCCGCGAGGACGGAGAAGTGCACGACTCAGCGGTGGACTCGGGTGCAGCGATTGAGCCACCTGAAGTGCCATCCGCCACTTGATGCAAATGCAACAACTTGAATGCTTGTAATCTGTGCGCGAACCATGTTCCATACGCGTACGTAACACCACGTTACGAAACGAGTAACCCCCGATACCCGGAGGTATCCACAATGACCAAGGCAGAGCTGATCGACGCGATCGCCAAGGCGGCCGATGTGACCAAGGCCGATGCAGAGAAGACGGTGCAAGGTTTCTTCAACGTCGTGCTGGAGAACACCAAGAAGGGCGAGAAGGTCGCGTGGCCTGGCTTCGGCTCCTTCAGCACTTCCAAGTCGGCAGCACGCGAAGGTCGCAACCCGGCGACCGGTGAGACCGTGAAGATCGCCGCTTCCACGCGGATGAAGTTCACGGCGAGCAGCACCCTCAAAGCTGCGCTCAACGGCAAGTAACCAAGATCCAACCAACAAGCACCAGCAACCAGGAAGGAAAGAAAGTGGCAGCAACCAAGAAGGCCCCCGCCAAGAAGGCCGCTCCGGCCAAGAAGGCACCCGCCAAGAAGGCACCCGCCAAGAAGGCTCCGGCGAAGAAGGCCGCCGCCAAGAAGGCTCCGGCGAAGAAGGCTCCGGCGAAGAAGGCCGCCGCCAAGAAGGCCGCCGCCAAGAAGGCTCCGGCCAAGAAGGCTCCGGCCAAGAAGGCCGCCGCCAAGAAGGCTCCGGCCAAGAAGGCTCCGGCGAAGAAGGCTCCGGCCAAGAAGGCCGCCGCCAAGAAGGCTCCGGCCAAGAAGGCTCCGGCCAAGAAGGCTCCGGCCAAGAAGGCCGCCGCCAGGAAGTGAGCTTCGGCTCGATGTGATGAACGGGGGGCTTCGGCCCCTCGTTCGCCGTTCTCGGGTCGGGCGGGTGACAATGGCGCGATGAGCAGCAGCCCGACTGAGATGGCGCTCCTGTGCGACGACCTGCGCGCAGAGCATGAAGCACTCGACGCGATCGTCGCACCGCTCTCCGAGGAACAGTGGTCGCTGGCCACGCCGGCCATGGGCTGGGCCGTGCGCGACCAGATCAGCCACCTGTGGTTCTTCGACCAGCGTGCGGTGCTGGCCATGCGGGACGCGGAGGCGTTCGCCGCCGACATCCAATGGCTGCTTGCGAATGGTGGCACGGCCGCCTCCGTCGAGCCGGGGCGAGCGATCGGCGGCGCCGCCCTCCTTTCCGCATGGCGCACCGACCGTGCCGAACTGTTGGCGATGGCGAGCGTGGTCGAGCCATCGGCGCGCGTGCCGTGGTACGGGCCGGCGATGGCGGCGCGCTCTTTCATCACGGCGCGTTTGATGGAGACATGGGCCCACGGGCAGGACGTGGCAGATGCACTCGGTGTGCAGCGTGCCGCGACGGCGCGGCTGAAGCACGTCGCGCACATTGGCGTGCGCGCCCGCCCATTCTCATACCTCGTCAACGGGATGACGCTGCCCGAGGCGCCGGTCTATGTCGCGCTCACCGCGCCGGACGGCTCGCGGTGGGAGTGGGGCGAGCCCGGCCCCGATCGCGTCACCGGGCCGGCGCTCGACTTCTGCCTGCTCGTCACTCAGCGGCGCCACGTCGGTGACACGCGCCTCGTCGTCGAGGGTGATCTCGCGCATGAGTGGATCGGTATCGCGCAGGCCTTCGCCGGCGAGGCCGGCTCCGGCCGTGCGGCCGGCCAGTTCGGCCCGGTCACAGGTTGCTGATCAGCTTGAACAGCTCGGCCGCGCCAACGCCATGCGGCTGACCGAGTGACACCAGGCGGGCGGTCACCCGCTCGCGGAAGGCCGCCATCTGCTGCGGCTCGACGGCTCTCATCGTGCTCTCGAACTGGCTCTCGTGCGCCTCGAGCGCGTACAGCTTGGCGGCGACGTGGGCGGTGACGTCTTCCATGTGATCGGGCTCGTCGGCTTCCCACAGCAGCAAGTGAGCAGGGCGGTGCGGCGCGAGACCGTGATCGCGGAAGAAGTGCGGGTCGCGGGCGGCGACGATGCCCTCGCACGCGAGTTGGCCGGCGTGGCGGTGATCGGGGTGCAGGCGGTAGCGCTTCCAGGGATCGTGGCCGAGCACGACCTGTGGGCGCAGCGCGCGGATGACGCGGGAAACCTCGCCGCGCAGCCACAGGTCGCTCGACAGCTCGCCGTCGATCTGGTCGAGGAAAACGACCTGGCCGCTGTTGGGGCCGCACAGGCGACGGGCGGCCTCCCGCTGCTCCTCGCGCCGCGCGGCGACGAGCGCGGCGATGTCGGCGTCGGGGTTCCATGTGCCCTTTGAGCCGTCGGTGAGCACGAGGTGGTGCACGGTGCAGCCCTGTGCGGCCCACTTGGCGAGCGTCGCGCCGCAGCCGAACTCGACGTCGTCTGGGTGGGCGCCGATCGCCAGCGCCGACCTAGGTACCGCGAGATCGTGCGACGTCACGCGGGCAGTGACCGGCGGTTGCCCGGGCTCGTTGGCATCCATGAGGGGAGCACTTCCTGCACCTGTGGGTGCGCGAGGTCGGAGGGGGTGTCGATGTCGAGGCACAGCAGCGGGTCGCGGCGCACCGCCACGGGGATGCCGCTCGCGATCGCCTGTGCGAGGTGGCGCGTGAACGATGACGGCCCATAGGCGAACTCGAACGACAGTGCAGTGGGCAGCGTGGCGACGTTCGTGCCGTCGCCGCGGGCGTCAGGTATGAGCACGAGCGTGCCGTCGATGACCGTTGACGACAGGACGCGGGCGCGGGGCAGGTCGCCGTGCGCCACGATCACATGGCCGACGCCACGCTCGCGGAGTTCGGCGATGCTCGTGTTGATGGCCGCGTTCAGCCCCACGCCGGGCCGCCACAGCACCGTGGCGCCATGCTGGCGCGCCCATTCGGCGACGGGCTCGTCGTCGCACGCCACGAACACCGGGAGTTCGCCGGCCGCGGCGAGCACACGTTCGGCAGTCCAGCGCGCGAGCCGCTCGCGGTCGGCCGGGGAGAGCACGGGCGCAAGCCGAGCCTTGGCGTCGGCGAACGCCTTCACCGGCACGAGCACGACGCGGTCCACGCAGGCATCGTACGCTGTGACCCATGTCGATCAACGTGGCTGTCATCGGCGCGGGTTCGTGGGGCACGACCGTGGCCGCTCTTGCGGCGGTGAACACGCCCACTGTGCTGTGGGCGCGTCGAGAGGAACTGGCCGCCGAGATCAACCGCGACCATGTCAACAGTGATTATTTGCCCCAGTTCCCGCTGCCCGAGCAGCTGCGGGCCACGTCTTCGCTGCGCGACGCAGTGGCCAACGCCGACGTGCTGGTGATGGCCGTGCCGTCGCACGGCTACCGCGACGTCGCGGCACAGGCCGCACCGTACCTACGGGCTTGGGTACCCGTGGTGAGCCTCACCAAGGGCCTCGAGCGCAGCTCGCGCAAGCGGATGAGCGAGGTCACCCGTGACGAAATGCCCGGCCACCCCGTCGCCGTGCTCACCGGGCCCAATCTGGCCAAGGAGATCCTCGCCGGCCAACCCGCGGCGAGCGTGGTGGCGATCGACAACGCCGACATCGCCAACGAGCTGCAGCGCATCTTCGGTCGGCCGAGCCTGCGCGTCTACACGAACACCGATGTCGTTGGCTGCGAGTTGGGCGGCGTGGTGAAGAACGTGATCGCCATCGCCGCGGGCATGGCCGAGGGCATGGGCTTCGGCGACAACACGCGCGCCACGCTCATCACCCGCGGCCTCGCCGAGATGACGCGCCTCGGCATCGCGATGGGCGGTCACGCGGTCACGTTCGCCGGCCTGGCCGGCATGGGCGACCTCATCGCGACCTGCTCCTCCAAGCAGTCGCGCAACAACATGGTGGGCTTCCAGCTTGGCGAGGGGCGCACGATCGAGGCCGTGTTGGCGGACATGAACATGGTGGCCGAGGGTGTGAAGTCATCACCCAGCGTGCTCGACCTGGCACGCCGCTACGGTGTCGAGATGCCGATCGCCGAGCAGGTGGTGGCCGTGTGCCACCAGGGCCGCTCGGCCAAGGAGGCCCTCGGAGCGCTGATGCAGCGCAAGGGCAAGAGTGAGATGGAGTGACCGGCATGATCGCCACTGGCACGATCACCACTGGTGTCACCGGCGGCCGTTGGCGCGCCTCGGTCACCCCGTGGGGCGCGATCGTGCCCTTCGACGGCACCCCCGCGCTCGACTGGCACGTTGCCGCCGATGATCGCTGGCACACCCCGGCCGATGAGCCCGCCGTACGCCAGAAGCGGCTCGGCGGCACGGCCGTGGTGGAGACGCGGCTGCGCATTCCCGAGGGCGATGCGGTGCATCGCGTGTACTCGGTGGCCGATCACGGTGGCCTCACAGTGGTGGAAGTCGAGAACGCGTCGTCGCTTCCGATCGCGGTCGCGTTCACCCGCGGCGATCTGCTGACGATGCTGCCGCCTACTGCTCCCATCGACGGGATCACGCTGCCCGCGGGCAGTATCGCCGTGCCGGTGGGCCACAAGGCCACCGTCACCGTCGCGTTACCCCACGTCGGGCGCGGCGCGGGCACGCTGCCGCCCGGCCTGCCGACTTGTACCGCGGTGGTGCGCGGCTGGACGGCCGCGACCGAACGCGCCAGCCGTCTGCTGCTGCCCGATGCGCACGTGGGGTCGCAGGTGATGAGCATCCGCTGCGAACTGTCGCTGTGCGGCCCGGCCCATCCCGATGACGACCCGATCGCGTTCCTGCTCGGTGTCGGCGATCTCGTACGCATGGGCGATGGCGCTGAGCCGTGGCTGCCCGATGTGGCACACGCGCTGGAGATCGCAGCGAAAGGCAGCGAGCGTGGCTGGTCGTTGGCCGCGGCGATCGATGCTGCCGCGATCGTGGCCAGCCGCGCGGGCGACACCCGTGCTGCGCGTGACATCGCCGTGATGCGCACCAAGGTCGTGCGGGCGTTGGACCTGCCCCAAGCCGAGCCCGACGAGTCGGCCCGCTTCGTGGCCTGGATCGAGCGACGCCTCACGGCACCCGCCGCCGACGGTGGCGACCTGCTGTCCGCCGGCCTGCAGAAGGGCTGGGAGGGCACCAACTTCGAGGCCTACGGCCTGCCCACCGGCCCCGCATCCACCGTGTCGTTCGCCGTGCGCTGGCATGGTGCCCGCCCCGCGGTGCTGTGGGAACAGTCGGGCGCACCGGTGCCGCTGCGGGCCTCGGTGCTCGCGCCCGAGTGGCGCACGAGCGAGGCCAAGGGCGAGACGCTGTGGCCCGTGCCGCCGGGGCTGAGTCCCGATGCCGACCCGGTGTCGTTCGCCTGATGTGCGACGTCCTGGTCGCGCTGGCCGCGGCCACCGACCTCGGTGCGACCCTCTTCGCGAAGAACAGCGACCGGCCACCGCAGGAGCGCCAGATCGTCGAGTGGAGCCCGCCGCGAGGCGACACGGCCGCGGTGCAGTGCACCCATGTGCCGGTGCCGCCGCACGCCGCTGACACCCTCGCGTGCGTGCTGTCGCGTCCGGAGTGGTGTTGGGGAGCCGAGCACGGGGTCAATGAGGCCGGCGTCGCGGTCGGTAACACCACGGTCTTCACCACGCTCGACCCGCGTAGCTTTCCGCCCGCGCTGACGGGCATGGACCTCGTGCGCCTCGCCCTCGAGCGCGCCGCGACCGCGGCCGCCGCCGTCGAGTTGATCACGGGGTTGATCGAGTCGGTGGGGCAGGGCGGCAGTGGGCACGACCCACTCGTGGCGCCGCTCGGCCGGCCGTATTGGAACGCGTTCCTCGTCGCCGACCCCGTGACTGCATACGTCATCGACACGAGCGGACGCGAGTGGGCGGCGGAGGAGGTGACCGCTGCGACGGGAGGTCGGGCGATCTCCAACCGCACCTCGATCCCCGCCTTCGACGCGGCGCACCGCCACCCACGCCAACCGGTCGATCGACTCGTGAACCCGCGCTGGCACGCGTCGCAACGGGTGCTCGCGGCGCGGCCTGTGAAGGTGGAATCGCTTGTCGCGCACCTGCGCTCGCACGACACGTATGGCGACCCGGGGTGGAGCGTGTGCATGCACGTGGAGGGCGTCGAGACCACCACCTCCTCGATGGTGGCCGTCCTGCGGGCGAATGGGGCGAGCGAGATCTGGGCCCTCACGGGTAGCCCGTGTGAACGCGAGTACACCCGCTTCGGATTCGCCGACGCGGCGCGTCAACTGCCCCTGCGCTGAGCGGATATCGTCGATACCAGTGTGGAGGGTTTTGGAGGGGAGCGGAGGCGTCGATGGCGATGTCGATCGAGAAGTTCCAGGAGCAGGGTGGCCGGCTGAAGACCGACGACCTGGACTTCGAGTGCTTTCGAACTGAGCCGCTCGACGCTGATGTGTTGCGCTGCCTCGCGTACATGCACGACATCGAGTACCAGACCGTGTTGTACACGCGCGAACTGTTGGTGACACCCGCGTGGAAAGACCCGCAGTTCACTGCGTTTCTCACCCTGTGGAACTACGAGGAGTACTGGCACGGCCAGGCGCTCGGGCGGGTGCTGGCGATGCACGACCGGCCGGCCCACGACCCGCGGCTGGTCGAGATGCGCCGGTTCAACAAGCGCTACCTGTTCTGGAGTCCGCTGACGTTCTGGACGCTCGGCCATGTCGTGCGCCGTTTCCCCGCGGTGCACATGACGTGGGGAGCGATCAACGAGTGGACCGCCAATGCCGCGTACAACCGGTTGGCGCAGATCGCCGACCACCCGGTTCTCACCGAGTTGCTCGGCCGCATCATGCGCCAGGAGGGTCGCCACGCGGCCTACTACGCGAGCTACGCCCGCGACCTGCTGGCCGATCCGAAGTCGCAGAAGGTGACGCGGTGGTTCCTGCGCAACAAGTGGGCCATTGTCGGCAGCGGCGACGTGCCGAAGATCGAGACCTCGTTCGCCGGGGCGTACCTGTTCGGCGCGGGGGAGGGGCTGAACCTCATCGATCGCATCGAGGAGCGCATCGACGCCCTGCCGGGGATGGCCGACTTGCACTTGGTGCACTCCGCGATCCGCGAAGCCACTGAGCACGTTCGCGCCGAAGAGGGTGCGGTGCCCTGGTCGGCGGACGACCGTCAGGGTTCGAGTAGGGCCGGATCGCCGCTGCTGATCGAGCCGGGTTCGAGCACGGTGGCGTAGACGCGAGTGCCAGGCCGCCGGTGCGAGTGCCTGGCCGCCGGTGCGAGTGCCCGATGTGCACCCGAGTGCCTGGCGGCACCCTGGTGTGCCTGCGCCACTCGAAAGCTGGGCGGGGGGTCGGTGGCGGGAGACGTGGGGCCGGCGCCCGTAGGCTGGCGGCGTGTCGGCCCCGGATCAGTTCGCAGACCTGAAGCTCACCGAGTGGACATCGTGCGGGGGGTGCGCGGCGAAGTGGGGGGCATCGTTGCTCACCGATCTCGTGCGCGAGATGCCGCCCGGCAGCGACCCGTCGCTACTCGTTGGCCTGGCGCCCTTCGACGACGCGGCGATCTACCAGGTGGCCCCCGAAATCGCGCTGGTGAGCACCACCGACTTCTTCCCGCCCCTCGTCGACCACCCGTCCGACTTCGGTGCGATCGCCGCGGCCAACGCCTGCAGCGACGTGTTCGCGATGGGCGGCCGGGTCGTGATGGCGATCAATGTCGCCGCCTTCCCCGAACACTTCCCGCGCGAGGCCATCGCGGCCATCTTTGACGCCGCGGCGAAAGTCGTGGCCGAGGCCGGCGGCACGATCGCCGGAGGCCACACGATCCGCAACCCCGAGCCGATCTTCGGCCTCGCCGTGCAGGGCGTGGTGCACCCGGACCGCGTGTTCCGCAAGGGCGGGGCGTTGCCGGGTGATGTGCTGGTGCTGTCGAAGCCGATCGGCACCGGCCTCGCGCTCGCGGGTGGTACCGCCGACGACAAGCAGGCGGCGATCGTCGGTATGCGCCGCCTCAACCGTGCCGCGTCCGAGCAGTTGCAGGCGCTCGGGGACGCGGTGCACGCGGTCACCGATGTCACCGGCTACGGCCTCGCCGGCCACGGATGGGAGATGGCCGAGCGCAGCGGCGTGCGCGCGTTGGTGCACACCGAAGGTATCCGTGCCTACCCAGGTGCCCGCGAGGCAGCCGACAGCGGTGTGCGCACCGGAGGCGACCGGCGCAACCGTGAGTATGTGGAAGCCCATGTCGACAGCACCGCCAGCGACACTGGCGAGGCCCTGTGCTACGACCCACAGACCTCCGGTGGCCTGCTCGCCGCGGTAGATGCCGCCGTGGCCGAGTCGCTGGGTGACGACTGGTGGCGCGTCGGTGTGGTCGAGGCCGGCGCGGCCGCGATCGTCCTGCGGTGATGGCGGGCCGCTCACCGACCCGGCGGGCCCCCACCCGCGCGGTGGAGAAGGAGCTGTGGGCCGAGGGCTACGAGATCGTCGTCGGCATCGACGAGGTGGGCCGTGGCGCGTGGGCCGGGCCGTTGATGGTGGGTGCGGCCATCCTGCCGCGCGACAAGCGGGTCAACGGTGTGCGCGACTCCAAGCTGCTCAGCGAGGCCAACCGTGAGGCCCTGTTCGACCGCATCGCCGAGTGGTGCGAGGCGTGGGCCGTCGGCGGCGCGTCGCAGCAGGAGTGCGACGACTTGGGCATGGCCGCCGCGCAGAAGCTGGCGACCGAGCGAGCACTCGCCGGGCTCGGTGTACGGCCTGACGCTGCGGTTGTCGACGGCAAGTGGGATTTCGTCACCCCTCATGTGCGCCATGTGGAGATGCGCGTGAAAGCGGATCGCATCTGCCTGTCGGTGGCCGCGGCGAGCATCCTCGCCAAGGTCACCCGCGACCGCATCATGCGCGCGGAGGCGCAGCACTACCCGCAGTGGAGCTTCGACACGAACAAGGGCTATCCGTGCACCCTGCACAAGGCCGCGCTACAGGCCTATGGCCCGTGCGCGATCCACCGCCGTAGCTGGGTGTTCATGGAGCACTACGTGCCCTGGCCGGGCGTACAGCGGCCCGGTGGACCCGAGCAGCCCACCCTGTTCTGAGCGATGATGAGCCGGTGGCCGATGTGAACGCACCCGACGGGCCTGCCCCCGACGTGGTCGTGATCGGCGCAGGGCTCGCCGGTCTGCGCTGCGCCACCGATCTCGTCGCCGGCGGGGCGGACGTCACCGTGTTCGAGGCGCGCGACCGGGTCGGCGGGCGCGTGTGGACCCACCGTTTCACTGACGGCCAGGTGGCCGAACGCGGTGCCGAGTTCATCGACGGCAACCACAGCGACGTGCTCGCGCTTGCAGCCGACCTGGGCCTGGCGCTCACCGACCGACCGACCGCGCTCGACCCGCGGGCCACGCTCGTCGATGCCGCCGGGCGGGCGGTGCCGTACCACCTCCACGCCAGCCTGGCCGACGACTGGGCGCGCTGGGAGGCCGCGCTCGCGGCGATGCGCCCGACCGACGAGTTCGATCACCTGACCCTGCAGGACGCGATCGACGGCCTCGGCGCGTCAGCGATGTCGCGTCTGGTCATCGGGCGCGAGGTGCGCACCGAGTTCATGCTGCCGCCCGATCAGGTGAGCCAACGCTTCGCCGCGCAGGTTGCGAGCAACCAGGTGGCCGCGTCGCGCGAACGTCACCGCGTCGTGGGCGGCAACGATCAGCTCGCCAAGGGCCTCGCCGAGCGGCTCGGCAT
Source organism: Ilumatobacteraceae bacterium (assembly GCA_041918155.1). GTDB lineage: Bacteria > Actinomycetota > Acidimicrobiia > Acidimicrobiales > Ilumatobacteraceae > UBA668. The sequence goes on along the minus strand of JAYRWH010000078.1, from coordinate 3,390 downwards.
TCGCGTGCGGCTCAACACGACCGTGCGTTCGCTCGCCACCGACGGCACTGTCGTGCTCGCCTCCGGTGAATTCCTGCGCCCCGCGGCGGTGGTGGCCGCCGTGTCGCTGCCCGTGCTCGGCCGCTTGTGGCCGCAGATGCCGCCCGAACTCTCCGCGGTGTCGTATGGCATCGGGGGCAAGATCAGCGTGCAGTTCCGGCGCCGCATCTGGCTCGACTACGGCCGCAACGGCTCCGTGCTCTCCGACCGCCAATGGGGTCACCTATGGGAGACCACCGACGACCAGCGGGGTGACGCGGGCGTCCTCACCGACCTGCTCGCGTCGCACGACGGCGCGTCGTTCGTGTCGTTGCCCGAATCCGAGGACCAGCTGCTCCGCGAGATCGACCGGCTGTTCCCCGGTGCGAAGGGCCTTGCCGGCGAGCGAGTGCGCACCGACTGGACCGACGACCGCTACGCGCTCGGCTGCTACACGTGTTTCGGGCCTGGCCAGTGGGCGGCCGCGCAGCCACAGCTACACACCGCGCATGGGCGGCTGTGGATCGCCGGCGAACACGCCGATGGTTTCGCCGGGTTCATGGAGGGCGCGCTGCGCAGTGGGGCGCGGGTGGCGGCCGCCGTCGCGGCCTCGATCACTCGCTGACGGTGATGACGAACTTGCCCTCGGGGTTGATCTGGCACACGCCTTCGATCGTTCCCACGTGAGTGAACCGCATGGCGAGCGTCTGACCGGCCATCACGAAGAATGGGCCGATCATGAAGTCGCGGATGTCGTCGTTGACGATGCGGATCGACTCGCCGACCTTCACGTCGAGCTGCTGCGGCATGATGTCGAGCACCTCGCCGCTGTCGAGTCGGTTGCCCGTGCCGAAGGGCACCCGGTACTCGTAGGTGGCTTCTTCGTTGGGCGTGATGTTCTCGGCCTGGCCGACCTGGGTCTTGTCGCGATCGGGGCCACACCCGACGGCGACGGCGCCGTAGGAGAGTGCGAGGAGGGCGGCGACCGCTGTGCGCCTCATGCCACACCTCGACCGAGCAGGATGCGGATGTCGTCGGCGAGGCTGGCGGCCTTGATGCCGTAGGGCCACGTCAGCACGATCGTGCCGGTGGCATCGACGACGTACATCGACGCGCTGTGGCCGACCTCGATCGCTCCGTCGGGCTTGGTGGTGACCGAGTAGCTGGCCCCGAATGCGTGGGTGGTGGCCTCGAGCACGGTCTGGTCGTCGGTGCGCAGGGCGTGCGCCGTGGGCACGAAGCTCTGCACATACTTGGTCAGGTTCGCGCCGGTGTCGCGGCCGGGGTCGATCGTGCCCATGGCGACATCGACCCGTGTGGCCGTATCACCCAGCAGGCCCAGTGCCTTCTTCAGTTCGGCGAGCGTGGTGGGGCACACATCCGGGCAGGACATGTAGCCGAAGTAGACGACCAGAAGGTGTCCGGTCGGCGCCTTGAGCGGGAAGTCGGCGTCGCTGGCTGACGCATCGGGAAGGCTGTATTCGGCGACGCTCGGAGCGGGTGTCAGCTCGTAGCCGCTCAGGGTCTTCCCAGAAGCGGCGCTGCCGTCCGAGCGTTCCTCTCCGCAGGCCGCGAGGGAGGCGAACGCGACGAGCGCGGCACCGATGCGGGTGGCAGAGCGACGAGTGATCACGACTTGGTTCCTTCCGTGGTGACGCCGGGGTACAGCCGGGCGATGGACGATCTCAGCTCGTCGGCGGTGAGCTGGCCTTGGTGCAGCTCCAACAGCTTGCCATCGGAGTCGAAGAACGCGGTGGCGGGATACCCGGATACGTCGAGCGCCGTGGAGAGCACTCCGTCGGGGTCGGTGTACTGCGGGTACTGCACGCCGAGGTCGGCGGCGAAGGTACGGGCGTCTTCGGGAGTGTCGAAGATGTTGACGCCGATGATCCGCACGCTGGTCTGCTCGCGGGCCACCTCGTCGAATGCGGGCATCTCGTGCACACACGGCTTGCACCACGTGGCCCACATGTTGATCACCAGGGGGGCGCCGTCGAAGTCGGCGATTGTCACTGGCTTGCCGTCGGCCCCGGTGAAGGGCACGTCACGGATGGTCGTCGTGGGGGAGTCGCTCCCGCACCCACCGAGCAGGGCCGCCGCCACGGCGAACGCCGTGACGATGCGGGCCGCCCTGCGCGGCGCGTGCGGGAGCCTCACGATCAGGGTGCCTCGTCGAGCACCGGGAAGTCGAGAGTGATCTCGCCGGCCGTCTCGAACGTCAGCGTGATCTTGATGGTGGTGCCAACCTCGAGCGGCTTGGCCAGGTCGATCAGCATGATGTGGTACCCACCCGGTTCGAGCGCGACGGCAACGCCCGCGGGCAGGGCGATCGAGTCGACCTCGCGCATCACCATCTCGCCCTCACCCATGGCCATGGTCGTGCCGGTGCCCATACCCATCGTGGTCTCGGTGCCCATACCCATCGTGGTCTCGGAGCCCATGGCCATCGTCGTGCCGGTCGTTTCGGCCATGACCATCTCGTGGATCTGCACCTTGGCGGCAACGGAGGCATCGGCCGACGCGCCGATCAGCTTGTCGTCCACGGGGCTGGTGATGGTGAGGTAGGCGGCGCCCATCGTGGCTTCCGCCGGGCTGGTGCGGGCCCATTGGCCGGCGAACGTGATGCTCGCCGTGGTGGTCGCGGTGGCATCGTCGGTTTTCTTGTCGTCGCCACAGGCGGCGAGGGTCAGGGCCCCCACGGCAAGCGTGGCGGCGGCGAGGCGGACAAGGGATTTGGATGCGCGCATAGCTGTCATACCCATCATGTCGCCCAGTGTCGCTGTGGGGTTCCCGCCCGGGCACCGACATTCGGCCCGATACCCAGGGTCGTATGTCACATCCCCGGGCGAACCGTGTCGCACCCCGTCGCTACGGTGTCGGGCGTGGGAGCCGAAGAGGTGCGCTGGCAGGTCGAGCAGGTGCTCGCGCTCGCCCCGCGGCCCACGTCCATCTCCGCCGCTCGGCCGTTGGCGGTCGAGTCGCGGTGGGCGGCCACGGGGTGCGACGAACGCGCCGTGTGGGGGCGGTGCACCGGCAGCGGCGCCGAGCCGTACGAGTGTGTGGTCGACCACACGGCTGTGGCATTCCGGTGCTCGTGCCCCAGCCGGCAGCTGCCGTGCAAGCACGCGCTGGCCCTGCTGCTGTTGTGGTCACGCGGGCTGGTGCCCTTGCGGCCGGGCGAAGCCCCTGCGTACGCCACCGCCTGGTTGGCCCGCGCCGCGGCCACCCCGGCCGCCCCTGCCCCACCGGCCGAGGCCGCCGCGCCGCCAGTCGCCGGCCCCGAAGCCGCGCCCGCCGCGCCGCCGCCGCCCCCTTCGCGCGGCGGGCGCGACGAGCGCATCGCGCGCATGTCGGCGGGGCTGGCGGAGCTTG
>JAYRWH010000077.1:0-63366 GCA_041918155.1 Ilumatobacteraceae bacterium | reverse complement strand
GTGCTCTCGCATGGCAGCGGCGAATTCGGTGGGTGTGAGGACCATTTCGTCCGCGAGATCGACCACCGAACTCATGTGGTAGATAGTACAGGTGTTCGCCACAATTCGCAACCCGAAAACAACATCTGACCAGGGATTTCTGCATCTAGGCTGCTGCAATGCAGTCGCCACGGAACCCCAACCAGGCGCCGCGATCCCGCGACGTGCTGGGCGTTCCTCGCCTGCCGCCCGGGCGAGCCACAGTGGCGGTGAACCGGCTCCGTGCGCTCCACGGGCGGGTCCATGCATCGGCCGCGCCGCCTCCGTTACGCATCATGGAGAGCCTGTTCGGAATGCTCGACCACCGCGTGCTCGTCGCGCTGTGCGAGGCCGGAGTGCCGGACGCGCTGCATCATCCGACATCGATCACCGACCTCGCCGACCAGCTCAAGGTTGACCCGGCGATGCTCCACCGTCTGTGTGTCTTCGCGGACACTCACGGCTGGCTGCGGCTTGATCGCAAGGGTCGCGTGTGCCCCACCCGCGTGACCGAGTTCCTCCACAACGATCATCCGGGTGGCTGGCGCGCGTGGGTGGATTTCGCCGGCGGGGCCGAAGTCGTCGCGGCCGTGCAGGCGCTCAGCCTGTCCGCGAACGTGCCCGACGCGTTCTGCGCCGTGAACGGGTCTTCGTTCTTCGAGTGGATGCGGACGCACACCGATCGGTGGGCAACCTTCGATCGGGCGATGGCCGCCGGCGGGCGCATGCACGCGCTCGGGCTGTCGGCCGCGCTCGACTGGCGCGCGTCGGGCTCGGTGTGCGACGTCGGCGGCGGCACCGGCGATCTGCTCGCCGCGCTGCTCGACCTCCATCCACACCTGCGCGGCCAGGTGCTCGACCTTCCCGAGGTCGTCACCCGCTGCGATCGTCACGACCGGATGGAGGCGACTTCCGGCGACGCGTTTGAGTCGGTACCCACTGGTCACGACACCTACCTGCTGGTCAACGTGTTGCACGACTGGGGCGACGCTGAGGCCACGCGGATCCTCAGCAACGTCGCCGCGGCCGTTCACGTTGGCGGACGAGTCATCGTCGTCGACACCGATCCGGCACAGGCGAGGACCAGCCGCGTCGCGGCAGCGACGGACGTGTTGATGGCGGCGCTCACGCCCGGCGGCCACGAGCGCACCACGGACGAGTTCATCGCGCTCGGTGCCGCGGCGGGGCTGCGCCACGATCGGACGGTGCGATTGGCATCCGCCGATCTCGCCCACTGCTTCCTCGGCGGGGCGTAGCCGGCCCGCCGATCAGGCCTTCTTGACGAACTTGGCCTTCAGCAGGATGCCGCGGCCGTTGATCTTGCAGTCGATCTCGTGATCGCCGGACACGAGGCGGATGTTGCTCACCTTCGTGCCGATCTTCAGCGACTCGGTGCCCTTCAGCGGCAGACTCTTGATGAGCACCACCGAATCGCCGTCGGCCAGCACGGTGCCGTTCGCGTCGCGGATCTCGCCGAGCGCATCGGGATCGCCGGTGTCGCCCTCCCACTCGTGGCCACACGTCGCGCACTCGTAGTGCCCGGCCTCCGTGGTGAGGATGTCGGTCATCGTGCAGATCGGGCAGGCCAAAGTGGAATCCATCGCCCCCTGTCTACCCGCCCGCGCCGTCAGCGGCCCGTTTCGCCGTCGATGAGTTCGCGCAGGATGTCGGCGTGGCCGGCGTGGCGGGCAATCTCCTCCAGCAGGTGCATGAGCACCCAGCGCAGGTTGGCCGGCACACCGTCCGGGGTGTGGCCGCACACGGCGTCGAGGCTCGGCGCCGCGGCCACGATCTCGTCGACCATGGCCCGTACCTGGGCACAGTGCGCGAGTGCGTCGGCGAGGGTGCACGTGCTCTCGTCGGGTGCGGGCAGCATCTCGCGGCCTGCGAAGCTGCGCACCACCCAGATCTGCTCGGCGAAGGCCACGTGCAACGTCAGCCACAGCAGCGTCGTGCCGCTCGCCACCGGCGAAGTGTTAGCGGCCTGCTCATCGACCCCGGTGACCTTGCGCACGAAGGAGTCGCGCTGGAACTGCAGCAGGGCCAGCAGCGTTTCGCGTTCTCCGGTGACGGTGCGGTCGGGGCGGCGGTCGGGCATGTGACGCAGATTACGCGTGGAATTCGCGCCGTGCGGCGGCACAGTGATGTCGGCTACCAGGGTATGGCGTAGAGCAGTCGACCTTCACCGGCGACTTAGCGGTTCGACTCCGCGCTTGGCCACCAGATCCTTCTGGACCGGCGCCGCCAATACAAGGCTCGACAGCGGATGCGAACTGAACTCGCTGATCTCGTAGGCGAGTTTGCCCCCCGATCACCCGGCAACAGTCGGAGCCCTCCAACACGCCGTCGACTTCGAACAACGGCGTGCCGGCGGCGGGGCAGAACCAGATGAAGCCCCGTTCCTTGCGGTGCGCCCGGCCCGCTTCACCGCCGAATTGACCAGGCACGACTGCAAGTCGGCGTTCAGGCGGGCGGCCGGCCCGCCTCAGCGCCGACTTGATTCGGCCGGCGGCAGCAAGACGCCGGGGTTCAGCATCCCAGTGGGGTCGAGGGCCTGTTTGATCGCCCGCAGCGCGGCCACGTGGGCGGGGCCCTTCAGGCGCTCGAGCCAGGCGGCCTTGGCGACGCCGATGCCGTGCTCGGCGCTGATCGTGCCGCCGAGGTCGATCGCGCTGGTGAGCACGAGATCCTTCAACGCGTCCGAAGCCGCGCCCGCGTCGAGGATGTTCACGTGCAAGTTGCCCTCGGCGAGGTGGCCGAACACGATCAGCCGGGCGGAGGGCGCCAGCTCGCGCAGGCCGGTCCGCACCGCACGCACGAGGCGGTCGAGGTTCATCACCGGCACGGCCACGTCGAGCTTCAGCGGCTTGCCGAGCGCACCGATCGCGACCGTCACGTGGTCGCGGATTTCGAACAGGTGCTCGCGCTGGGGGCCGACGGCCATCACGCCCTGCTCGGTGCAGAGGAACTCGGCGAGCTCGTCGCCGGGGTCGGTGTGCGCGGCACAGTCGATGAGCACGAACGCGCCGGCGGACGTCGGGTCGATCGGCGGCTTCACGCCGAGGTGCTTGCACGCCACCTGCAACGCCTCGGGCAGCAGCACCTCCACCGCATCGAGGCTGGAGAGTTGACGCAGCCGCGGCAGCAGCCCCACCGCGTGCATCAGCGAGTCGCACGCCACCAGCGCGGCCGCGGTCTCGCGGTACCACGGCACGAGGCGCAGGCGGGCGGCCGTCACCACCGCGAGCGTGCCCTCGCTGCCCACGAGCAGGCTGGTGAGCGACGGCCCGGCGGTCTCCTTCGGCAGCCCGGCCAGCTGGGTGATGATCGAGCCGTCGGCCAACACCGCCTCCAACCCCATCACCTGCGCGCGCATCGTGCCGAAACGCACCACCCGCGAGCCGCCCGCGTTCGTGTTCACCGCCCCGCCGACGGTGGCCGTCGCCCGGGCGCCCCAGTCGACAGCGAAGTCGACACCCGCGGCACGCGTGTGTTGCTGCAACTGCTCGATCGTCACGCCGGCGCCCGCGGTCACTTGCATGGCTCGCAGGTCGACCTCGCCCAACTCGTCGAAGCGGCGCATCGACAGCAGCACCGCGCCGTCACGTGGCGTGCTGCCCCCGACGAGCCCGGTGTTGCCACCTTGGGCGACCACCGCCACGCCGGCCTCGGCGCACACACGCAGCACACCGGCCACCTGCTCGGTCGTGCGCGGGCGCACCACGCACGGGGTGTCGTCGATGTACTGGCGCAACCAGTCGATCTCGTAGCCCGAGCGCATGTCCGGGTCGGTGAGCACATGGTCCTTGCCCACGACGGCCCGGAGCGCGTCGAACAGCGGGGCAAGATCGGTCATGACACGATCTGGGCGCCCGCCGGCAACTCGCCCAACAGCGCGTCGCTCGCCCAGCAGCGCGTCATGTGCAAGGTGCTCTCGATGCGCACCACCCGCTTGGGCTGATCGAAGGCACGCCCGCACATCGACAGCGCCGCCTTGATGCAGTCGTCCTCGGTGGGCAGCACCATCGGCATTCGCGACCGGCGCACACCGGCGATGCCTGCGGTGAAGCAGTTCACGTAGGTCTTCTGCCAATCGATCTTGTTCGCCACCGACACCGGGATGAAGTCGGCGAAACCGATGCCCAGCGAGTTGCCCGCGGACACATCGGTGAGGTCGAGCAACACGATCGTGCTCACGTCGGGCTCGCCCGGCTCGGCCAGGCCGTGCACCCAGAAGCGGCCGGTGACATTGGGATCCATCGTGGTGCCGCTGATGTCCTTGCCGCCCTTCTCCACGATGAGCACGTCGATCTGCGGGAAGGGCAGCGGCGGCACGAGCGAGCGCGAGTAGTCGGTGAGGTCGATCTCGGCCTGCGCGCCGATCTCGTCGCCGTCGAGCGCGTGCACCCGCACCACCTCGCCGCTGGCGGACTCGATCGAGGCAACGCCACCGAGCACGCGACCGGTGGCCTTCAACGCGGCGATCCCGTCGAGGATGCGGTTGCGCATCTCGATCGGGCCGCACGCATGGATCTGCGCCGCACCGGGCTGCTTGCCGAACCCGACCACCGCCATCTTCGTGACGCCGCTCTCGATCGGCCCCTTGAAACACGTGTGCGGCTTGATCCGGTTGACGGGCAGGATGCGATCGGCACCCGCCGCGTGACGGTCGAGGTAGAGGGGCATGCCGTCCGGCGTGCGGGCCACCTCCACCGTCTCCATCGTGGACCGAATCTCCGCGCCGACGGACTCGTCGGTGATGCCGAGCGATGCGAGCATCGCCCGCTGCCCTTCGGCCCTAGCCCCACCGTGGCTACCCATCGCCGGCACCACGAACGGCTCGGCACCCAACGCGCGCAAGCCGGCGATCGTGCCGCGCAGCAAGGCCACCCGGTCGGTCAACCCACGGCTGCCACCACCGACGGCGACGGTCATCCCGGGCGTGACACCGGCCGCGAGATGGGCGATCACGTCGACGCGCGCCGCCGCCTCGACGTCGGCCAACGGTGTCGGTTGCGGCACCGGCAAGCGCACCTCGCTGAGCGCGGGCACCTTGAAATCGGGGTGGAACGGAAGTGTCACTCCCTGCACGAGTTGGTCCCAGTTCACGCGGCCACCGTACTCCCACCCACTCCACCCCGCTCGTGCCCTACACCGGCCACGGTCCTCCGTGGTCGGTGTAGGACAGAAACGGCGGAAGCCGACGGCCGACTCAGGCGATGATCACCTTGTCGCTGGCGGAGCGACCGAACGTTTCGGGGGCGTACATCTCCTCGGCGCGGGTGGGCGGCACCACGAACGTGCCGGGGGTGGTGGCCCGGGCCACGTACGAGTAGCTGTACACGCCGGCGGGCAGCAAAGTGGTGAACGCCTCGGTGCGGTCGTCGCGCAACTGCTCGTGCTCGTACCACGTGCCCCACCACCAGTACCGCTCCGACGGGTACACCCCGTCACTCCCACCCGACCCGTCGCTCGGAACGGTCTGGGTGATCGCCAGGTCGGGGTTGAGGCTCTCCAGGCCCGCAGGCAGCGGGTCGATGAGCGCCACATGGGTGCGCTGGCTCTCGGCCACCATCGTCAGCTTCACCCGCACGCGGGCGCCGGCCTTGATGTGCCATGTGCCGTCGGCATCGCGGGTGACGTCGCTCGGGTTGTCGACCGCCTCGTACACCCGGTCGATCACGAAGCCGCGGTCGAGCGCCGCGAGCGTGTAGTCGGCCGGCGCGTAGCGCATCCCGATGCGGTAGTAGAGGCGACCCGCACCGGTCTTGGACAACACCAGATCGGTGTTGCCGGCCGCGATCACGTCGGTCATCGGGATCGACAACCGCGCCCGGTCGGTCTCGCGGCCCTGGAACGTGTGGTCACCGGCGAAGCGATCGCCGAGCCACACGCGGGCCACGAAGTCCGGCGTTGTCGCCTCGAACACGTCGAAGTAGTGCTTCAGCGCGAGGAGGATGAACGCGTTCTCCTGGACGTTGTCCCAGCGGCCCTTCACCTTGTTGGCCAACAAGCCGGTGACCACCTTGGGGATCAGGTCGCTGTTCGGCGTGTTCGTGATCAGCGCGTCGAGCACGATGCCGTCGGTGCGCCGATCACTCTGCATCACGAGGTAGGAACCGTCGTCGTAGTCGGTAGTGAAGTTCGCCGCGCCGGCAGTCTCCACGGCACGGTTGCCGATCGTGCGCTCGATCTCGGCGGTGATCGCCGGATCGTCGACCACGGTCCACAACCACGCCAACGCATCCACGCCCAGGTGGTCGCGATGGTCGCGGTACATCTGTGCGGCCTTCGCCGCGTCGCCCTGGCCGGCCAGGTCGCGCACCCACAGGGAGTAGGCGCGGATCGTGTCGCGCTCCTGCTCGCCCCAGTAGCTGGGGATGTACGACTCGATGTCGGCAGTGAACTGCAGCACGCGGGTGAGCGTGTCGGCGGGAACGGTGTAGCCCTCCGCCTTGGCGAGCACGAGCGCGTGCGCAACCTGCACCGTGTTCCACGGCTCGGAGCGATCGCCACGACGCCACCACGAGTACCCGCCGTCGTCGTTCTGCATTGCGACGAGGGCATCGATGTCGGTCTTCGCCGCGGCTTCGATCTCCGCGGCTTCCGGCAAGCCCTCGGCGTCGAACGCGGCGAGCACCTCGCGCAGCGCAGCGATCGCCATCAGGCGCGAGGCATGGCCGTCGGCCGAGTCGTACGGGTAGTCGACGAGGTACAGCACCGCGTCGGTCAGCGCCTGCAACGACGTGGAGGAGGTGGTGATCTCCAGCCCGCCGAATTCGGGGATCACACCCGTGGGCGCGAGCAGCGGCTGGTCCAGAGCGCCGCTGTCGATGGTGCCGTAGGTGGCGAAGGCCTCGGCGGTGGCCGGGGTGTACACGGGCAGTTCCACGGTGGCCGAGTCGGCGAGGTCGCCGCTCACTGCAGTGACGCGGAAGCGGGCGTTGCCGGCCTGCTCGGTGGTGACCGGGAAGCGCACCTCGATGCGATCGTTGGCCGGCACGGTGACCGTCTGGCCACTGGCGACCGCCGGCAGCAGGTTGTCGGTCTCGAGCACGACATCGACCGCCAGCGGGGCGTCGGTCTGGTTCTGCACCACGACCGGCAGCTCGAACGCGTCGCCGTAGTTGGCGAAGCGCGGGGCCGAGGGGCGCACCGCCAGCGGCAGGCGAGCGGTGATGTTGCTCTCCGTGCTGCCGAAGCGATCGGCGCCACTGACCGCCACCACCATCACCCGGTAGCGGGTGAGGTTGTCCGGAAGCGTGAGCGGTACCGCGGCCGTGCCATCGGCACCGGTGGTGACGCTCGGCTCGAACAGGGCGAGTGCGTCGAAGTTCGAGCGCACATCGACCGGGTCGATGCTGGAGGACTTGTCGCCGCCAGCCAACTCGGACGGAGCGCTCGGCATCACACCGGGCACCGTGGTCGCCGGCGAGTACTGGTCGTCAGTCGCTGCCCCCGACGTGGTGTCGGCTTCACCGGAGTTGCGTCCGTCGGCCGCGAGCGTCGCCGGATCGACGAGCTGGATCTGGGCCCGCCCAAACACGGCGTTCAGGTAGTCGTAGCCGCTCGAGTAGAACGTCCCGAGCGGATCGGCGAGCGTGTAGCCGGACAGTGCGAGCACGGCCTCGTCGACCACGACGACGGCGAACTCGGCACCCTGCACGGCCGCCCCGTTTGCGTCGGTGACCTTCACGTCGATGGTGGTCGAACCACCGGGGTTCAGCTCGGTGGCCTGCGGCGTAGCGGTGACGGTGAGCGTGCGCGACACGGGCGGCACCGACAATGTCATCGAACCCACCGCGTAGGCGGGGCGCTTGGGCGCGTCCGGCAGCGCGGTGCCGTCGTCGGCGGTGCGCGTGGTGGCGCCCACCACCTCGAACTCGAGCGTCAGCGAGGGGATCTCGGCTTCCGTGATCGGCACGGTGATGACCGCGCTGCCGTCGGCGACGGTGAAGTTCTGGCCGCCGCGGATGCCGTTGCGGACGATGGTCATGCGGCCCTCGCCGGTGGCGAAGGGCGCCTGCACCAACAGCTCGGCGGTGTCGCCGGGAGCGTAGGTGGCCTTGTCGGGAACCACCGTCAGCACCTGCTGCTCCACGCCGCGGCTGGGCTGGCCCTCGGCCCCGCTCACCCAGGTGGTGAGCTCGGTGCGGTTGTGGCCGGCAGCAGTGCCGTCCACAACGGCGGTGACCTTGTACTGGCCACCCACCGAGGTGTCGAACGTGCACTTCGCGGCATCGGCCGCGGAGGTGAGGCTGCACGTCTGCGGATCGACCACGGTCTCGACGTAGTCACCGTTCACGTACTTCCACTCGACGCGACCGGCCACCACGTCGAGGGTGACACCGGGGATGACCTCCCCATCGATACCAGTGACGATTGCTTCGATGTCGAGCGGGTCGCCCTGGCGCACGAACGTGCGCGAGCTGCGCAGGCCGACATAGCGGTCGGCGGCATGCACGAGCAGGCTCGTCGACGATGCCCACGCCTGACGGTTGACGTCGGTGACGGTTGCTTCGGCGCTGACGGCCACCGGCAGATCGGGCAGGGTGCCGTCCTGCGCCTCGAATCCGAGTTGCAGGTAGTGAGTGCCGGACGAGTCGGTGGTGCCGTGGTATGTGGCCGTCTGGGTATCGCTCACCGGCCCGCAGCAGGGGCCGACGTCACTGACGTAGCCCATGTCGGACGCGTACCACCACGGCACCCACACGCCGAACGTGTAGTCCGACCAGCCGGGGGGCGAGTAGGTGGTCGGCGTGGTGGTGACCATCCAGTCGACCGGGGCGCTCACCAGCGGGCCACCCGCGTAGTACGTGCCGGTGGCGGCGATCGTGGCCGGCTTGCTGGAGAGGTACGGGCCCTCGCTCTCGGGATGCGTCGTCACCTCGAACTCGGGCCGGCGGTACTGCAGGATCTGGAACTGGTGCGAGTACTCCGCGCTGTCGAGCCCGGACTCACCCTCCAGCGACAGCTGCAGGAACGCCGTCCCGAGGTCGGCCGTCTCCGGCAGATCAAGGCTGAGGTCGAACCCGCCGAGGCCACTCACCGTCGCAGTGCCCTGGAGGATCTGGTTGCCGTACGAGTCGGTGACGGTGTAGCTGATGCGGTCGCCACTCCGCAGTGCCGCGACCTGGGCATCGGTGCTGTAGGTGATGCGCCGCACCCAGCCCTTCACCCGCATCGTCTCGCCCGGCTTGTACACCTGGCGGTCGTCGAACACGAACCAGCGTGCCTGGTCGCGGACCTCGGTGCGCGTGGCGTACGTCGTGATGATCGCTGACTCGTCGCCATCACGAGCCACGATCGCGACGAGGCCGTCCTCGTTGCTGCTCGCCGGCAAGGCGAGCGTGGCCGCGCCGTCGGGATCAGTTGTGGCGGTAGCGGTCGTGCCCGCGGCGATCATGGAAAGCGACACGCCATCGCGAGTCGCGCCCGTGCGCAGGTCGGTGACCCATGTGTGCAGCGTGGTGGCATCGGAGACCGCGTCGAGGCCCAACGTGGTGGACTGCGCCCAGGTGAGGGCGGGACGGTTCTGCCAGTAGTTGTCGGAACTCGGCTTCACCGCCGGAACGGGCTCGACGAGCACGATCACCTGACCGGGCTTGCCCTTCAGCGCCGTGGAGAGGTCGATATCGGCGACGATCGGGTTGTCGGTATCACCGGTGATCGTGAGCGTCGCGTCGGACAGTTCCTGCCAATCCGGCAGCGTCGTGTCCGGGTTGTCGCGCTCGTTGAGGTAGTGCACGTACTCGGCGAACATCGCCGGGTCGGCAGCGAACACGCGCACGCGGAGCTTGTCGTGGCCGATCGTCCACAGCGAGACCTGCTCCTGCGTGGCGAACGGGTCGAGCGTGATGATCGAGTCGAGCTGCTGGATCGACGGCGGGGCCGTACCGATCTTCACCTTCACCTTCTTGTCGCCGCCCAACGTCTGACCGAACACATCGGTGAACGTGCCCGGAACGGTGATCTCGTACTCGGTGCGGGCCAAGGTCGCGCCGCTGATCACCAGCGTGGTGTACTGCACCGACGCGGTCATCGCCGCCAGCGCGGGCGAGATGCTCACCTTGCCGGCATCGGTCGTGGCGGTGTCGAGCACATTGTTGAACTCGACGTACAGCGGACTGCCGGGAGGGCAATCGTCGCCATAGGCGCACGAGGTGTTCACGATCTGCAGCGGGGCGTAGGTGCGGCCCGTGTAGGTCTGCGCCTCCGTGGTGTGCTTGGGACCTTCGGCCGACGGGGTGTCGGGGCCGATCGTGATCTTCAGTGCGGCATCGGCGGGCATGTCGGAAGTGGGCCCGAAGGCGAGCCAGCGGCCCTCCTGGGCGTTCTCGCTCACCATGCGGGCGTTGTCGTCGGCGGCGACCTCGTCGACCGTGGCCAGGCGTACAGCGACCTCGTGGCCGTCCGCCGTGAGGTGCACAGTCGCCAATACTGCCGCCGGGTCGACGCGCTGGTCGAAGGTCACCACGAACAGCTGGTCGAGGGCCAGGCTCTCACCCTGCGGGGAGAACGACTCGACGGTGGCGGGCGGGGTGCTGAAGCTGAACGTGACGTCAGCGGCGAGCGCGCCACCGGTAGCCGACGTGGTGCCCTTCGGCACGGTGACGGTGTAATCGGTGGCCATCGGCAGCCGGTCGACGAGATCGCTGGTGGCGTCGAAGCGCAGCGTGCGCGTGCCGATCCACTGCCAGCGACCCGGGGTCGCGGGGCTGATCGTCACCGGCACGTCGAGCGCGGCGAGCTGACCGACGGTGCCAACCGGCACCATCGGCTGATCGAACGTGAGCGAGAGGTACGGCGCGATCGCGACCTCGCCCTCGGGCTGGAAGCGCAGCACATGGAGCGGGCCGGTCGCCACGACGTCGGGCGGCAGCGTCTGCTCGGGCGGGAACACACCGTCGACGGTGACACCGGCCCGCGGCGGCGGGGTCGTGGCGGTCGGCCAGTTGAACGCCTCCTGCGTGGCAGGGCCGCGGATCCACTCGGGCAGGCGGGCGAGGATGTCGGCGATGCGGGTGGGCGGCAGCGGGTCGCCCGTGGCCACCGGCGTGGTGCCCGCGGGCGCGCCAGCAGTGCCCTCGGACAGGTGCAGGCCGAACAGTCGTGGCGCACCGCCCTCGTAGCCGGCCGGCGTGCCGCCGGCGGTGGACGATGTGCGGTTGTCGTTGCCGTCGTCACATGCGGCGACGATCAATCCGATCGCCACCAACACCGACGTGAACCGGCGAATTCGATGCTGTCCCATGGCCATGCTCCCTCACCTGCAGTGTGCCTGCCCCGGTTGGACGACGCCAGGGTCCTGGGTGGTTCCCGGAACCCGCCCCGGGAGTAGCATCTCGCGCCATGACGAACCGACCGAAGGCCCGGATGATCCTCGCAGTCCTGGCCGCAGGCTGCAGCCTGCTCGCCGCCTGCAGCGACGACAAGGACAGCAACAGTTCGGCCACCACCGCGGTGATCACCACCCTCGACACCGGCAGCACCACCGCATCCTCGGCAGCGCCCACCACGGTCGACATCGCCAGCCAATGGGAGACGGTCGTGGCCCCCTCCGACTGCATGTGCAGCGACGGCAGCCCGTTCCAGTACTTCGTGCGCGAGGCCGACCCGACGAAGGTGCTCTTCTTCATGGAGGGCGGCGGGGCCTGCTTCAGCGCCGAGACCTGCGGCCCAGACAGCGAGAGCTACAAGAAGACCGCCGGCGACGGCCCGCTCGGCGAGGCTGCGGGCCAGGGCATCTTCGACTTCTCCAACCCGGCCAACCCCTTCGCCGACTACTCCATCGTCTTTGTGCCGTACTGCACCGGCGACGTGCACATCGGGAACACCACCACCGATTACGGCGACGGTGTGGTGGTGCACCACAACGGCTATGTCAACGGCACTACTGCTCTGGCGGCGATGGCCGAGCTGTTCCCCGACGTCACCAAGCTCGTGGTGGCCGGTGAGAGCGGCGGCTCGATCCCCAGCCCGCTGTACGCCGGCCTGGCCCACGACCTGCTGCCCAACGCGGGCATCACCGTGCTCGCCGACGGCTCGGGCGCCTACCCCGACGTGCCGGCGATCAACGCTCTCATCGGCAGCCAGTGGGGCACGATGAACGCGATCCCGGCGTGGCCCGAGACGGCCGGCGTCACCGTCGAGACCTGGAGCCTTCCCGGCCTGTTCATCGTCGCCGGCAAGCACGATCCGGCCATCCTGTTTGCCCGTCACGACTACGCGTTCGACCACACCCAGGTCGCGTTCGCCGGGTTGGCCGGCATTCCCGCCGACGACCTCGTGTCGCTCATCGACAGCAATGAGGCCGCCATCGAGGCCACCGGCATCAGCCAGTGGAGCTACACCTCCCCCGGCGACGCCCACACGGTGCTGCACAAGCCGGACTTCTACACCGAGACCGTCAACGGTGTGCAGCTCGTCGACTGGGTGTGGGCCCTGCTGGCCGGCGACACCATGGCCGACGTGCACTGCACCGAGTGCACCACGGCCTGACGGGCGGGCACTTCATGGATCATGTCGTGGTGGTGGGCGCTTCGCTCGCCGGGCTGCGGACGTGCGAGGGCCTCCGCCAGGAGGGTTACACCGGCCGTATCACCCTGGTCGGCAACGAGGCCGAGCAGCCGTACGACCGCCCCCCGCTGTCGAAGAAGCTGCTCAGCGGCGAGTTCGAGCCCGAGCGCGTCCGCCTGCGGCCCGCCGAGGAGATCACTGCGCTGGAACTCGACATGCGCCTGGGCATCGCAGCCACCGGTCTCGACACCGGGCGCAAGGTGGTTCACCTCGCCGGCGGGGAGGAGCTGGCCTACGACGGTCTGGTGATCGCCACCGGCGCCTCGCCGCGGTCTTTGCCCGGCCAGCCCGCGCTCGAAGGTGTGGTCACGCTGCGCACCATGGCCGAGTCGCAGCACCTGCACGGCCTGCTGGCCGGCGGATCGGCGCGGCTGGTCGTGATCGGTGCCGGTTTCATCGGCCTCGAGGTGGCCGCTACCGCCCGCCAGCTCGGGTGCGCGGTCACCGTGCTGGAGGGCCTGCCCGCACCGCTCATGCGCGGCCTCGGAGCGGAGATGGGCACGGCTGTCGCCGGCGTGCACGGCCGCAACGGTGTCGACCTGCGCTGCGGCGTGCGCGTCGCCGGCCTGGAAGGCTCACCCGCCGGCCGGGTGACGGGCGTGCGCCTCGACTCGGGCGAGGTCGTGCCCGCCGACGCGGTGCTCGTGGGCATCGGCGTCGCCCCCAACATGGGTTGGCTGGAAGGCAGCGGGCTGGAGTTGCGCGACGGCGTCGTGTGCGATGCCACGCTCAACGCCGGCGCGCCCGGTGTGTACGCCGCGGGCGATCTTGTGCGCTGGCCGAACGCGGCGTTCGCTCCCGACGACGACATGGTGATGCGTGTCGAGCACTGGACGAACGCGGCCGAGCAGGGCGCGGCCGCGGCCGCGAACCTGTTCGCCTGGTCGCGCGGCGACGCACCGACGCCGTTCTCCTCGGTGCCGTTCTTCTGGAGCGACCAGTTCGACAGCCGCATCCAGTTCATCGGGCGCGCCCACGGCGACGACGAGGTGCACGTCTTCACCGGCAACACGGACGGCAAGTTCGCCGCCCTCTACGGGCATGGTGGCCGTCTGCGCGGTGTGCTCGGTGTGAGCAGCCCGCGATTCGTGATGCCGTTCCGCTCCCTGCTCGTCGCCCGGGCGAGTTGGGACGAAGCGCTGGCCACGGCCGCCAAACTCACCGGCAACTGAACCGCCCTACGAGGGTCAGGCGCAGGCGGAGTCGCCTTCGGTCGCTGTCAGCACGCAGGTTGCCCGTAGATCTGGGCACAGACGGTGGAACCGATCGGGCCCCTGCCATTCACGTTGTACGCGATCACTCGGTAATAGACATTCGGTCCACCACCGATGTCCAACTCGATGTACTGGAAGTGGGTCGACACACCGCTGCTCGTGTACGGACCGGGGACGAACGTCTGGTGATCGCCCCACACATTGGTCACACCGTCGTGCACCGTGGCGGCACCCGTCACGACGTTGACGTTGACCATCAGCGTGAATGGGCCGCCGGGTGCGGTGGCCCGGTAGACCCGGTACGACGTGGCATTGGTGGCCGCGTTCCAGTCGACCTCGATCTCACCCGAGCCTGCGCTGCTTCCTGCATAGGTGATCGTCACCACTCCGGGAACGGGGCCCGACGGCACCGTGGGGGCCGTCGTGGTGGAGGTCGTCGTGATTGCGCCCACGGACGTCGAGGGCGCACTCGATGTGGTGAGCGCGTCGGAAGTGGAGGGAGTGGTCGTCGGCGTGGTGGAGGCCACGGTGGTCTCGTCCCCGCCCACGTTCTTCGACGAGGAGCAGGCCACGACCACGATCAACAACGCCAGCACCGCTGCCAACCGGCCCGACAAAGGTGCCCTCATAGCTGAAGTATGGGAGCGGCCGGTGGAGGCGGTCAGGGCCTTTCGGCCCGCTTCAGAACGCCACCGGCGGGGGCGCACTCGGGGCGTCGAGGTCGTCGATCAGGGGCAGGGCGGTGACGCGGCCGAGTTTGGCGAACAAGGAGTCAGGGAACTGGCCGATGCGATCAGCGAGGCGCTGCACGCTGTCGTTGTAGAAGCGACGGCCGAACGCCACGCGGTCGGTGAGCAGGGACACCTCATGCATCAACTGGGCGATGTTCGGCTGGGTCTTCATCGTCGGCAGTGCCTCCAGCCGGGCCATCAACTGGGAGGCGCCGGCGTCGGCGTTGCGCAGCGTCTGCACCGCCGCAGCCGACGGCGCGTGCCCGACACTGCGCGCCGCAGCGACGGCCTCCAGCGCGGCGCGCTCGTGCTCGAACGCGGCGCCCACCACCGCCTGCAGCTGGGGAATCGTGATCGCGCGCTGCTCGCTCGCCACATCGATCAGCGACCAGGCGAAGTGACAGCGCTCGCGAGCTCGGCGCACCCGGTTGTAGAGGCCGATCGTGTAGAGCAGGGTGCCCACTATTGCCATTCCGAGCGGGATCCACAGCCCGAGGCTCTTGTCGGAAGCGTCGGCGCCGGCGAACGCGCCGAGACCGAGGGCGAGCACCATCGTGATCACCGCAGTAACCGGCGAGGCGAAGTGCCCGACCGCGGCCTTCTCGTCGCCAACCGACAACTCGAACAGGCACGTCTTGCCGTTGGCATCCTTGTGCGCCAGCTCCACCGAACTGCCATCGGGCGTGATGCGCGCGTGGGCGCTGAGGAACACCTGGTCGCCCACTTTCAGCCGGTGCTCGAAAGCCCGCCATCGGCCGGTGAACTTCGAGATCGGCTCGTCGAGCTCGTTCGAGCCGAAGATGCCGCCGAGGAGTTTGGTCGGGCTGTAGGAGTCCTTCATCGCCCTGGCGTACGGCCGCAGGAAGTTCAGCGTGAGGTGCTCGATGTCGCGCCGCTCGGCCCCCGTCACGGAGCTGTCGGCGTCGAGCACCACCGTCACCGTGCCGCTCTGGTCGCGCACACGGAAGGGCATCGCGGTGACGCCCTTCTCCTCGGTCACCCAGTGCCCACTCTTGTTGCTGCTCTGGTAGCGCTCCACCTCGTACATCCACCACACGCAGTCGGCGCCGTCGGTGGGTGCGTTGGCTGGTGCCTCGATCGCTTCCACCGTGCCGCACACCTCCGTGAGGCCGGGGAACACATGAGCCGCGTCGGAGGTGGGGGTGTCGGTGAAACGCCAACGCTTGCGCACGAGGAAGACCGACGCGGCGAAGCACAGGATGGCGATAAGGAGGGGAACGACCACGGCGCCCGACTGTAGCGACGGCCACAACGTGCGGCGCGCGTCGACGCCGGCATGCATCTGGGTCGTGGTTGGTGCCGGGCTCATCGGCGCGTGAGCAACCCATTACTCACGACACGGGCCCGGCTGTCGGCAAGAATTGCGCCATGTCGTACCAACCGCCGTTCCAGTCGGGCCCCCAGCCGGGCCGTTCCACCCCGATCCCGGGCAGCGGTCCACGATCGACGCCCATCGGCGACGGGCCGTTCAGCGCACCTGCGCAGGACGGCCCGCTGACCCCGAGCGAGTTCCTCGGCGGCGTCACCCCCACCGACATGCCGCCGCCCATGCAGCCCAATTTCGGCGTGCCCCAGCCCTTCGGCGTGCCGCCGACGTACCAACGCCCCAAGAGCAAGCGCAGCTTCGGCGGCTGCCTCCTCACCCTCATCATCGTCGGCAGCATCGCCGCCGGCATCGGGGCTGCCGTATGGGGTGTGATGAAGGCCAAGGACAGCGTCGACAAGGTCACCAACGACGCTCAGAACGTCGCCAACGAATACTCCGACGAACGCTTGTCGGACAACGACCGCGCCGCGCTGGGGCTCACCGACGGCGAGCAGTACCTGTGGGAAGGCATGGGCATGGGCAAGCTGGCGCTCGCGTTCGACGCCGCGATCGCCGGCACGCCGACGATGTTCACTGAGATCAACTTCTACACCGACTACTCCTTCGCCACTGCGCAGAACCCACAGTTGCCCGACCACCTCGACCGTTATGGCTGGCGGATCGGTGAGGTCTCCACACCCGAGGCGCAGTCGAACGACGGCGATGCACCGGCCAAGGTGTTCAACGTCACCGACGTGAGTTGGAGCGCGATCGCCGAGGCCGTCCTTGATGCACCGCGCGAGTTGAGCGTCGAGCAGGGCACGGTGTCGTACGTGTTCGTCAGCCGGGACATGTACACCGACGGCACGCCGGTGGTCGCGCGCATCTATGTCGACGGGCCGCGCAGCAGTGGCTACATCGTGGTGGACGGGCAGGGCAACATCCTGGCGAAATACTGAGGTGGGCAGACGTTCTAGGCTTGCGCCATGACAACGTCGTCACATCTCGCCCCCTCACATCTCTCTGGCGTCTGGTTCTCGGTCACCCCGCTGGAGGTCTCCCACGGCTCTGGCTGCTGGGTCACGACCACGAGCGGTGAGGAATACCTGGATTTCGCCGGCGGCATCGCCGTCAACTCCACTGGCCACTCGCACCCGGCCGTCGCCAAGGCGATCGCCGACCAGGCACAGCGCTTCATCCACGCTCAGGTCAATGTGTTCAAGCACGACCTGCTCGAGCCCCTCGCGGTCAAGTTGGCCGACCTCGCTCCCGGCCGCATCGACACGTTCTTCTTTGCCAACTCGGGCGCGGAGATCACCGAGGCCGCGATCAAGATGGCCAAGCAGGTCACCAAGCGCCCGCACACGATCGTGTTCAGCGGCAGCTTCCACGGCCGCACCCACATGGCGATGGCGATGACCACATCGAAGACGGGTTACCGCGCCGGCCATGCGCCACTGCCCGCCGGCGTGTTCGTCGCCCCGTACCCCGACCCGCTGGCCCCCGATCAGGATGCCGAAGTCGCGGCTGCGCTCGCCGGGTTCGACCACTTGCTGAAGGCGATGACCGCGCCGGAGGAGACTGCCGCGGTCATCCTCGAGCCGGTGCTCGGCGAGGGTGGCTACATCCCCGCACCGGCGGCGTTCATCCGCGGCCTCGTCGAACGCTGCAACCAGTACGGAATCATGTTCATCGCCGATGAGGTGCAGAGCGGGTTCGGTCGCACCGGCAAGATGTTCGCCGTCGAGCACTACGGCATCGAGCCCGACATCATCTGCATGGCCAAGGGCATCGCCAGCGGATTCCCCTTCTCCGCGCTCGGCACCCGTCGCGAGCTCGACGACAAGTGGCCCAAGGGCAGCCACGGTGGCACCTACGGTGGCAACGCGATGGGCTGCGCGGCGGCACTCGCCACCATCGACATCCTCACTGCACCGGGCTTCCTGGAGAACGTGAATGCTCGCGGCGCCCAGCTCATGGCCGGTATCCGCGAGCTGCAGCAGGAGCATCCGGTGATCACCCAGGTGCGCGGCCTGGGCCTGATGGTGGGCACCGAGTTCAGCGATGCCGCCCGTGTGGCCGCCATCCAGCAGCACTGCCTCGACGAGGGGCACCTGATCCTGATGAATGCCGGCACCTACGGCAAGTGCCTGCGCTGGATGCCCCCGCTCGTGGTGAACGAACGCGAGATCGACCTGGCGCTCGCGGCCTTCGGCGCGGCGCTCAAGGCCACCGCCCCGTGAGCCTGCGAACAAAGGAACGCTAAGGGTGCCGCGGCTCGACGCCGAGCGCATCGCGTTGTGGCGCGAGTTCTGCACGCTCTCGACGGCGATGCAGCGGCGCATCGACCAGGCACTGATCGACGAACACCGGCTGCCGCTGGCATGGTTCGACGTGCTGACCGCGATCCGCGCTGCGGGCGGGTCGATCCGTGTGCACCAGCTGTGCGAAGAGCTCGCTGAGGTGCCGTCCAGCCTGTCGCGACGGCTGGACCGCATGGCGGACGACGGATACATCCGCCGCCGGCACACGCCCCAAGCCGATGACCGGCGGGCGGTGACGGTGCAGATGATGGCTGCAGGTCGCTACGCCTGGCGCGACGCGAACATCACCTACCGACGGATGGTGCAGCGTCACTTCGCGCAACGCCTCACCGACACTGATCTGGCCGCGCTGGCGCGGGTGTGGAGCAAACTCGGCGACGACTGAGCACTCCGATTGCAGGCGGCGGGCCCGGCGGCGACAGACTGGCCCGGCAGCTCGTGAAGGCAGCTCGTGAAGGAGATCCCATGACCACCGCAGTGATCGTCGATGCCGTCCGCACGCCCCTCGGCCGGCGCAATGGCAAGTTGAAGGACTGGCACCCCGTCGACCTGGCCGCGGAGACGCTGAAGGCCCTGCAGCGGCGCACCGGGATCGACCCGGGCCTCGTCGACGACGTGATCATGGGCTGCGTCATGCAGGTCGGCGAGCAGGCCATCAACATCGCCCGCAACGCAGTGCTCGCCGCCGGCTGGCCCGAGGACGTGCCCGGCACCACCGTCGACCGCCAGTGCGGCAGCAGCCAGCAGGCCGCCCACTTCGGCGCCCAGGGCGTCATCGCCGGCGCCTACGACATCGTGGTCGCCTGCGGTGTCGAGGTCATGACCCGCGTGCCGATGGGTTCCAGCATGGCCGACGGCAAGTACGGCTTCCCGTTCGGCCCGGCCGTCGGCCTGCGCTACGCCCCCGAGGGCGGCCTTGTGCCCCAGGGCATCTCCGCCGAGCTGATCGCCGACAAGTGGGGCCTCACCCGCGACGATCTCGACGGGTTCGGCGTGCGCTCGCAGGCCTATGCCCGACGGGCCACCGACGAGGGCCGGTTCGAGCGTGAGATCATCCCCGTGATGGGCGCCGACGGTGGGCTGATGACCATCGACGAGGGCCTGCGCGACACCACGAGGGAGAGCCTCGGCCAGCTGAAGCCCGTGTTCCGCCCAGTGGAGGAAGGCGGGCGGGTCACCGCCGGCAACTCCTCGCAGATCACCGACGGCGCGTCGGCCATCCTCATCATGAGCGAGGAGAAGGCCAAGCGGCTCGGGCTCAGGCCGCGCGCCCGCTTCGTCAACTTCGCGCTCGCCGGCGACAACCCGCGCATGATGCTCACCGCCCCGATCCCGGCCACCCACCGGGTGCTGCAGCGCGCCGGGCTCACCATGGAGGACATGGACATCACCGAGATCAACGAGGCCTTCGCCTCGGTCGTGCTCGCGTGGGAGAAAGAACTCCACCCGAACATGGAGACGGTCAACGTCAACGGCGGTGCGATCGCACTCGGCCACCCGCTGGGCGCCTCGGGCACCCGCCTGATGACCACCCTGCTCTGCGAGCTCGAGCGCACCGGAGGCCGCTACGGCCTGCAGACCATGTGCGAGGGCGGCGGCATGGCCAACGCCACGATCATCGAGCGGCTTGGCTAATGCGCCGCTTCGCTGCCGTCGCCGTCGGCGCACTCCTGCTCGCCGCGTGCGGCGGCAGCGACAAGGGCTCGAGTGGCGGCGCGCCAGACGCTGCCTCCACCACCGAAGCACCCGCGGGCACCCTGCCGGCGGGGTGCTCGCTGGCGCCGTTCACGGTCGTCGCCCAGCGCGACGGTGAACAGCCCGCGGGTTCGGCCACGTACGGCGTGGTGAGCGCCGTGGCCCTGCCGGTGCCACTCGTACCCAAGTCATCGGTGTCCGCCACCGACCCGGGCGCGGTGATGGCGGCGGGGGCCACCACCGACCTGCTCGGCTACGTCGTCATCTTCGGCGACGAGCAGTTCGGGCCCGAATCGGTATCGCTGTTCGGCGGCTACGGCCCCGAAGCCGCAGCTCACACCCGCGGCGACGTCGCGATCTTCCCGAACTCCACCACGCCGCTGGCGGCCGGCGACGTGCTGACGCCCGGAGCGCTCGACGGCCTGGGGCTCACCACGACGCTCTTCCGCGTGGCGATGGACTTCAAGGCCACCCCTGACGAAGTCATGAGCTACATGGGTGACATGAGGGGCACGGTCACGATCGTTGCTCTCACGGCGGATGCGATCTGCCTCGACATCGACCTCAGCTGGGACTACAGCGACTTCTCGTCCGCCGCACTCGGCACCCTCACCCTGAAGGGCACGTTCGCGGCCACGCTCACCGACCGCACGATGCCGTTCACCTGAGCCGCGGCCCCCGCCACGGCGTCGATAGCCTGACGGCATGCCGGCCTTTTCCACCATCCTCTGGGTCGGCACTGGCGTGCTCTTCGGGTGGATCCTGTGGAAAACAGGCATTGGCTTCCTGCGCACCATGGGTGCGGCGCCCCCGGCGCCACCGCCGGCGGGCGAGATGCGCAAGTTGAACGTCAAGTACCGCTGCAGCGTGTGTGGGCTGGAGATCAAACTGATGTTGGCGCCCGACGAGGATCCGCCGCCGCCGCGGCACTGCCTCGAGGACATGGTGATCGTCGCCCCGCTCTACGAGTGATGAGGGCTAGTTATCCACAGACTGTGGACGAACAGTGGCGTAACTACAACCGTGTAGCGCGTTGTCCCCAACTGGCGGAGTCAGGGTGCCCGGTCATCGCCATTTGGTGGCGGTGAACAACCCGGCGAGCATGAACACCAGGCCCACCATCACCGGTGTGTTCGTGTTCTCGAACGCCGGGATGACATAGCGGGAGATGATCGCCACGGCGCCGAGGGCGAGGAACACCGCCATCAGGATCGGCACCCACTTCGGGCTCTCGTAGAACTCCTTGGGCGTCGGCGGGGTGTACCGCGACGACTTGGCGATGGAGGAGTCGTGGTGCTTCTCCTCCTTGGCCATGTGTGTGGAGGTGATCTGGCCCGGCTTGGTGCCCTTCGGCGTCACTCGACCGGTCGTTCTGCGTTTGGGGGGTGCCACGGGCGACAGTGTAGGCCCGCCTATCCATTCGACACAGCCTCGTGCCAGCGGCAAGGCTGACGGAATGCCGCGGGTGCTCGTCATCGACAGCTACGACAGCTTCGTCTACAACCTGGTGCAATACCTCGGTGAGCTCGGAGCCGAGCCGGTGGTCGTGCGCAACGACCAGCTCACCGTCGCCGAGGCCCTGGCGCTGGCCCCCGCTGCGGTGCTGCTTTCCCCCGGCCCGGGGCGCCCTGAGGACGCTGGCATCATCTGCGCGGCGATCCCCGCGTTCGGCGCGGCGGGCATCCCCCTGCTCGGAGTGTGCCTCGGCCACCAGGCGATCGGCCACGTGTACGGCGGCTCGGTGGTGAGGGCGCCGAGCCTGATGCACGGCAAGACCTCGCCGATCGAGCACGAGGGCGCGGGCGTGTTCGCCGGGCTACCCAACCCGCTGACGGCCACCCGCTACCACAGCTTGGTGATCGACCCGGCCACCATGCCTGAATGCCTCGAGGTGACGGCCTGGTGCGATGGGATCGTGATGGGTGTGCGCCACCGCACCCTGCCGATCGAGGGCGTGCAGTTCCACCCGGAGAGCATCCTCACCGGCGCGGGGCACGACCTACTGCGCAACTTCCTCGCCCGCACCGTCTGACCCGGCGGGGTCGGCCGTCACGTGGTGGATGGCGGAGTCGTCGTCGATGGTGTCGTCGTCGTGGTGGTGGCCACGACCGCCTTGCCGACCTTGATCGTCACCGTGCTGTCCTTGGGCACCGAGGTACCCGCCGACGGGACGGCCGAGATCACCTTTCCGGCCGTGGGATCGCCGGCGGGCACGTTCTGGTAGACGACGTTGGCCACCAGGCCGGCGTCGAGCAGCTTGCCGCGGGCGGCGGTTTCACTCAGCCCCTCCAGCGGAGGCACGATCACCGGGGCCGGGCCGGTGGAGATGTAGACCGTGATCGGGTCGCCCTTCTTCACCACCGCCGAGGCCGCCGGATCCGTGCGCGTGGCCGAGCCGGCGGGCACGGTGTCGCTGGCCTCGTTGGCGAGCGTCACCACGAATTCGTAGCCGGCACCCTCCAGCAATGCCTGGGCCGCGGACTGGGTCAGCCCGTTGGTGCTCGGCACGATCACTTCACCCGCGCCGAGGGAGACGACCAGGGTCACCATGTCGCCCTGCTTGACCTCGGTGCCCTTGGGCGGATCGGTGCGGATGAAGGTGCCGGACTCGAAGTCGGGGTTGGCTTCGGCGACGATGTCGGGGCTGACCGTCAGGCCCTTGCTGCTCAGCTCGTCAGTGGCTTCCTGCTGTGTCATGCCCGACACGTCAGGCAACGCGAACGGGGTGTCGGTGGGGTTGTAGTACACCGTCACGGCCTGGCCGCGCGACACGGTGATACCGGCCACCGGGTCGGTGCGCGTGATCGCGCCCTCGGGGAACGCCGAGTTCTCCTCGGCGACCGACGTGACCTGCAGCCCCTCGTCGTCGAGCAGCTGAGTGCCCACCTCGAGGGTGCGGTTCACCACGTCGGGCATCGGGAACTGGTTCGGGCGGCTGTCGCCGGAGAACACGTTGACGATCACGATGACGCCGGCGACGAGCGCAATGAGCGCGAGAAAGCCGATGAGCGCGTACATCCCGCCGCCCATGCCCCGGCCACCGTACTCTCGACCGGTGCCGCCGGGTTGCTGCGCGACGGCGGCAGTTCGCGGCAGGGCAGTGGTGCCGGCTGGCGGGGGCGGGCCCTGGCGCTGCTGCAGGCGGGGTACACCCTGCCCCGGCGTGACGCGCCCACCCACGGGCCCAACTGTCCGCGTGACCGCGGCCGTGGCCGCCCCGGCGGAGACGGAACCCGGCCCCATTGCGGCGGTGCCGGCGGCACCCGCGCCGGCAGCGCCGATGACCGACGCGAGAGCCATCACCGGCTCGCCGGCGCGGTAGCGGCGCAGATCGTCGCGCAGCGCTTCGGCCGTGGGGTAACGCACCTCGGGTCGCTTGGCGAGCAGCTTGGCGACGATCGCCTCGAACGCCTTGGGGATATCCGGAACAAGCCGGTTGAGCGGCTCGGGGAACTCGTGCACCTGCTTGTAGGCGATGCTGACGGGGTTCTCGCCGCTGAACGGGGGGCGACCGCACACCATCTCATAGAGCACGATGCCGAGCGAGTAGAGGTCGCTGCGCGGGTCGGGCTGGGCACCCTGGGCCTGCTCGGGCGAGAAGTAGGTGGCCGTGCCCATCACCGAGCCGGCCTGGGTGAGGTTGCTCTCCGCCGCCGAGTTCATCGCTCGGGCGATGCCGAAGTCCGCCACCTTCACCTGGCCGCTGCTGCCGATGAGGATGTTGGCCGGCTTGATGTCCCGGTGCACCACCCCGTTGCGGTGGGCGAAGCCGAGGGCGGCGGCCACCTCGCTGGCGATCTCGGCCGCCTGCTGGGTGGTGACCGTCCGATTGAGTCGCAGGATGTCCGCGAGGGTGCGACCCTGCACATACTCCATCGCCATGAAGTAGGTGTTCGCGTACTGACCCCAGTCGTACACGCCGACGATGTTGGGGTGGTTGAGGTTGGCGGCAGCCTGCGCTTCACGGCGAAAGCGCTCGACGAAATTGGGGTCGACGGCGAACTCGGGGAAGAGCACCTTGATCGCCACGGGCCGGTCGAGCAAGAGGTCGCGCGCGAGGAACACGTCGGCCATGCCGCCGCGCCCGATGCGCTGCTGGATCTCATAGCGGTCGTTGAGCACGGTCCGCTCTTGCCTACCGGTCACTGCTGCCTTTCCTGGCCGAATCGGAACATGCCGAACCGTCGTACGAGGTTATCGACCGGCCCCGGTGATGTGGGATCACGGAGCGTGACCGGGGGGAGCAGGGCGTGCTCATTGTTCGGTGGAAAACAGATAGTCGAGCACGGTCTTGGCGATCGGGCCGGCCAGGCGGCCGCCCGTACCGGCGCTGATCTCGGCCGACGTGCCCTTCAGGATCACGGCGATGGCGTAGCGGGGCGCCTCGGCGGGGGCGTAGGCGACGATCCAGGCGTGCGAGCTCTGCGGCTCGCCGGCCGCGTTGAGCTGGGCGGTACCGGTCTTCGCCGCGGCCTGGACACCGTTGGCGAGCTGCATCGGCTTGCCCGTGCCCTTGTTCACCACCCCCACCATCAAGGTGTTCAGCGTTCCGGCGGTCTGCACATTGATGGGGGTCTTCCACACGGCGGGGTTCGTACGGTCGAGCACATTGCCGTCGTGATCGAGCGTGGCATCGACGACGTAGGGCTTCATCATCCGACCCCGGTTGGCCACCGTGGAGGCCACCATGCACATGTGCAACGGAACCATCACCGTGTTGCCCTGCCCGAACCCGCCGATCGCCAGTAGGGGCAGTTGGTCCTTGAAGAAGTCGGCGGTGCATGGGCTGACGTTGCCGCAGAAGCTGCTCGACGCTGCGCCGGGCAGATCGATCGGTAGCTTCTCGCCGACGCCCCACGCGGCCATGCCTTGGGTCATGACCTCCGGCCCGAGCCCCGACGCCATCTGGGCGAAGGGGATGTTGCACGAGCGGTAGAAGACCTCGATCATCGTGCCGCCGCAACTGTGGCCGGCGTAGTTCTGGATCGGGTCGGTGGTCTGCGGCGGCGTCCACTCGGTCGCGTTCGGGAACCTGCTGTCGAGGCTCACCGCTCCGTGCTCGAGGGCGATGCCCATGGTGATGACCTTGAAGCTCGAACCCGGCATGTAGCGCTCTTGGTAGGCGTTGGCCAGCAGCGGCTTGCCCGGAACCTTGTCGAGGTAGGTCAGCACGTTCTCGGCAGCGATGGTGTCGTGTGTGGCCACGAGGTTCGCGTCGTAGCGGGGGAAGCTCACCATGGCGATGATCGCCCCGGTGATCGGGTCCATCACCACCACGGAGCCCTCGCGATCGCCCAAGGCCTGCGCGGCCACCTGCTGCACGTCGGCGCGCAGGGTGAGGCGCACCGTGCCGCTGTTGTCGCTGCCGCCGAAGATGCCGCCCACCTTCTGCGCGGCGGTGTCGCCCATCAGCACCTCGGACTTGGTGCGCTCGAGCTGGGTGGCACCGAAGCCATACGTGTAGTAGCCGGTGACATTGCTGAACAGGTCGCCGAGCGGGTACACGCGCTGGTACTTGTACTGGTCGTCGCCGGTGGGAACGCTCTGGGCCACCACCACCCCATCGGCAGTGACGATCTGGCCGCGCGGCCGGTTGAAGTCGCGGATCGTCTGGCGGTTGTTCTTCGGGTCGGCGTCGAGTGC
The DNA here is from genome assembly GCA_041918155.1 of Ilumatobacteraceae bacterium. Lineage (GTDB taxonomy): Bacteria > Actinomycetota > Acidimicrobiia > Acidimicrobiales > Ilumatobacteraceae > UBA668. Next base: position 37,835 of record JAYRWH010000077.1, on the reverse strand, counting down.
TTCCTTGCGCACGACCTGGGTGAAGTTCAGCGACACGAACAGTGCCAGGTAGAGCACCAGTAGGCCGGCGACGAGCTTGCGGATCTGCTTGTTCACCCGACGACCGCCCCTGTTCCGGGGGACTTGCGCTCCTGCTTGCGCAGGCGACGGGCCTCGATGCGCTCGCCGATGGTGAGATCATCGGGCACCTCGCCACGCTGGCGGGCTGCCGAGTCGCTCACCCGCAGCAGCAGGCCGAGCAGCACATAGTTGGCGAGCAGGCTGCTGCCGCCGTAGCTGACGAACGGCAGGGTGATGCCGGTGAGCGGCACGAGCCGCAGCACGCCCCCGATGATGATGAACGCCTGCATCGCGACGATCGTGGTGAGGCCCGTGGCGAGCAGCTTCTCGAACGGACGCTCGGCGCGCACCGCCACGCGCAGGCCGGCGCCAAGCAATAGCAGGAAGGCGATGATGACGGCGGTGGCGCCGATGAGGCCCATCTCCTCGCCGATCGCGGCGTACACATAATCGGTGCTCGCGGCCGGGATCTTGCTCGGGTTGCCGAGCCCCAGGCCGGTACCGCCGATGCCCCCGTTGGCGAATGCGTACATCGCCTGTGCCGGCTGGTAGCCCTTGCCCTCGTAACGACTCCACGGGTCGATCCAGATGTCGACTCGGGTCTGCACCACGTCGAACAGCTTCCAGGCGATGTAGGCCGCAGCGGAGAACAGCAGCAGACCGATCACGAGGAACACCGCCCGCTCGGTGGCCACCCACATCATCACCGTGAAGAGGGTGAAGAACAGCAGCGCCGAGCCGAGATCTTTCTCGGCCACCATCACCGCGACGGCGAAGCCCCACGCCAGCGTGATCGGCAGGATGAAGCGCATCTCGGGGATACGCAGCGGACCGAGGCGCGCCGTGCCGGCGGCGATCAGCTCGCGGTTCTCGGCCAGGTATCCGGCGAAGAACAAGGCGAGGGCGATCTTGGCGAACTCACCGGGCTGGATGTTGATCGGGCCGAGGGAGACCCAGATCTTGGCCCCGCCGACGCTGCTGCCAATGCCGGGCACGAGCGGCAGCAGCAGCGCGCCAGCACCGAAGAACAGGAACGTCCACTTGTAGCGGGCCAGGTCGGGCGGCCGCTGCACCACGAACAAGGTGAGCGCGAACGCGACGATGGCGATGAACGACCAGGTGGTCTGCAGCGCGGCGCGGCGATCGCTGAGGCGGGCGATCATCACGTAACCGACACCGTGCAGCAACGCCGCCAGGGGGAGCAGCGTGGCATCGGCGCCGCGGGCCAGGAAGCGGGTGGCGACGTGAGCTGCGACGAGCAGGCCGAGCAGGGTGAGCAGAAACGGCACGATCGTCGCCGGCATCGTCGAGTTCTTGCCGAGCGAGGCGAGCACGTACGCCGCACCGGTGATGACCGCTGCCATCAGCACCAGGCCGAGTTCGCTCGCGCGACGGGCGCTCGCGAGAGGAGAGGCCGTGCTCATGTCGGTCAGCCCGATACGGAGTTGGTGGGGAAGATCTGACTGAGGTCGATGGTGGTCGTGGTGGGAGAGGTCGACGTGGTCGAGGTCGACGTGCTCGAGGTCGTGCTGGTGGAGGCCGGGGCCTTGTCGCCATCGCCACCGACCACGAACAGCAAGGTGACGGTGGCGGCGATGATCGCGACCAGGGCGACACCGAACAGGAGCGCGCCGCGGCTCATCCGCCGTCTACGCGACCCGGCGATCACCGGCATCGGGGCGGTGTCGCCCGAGGCCACCGCCGCGTCGGGCTCGGCATCGACGAGCCGCTCGGCCGCCTCGTCGGCTTCGTCCCAGCTGAGGTCGATCTCCAGATCGGCATCGGCCGCGGGAGGTTCGTCGCCCTCCATCGCATCGACGACCACGACGGTGACGTTGTCGCGCCCGCCGTTGTGCAGCGCCGCTTCCACAAGCGCTTCGGCTGCGGCCTGCGGCGACGGGTGCACCGCGAGGATCTTCGCGATCTGGTCGTCGTCGACCTCGTCGACGAGGCCGTCGCTGCACAGGACATAGCGGTCGCCGCGTACGAACGGCAAAACCCAGGTGTCGACGCGCACCGACGGCTCGATGCCCAGCGCACGCGTGACGATGTTGCGCCGCGGGTGGTTGCGCGCCTCGAGTTCGCTGATGTGCCCGGTGGACACCAGCTCCTGCACATAGCTGTGGTCGATCGTGACCCGCCGCAAGCGGCCGGCGCGGGCGACATAGGTGCGGCTGTCGCCCACGTTGAGCACCGCCAGGCGCGGGCCGGGGCCGCCGTCAGGCACCACCACCATGGCGGTGAGGGTGGTACCCATACCGCGCTGGTCGAGGTTGGTGTGCGCGTTCTGGAAGATGGCCGCGTTGGCCTCCACCACCGAAGCAACGGCGACATCCACCGAGGCGGCGCCACCCGAGAGGCGATCGCGCAAGGTGGTGGCGGCGATCGCGCTGGCGATCTCACCCGCCTGATGGCCGCCCATCCCGTCCGCGACAACGAACACGAGTGGCTCGGCGACGAAGGTGTCCTCGTTGTCGGAGCGGATGCGGCCGGCGTGGGTGGCTGCACCCCAGCCGAGGGTGGGCAAGGACGATTCGGTCATTTCCGCCTCAGTCCGCCTCGAAGATGGTGCTACCGATCTGAAGCCGGTCGCCGCTGGCCAACTGCTCGGCCACCGTCAGGCGGCTGCCGTTGACATGCGTGCCGTTCGTGCTGCCCAGATCCTCCGCCCACACCGCGCCGTCACGGCGGAACACGCGAGCGTGCAGGCCGGAGGCGAACGTGTCGTCGGGGAGGCCGATCGCGCAGTTCGGTGAGCGACCGATGGTGAGTTCGGGTCCGATCGGGTACGCCGAACCCTTGCGCACCTTGGGCTCGAGCACGACGAGCCGGCTGGGCGAGCCGCGCTTGCCACGGGTGCGCGACGGCGCCGCGGTGGTACCTGGGGGGGCCATCGCCGGCCCGGCCATCGCGCCACGAGCCGCCGCGGGCTGGTGGTGGACTCCAGGGCGCGGGCCGCGCACCTCGCTCCAGACCGCCCAGAGCACTCGCGCGAAGAAGAGGTAGATGAGGGCCAGAAGGGCGTAGTTGAGAACGCTGAGTTGAGCGTCGCTCACGATGCCTCGAAGCGCAGGTTGAGGTTCCCCACGCTCACGACGTCGCCGTCGGCGAGGGCGCGCTCGCCCTGGATCCGCGCCCCGTTGACCTTTGTGCCGTTGGTGCTGCCCAGATCGACGAGCACATAGCCCGACCCCTGCGGGCGCACCTCGCAGTGGCGGCGGCTGACGTTGGCATCGGGCACCGGCACTGTGCACTCGGGCAAGCGGCCGACGGAGATCACCTGCTGGCCGAGTGTGATGCGGTCCCCGCTGGGCAGCACGAGCGCGCCCGCACGAGCGCCGCCCCCCGCCTCCTTCATCCGGCTGCTGATGCTGAACCGACCGGGGCGCAGGGTCTCGTCGATGTCGATCACGACCCGCACCGGGCCGAGGAAGTGGTAGCCCTCGGAGCGGGCGTACTCACGAGCTGTCTCGCACAACTCGGCGTTGAGCGCCTCGTCGATGTCGTGGAACGACTCGTGATCGCGCCCGTTGAGCATGAAGGCGAACTCGTTGGGCACGATCCGACGGCCCTTGACGTCGACACTGCGGTTGTCATCCATCTCGCGCAGGAGCCGCCGCCCCAGCTCGACCGGCCGGATGCTCGACCGTGATCCTCGTGAAAACACGCCCTCGACCATACGCTCCAACCCGTGCTCGAACGACTGCAAACCCATGACAACGTGCAGGTTAGTGGTCACGGCGCGTTAGCGGGGGTGCGCGCGTGACACCTGCGCCGATCGAGCCACCGGGCAGCAAGTGGTACTTCCCGGACGATGCGACGGCGGATCCACACGGCTTCGTCGGGTACGGCGCCGATCTCGAGCCTGGAACGCTGCTCGCGGCGTACCGCAAAGGGCTGTTCCCGATGCCCACCCGAACGAAGTCCCGAATCGGCTGGTTCTCCCCCGATCCGCGGGGCATCCTCCCCCTCGACGGGTTGCACGTGTCGCAGTCGCTCCGGCGTCGTCGACGGCTCTTCCAGGTCACGCGCGACACCTGTTTCACCGAGATCGTCCACCACTGCGGCGACCCGAGCCGGCCCCACGGCTGGATCAACGACAAGATCGTCGCCGCGTACAGCCGCCTGCACGAGCTGGGTTGGGCGCACTCGATCGAGGTGTGGCGCGACGGCGCGCTGGTGGGCGGCCTCTACGGGGTGCGCATCGGTGGCCTGTTCGCCGGCGAGTCGATGTTCCACGCCGACCCTCCGCTCGGCACCGACGCCTCCAAGGTCGCCGTAGTGGCCACTGTCGAGTGGCTGCAGGCCACCGGCGGGATGTTGTTCGACGTGCAGTGGCGTACCGACCACCTGGCCACGCTCGGCGTGATCGACGTCCCGCGGCTGGAGTACCAGCAGCTGTTGCGCGCTGCGGTCACCTGAGCCGGGCCGTTTCTACTCGTCCCCGGGGCTTCTGCGTCACCGCCCAGAAGTTGTGTCGTTCTGGGCGGTGACCCAGAACTCGGCGATGCCCTAGCTCTGATGATCGGCGGGGGTCAAGGTGGGAACGTAGAGCACCACGACGACGGTCGTCAGATCGACCTGAGCAGCAGCCCAGCGCAGCGTGAGCACCGCGTTCTCACCCCCAGCGCCAACCCTGATCGACTGGATCGGACCGATCGGGATCCCGGCAGGGGCGAGGGAGTTGGCACCTCCACCGGTCTCGACGATGTCGCCCAGCAACCGCGTCAGCGTCCATGACCACTTACGACGCCGCCGCGCGATGATCCCGCCACACAACGCGATCGTGTCATTCCGCAGCTGCGCAGGGATCAAAGCGACGCGGCGATGAGGGCGTCGAGGGCTTGGCTGACGGGCCACGCGCCGCGGGTCTTGTTGCACAGCACGGTGTAGGTGAAGCGCCCGCCCGGATCGCGCACGGAGACGAACCCCGCGCCGGAATCGAAGCCGTGCAACGACACGGCGCCCGTGGGGTACAGCCAGAAGCCGAGGCCGTAGTCGCGGTCGTCGTCGGCTGATCGCGTGGTGGGCCGGGTCATCAACGCCCAGGTGGCGGGCGACACCACCCGCCCGGCGAACAGCGCGTCCCACAGCGCGGCTATGTCGGCGGCCGTCGTGTAGATGCCACCGTCGCCGCTGCCGCGCACGGGAAGGTGGAACACGTTCGTGCGCAGCCCGTCGTCGTGGAGGTACCCGTGCGCAGCCCGCCCCGGCAACTCATCCGAGCGCAGGAACGAGGTGTCGACCATGCCCGCCGGCCGACACACCCGCTCCTCCACGAGGTCGTGGAACGGCACGCCGGCCACGCGCTCGGCGATCAGCGCGAGCACCACGTATCCACCGTTGCAGTACACGAAGCGCTCGCCCGGCGCGTGCTGCATCGGATGGCCGTCGAGCACGGCGAGGAATTGCTCGGTGGTGGCCAACTCGTGCGCTGGCACGCTGAGCACATAGTCGGTCCAGTCGGCCACCGCGGTCTCGTCGAGGTAGTCGCCGATCCCCGAGCGATGCGAGAGCAGATGCTCGACCGTGACCCGCTCGTCGATGAGCGGCAGGTCGCTGCCGAGCAGCGAGCGAGCAGTGGTGTCGAGCGCGAGCACACCCTGCTCCACCAGGCTCATCACCGCCAGCGCGGTGAGGCCCTTCGTGCCGCTCGCCGTGGCGAACTGGGTGTTCGGCGTGTTGGCGATGCCGTGCGCCCGGTTCGCCAGGCCGTACCCCCGCTCGACGGTGACACCATCGAGATCGAGACGAACGACCCCGGAAAGGTTCGCCTCGGCCGCGATCAAGTCGATCTGGGCCGCGAGCCGGTCGGGGTCTGCGAGGGTGGTTCCCACGCCCCCAGGCTCCCACACCCTGGCCGCCCCCGGATCCCTTCTTCTGTGTCATCGATCTACGTCCATCCTTGGACGTAGATCGATGACAAGAAGGAAGAAGCGGCCGGAGTTACCGCTGGGTAGCGCTGCCGCGGGCTGGTCGGCAACGATAGGGACATGAAGCGTGACGAACCCCAACGAGACGCGGCATGGTTGATGCGCACGTACTCCGGGCACTCGTCGGCGAAGGCGTCGAACGAGCTGTACCGCACCAACCTGGCCAAGGGGCAGACCGGCCTGTCGATCGCGTTCGACCTGCCCACCCAGACCGGCTACGACCCCGACCATCCGCTCGCACGCGGTGAGGTCGGCAAGGTGGGCGTGCCGGTGGTGCACCTCGGGCACATGCGCACCCTGCTCGACGGCATTCCCCCCGGCGAGATGAACACGTCGATGACGATCAACGCGCCCGCGGCGTGGCTGTTCGCGCTGTACGTCGCCAACGCGGAGCAGCAGGGCGTCGCCTCCACGAAGTTGCGCGGCACCACCCAGAACGACGTGGTGAAGGAGTACCTGTCGCGCGGCACGTACATCTTCCCGCCGGCGCCCTCGAAGCGGCTGACGGTGGACATGGTGGCGTGGTGCGCGCAGCACGCACCGAAGTGGAACCCGATGAACGTCTGCAGTTACCACCTGCAGGAGGCCGGGGCCACACCTGTGCAGGAGCTGGCGTACTCACTGGCCACGGCGATCGACGTGCTCGACGCGGTGCAGGCGAGTGGCCAAGTCGCCCCCGAGCAGTTCGCCCAGGTGTTCGGCAGCATCTCGTTCTTCGTCAACGCCGGCATTCGCTTCGTCGAGGAGATCTGCAAGCTGCGGGCGTTCTGCGAGCTGTGGGATCGCATCGGCCTTGAGCGCTACGGCGTCACCGACGAGAAGGCCCGCCGCTTCCGCTACGGCGTGCAGGTCAACTCGCTCGGCCTCACCGAAGCCCAGCCGGAGAACAACATCCAGCGCATCGTGCTCGAGATGCTCGCGGTCACGCTCTCCAAGCGCGCCCGCGCCCGCAGCGTGCAGTTGCCGGCGTGGAACGAGGCGCTCGGCCTGCCCCGCCCATGGGATCAGCAGTGGGCCCTGCGCATGCAACAGGTGCTCGCGTTCGAGACCGACCTGCTGGAGTACGGAGACCTGTTCGACGGCTCGAAGGTGATCGAGGCCCGCACCACCGAGCTGCGCGACGCTGCATGGGAAGAGCTGCAGGACGTGCTGTCGCACGGCGGCGCGTTCGCCGCGGTCGACGAGCTGAAGGGCCGCCTGGTGCGCTCGATGGCCGAGCGCACCCGTCGCATCGAATCCGGCGAGCAGATCGTCGTGGGCGTGAACGCCTACACCGAGACCGAGCCCTCGCCGCTCGACAGCCCGGGCAACATCCTCACCGTCGACCCGACGGTGGAGACCACGCTGGTGGCCGAGCTGGCGCAATGGCGGGCGAACCGCGACGACGCCGCCGTGCAGGCCGCGATCGAGGGCCTGCGCGCCGCGGCCGCGGGCGACGCGAACATCGTCGACGCGTCGATCGCGCTCGCCAAGGCCGGCGGCACCGGCGGCGAGTGGGCGCAGACGTTGCGCGACGTGTTCGGCGAGTACCGCGCCCCCACCGGTGTGAACGCAGCCGTCGGCCGCCGCGCCGGCGAGCTGGCCGGGGTGGCCGAGTTCGTGAAGGGGATGGCCGGTGGCCCGCCGCGCTTCCTCGTGGCCAAGCCCGGCCTCGACGGCCACAGCAACGGGGCCGAGCAGATCGCCGTCGCCGCCCGCGACGCGGGCATGGAGGTCGTGTACAGCGGCATCCGCCTCACGCCCGAGCAGATCGTCGCCAGTGCCCGCGACGAAGACCCCGACGTGATCGGCCTCTCGATCCTCAGCGGTTCGCACCTCTCGCTCGTGCCGGCGGTGATCGATGGCCTGCGCGCCGAGGGGCTCGACATGCCGGTGGTGGTGGGCGGCATCATCCCCGAGGCCGACCGCGCCACCCTGCTCGCCGCGGGCGTGGCCGCGGTCTACACGCCCAAGGACTTCCAGCTGGCCAAGATCATGGACGACGTCGCCCACCTCGCCGAGGCGCACCGCTCGTGAACGACTGGGATGCGATCGTCGTCGGGTCGGGGCCGGGCGGGCTGACCGCAGCGGCCTGCCTCGGGGCCACGGGCAAGCGGGTGCTCGTGCTCGAACGCCACGACGTGGCCGGCGGCAACACCCAGGTGTTCCGCCGCCACCACAAGAATGAGGCCGGCGGTGACGACTGGTACGAGTTCGACGTGGGCGTGCACTACATCGGCGAGTGCCAACCGGGCGGCCTGTTCCCCACAATCTTCGGCGCGCTCGGCATCGGCGACCGACTGCACTTCCGGCCCCTCGACCGCGATGGCTTCGACACCCTGAACTTCCCCGACTTCACGTTCCGCGTGCCCGCTGGGTGGCACGAATACGAGCAGCGGCTCGCCGACCAACTGCCCGAGGAGCGCGCGGGCGTCGAACGGTGCATCCGCACCCTGCGCACCGTCGCCGAGGAGAGTCGCAGCGGGATGTTCGGCGGCGAGCGACCCACCTACGACCGCTGGGCGATGCGCCCCCTCTCCGAGCTGTTCGACGAGAGCGAACTCTCCGACCCGGCGCGGGCGCTCATCGACCATTGGTCGGGCCTCTACGCGGGCGGCCCGAAGCAGACCGCCGTGGCGATGCACGCGGGCATCATCCACCACTACATGAGCGGCGCGTTCTACCCCGAGGGTGGTGGCCAGATGATCGCCGCCCGCCTCGTGCAGGTGATCGAGGCCACCGGCGGCGAGGTGCGCACGCTCGCCCCCGTCGATCGCATCATCATCGAAGCCGGTCGCGCCGCCGGCGTGCGCCTGGAGGACGGCCGTGAGCTGCGCGCCCCACTGGTGATCTCCAACGCCGACTACCGCCGCACGATCCAGCACATGGTGGGACGCGAGCACCTCGCCCCCGGCACGGTGGACTGGGCCGAGCAGGCGCAGATGACGCTCGGCCTGATCTGCACCTACGTCGTCGTCGACAAGGTGCTCGACGGGCCGAACACGAACTACTTCGTGTTCTCCGACTATCGCACGGACGATATGTACGACGAACTCGACGCAGGCCACCTACCGTCGGGCACTGCTCCATTCGCCTACATCGCCATCGCCTCGCGCAAGGATCCGGGCAACGCGGAGCTGTGCCCGCCCGGCCACACCAACTTCCAGATCATGACCCTGGCGCCGCGCGGCTACGAGTTCTGGGGCGTCGTGGAAGGACCCGGCGAGGGCTCGCCCAACGCCTACCGCCGCAACGAGGTCTACCGCGCTCGTAAGCAGGACATCGAGGATCGCCTCGTCGCCGCTGCGGAGCAGGTGTTCGGCCCATTGCGCGACCACATCGTGCACATCGAGACGGCCACCACGCTCTCGCACGAGCGCTACACCCACTCCAGTGGCGGCACGAGCTACGGCTACATGCACTCGCCCGAGCAGCTCGGCGACAACCGCCCGGCGTACCGCACCGAGATCGACGGCCTGTGGGTGGTGGGCGCCAACACCGTCAGCGGCCACGGCATCGCCGGCGCAGTGGTGGGCGGAGTCGGTTGCGCGGGCGCGATCCTCGACCGGCCGCTGATCGTGGAGATGTTCATGGGCACCCAACTCGTCGACCCGGCGAGCGTGCCCGCCGATCCGCAGCCGTTCGACGCGCTGGAGTACTGCCGCGGCGCGGCGCTGCGGGCGAAGCGGGCCGAGCGGGTCAACTCGTTGAGGGCCCGTCGGAACGCCTGACCGGGCAGCCGCTGATCGTCGCTACCATCGTCGTGGTGCTGCTGCTGGAGTTCACGATCGAGCCCTTCCACGAGGGCAATCCGGGCCCGCACGTGCGCGCGGCCGTCGCGGCCGTCGAGGCGCTCGGTGTCGAGGTCGAGTTCGGGCCGTTCGGCTCGTCGTGCCGTGTGAGCCAGGTGCAGGTGGCCGAGGTGTCGGGCGCGCTCCTCGCCGCGGCGTTCGCCAACGGGGCCACCCACATCAGCCTGCACGCGCAGAACACCGAGGCGCCCGCGTGAGCAAGCTGCCTCGCCACCCACTCGTGCTGTCGGTGAAGCCGATCATCGAAGCGCTCGGCGCCACGCTCGTGCCGGCCGACGAGCGCGAGAAGGGCGACCTGCCACTGAAGTGGGAGGGCCAGGTGGTGGCCGCCGTCCGCCCTGCGCCGTTGCACGGCGCGCTCGATCGCCTCATCGAAGCCGTCGAGCGCGAGATGGGCGCACCCCTGCCCACGCTGAGCCGTGAGGACAAACAGAAGGCGATCCGCCTACTCGATGACCGTGGGGCGTTTATCCTGCGCCGCGCCGTGGAGGATGTCGCCGACGCGATGGGTGTCAGCCGCATCACCGTCTACAACTACCTCAACGCGCTTCACCGCTGACGGAGGTGGGCCGAGCATGAAACAGTTCGACATCATCGCCTTCGACGCCGACGACACGCTGTGGCACAGCGAGGATCAGTTCAGCGCGGGCGAGCAGCGCTTCGTCGAGCTCGTCGCGCCGTACGCGCCCGAGGGCATCGACGTGAAGGCCGCGCTCACCGCGGTGGAGCGCAAGAACCTCTCCGTGCTCGGCTACGGGGTCAAGGCGTTCGGGTTGTCCGCCGTGGAGGCGGCGATCAGCATCACCGACGGCTCGGTGCCGGTGAGCGTCATCGCCCAGTTGATGGAGATGATCCGCGCCCACCTCAGCGAACCCGTGCGCCTGCTGCCCCACGTGTCCGAGGTGCTCGCCGCCGTCGGCCGCCATTACCCGCTCGCGCTCATCACCAAGGGCGACCTCATCCACCAGACCCACAAGGTGGAGACGAGCGGCCTCGCCCACCACTTCGCCCATGTGGAGATCCTGTTGGAGAAGGATCCGGCCACCTACGCCAAGGTGTTCGGCCGCATGGGCGTGGCGCCAGACCGGGCCTGCATGGTCGGCAACAGTGTGCGCAGCGACATCCTGCCGGTCATGGCGCTCGGCGGCACCGCCGTGCACGTGCCCTACCCGCTGCTGTGGGAACTCGAGCACGTCGAGCACGACGAGCACTTCGCCGACCTCGACTCGATCTCGCTGCTGCCCGCCTGGCTCGGCATCTGAGCAGTTGCGCCTGGCCGGTCACGGCAGGTCGGCCATCCAGATCTGGTAGGCCTCGGTCACGACGCCACCTTCCACCGTGACGAGCATCGGATAGGCCACGTAGGAGTACTGGGGCGGCGCGGTGCCCGTCGGCGGCTTGCCGGTCGGCTTCATCCCGAGGACCAGACGGATCAGCTCCGTGGCGGGGACCGCGAAGTTCTGCCGGGTCGTCGCCGCGACGGAGGCGAACTTCAGCGTCGTCACCGAGCCGACGACCTCGCGCGATGGATTCTCGACGACGGTCATCCCACCGGCGTCGTCGAAGTTCGCCTGCACGAACGTGAACGTGATCGTCCCGGCCTCCTCGTCGGCGGTGGCGATGGTGGCCCAATACCTCCCGTCGAGGAGGGTGCCCGTGGCCGTCACGGGCTCCGTGTGGTCCGGCACGAACGGCACAGGGGCCGGGTCGTAGGGGTACACAATCCCGACCCCCGGATCGCTGCACGCGGCCACGAACACGATGGCCGCGAGAAGCAGGACGGAGCGCCTCACAGGCGACGCAGCCTGACGTGGGTGACACGATGGTCGCTGCCCTTCTCGAACAGCAGGCCGGCACGCATCTTGGTGGGCTCGATGTTCTCGCGCAGGTTCTTGCCGTTGATCTCGTGCCAGATGTTGCGGGCGGTGTCGATCGCCTGCGCGCGGGTGAGGCCGGCGTAGTGCTGGAAGAAGCTGTCGGGTTCTTGGAACACCGACTCGCACAGGCGCAGGAAGCGCTGCACGTAGAACTCCTCGATGTCGGCCTCGTCGGCATCGATGTAGATCGAGAAGTCGAAGTAGTCGCTGACGAACTCGGTGAACGGCGCGCCGTCGGCGGCGCCACCCACCTGCAACACGTTGAGCCCTTCGATGATGAGGATGTCGGGGTGGCGCACCACGATCTCCTCGCCCTCGACGATGTCGTACACGACATGGTTGTAGACCGGCGCCTTCACCTCGGGTGCGCCACTCTTCACCCCGCGCAGGAACTGCAACAGGCTGCGCGTGTCATAGCTCTCAGGGAAGCCCTTGCGGTTCATGATGCCGCGCTCGGCGAGCACGCGGTTGGGCAGCAGGAAGCCGTCGGTAGTGACGAGATCGACCTTCGGGTGATCGGGCCAGCGGGCGAGCAGAGCCTGCAGGATGCGGGCAAAGGTGGACTTGCCCACGGCCACGCTGCCGGCGACACCGATCACGTACGGCACCTTCGGGGCCCGCGTGCCGAGGAACGCAGCCGACGCCTTGTGCAACTGCTGAGTGGCCGCGACATAGAGATTCAGCAGGCGGGTGAGCGGCAGATAGATCGCCGTCACCTCGTCGAGGTCGATGCGATCGTTGATGCCGCGCAACGATTCGAGGTCGGTCTCGCTCATCGTCAACGGGGTGGCGGCGCGCAAAGCGGCCCACTGGTCGCGGTCGAAGGACAGGTATCGACCGGATGCACCGCTGAAGTCCCAGGGCGTCACGGATCCAAACCCTACGCTGGCGCGGTGAGCGATCCCCAACGTGCGCGCACACGCAAGCAGTTGGGTGCGTGGTACACACCACCGGATCTCGTGACTGCTGTCGTGCGCGAGGCCATGTTCGCCGGCGCCCGCAGCGCGCTCGATCCTGCATGCGGCGACGGCCGCTTTCTGCGTGCAACCGGCCTGCCCGAGCAGACGGGCGTCGACATCGACCCCGCGACCGCGGCCGCCGGTGGCTTCGTGTGCGACGACGCGTTGCGCCGGGACTGGGCCGACTCTCGTTTCGACGTGGTGGTGGGCAACCCTCCGTTCCTCAACCAGTTGTCCCGGCACACCACGCGCGGCGGGCGCTCGCCGTTCGGCGGTGGACCGTACGCGGATGCGGCCGGCGAGTTCCTCGCGTTGGCCATTCGGTTGGCGCGGCCCGGTGGGCGCGTCGGGCTGGTGCTACCCCAGTCGTTGCTGTCCGCACGCGACGCGGCCGCGATCCGCGCCGCGGTCGATGCGGCGGCCGCGCTGCGCTGGATGTGGTGGTCCCCCACCCGCATGTTCGACGCGGAGGTACGCGTGTGGGCCGGGGTGTGGGAGGTGAGTGGCGCACCTGCGCCGGTGCGCCGCGCGTATGGCCCCGAGTTCGCCGAGCTGACACCGATCGCGATGCCCACCACCTGGGCAGGCCTCATTGCCGGCACCGCAGTCGCGCCCCACGACGGGCCGGTGCTCGGCGACATCGCCCGATTCAGCGTCGACTTCCGCGACCAGTACTACGGGCTCATCGGCGCTGTGGGCGACGACGTCGGCGGGCCACCGCTCGTGACCAGCGGGCTCATCGAGCCGGGCGAGTGCCTGTGGGGCCGGCGCCCAATGCGCTTCGCCAAGCAACGTTACGCGGCGCCGCGAGTGGCGCTCGAGCGGCTGTCGCCCGCGTTGCAGCGGTGGGCGGGCGAGCGGCTCGTGCCGAAGATCCTCATCGCCAACCAGACCCGGGTGATCGAGGCCGTGCACGACCCGCGCGGCGAATGGCTCCCGGGCGTGCCGGTGATCACGTGTGTCACCGACGAGCCCGAGCGAGTGCTCACCGTGCTCAACTCGCCCGCCGCACTGGAGTGGGTGCGTCACCACGCCGCCGGCAGCGGCCTGTCGGCGGACACCGTGCGCCTCAGCCCGCGCCTGCTCGCCTCCATCCCCCTGCGCTGACGCCTCCAATTCCCACCTCTGTGTCGCGGTTCAACGTCCGGAGATGGACGTGTGCTGTCGCGGGACATCGCTGACAGGGGTGTCGCGGGACATCGCTGACGATGCGCCGCTGGAGATCGTGGGGCGGGCTCAGGGTGTCAGCGTGAGCGTGCCGGGGGCGATGAGGTCGGCGTCCTCGATCTGCACGAGTGTGTTGTGGTCGCAATCCTCGGCGAGCACCCAGTAGATCTCGCCGACGATGTTGAGCGAGAACGAACCGCCAGCGGGCAGCTTGGTGTCAGCGCCCAGTTCGTCGGGCCCCCAGTTCTGGGCCTGGGTCGGCGACACGTAGAGGTAGCACACCTCGCTGCCGGTGTTGTTGACGATCTCCAGGTCGTTGACCTGGTACGAATCGCCCACCCACACCGTGTTCGAGCCGACCGAGGTGTCATCGATCTGCAGCACCAACTCGTACAGCCCGTCGGTCAGCGGGTCGGCACCGAAGTTGAGGCACACCCACCAGTTGGTGCCCTCGGCACCACCGCTCCAGGACTGGTCGAGGAGGCTGCCGGACTCGCTGAGTTCGCCGTTCACGTACCACAGCGCGCTCCACGACGCTCCGTCGCTGAGGCCCGTCCAGTCGAAGAAGCCACAGACCTGCGCCGAGCCGGTGGGCAGTGTCAGGACGACTTCTGCCGGCGTGTCGTCGGGGTTCACCTCGTAGGAGAACACCGGGCTGCTGAAATCGGCCGTGCTCGTGTCGACCGGAGTGGTCGGCTCGAGTTCTGGCGACACGAGTTCACCCTGCTGGCCCTGGGTGATGACCCCTTGGGCCAGGTTCACCGGGCGCAAGCCGTTGATGAAGCCACCGATCGGGATACAGCTGTCGTTCTCGTCGACGCCGCCGTCACCGTTCGTGTCCTGAATGCGACGGCAGTCGGTGACATCACCGTCGTAGTTCGCCGCCGCGCGAGTGGGGATTGCCACCAACTCGCCCGACTCGTTGACGGCAGTGCCGCCGCTGACGCCGCCGGCGATCGTGGCGTCGGACTTCACCCACGCCCGACCGTCGACGCCTGCTTCCGTGGTGAAGCCGGAGACCGAACCCTCCGAGAGGGTGATCGTGTCACCACCGATGGACGGGTAGCCGAACACGCGAAGGTGGTCGCCCAGCTCGACGGAATCGGAGTCGCCCACCTCCAGGTACGGCATGTCGGTCACCGTCACCGGGTTGCCCTCGATGTCCCGGGCGATCTGCACCGTGGCGAGGTCGATGGCCGCATCGAAGCCCACCACGTCGGCCTGGTACATCGGTGTGGGCGGTTGGTCCGCGCTCTCGGTGATGTGCACCTCGAGGATGTCATACGTCTCGCCGGGGGCCTTCGACACCACGTGGGCGTTCGTGAGGATCAGGCCCGTGGACGACAGGATTGTGCCCGAGCCGTGCCAGATCGGGGTGCCGTCGGACATGACTGCCCAGATCTCGACGACGGACTGGGCGATGCGGTTCGAGTCGAGTGTCTCGGGGGCGGCTGTGGTCCCCGTGGTCGCCGAAGTCGGTGCGGTGGTGACCGTCGTGGGCTTGGTCGTGCCACCGTCGTCGCCGCCCTGCGTCGCCACCACGGCCACGCCGCCACCGATGAGTGCGACCGCGGCGACGACGCCGACGATCAGGCCGGTGCGCTTGGGCTTCGGCGCCGACGCGCCCGTGCCACCCGGGCCACCCGGGCCGGCGGGCGGTGGGGGCATCGGGGGCTGGCCCATGCCACCCCACTGCTGAGTGGGCGGCTGCGGCGCCGGTGCGTGTGGGATCGGTGGCGGGGGAACCGGCCCACCGGGAGCGGGGAACTGGGGGCCACCTGGATTCATGCTCATTGCCGTCCGTCTCCGATACTGCTCAACGTGCGCACGGTCGACACTAATTGGCATGCGGAGTCACCGCCACCGCCGGTCAGCAAGCGTCTGGGCGCCTCAGCGGCGCCAGGGGGCGCTGGGTGAGACCGAGCCGGGGGCGGTGAGCACCTCGACGCCGTCGTCGGTGACGAGCACGGTGTGCTCGAACTGGGCGGTGCGCTTGCCGTCGGCGGTCACCGCCGTCCAGTCGTCGTCGAACACCATCTTGTGCTGGTGGGCGCCGAGGGTGATCATCGGCTCGATCGTGAACGTCATCCCCGGGCGCATGATCATCGAGGCCCGCTCGTCGTAATAGTGCAGCACCTGGATGTCGGTGTGGAACTGCTCGCCGATGCCGTGACCGATGAACGCCCGCACGACACCCATGCGGTGCTTCTTGGCATGCGTCTCGATTGCCTTGCCGATGTCGCTGAGCGGTTGACCGGGGCGCACGGCCTCGATGCCGTGCCACATGCACTCCTCGGCGACCTGCACCAGCATGCGGCTCGCAGGATCGACGTCGCCGACCAGGAAGGTCGCGTTGGTGTCCCCGTGCACACGGTGTACATAGGCGGTGACGTCGAGGTTGACGATGTCACCGTCCTGCAGCGGGCGGCTGTCGGGGATGCCGTGGCAGATGACCTCATTGACCGAGGTGCACACGCTCTTGGGGTAGCGGTGGTAGTTGAGCGGGCTGGGGTACGCGCCGCGCTCGATGGTGGCCTCGTGCACGAACACGTCGATCTCGTCGGTGGTGATGCCCGGGCGCACGATCTCGCCGGCGAGGCGCAGGATCTCCGAGGCCATTGCGCCGGCGACGCGCATACGCTCGATCATCTCGGCCGGCTTCACGCGCGGCTCGGCCCAGCGGTCGACGGTGCCGTCGTCGGCGTAGGTGGGCTTGACGATGTGGTCGGGCACCGGGCGCATCGGGCTGATCACACCCTGGAGCACACGGCCCTCACTGGGCTTGTGGCAGCGTTTGTACTTGCGACCGCTGCCGCACCAGCAGACATCGTTGGCCTGAGGAAGCACGGCGGGGGGCATACTCACGACCACGACGTGCAAGTGTACGGCGCTTGTGCCAATGTGACGAAGGTCCCTGACAGGCACCCCTAATATGTGATCGGATGTCCACCCATGGAAGAGCAGCAACCCGTCATCCAGGTATTTCTGCTCGACGATCACGAAATCGTGCGGCGGGGCGTGCGTGAGCTGCTCGAGGCAGAGCCCGACATCGAGGTCGTGGGCGAGGCGTCCACCGCCGAGGAGGCGGTGCACCGCATCCCTGCGGTGAAGCCCCACGTCGCCGTGCTCGATGTGCGCCTGCCCGACGGCAGCGGCGTGGAGGTGTGCCGCGAGGTGCGTAGCCAGCTGCCCGGTCTGGCCTGTCTGATGCTCACCTCCTTCAGCGATGACGACGCCCTGTTCGAGGCGATCATGGCCGGCGCCTCTGGCTACGTGCTGAAGCAAATCCGCGGCAACGACCTCGTCACCGCCATCCGCCGCGTGGCCCGCGGCGAGTCGCTGCTCGACCCCACCGTCACGTCCAAGGTGCTCCACCGCCTGCGCAACCCCAGCGAAGAAGACGAGCGCTTGGCCAAGCTCACCCCGCAAGAGCGCCGCATCCTCGACCTCATCGCGGAAGGTGCCACCAACCGCCAGATCGGCGCGGAGCTACACCTCGCCGAGAAGACGGTGAAGAACTATGTGTCGAACATGCTCATGAAGCTGGGCATGAGTCGTCGCACCGAGGCCGCCGTCTTCGCCGTCAAAGCAGGCGTCGGCCGGGCCAGCTGACACCGGCTCACACCATCAGCGGCAGGTGGTGCAGGCCGCGGAAGAACGTCACCGGGCCACGATCGACATGGGCTTCGTCGATCTCGTACTCGGGGTAGCGCTTCAGCAACTCCTCGAACGCGATCTTGGACTCCATGCGGGCCAGGTGGGCTCCGAGGCACAGGTGGACACCGAAACCGAAGATCAGCGACCGCTCCATCTTGCGGTGGATGTTGAACAGCTCGGGGAGCTCGTACTGGCGCTCGTCGTGGTTGGCCGCGCCCATGTTGATCATCACCCGGCTGTCCTCGGGGATGGTCACCCCGTGGAGGATGACCTCGCGGGTGGTCTGACGACCCTCCAGCGGTGCGGGGTTGTCCCAGCGCAGCATCTCCTCGATCGCGGTCGGGATGAGGCGCGGGTCTTCGGCCAGCTCACGGCGCTGGTCCTTGTACCACCACAGGGCGACCGCGCCGTTGCTGATGGTCTTCATCACGGTCTCGTGGCCGGCGCCGCCGAGCAGCAGGAACTGGGCGGCGATCTCCTGGTCCGAGAACTTGTGGGCCTTGCCGGCTTCGTCGGTAACCTCGGCCTCGATGAGCATCGAGATGATGTCGTCCTTGGGATTCTTGCGGCGGTCCTGCACGAGCAACAGGTAGACGCCGAGGATTTCGCCCATCGCCGCGCGTGCCAGTTCCTGGGCCTTCGCCGGGTCGCTGAAGTCGCGCATCACCGTGCGGTTGGTGAGGTCGTGGATCGGCTTGCGTAGCTCCTCGGGAATCCCGAGCAGCTCGCTGATCACATCGAGCGGCAGGCGCAGGGAGAAGTCCTGCACGAGATCGAAGCGATCCTGGCCGGCCACCTTGTCGAGGTAGCTGCAGGCGACGCCGCGGATGAACGGCTCGAGCTCGACCATCCGCTTGGGGGTGAAGATGCGCGACAGAAGCTTGCGCAGCCGGGTGTGGTCGGGCGGATCCATGCTGTTCAGGCGGCCGCCACCGTTGTCCATCGGCTCGATCGTGACACCGCGACCGGAGATGAAGGTCGACGGGTCGAGGAAGGCCGCCATGCAGTCGTCGTACCTGGTCAGCATGTAGAAGTTGTACTTCTCGCTGTAGTACACCGGCGCCTCGTCGCGCAGCAGCTTGTACGTCGGGTACGGGTTGTGCTGGATCTCCGGCGAGTACGGGTCGTAGACGACAGTGCTCATGATGATGGGGCCCCCTCCATGAATTTCGAGCAACTTAACACCTGCGTCAAGTTCGGGCAACACCAGCGTGCAGCACTAATTGCCGACGGGAACCTGCCAGCGCACCGTGGTGCCGGCACCCTCACCGCTGGTGACCGTGCAGGTGCCGTTGAGGCGGGCAGCGCGATCGTGCATGTTGAGCAGGCCACTCCCGAGGCGGTGGCTGCTGGGAATGCCGTGGCCGTCGTCGCTGATCACCACGGCCAGGCGCTCGCCAACATGGCTGAGCGACACCTCGACCTTGCGCGCCCGCGAGTGGCGGGCGACATTGCTGAGCGCCTCGCGCACGACAGCTGCCACCTCGTCGGTGACCTCGGAGTCGATCGAGTCGAGCACTCCGTTGAAGTGCAGAGTGGGGCGGAAGCCGAGCACCCGGGCGGCATCGTCGACGAGCTGGTTCACCACGACACGGATGGTGCGCCCCGCGGCGCGTTTGTTGGACAAGCCGAAGATCGCGGTGCGCAGCTCGCGGATCGCATCGTCCTGGTCGTCGATGATCCGCTCGATCTTCGCCTTGGCACTGTCGGGCACGACCGGCAGCACGCTCTGCAGGCTGAGGCCGGCGGCGAACAGGCGCTGGATCACCGTGTCGTGCAGATCGCGGGCGATGCGCTCGTGGTCCTCGGCGAGCAGGACCCGCTGGCGAGCCTCGGAGAGCTCGGAGTCGGCCTGGCGGCTGGCGGTGACGTCGCGCAGGCTGGCGATCACCACGTGGGCGCCACCCACCTCGGCCGGTGCCAACGAGATCTCCACGGGGAACGTGGAACCGTCGGCGCGCTGGGCGAACAGGTCGAGGCCGCGGCCCATGGCGCGTCGGCGTGACGCAACCTGGAACGACATGCGGTGCGACTGATGCGACTCAACGAGGTCGGCCGGGATGAGCATCTCCACCTTCTGACCGAGCATCTGTTCGCGGTCATAACCGAGGAGACGCTCGATCTCCCTGTTGACCAGGACGATCGTGCCCGCGTCGTCGACCATGACGACCCCGTCGGGCATCGCCTCCACTACTTCGTGCAGCCAGTTGTCGTCGTTCACGTCGCCCACAGTCTCCCACGCTGGCACGCCTGGCGACGACCTCCGCCACCACAGCACCACGTTGCGCGACCGGGATCATGTCAGCATTACGGCATGGACGACCTGGGGCGCTGGGCCAAACCGACGCTCGCCGGGCGGCTGGTGACCCTCCGCCCGATGACGGCCGATGACTCGGCCATGCTCTGGGAGCTGGCGAACGACCCCGAGGGCAACGATCTCACCGCCACCACCGCCGAGTTCACCCGCGAACAGGTCGCGGCCTGGCGGGCGCGGCCTGGTGATCGTCGAGCGGGCGAGGGGTGAACCGCGCCTACGAGAAGGCCGGTTTCACCGTCACCGGCGACTGGCACGAGGACGGCGAGGACTGGATCGGCATGCAGATCAGTGGGTCGCTCAACCCTTCGAGAAGCTGAAGTACATCGCCGCGCTGTCGAGCGAGAGCATGCCATTGCCCTCCACGGGTGTCACCCCGTCGGTCGCGTAGAGCTGCACCGGAACTCCGCCGATCAACACCTGCAGCACGAACGCGTGCGATGTCGCGACTCCACAGTCGTCAAAGAGGCTCACCCGCGCAACGTACTGACCGCTCGGCCCGGTGTCGCCCCAGATGATGTTCTCGGCCGGCGACGTGATAGCAGCACTGCAGCCACCATTGGCGTCCACGTCGAGCTGGCCGCCGCTGCTCGATGTCGTCGCGTCGTAGTTGATCGTCTCTCCGTTGGGGTCGACGACCGCCAGGTCGAGATCGGCGGTGTCGCCCCACGTGAGCGTTACGCGCACGTCGCCGGTGGCAAGGTCCTGGGTGTTCTCGTCGGCGCCAAGCGGGCGGACGATGAGTTCACCGGTGGTGATGTCGACGATGGTGAACCCACCCACGACAGGGGTGGGTGCGGCGACGATGATGATGATCACGGTCGGCTGGAACGTCGGCCACTGCGGCCCGACGTACTCCGGCGGCACGCTGATAACCGGCGGGGGCAGCAGCGGGTTGCCGCACGAACACTTCGCCCGGGGCACGCCCCACTCATCGACGAGCACGGCCGAGCCGGCCTGCAGAACCGACGGGTGCGAATACGGCTGGCCGTTCTTGAACCCGTGGTTCTGGACCAACGTGTCGAGGGTGAGGATCATGGGGGTCAGCGCAGAGATGTAGGCGCGCAGATTCTTGACCTCGATCCCCTGCACCTGTGCCCAGGCCGCACCCTTCTCGGGGTGCTGCTCGAGGAAGGTGATCATCTTCTCCTTGTCGCACAGCTGGTTGTTGCGCGTGCCGCCGTAGAGGCCGGGCTGCGAGCCAGCGACCGTCGGCGGTTGGGTCGTCTGGCCGGGGGAGGTGGTGGGCACCGTGTCGGTGGGCAGGTCGGGGAGCGTGACGGTCGGCTGCGACTCGGGCCCCAACCGGCTGTCATCGGTGAACGCATCGACGGTGGGCTGGTTCACCGGTTCGAGTAGGACCTGGCCGAAGGACATCTTCGACGGGTCGACATTGCTGTCGTAGGTGACCGTCGGGCCAGTGCCGGCCGGGCCCGCGGTGCCGCCCTTGTCGTCCTTGGTGGTGAGCACCATCACGATGCCGATCAGGGCGACGATGGCGAGCAGAGCCGCGGTCACCATCGTGCCGCTGCTGCGCGACCGGTGCGGCGGCATCACTTGCATCATGGGTACCGGCGCCGGTTGCGGCATCGCGCCCGCGGGCGGGGGAGGCGGGGGCATCGCACCCGGCGGAGGAGGGGCGCTGGTGACCACGAGTGCCGCGCCGCACTGACCGCACGTCGCGGCCCCGGGCGCGAAGGGCGCACCGCACGAAGGGCAGGTACCGGTCGGAATCATCGTGGACTCCTCCCTCTCAGGGATCTGCCCACAGCGTACGTCAATTGGCGGGGCTGTTTCAGTGGCCTAGGTCATGCTCTCCCGTTCTTGTCCTACGCCGACCACGGGCGGCCGTGGCCGGCGCGCGGCCAGAGCGGGAGGATGTGCGACGGTCAGGTGGTGGGGGGCGGACCGGCGGTGGTGGTCGGGGTTGGTACTAGCACGCTGTCAGGACCCCAGTTCGCCGTGGCCACCGGTGATCCGCCCTGGCTGGAGTGTGGAGAGCATCACACAGACACACCCACCACCACCCCCGCCGCGCTGCAGGATCTTCGGGGGGCAGTCAGGGCGCGAAGCCGGTGGGCATTGTCGTGGCGTCGTCGTCGGAAACGGCGAGGCGGGCGATGTCGGCCGAGCGCGACGGGTACGCGGCCGCCAACTCAGCCGCGCGGCCGCCTTCGAAACACGTGCCGTTGAACCCGGGAGCGAGCGTGCAGCCGAACTGCGCCCAGCGGCCGCCGGCGACCAGCTCGCCCGCTTGCCACACACCCGCGGGGATCACGTACTGCACGTGTTGGCCGGCGAGCGGGTCGCTGCCCATCACGATCTCCTCATCGCGGCCGTCGGGGTGCAGCAGCACCAGCCGGATCGGGTCGCCGCCGTAGAAGTGCCAGGTCTCGTCGAAGGTCAACCGGTGGAAGAGGGAACGGCTCGGCGGGTCGGCCGCGTAGAGCCCGATCATCGCCGTGCCCACCGGGCCGCCGCCCGGCAGGTCGCCCGCGCTGCGCCACGTGCTGACGAACCAGGTGCCCTCGACAGGCAGCGGCGTCATCCCGTAGTGCGCGACGAGGGCGGCGACGGTGGGATCCATCGGCACGGGCCTCAGAGATCGGGGCGGATGAGGTACTTCTCGCCGGTGGCCATCCGCGCATAGGTGCGGATCGCCTCCGGGTCGAGCGCGCCGGCCAACGACAGCTCGCCGGCGTAGTGGCTGGCGAACGTGGTGGTGAGGTCGGCGACAACCCGGTCGCGCATGCGCAGCATGCCCTCCAGGCCGACGCGGCCGAGGAACGGGGTGAGCAGCCAGCCGCACACACCCCAGCTGAAGCCGAAGTTGCGCACGATCTCGGTAGGGCTGGGATCGAGCATGCCGTAGATGTAGAGCTGCTTGTACACGTCGGAGCCGTAGCGATTGTACGCACCGAGCTTGCTGGCGGCGACGGCCTCCATGCACGACAGGATCTGGCCGCCGAGGCGGCCGCCGCCGATCGCGTCGAACGCGAGCGTCGCACCGGTCGCCGAGAGGGCCTCGGTGAGATCGGCGCGAAACGTGGGCCTGCTGCTGTCGACCACGTAGGTGGCGCCCATGCCGCGCAGCAGGGCTTCCTGCTCGGGCTTGCGCACGATGTTGACGAGCGCGATCCCGTCGTCCTGGCAGATGCGCACGAGCATCTGGCCGAGATTGGACGCGGCCGCGGTGTGCACGATCGCGGTGTGGCCGTCGAGCTTCATCGTCTCCACGAAGCCGAGCGCGGTGAGCGGGTTGACGAACGACGACGCGCCCTGCTGCGGCGTGGTGCCGTCGGGCAGGGCGAGGCACATCATCGCCGGCACATTGCGGTACTCGGCGTAGGACGCGCCACCGACGAAGGCCACCACACGCCCCAGAAGTGCCTGGGCCTCGGGCGCCTCACCGGCTGCCACGACGACACCACAGCCCTCGTTGCCGACCGGCAGCGATTGACCGACGCGCCCCTGCAGGCCGGCCAGCACCCGCTCGGGGAGCGGCACGGTGGTGAGCGGATCGGCGGCCGTGCCCGCGGCGACGGCCTCAGTGATGTCGGCCATCGCGACCAACAGGGCGAGGTCGCTGGGGTTGATCGGTGCGCCCTGCACCTGCACCACCACCTCCCCCGCGGCCGGAGTGGGCACGGGCATGGTGGCCAATGACAGTTGTAGCTGGCCCTCGGCGGTGACGAGGGTGCGGATCTCACGCATGGTGTCGGGCAGGCTCATGGCCCGCGACCGTACACACGCGAACGGGCAGGCGCTTCACGCACCTGCCCATTCGTTCGAACGGCTCGGACCGTCAGGCGGCGTGAGCCGCCTTGCGCTGCGGCACTCGCATCTCCTCGTGCTGCGGCTTTGCGCCGGCGTGCTTCGGGGCGATGTAGTCCACCTTCGTCATGACGGGCTCCATAGCCTTCATCATCTTGTGAACGAAGGTCGCCTGCTCGTCGACGAAGCGGCGGCGGAACTTCAACCCGTTGTCCACGAACTCAGTCATCTTCGGCACCGGGGCCAAGAACTGCGGCCGCTCGGGCATGTACCGGGCCACCGGCTCGGCGACCTTGCCTGCGTAACGGACCATTGGCTCTTCGACCTTCTTCATGAAGTCGAAGTACTCGTCCTGCCACTTCTTCAGCGTCATCATGGTGTCCACCACGAACCTCCTTGGGGCCTGTCATCTGACCCACGATCATCCTGCACCCGAGTGCTAACTATTGCAAGCAGTTGCTCGCGTGACAGTTGCCGCACGCTCGCGACGCGGCCGCTACCGTCGGGCGCGTGAGCACTCCTGCGTGGCCCGATCCCACCTCCACCGAGCTACTGGCCGAGGTATGGATCCCGGTCGGAACGCCTGGATTCAGCGGCGCCGGCAAGGCCACCCGCCAGACCGTGCTCGACGCCCGCTTCGGCGCGGACGGCTGGCGCTGGGCCCATGTCGTGCGCGGGCGGGTGGTGGCCTTCGCCGACGCGATCGCCGAGTACGAGCAGGCCTACCGCGTCTACCTGCGCGACCGGCCGGCCCTCGTGGAGTTCCTCGTCACCCGCTGCGGCAATGTCTACGACTTCGACCCGGCCAACGTGCACGACGACGACTACGCCCAGCCGCACACCCAGATGAACCACTACCAGGACATCTCCGTGCGCCGCGTCATCGCCGAGCTCGTCGACGACCCGGCGTGGCCCGGCGTCACCGACACCGTCGCGGAGACCGTCGCACTCACCGATCTCGGCTCGGGCGAGCTGCACCACCTGCCACGCGCCCGTGGCTTCCGCGGCGACGGCCTGTTGGAGATCCGCGACCCGCTCTCCCCCGGCTACTGCCTCAACCCCGCGGTGGTGCCCGCGCACGACCCGGCTTTGCTCGCCACCGTTCCGGGCCGCATTGAGTGGTACCACGCCGAGGGCTGCGGCCACCTCTCCATCGAGGCGTTCTGGCAGGCGAGCAAGGTGGTCGAGGTGCGCTATGACCGTTTCCTCGCGCTGGGCCCCGGCCGGGCGAACCCGCTCGAGGGCCTGTGAACCTCCTGCTCGGCCCGGCGAGCATCGACCGCTATCTGGACGAACACCGCGACCTGCCTGGGGGCGGGGCGCTCAACATGGCGTACGCCTGGGCACAGCTCGGCCTGCCGTTCCGCTTCCTCACCCGCGTCGGCACCGACGACGGCGGCGTGGTGACCGCGTTCTTGCGCCGCCACGGCATCGCCCACCTGCCCGCCTCGATCACCGCGCCCGGGGTCTCGGCGAGCATCGACGTGGTGTTCCGCGCCGATCGTCAGCCGTACATGGACCACTTCGTCGAAGGCGTGTGGGCCGGGTTCCACCTCACCGCCGAGGAAGAGTCCGAGGTGGCCGCGGCGAGCAGCCTGCATTGCGTGCTCGTCGACCCCGTCGTGGCCGAGGTGCACCGGCTCGGCGGGCAGGGTGCGCTCGCCCACCTGCCAGTGAGCGGCGACTTCCTCGACCTCCGCCACTACACGCTCGAGCGGTTCGCGGCCACGATGCCGCACCTCACGATCGGGTTCGTCGGCTGGCCGGGCGACCCCCGCGACCCTGTCGTGCAGGGCATCGGCGCCATCGCCGCGCGGCTCGACCGGCTGCTGGTGGTCACGCTCGGATCGCGCGGCGTGATCGTGGTGGAAGGTGCCGCCGGGGCGACCCTGCATCCCGTGCAGGCCGTGCCGGTGGCCGGCAACACGGTGGGGTGCGGCGACGCGTTCATCGCCGCCTTCCTCGCCGCCCACCTCACCGGCGAACCCCTCGGCACGGCCCTTGACAGGGCCCGCGCCGCGGGCGCCGCGGCCACGGCCTGGACGCGCCCGCTCCCCGACGACGCGTACGGCCCCAGAACCGGGTAGCGTGACCATCGCTCGGTCGCCGGCCCCCCGGCTGACCCAGCCACGAGCGGGGTGCACGCGTGTGGCCCGCTCTCCGAGAGCTGCGAGCGGTGACTGCGGGGTTGCGTCACCGGCGCCAGCGGGCCGCTCAACGCGGCGGAACGGACCACGATGCTCGACGCACGACAACTCGAAGCCTCGATCTGGCGGATTGCCGACGGACGGCCATCCGACGACGATGTCGCGCGCTTCCACCAGGACGAGCGGGCGTCGCTCTACATCCTCGACCGCCTGATCGGTGACGCCGAAGAGGATCTTGCCCGCGCCCGCCAGCTGCCCGCCAACGAGCGCGAGCTGGTGATGGCCGATTTCGCCGACACCCTCGACAGCCTGAAGGCCACCTATGTACGCCTGCGCCCCCTGCCCGAGCCGGTGGGCGACGAGACCGAGATGATCGCCTACGAAGAGCTGGTGCCCGAGCCGGTACTGCTGCAGGCCACGTGGGCCGACGACCAGGTGGTGGTGTGGGCCGCGGGGCGGGGCTCGCTGCCCGAGCCCAACGACGGCATCGCCGACCGCCTCGAGCAGTGCGGTGGGCCGCCCCACGGCTGGCAGGTGCACGGTGGCATTCCCCTGCCCGGCAGCGTGAAGGCCGAGTCGCTGGCGATCTCGATGAAGGATGCACTCGGTTGGCTCGTCGCCATCGGCGGCGGCCAAGGCATCACCGATGCCGAGGGCAACGAGATGCTTGGCGCGAGCGTGCGTTGGCTCGGCATGGTGGCCGTGGAGGGCGTGCGCCTCGTCACCAACGGCTGCATCGTCCCCCAGCTGAAGACCGCGCCGAAGACCCAGGGGCGCAGCGCCGAAGCGCACGTGCGCTGGGCGCCGGCACTCGTCGACGGCGCCGCGGTGGAAGCCCTTGCGGCCTGCATGCCCGGCCCGGTCGTGGCCCTCGACGGCGCCGCGCCGAGGGCGACGGCGATCGCCGTGATCAGCGCGGTGATCGAGACGATCGTCGGCAACGCCACGAGCCGCATGGAGCTACCCGCGCCACCTCCAACGGCCAACTCCAACTTGGATCTCGCCGACGCGGTGATCTCCCGCATGGACGGCTCGACGTTCATGGCCGACGCGACGATCGCGATGGATCTCGGCCGCCGCCTCGACCAGTGGGCCGGCGTCATCACCTCGCCTGGGCGCCCGCGCCTCGTCGTGCGCCTCGACCCGCCCGACTCCGGCGGGGTGTGGCTCGTTTCCGTGCATGCACCCGTCGGCAAGGGCAAGCTGATTCCGATCGATGCCGCGATCCGCGCCGAGCATTCCGGCCGCCACATCAGCATCGAGTGGGCCCGCCTGGCCCGCTTGTACCCGATGCTCGACCGCGCCGGCCAGCGCCGCCGCGGCCAGCTCGCGCTCAGCCAGGACGAGGCGTGGGACTTCATGACCACCCGCGGCCCGGCGCTCGCCAGTGTCGGCTTCGACGTGCGCGTGCCATCCATGTCGCGGCGCAAGGCCAAGCCGTCGCTGCGCCTGTTCGCCGAGACGATGGGTGGCTCGGTGGTCGGCGCCCACCAGCTCAGCAATGTCTCCTGGACCGTGTTGTTCGACGATGTCGAACTGACCGCAGCGGAGGTGAAGCGCCTCGCCCGCCAGGCCCGGCCGCTCGTGCAGACCTCCGCCGGAAAGTGGATCGAGGTCGACCGCGCCGATCTCGACAAGGCCGCGGCCGCGCTGGAAGAGCGCGAGGGCGTCACCCAGATGACCGGCGCGGAGATCCTGCGCCAGAGCCTCGGGCTCGACGGTTCGGGCCTTTCCGGTGGCGTGCAGGTGTTCGGCGACAGCTGGGCGATGGACATCGTCCAGCGTGCGGCCGATGCGCCGGCGCAGGCGGTCATGCAGCCCGAGGGTTTCGTCGGCGAGCTGCGCACCTATCAGGCCGAGGCCGTCGGCTGGCTGCGCTTCCTCGACAGTGCCGCGCTCGGTGGGTGCCTCGCGCTCGACATGGGCCTCGGCAAGACGCCCACCGTGCTCGCCCACCTGGCGCGCAGCACGGGCGATGGGCCGGTGCTCGTGGTGGCTCCCGCGGCCGTCGTTGGCAACTGGGCCGCGGAGGCGGCGCGCTTCACCCCCGGCCTGAAGGTGATCGTGCACCACGGCGCCGATCGTGCCGACGAGCACGATTTCGCCACGGAGATCACTGGTGCCGACATCGTGATCACCACCTACGCCACCGCAGTGCGCGACATCGACGCAGTCGCCGGCATCGACTGGTCGCGCATGGTGCTCGACGAGGCGCAGGCGATCAAGAACGCCACCAGCGACACCGCTCTGGAACTGCGCCGGGTCAAGGCGCGCACACGCATCGCCCTCACCGGCACACCGATCGAGAACGGCCTCGGCGACCTGTGGGCGATCATGGACTTCACCAACCCCGGCCTCGTCGGCACGCGGCCCAACTTCGTGGCCCAGATGTCCGGCGATGGTGAGGCCGCGCTGAAAGCGCTCAACGGCATCCTGCTGTTCCGGCGCACGAAGACCGAACCCGAGGTTGCCCGCGAGCTGCCCGACAAGATCGACGAGCTCGACCACTGCACGATGACCAAGGAGCAGATCGGTCTCTACCAGGCCGTGCTCGACGAGCTGGTCGCCAATGTCGAAGGTCCGGACGGCGACACGGTGGGCGCCGACCCCAAACAGGGCGCGATCCTCGCCGCGATCACGGCGCTGAAGCAGATCTGCAACCACCCCGCCGCCTACCGCGACGACGAGCTACCGCTCGCCGGCCGGTCGGGCAAGCTGGCCCGCTTGGAGGAGATCTGCGAGCAGGTGTTCGAGGCCGATGAACGGATCCTGATCTTCACCCACTTTGCGACGTGGGGCCGCCGTCTGGCCGATCACCTCACTGACAAGTTCGGTATGCCGATCGAGTGCTACGACGGCAGCCTCGCCCGCGGGGTGCGCGACAAGATGGTGGCCGACTTCCAGAAGGCCTCCGGCAAGGGCGCGATGGTGCTGTCACTGAAGGCCGGTGGCACCGGACTCAACCTCACCGCGGCCAACCATGTCGTGCTGTACGACCGCTGGTGGAACCCAGCCGTGGAGGATCAGGCCCGCGACCGTGCGTGGCGCATCGGCCAGGACAAGACCGTCATCTCCCACCGCCTCGTGTGCCCGGGCACGGTCGACGAGCGGGTGGAGGAAGTCGTCGCCGGCAAACGCCACATCGCCAACCTGGTGCTGCCCAAGTCGTCGTCGATCGCCGATCTCAACAGCGATCAGCTGCGCGTGGCGCTCGGGTTGCGACCCGAAGAGCTGTTGGCCGAGGAACTCATCACCGAGGGGGCATCGTGAGCCAGGGGCAGTCGGGTTCCGGCGGCCAGGGCGGCCAGAAGCGCAGCAATCAGCGCCGCCGCCCGCAGCAGAACCAGCCGCACAAGAAGCACCAGGGCATCGATGTGTGGCGCGCCGGGGGCGAACTGCCCGAGGTGGCCAAGATCGCCCAGCCCACCGACGTGGGCGCGTTGCTGCGCTCGCTCGGCGATCCGCCCGTGGGCAATGGCACTGCCGCGGGCCATTACTTCAACGCGCTGGTCGAGCGGGCCGCGGCGGTGGCACTGGCGCTCGCCGTCAGCGGCGACCTGCTCGCCGCCGACGACTGACGCTCCTCTTCGAGGGTTTCCGGCGGCAGACGCCGCCTTCGGGTGTTTCCGGCGGGACAGGGTCGTAGGAAGCACTCGAAGAACGCAGACCCGGTAGCAAAGCCTCGAACGTCAGTGGAGGCCGACGACGAACTTGTGGATCAGGTCGGCGACTTCGGTGGCGTGGCTGTCCTCGTGCATCGCGTGGCCTCCGCCGTCCACGACCACCATGTGCGCGTTGGGCATCTTGCGCTCCATGTACTGGCCGCCACTGAAGTACTCGGGCCGGTCGGCGCCGCCCACGAGGATCAGCGTGGGTACATGCATTTCGCCGAGGTGCTCCATCACGACCGAGTCGTGCTGCAAGTTGAGGTTCGTGGCCACTTCCGGGATCGGGAACCGGTGGGCGTTGCGCCGCGAGCGGATGTTCCATGCCTCACGCTTCTCCGCGTCGCGAAAGCCCGGGCCGGTGTTGAGCACGACGATGCCCTTGGCCACATTCGGGCGCGTGGCCGCGTGGGCCAGCGCGAGGTAGCCGCCGAGCGAATGGCCCACCAGCACGGCCCGCTCGTCGAGCGTGGCGACTACGTCATCGATGTCGTCGAGCGCGCGGTCGCGGGTGTATTCCCCAGGGTCGTCGGGCACCGGCGAGTTGCCATGGCCGAGCAGGTCGAGCGCGATCACGCGGTGGTTGCCGCGCAGGTGCTCGATCTGCGCCTGCCACGACTCGCCCGACGTGCCCAACCCGTGCACGAACACGATCGGCGTGCCGGATTCCCCTTCGCGAACGACGTGCAGTCTCATCGATGTCAGCATGCCAGGAACGCGCAACGGCGCCAGAGTTCAGGTGCTGGGTTCGAGTTCGCCGCGCAACAGGCTGGCGCCGGAGTGTAGGGGGTTGCCGTCGACCGGCTCGGCCGACACGTCGACGATCGGGTACTCGGCCGGGTCGACGCCGGGGGGCAGCACGTACACCTCGTCGTCGCGCAGCGGCCCCAACGACACCAGCTTCGACACCGTGGGATCGATCATCCACAGTTCGAGGTAGCCGTCGCCGGCCTCCAAACCGCTGGTGTGCACGTGCAGTTCGAGGTGGCCGTCGTGCTCGACCAACTCGGCCGATCCGGTGCCGCCACCGGCCAGGGTGTCGAGCTGCACGGTGGCGACCATCGCCACATCGTCCGCAGCATCGTCACGGGCGAACACGGCGATGCCGACCACGGCCACCACCGCTGCGGCGGCGATCGAGAGCGGGAGCGCCCACCGGCGGCGGCGATGCTCAGCGAGCGAGACGGGGGCCGCGGCCGGGGCGGCCGCCGGGGTCAAGCCCGCGTCGGCGGCGATGCGGTTCCACAGATCGGGCGGCGGCTGCAACCACTCGATCTTCTCCGCGGCCTGCGGTGCCAGGGCGCGAAGGGCGCTCAGATCGTGTTCACCGTTCTCGCTCATCGAACTCACCTCCTAGTGCCGCTCGAAGTTGTGCCAGTGCTCGGCGTACATCGCTCTTCACCGTACCCAACGGCAGTTGCAGCCGATCGGCGATCTCACTTTGGCTGAGCTGGGAGTAGAAGGCCAGTTCCACGACCTCTCGTGCTCGCTCGGGAAGCGACTCGAGCGCCCGGGCGACGAGCAGCTGGTGGGCCACGCTGTCGGCGTGGTCGGTGTCGTCGGCGACCTCGGGCACTTCCTCCACCGGTGCGGCCACCTTCCGGCTGCGGCGCTGGGTGTCGATCACCCGGTAGCGGGCGATACCGAGCAGCCATCCGGCGAGCGAGCCGAGGCCGGCGTCGAAGCGATCTCGCGATCGCCACGCACCCACGAAGATGTCCTGGGTGCACTCGGCGGCGAGCTCGCGGTCGCCGAGCGCCCGGACGCAGTACGTGAACACGAGTGACCCGAAGCACTCGTAAGCCTGCTGCAGGGCGGTCTCAACGCCTTCCGACCACGCGGCCTCGACCTGTTCGTCGAGGCCGCGGTGGCCGGGAGGGACTTCGGTGCGCACGCCCCCACGGTACCGAGCACCACCAGGGTTCGGCAGGGGGGAGAGGTGGCGGCGGCGCACCGCGAAGGTGGCTTCCATCAGCTCGGGGGCAGGATCACCTTGTCGATGACGTGGATCACGCCGTTGCTGGCCATGACGTCGGTGGCGACGACATTGGCGTCGTTCACCATGACCGACGAGCCGTTCACGCTGATCACGATCGTGGCGCCGTTGACGGTGGCGACTTCCTGGCCGTTCATGGTCACCACGTCGGCGGCGAGCACCTTGCCGGCGACCACGTGGTAGGTGAGCACCGAGGTGAGCAGTGCCGTGTCGGCCAGCAACTCCTCGGCGGTGAGGCCGAGGGCCTCCAGCGCGGCGGCGAACGCCTCGTCAGTGGGAGCGAAGACCGTGAACGGGCCTTCGCCGGAGAGCGTCTCCACGAGGCCGGCGGCCTGGACCGCAGCGACGAGGGTGGTGAAGTCACCGGCAGCAATGGCGACGTCGACGATCGTGCCCAGCTCTTCGGCGGCAGTCGTTTCCGGGGCCATGGTCTCAGCGGGTCCCGTCGTCTCGGCGGGGGCGGCCGTGGTCACCGGGGCCTCGGTGGCAGGTGCGCTGTCATCCGCGTCGTCGCTGCACGCGGCGAACAGGGTGAGCGCGGCAACCGCGGCAGCGGTAACACGCAGGGTCGGGCGACGGTTCATGTAAAGGGGTCCTCCTGGGTTCGTCGATGCGACGTTCGCATCGAGTGCCCACTACTTCGTCGCCAGTGCCCCGATCGGATGCAAGAACTCGGAAGAACAGCTTTTCCTACGTCCCCACCGGGCGGACGATGGAGACGACGAGCCTCGATGGAGGTCGTGATGAACGCACGCGCAGGTACTTGCTCCGTGTCGGCCCGTTCATGGTGGTGGGCGGTGATCGCCGGCCTGGCCCCGATGGTGGTGGACACCGGGGCGGTCGCCGCCGCGCCGCCCCCGAGTGGTGACACCGAGGCGCAATTGGAGATCGACTTCAACGCATCGGTGGGCTACGACGACCCGACCGAGTTCATGGAGTCGGCGTTCTGCATCCCCACCACGATTCCCGAGCTGGAGCCGGGCAGCTGGCTGACGACCTCGCTCGTGATGCAGTCCGGCGGTGCGCTCACCGGGTCGTGCTCGGAGGCCCCCGGCGTGGAGGGCGAGACCACCTCGTCGACGCTCTCCGGTCAGGTGAACCTCGGGAGCGCGAAGCCGGTTGCCGGCACCTCGTCGTACGAGGGCACGATGAGCTTCACGGTGAGCGCCAGCCACAAGGTGAGCAACGAGTACGGCACACTCGATGAGCGGTTGACGATCACACTCGCCAAGGGTCCGTGGTTCCCGGTGTCACCCCAGCAACTCGACGAACCGTCGGGTGGCATCGGTACCAGCGGGTTGGGCACGGCAGCACGTTTTGAGTACACGTGCAGCGCGACCGGCACGTTCCAGGAGCAGGGTGACTGTGAGGTGCCCTCGCTGAAGGGCGAGCTGGACTGGAACATCGACTTCGCCCACGGCGAGGTCACGGACTTCCCGTACCGCATCACCCTCACCCGCGGCGACCATGGTGACGACGACGCGAACCAATCCACCGGCTCCCCGTGGGCGTACCAGCCGGCGAGCATCGCGATGACGCTCGAGCACCGCGAGGACAACGGCTCGTGGACGCCCGCGCCCGACGCCGACCTGAAGGTCACCAACCCGTGGAACGACCTCGTGATCCCGTATCACGCGTTCTTCTGGGCATCGACGTGCACGAACTGCACCGTGGCCTTCGAGGGGAGCGACCACCTCTACATCGTCACCGGCGGCGTGGGTGACATCCAGTTGAAGACCGACGCCGCCGGCCGGGCCAAGCTGGTGCTGTACCCCCGGTGGGCGACGCTCGCCAATGCCGACCTGCTGAGCCTGCGTGAAGCCCCGCACAAGCGCGTCATCGAGGTGTCGTACACCGCGTCCGGCCAAGGCACGTCGTCCTCCATCACCATCCCGCTCGGGCCGATCGGGGTGGTGCAGGAGATCCGCTACACACCCGCCGGCCTCACCCCCGAGGGCAAGCAGCCCAAGTCGTTCCTCATCGACGACCTGATGGGCCTGGGTGACGACCCGGGCACGACGGTCGGGTCGTGGATCGGCTCGGCCAACGAGAACCTCACGTGGCAGCTCAGCGGCGCCGACCGGGTGCGCATCCTGCGCACCGCCGAGGGCACGATCACCAGCCCGGGCGGCGCCGTGCCCGGCGAGACGTTGGCCGTCGGGCGCTTCGTCTGGGCGCACGACACGCTCGCGGTCATTGCCTGCGACCTCCCGCGCCGGCCCGAGCCGAACAGCTATCCGGCGCAGCTGTCGGTGCAGATCCGCTTCTTCGACGGAGTGATCGGCGAGATGATCGTCAACCGCGACGTGTGCAGCGCTTCGGCCGAGGTGGGGGCGATCCTCGCCGACGTCTCCATCTCGACGCAGGACAAGGTGTTCGCCTATCTGAAGGCGAAGGCCACCGAGGGCCTGCAGGATGCGGCGATCGAGTGGGCGATCAAGACCGTGTGGCCCGAGGCCGAGATCCTCTTCGACCTCGACCAGATCCGCGGGTTCTTCGTGCTCATCAAGGGGCTGGCCGAGGAGAAGGCCGTGTACGTGAGGGTGAAGTCGGCGTTCGTGGTGACCACGCTCACCGACGGCATCCTGCTCACCACCCGCGAGGGCTCGCCCGAGGTGTTCACCGAGGCCACCGGCCCCACCGGTGTCGCCGTGCCCACGGGCAGCTCCGCGGCCATCGGCGACGATGGTGTACCCGTGGTGGCGCCCACTGACCCGGCGACCGCAGCGATCGCCGACGAGCGCCTGGCCGTGCTGGCCGAAGCCGCGGACCAAGCCATCTCCGGTGGTGAACCGACCGACGGTTCAGGTGGCGGCCCGGATGGCGGCCCGGGTGATGGCGGGCTGCCCTGGCTGCCACTCGGTGGCGTGCTGGTTGTGGTCGCCCTCGGTGTCGGCGTGTTCACCCGCTCGCGCACGGGCGGGCGCAGGCCGACAGCCGGCACACCCCTGCCTCCGCCTCCGCCACCGCGGCACCCGTGGCAACCGCCACACGCGGGTGGGTGAGGGCCGTCCGGAGCAGCACGTCTGACACGGCGTCTACGATTCCGCCCGGACGAAGGGGGCACGATGGGGAGCAAGCGGATCGAGGCGACGGCAGTGGTGGTGGACGCGGCGAATGCGGACGCACCCGACTACGGCAACGACACGGGCATGCTCGATTTCGTCGGCGACATGCTGGGCTCCACGAAGTGGCGCCTCGATCTCGAGGTGCGCCCGGTCGGCTACGCACCGTACCGAGCGGTCATCATCACGAAGGTGAAGAACCGCCTCGGCGGCGTACGCGGCCTCCTCGGCCAGTGGGCCCCCGAGCCCGGCATCGTCGTGCCCGTCCTGCTCGACGAACGCGACCCCGCCGATGTCATCGTCGATTGGAAGCGCTTCGCCGACCAAGGCGGTATGAAAGGCCCCTGAGGATCAGCGCAGCAGGCGAGTCGCGGGGTGGCCGTCACGTCGCGCCGGCGCGGTGGGCGAGGTCGGCGAACAGTTCGTCGGCGTCGACGCCCGGCACGCCGCGACCGTCGAACCAGCCGCAGATGTTCTCGCAGTCGCGCCGCAGGTAGGTGAACCCCTGCGGGTTGCCGACAATGTCCACCGCTTGCGGCACATCGATCAGCACGACCCGGCCGTCGTGCACCAACACGTTGTAGGCGGACAGGTCACCGTGCGCGAGTCCGGCCTCGGCGAGCCCGATCAACACGCGGACCAGCTGCCCGTACAGCGCCGCGGCCTCGGCGGGCGAGGGGTGCACCTGCGCCAGCCGCGGCGCGGCCACACCATCGGGCGAGCCGATGAACTCCATCATCAACTCACTGCCGATCAGCTGCACCGGGTACGGCACGGCCACGCCGGCGGACCACAGCCGGGCGAGCACGACGAACTCGGCGAACGCCCACTGCTGCGCGATCAGCTCCTTGCCGAACGCCGTGCGGGTCTGCATCGCCCTCATCTCGCGGCTGCGCCGGACGCGCCGGCCCTCCAGGTAGCCGGAGTCGCGGTGGAACATACGGTGCTCGGCGCTGCGATAGCGCTTCACCGCCAGCAAGCACTCGTGCGTGGGCTCACCCGGCTCCGCCAGTGCGCGGCGCAGCAACGACACGTCGGCCTCCTTGCCGGTCTTCAGCACGCCGAGGTCGGCGTCGAGCGCCCGCGGGTCGGTGACCAGCCATCGGGGCGCGGGCGTGGGCCCGCGGGCCGCGTCGGGGTAGGTCGACCACGACGGTTCGGGGTCGAGGTCTGCTGGGTCACCGTCGGGTTCACGCTCGTGCGCGGTCGGTGCGATGACGGGGTCGGGTTGCCACACATCGTCGTCGAAGCGACGGGCGCGGTTGCTGCGGTGTGCAGCCATGGTGGGTGCTCCTCGATGCGAAGGGCATCGGGGCGGTCAGCGAAGTGCTGTCAGGACCGCGAGTACGCCGATGCCGGGACGTGGTGGGACGCGTGACGCGCAAAGACCTGCATCATTTTCACGACCCTCCTTCCACGCCCGCGGGCGACTCGATCCGACGCCTGCACTGTAGGCGCGACCGTCGAGCGATGCGAACGGATTTCCGGGTTCTCAGACCGCGTACAGGACCAGAATGGCGGCTGTCGCCAGGATGATCACGGCGATGAACGCGATCTGACTTGTACGATCGCGAAGGCCGCTCACCATGTAGGCGACGAAGATCCACATCGGGGCGAGCTGGCTGAAGAAGTCCAGTTCCACATCGATCACGTTCTTCGCGATGACGGCCTCGACGAGAAGGCAGGCGGCCGCAACGAGCGAAACAACGACCTGCGGATCGCAGATCTGGCGTCGCCACGACACACCGTCATTCGGCGATTTCAGTGCACACATAACGCACACCTCCTATGCCCAAGTGCTGTCAGGACCGCGAGTACGCCGCTGCCGGGACGTGGTGGGACGCGTGACGCGCAAAGACCTGCATCATTGTCACGACCCTCCTTCCACGCTCGCGGGCGACTCGATCCGACAACCGCACTGTACGCGCGAAGATCGAGCCATGCGAGCGGATCTCCGGCCCGCCGACCCTGGCTCGCGGCGACGGTCCGGCGCATGCTGGCCGATGAGGAGGCATTGATGTCGCGTCAGGATGTGCGGATGTTGAACTCGCCACGACCGATTCTCGATGTCGGCACCGACTCGGACGAGAGCCGGGTCATCGACTGGCTGTTGGCGGGTGATTCGTCCGTGCGCTGGCAGGTGATGAGGGATCTGCTCGGCATGCCGCACGATCGATGGGCGGCCGAGCGTGCCCTCGTCGCCACGCAGGGGTGGGGACGCCAGCTCCTCGCTGCGCAGGACCCCGATGGGCGCTGGGCCGGAGCGTTGTACAGCCCGAAGTGGACCTCGACGACCTACACCCTGCTGCTGCTGGAACGTCTCGGCCTCGAGCGGGGCGACGCCCGAGCGCTGGCTGGGGTTCGGCAGCTGTGGGAGAGCGCGCGTTGGTACGGAGGCGGACTCACCCTCGCCAAGTCGATCCGGGAACCCGAGACGTGTATCACGGGCATGCTGGTGCTGTTGGCCGCGGCGTTCGGTCACGACGACCCCCGCGTGGACTCCACGGTGGACTGGCTGGTGGGCCAGCAACTCGCCGATGGTGGGTGGAACTGTGAGTCGATCCGCCGCGGTTCGAGTCACGGGTCGTTCCACACGTCGATCACGGTATTGGAGGCGCTGTCCGCCTACGAGCGGTGCGGCGGATCGGTTCCCGTTGCGTCGGCGATGGCGGCGGGCCGACGGTTCTTCGTCGACCACCGGCTCTACCGGTCGCATCGGACCGGGGAGGTGGTGGATCCGGCATTCGCCCAGTTCCCCTTCCCGCCGCAGTGGCACTTCGACGTCATGCGTGGTCTGGAGCACTTCCGCGCAGCGGGGGCCGACCGCGACGATCGCCTCGAAGCCGCCATCGAGGAGGTCCGCCGGGCGAGACGAGCTGACGGCACGTGGCCGAGGTATCGGCCGTACCCGGGCCGGTACTGGTTCGCGCTCGAGGAGCACGGGCCCAGCCGCTGGTCAACGCTACGTGCCATGCGTGTGCTGACGTGGTGGGACAACGGGCAGCGATGACACCGCGCTCAGTCCCGAATCGGCCCACGATCACCTCGACACGATCCACACTCGCCTACACGGCGGCCCCGGCGGGGGCCGCTCGGGCCACTATCGCGGTGCTTCATGCCTGGTGGGGTCTGACCGATGTCGTGGCTGGTGTCTGCGACGATCTCGCTCGCCTCGGGTACGTCGCCGTCGCACCGGATCTGTACGCCGGGGAGCTGGCGACGACGGCAGAGGAGGCCGCCGTGCTGCGGGCGCGGAAGCGGTCGACGCCGATGTGGCGGCAGATCGTTCGGGCTGTTGACCAGGCGCGCGCCACGCACGGGGCCATGGCAGTCGGCCAGGTCGGGTTCTCGATGGGCGGGCACTGGGCGTTGTGGTTGGCCAAGCAGTCGCGACCGGAGATCCCGCCGATCTCGGCCACCACGGTGTTCT
>JAYRWH010000076.1:0-57612 GCA_041918155.1 Ilumatobacteraceae bacterium | reverse complement strand
TCAGCCGTTGACGTCGCGGCGGCCCTCGAGGGCTCGGCCGAGTGTCAGCTCGTCGGCATACTCGAGATCGCCGCCCACGGGCAGACCGCTGGCGATGCGCGTCACCTTGATCCCGAGCGGCTTCATCATCCGCGCGATGTACATCGCCGTCACCTCGCCCTCGGTGTTGGGGTTGGTGCAGAGGATCACTTCCTGCACGTTCTCGGGCTCGATGCGGGCGAACAGCTCCTTCATCTTCAGCTGCTCGGGCCCGATGCCCTCGAGCGGGTTCATCGCGCCCAACAACACGTGGTAGCGACCGCGGAACTCACCGGTCTTCTCCACGGAGACGATGTCGCGGGACTCCTCCACCACGCAGATGATGCTGGAGTCGCGGCGATCGTCGGCACAGATCAGGCACAGCTCGTCCTCGGCGAAGTTCCAGCAGCGGGCACAGAACCGCACACGCGCCTTGGCCTCGGTGATCGCCACCACCAGCCGGGCGACATCGTCGGCGGGGATCTTCAGTAGGTGAAAGGCAATGCGCTGGGCCGACTTCGGGCCGACACCGGGCAACCGCCCGAGTTCGTCGATGAGGGTCTGGACCGGAGGCGTGTAGAAGGCCATCGATCACTCGTCCACGAGATGGGAACCGGGGAAGGCCTGGGTGAGCCGGTCGAAGGGCGACACCACCGATTCCACCGGCACGTCGGTGAGGTCGTCGAGATCGATCTCCTCCTCCTGCGGCGCCGGTGTGGGCAGGCGCACGACATTGCCGTCGCCGCCCCTTGTCGTGGACGGGGCGTTGGCGGTGGCCAGGTTCGGGGCGGCGGCGGCTGGGGCACCGTCTTCGGGGCCGTCATCGTGGCCAGCCGACCGGTCGACGACGACGACGACCTTCACCGGCGAACCGACCGCTTTGGCAATCGCGGCCTCCACCTCGGCCTGGTGCTGCACGCACTTGGCCATGTGCGCCTCGTTGGGAGCCGCGACGGCGAGACACCCTTCGCGCTCGCCGAGCAGCTTGGTCGCGGCGTAGATCGCCCGGGCGAGCGACTTCATCGAGGGCATCACCTCGCTGCTCCAGAGCTGCGCGGCCTGCTGCGCTGCCGCCGACGGCGACGGTGTGTCCGGTGTGTCCGGTGTGTCCGGTGTGTCCGGTGTGTCCGGTGTGTCCGGTGTGGGCACTGCCGCGAGTGTGGGCTTGACCGGGGCACTCGGAGCCGCAGTCGAAGTGGCGGTCGGGGCCTCGGCCGCGTGCGCCGGCTTCGTCACCGGTGCCTGGCGGGGTGCGCCGGGCGGGGCCTCGGGCGGCGGTGGGTTGGTGTCGCGGCGGGCGCGGCCACCGAGCGCGGCCCGTCCCGTCGCCGGATCAACCGGGAGGGCGCGCGGTGCTGGCACCGCGCCGCCGGCGGCGGCGAGCTGGTGCTCGAGCCGCTCGAGTCGGTCGAGCAACACCGACAGATCGTTGCTGGAAGCCTCGTGGGTGAGCTGCACGAGCGCGACCTCCAGCAGCAGCCGCGGGTCGGGGGCGTGACGCATCTCGACGAGCATCTCGCCGAGCCGCTCCATCGCGCGCACCACGGCAGGCGCACCCATGCGCACCGCGAGGGCGCTCACCTCGGTGGCGCGCTGCACTGGCAATTGCACCAGCTCGGGCGCCATCAGCGAGAGGAAGCAGTCGCGCAGGTGGCGCACGATGTCGTCCGTGAGCGTGCGCGGGTCGCGCCCCTGCTGCACGGCCTGGGCCACCACGGTGAGGGCGCGGCCCGGATCGTGCTCGATGAAGGCCTCGATGAACTCGTCGAGCGGGGTGGTGAGCAGCGGCTCGCCTCCGCCGGAAGCGACCAGCTCGAGTGCGGACACGGTGTCGCGCGCCGAGCCACCGCCTTGGCGCAGCACCGACTGCAGCGCCGCGTCGGTGAGGTCGATGCCCGCATCGCCGGCCAGCCAACGGATGTGATCCTCCATCACGTCCATCGCCAGCAGGTGGAACTGCAGGTGCTGAGTGCGGCTGCGGATCGTCTCGCTGACCTTCTGCGGGTCGGTGGTGGCCAGCACGAACACCACATGCGGCGGCGGCTCTTCCAGTGTCTTCAGCAGGGCCGCCTCGGCCGCCTTCGAGAGCATGTGCACCTCGTCGAGGATGTACACCTTGTGACGGCCAGGCGTGCCGAGCGACGCCTTCTCGATGAGATCGCGCATCGCATCGACGCCGTTGTTGCTCGCCGCATCGAGCTCGTGCACGTCGTAGCTGGTGCCGCGCTCGACGGCCAGACACGACTCGCACTCACAGCACGGCTCGCCGTCCTGGGGGTTCTCGCAGTTGAGCACCTTGGCGAGGATGCGTGCCGAGGTGGTCTTGCCCGTGCCGCGCGGACCGGAGAACAGGTAGGCCTGCCCCTCGCGGTGATTGATCACGGCATTGCGCAACGCACGTACGACGTGCTCCTGCCCTTTCACCTCGCTGAAGCGGCGCGGGCGGTAGCGGCGATAGAGCGACTGTGTAGCCATCGCAGCGACTCTACCCAGGGGGTGCGGCAGCCGTGGTCGTGGTGGCCCTCCGGGGCCTCCCGGCCGCCGGATGAAGGCTGGAGCAGGGCCGAGATGGGTAGCGTTGTTGCGAACTCATGAACAAGACCCGGCCGTCCGCACGCCCAGCCCTCGGCTGGCTCCTCTCACTGACCGTGATCGGGTTGGTGGGTTCGTTGTGGGCACCCACCGCGCATGCGGAAACGACGCTGACCAACTCGAACCCGGTCGAGGGTTCCGCAGTGGCGTCCTCGCCGACCGAGATCACCATGACGTTCTCCGCGCCGATTGGCCCGACGAACAGTGTCACCATGACGTGCGGCGATGCCGGCACGGTCGTGGGGCTCGCCCCACCGCAACGGCTGGCCGACGGGGTGTCGCTGAGCGTGCCGCTCGTGGCCGTCGCGCCGGCGGGCAAGTGCACCGTGGGCTGGAGCATCACCTCGGCCGACGGCCAGCCGGCCGGCAGCGGCAACCTGACGTTCACGATCACGGGAACCACCGCCGTCACCGTGCCGGGCTCGGTGATCACCGTCGCCGGGGGCAGCGTGCCCCCGACGACCGCCGCCGCTGTCACACCGGCCACATCGTCATCCGGCGACCCGAGCGCCGGTCAGACGAGCAG
Source organism: Ilumatobacteraceae bacterium (assembly GCA_041918155.1). GTDB lineage: Bacteria > Actinomycetota > Acidimicrobiia > Acidimicrobiales > Ilumatobacteraceae > UBA668. The sequence goes on along the minus strand of JAYRWH010000076.1, from coordinate 54,476 downwards.
CGGTCCGCTCGCCCTGTTCCGCCTGTTCAGCAACTTGGGCGTCGCGGTGTTGTTCGGGTCGCTCGTGGTCATCGCGATCGCCTGGCCGGAGGGCATCGAGTACATCATCACGGTGCGTTTCCTGCGCAGCCTGTGGATCTTCGCCGCAGCCTCCACATATCTCTTCACCGGTGCGCTCGCGGCGAACGTCAGCGGCGAGGGCATCGGCGCGGCACTCGTACCCACATCGTGGGGCAGCCTGTTCGACTCCACCCCCGGCAAGGCCGCGTTCTTGCGCCTGGTGTTCGTGATCGTCGCCTCGTTCGCGGTCAGCCGGCCCGAGCGCGTGATCGACCCCGGCGCCCAGTTCCCGGCGCTGGTACCACCAGGCATCGCGGTGGCGACGGCCGCCTTCAGCCGCGAGACGTTCGGGATGTTCGACTACGCCGTCGGCGTCGTGCACGTACTGGCCATGGCCGTGTGGTTCGGCGGCCTGGTGCTGCTCACCCGGGTCGTGCTCGCCGGGCCGGGGGAGGAAGACCTCGTGCACGCGGTGCGCGGCTTCGGCCGTATCTCCACGCCCGCGATGTGGGCCACCGTGGCCACCGGCGCGGTGCAACTGTTCCGCCTCGACCGCGGTTCGCTCCTCAACACCAGCCACGGCCTCACGGTGATCCTCAAGACGCTCACCGTTTCGGTGATGGTGTTCGTCGCCGTCGCCGCCCGCCAGTTCATCAACGGGCGCCTCACGCGGGTCGAGGTGATGACTGCGCCGCTCGCGCTGCGGTTGCGGCGCGCGCTCGGCATCGAGGCCTTGCTCGGGGTCGTGGTGCTCGGGCTCACCGGTGTGCTGCTGACGATGAGCCCTCCCGGGCTCGATGCCGCGCCGCTGCCCGATCTCGACCTCGGCGTCGTGCATGTGTTCAAGAACGAGCAGCTCGGCGTCGAGGCGTCGGTGGCCTTCAGCGAGAAGGTCGGCCTCAACGACGTGCGCATCGAGCTCATCGCCATGCCGCCGGCCGGCATCAGTGGGTTGGCGGTCGACTTCATTCCGCCCGCCGGTACGGCCGTCAACGGGATGACGATCAATGTCCCGCTCAACGGACCCGGTGCCGCGGTGTTGCGCAAGTCGAGCCAATTCCGCCTCGACACGACCGGCCTGTGGACGATCCGCGTGCGCGTGGGCACCGACATCGTGCAGTCGATGGATATCCAGGTCAACGAGGCATCCACGATCAACACGATCGTGGCAACCAATCCCACGGGCGCCACGACACCCGCGACCGGCACGACCCCGGTCGCTGCTGTCTCAACGACCGGCTGACATCAACCGGGAGAACGGCACGGGCGCGGCCACTTCCAGCTGGTCGTAGGTGCACGACGCCGGCTCACGATCGGCCCGCCAGCGCAGGAACTGCGAGCCATGGCGGAAGCGGCCTTCCTGTAGCTGCCCGAACGTCACCTCGGCGACGCGCTCCACGCGCAGTGGCACCCAGCCGAGGTCTTTCCCCGCGTTCCAGCGGCTGCCCCCACCCGGCATCCGCTGGCCCGACGCCGCGGTCTGCGTCATCCACTCCGCCCATTCGCGCCACGGATGGCCGTCGAGCGCACCGTGGGTGAGCGGCTCGAGCTCCACCAGCAGTTCGCCGCGGCGCTTGGTGGTGAACGAGGCCGCGACCCCGACATGGTGGAGGCGGCCGTCCGCGTCGTAGAGGCCGAGGAGCAGCGAGCCCACCCCCTTGCCGTCCTTGTGCACCCGGTAGCCGGCGATCACACAGTCGGCCGTACGGCGGTGCTTGACCTTCACCATCGTCCGCTTGTCGGGTGTGTAGGGGTCGGCCAGGCGCTTGGCGATCACGCCATCGAGCCCGGCGCCCTCGAACTCCACGAACCAGCGCGCGGCCACCGTCGCGTCCGTGGTGGACGGGCACAGGTACAGCGGCGGCTCGATGCCGGCGAAGGCCTCGACGAGCAGCCCGTGGCGCGTCGCCAGGGGTTCATCCAGCAGTGGGCGATCGCCGAGGCCGAGCAGGTCGAAGGCGACGAACGAGGCGGGCGTCTCGGCGGCGAGGCGGCGCACGCGCGATTCGGCCGGGTGGATGCGCTGGAGCAGGGCGTCGAAGTCGAGGCCACGGTCGTCGGCGGCAGGGATGACGATCTCGCCGTCGAGCACGCACTGAGCCGGTAGTTGCGCCAGCAGCGGCCCGAGCAGCTCGGGGAAGTAGCGGGTGAAGGGCCGCTCGTTACGGCTCGTCAGCTCCAGCGCATCGCCGTCGCGCACCACGATGCAGCGGAACCCGTCCCATTTCGGCTCGTAGAGCCAACCATCGCCCACCGGGATCTCCTCGGACAGCTTGGCCAACATCGGTGCGATCGGGTGCTCCACCGCCCCATCTTGCCGCACCGCCCACGCCCTCCCGCCGCCCCAGCTCTGGACACACGGGGGCCACGGGTGTCCGTGGTCGGTGTGTGACAAGAACGGGTGGGGGGTGGGCGGGTGTGCGGGGGTCGGGCGTGGGCCATTAGGGTTGATCGACGTGACCACAGACCCCATGGCCGACAAGCTTCTCGATCTCCAAGAACGCCGTCACCAGGCGTACAACGCCGGGTCCCCCCGGTCCGTCGAGCGCCAGCACGAGAAGGGCAAGCTGCTCGCCCGCGAGCGCATCGATGTCCTGCTCGATCCGGGCAGCTTCCAGGAACTCGACCTGCTCGCCCGCCACCGTGCCCTCACCTCGGGGCTCGATGAGCGTCCGTACACGGACGGCGTCATCACCGGCTGGGGCACCATCGACGGGCGCAGGGTGTTCGTGTTCAGCCAGGACTTCACCGTCTTCGGCGGCGCGCTCGGCGAGGTGTTCGCCGAGAAGATCCACAAGATGATGGATCTCGCCCTCAAAGTCGGCGCCCCGGTCATCGGCCTCAACGACGGCGCCGGCGCCCGCATCCAGGAAGGCGTGGTCAGCCTCGCGAGCTACGGCGGCATCTTCTACCGCAATGTGCTGAGCAGCGGCGTGGTGCCGCAGATCTCGGTGATCCTCGGCCCGTGCGCGGGCGGGGCGGTGTACAGCCCGGCGATGACCGACTTCATCTTCATGGTGCGCGAGAGCAGCCACATGTTCATCACCGGTCCCGACGTGGTGAAGACCGTGACGGGCGAAGAAGTCACGCTGGAAGAGCTCGGCGGCGCGATGAGCCACGCCAGCAAGAGCGGCGTCGCCACGTTCGTCAGCGGCGACGAGAAGGCCTGCCTGGAGGACGTGCGCTTCCTGCTCGGGTTCCTGCCGAGCAACAACCTGGAAGAGCCGCCGATCCTCGACACCGGCGACGACCCCGATCGCCTGTGCGAGGCCCTGCGCACGATCCTGCCACCCTCGCCGAACCAGCCCTACGACATGAAGAAGGTCATCAAGGAAGTCGTCGACGACGGCGAGTTCTTCGAGTACTTCCCGCACTGGGCCAAGAGCATCGTGTGCGGCTTCAGCCGCGTCGAGGGCCGCCCCGTCGGCATCGTCGGCAACCAGCCGATGATCCTCGCCGGGGTGCTCGACATCGAGTCCGCCGAGAAGGCCGCCCGCTTCGTGCGCACGTGCGACGCGTTCAACATCCCTCTGCTCACCTTCGTCGACGTGCCCGGCTTCCTGCCCGGCGTCGATCAGGAGTACGGCGGCATCATCCGCCACGGCGCGAAGCTGCTCTACGCCTACTGCGAGGCCACCGTGCCGCGCATCCAGATCATCACCCGCAAGGCCTACGGCGGCGCCTACGTCGTGATGGATTCCAAGAGCATCGGCTCGGACCTTTCGTATGCATGGCCCACCGCCGAGCTGGCTGTGATGGGCCCGCAGGGCGCGGTCGAGATCGTGTATCGCCGCGAACTGCAACAGGCCGCGGACCCGGTGGCCCGCCGTGCCGAACTGGTGCAGGAGTACACCGAGAAGTACGCCAACCCGTACAACGCGGCCGAGCGCGGCTATGTCGACGACGTGATCGATCCGGCCGAGACGCGCCAGAAGATCGTCGCCGGCCTGCGCATGCTGCGCAGCAAGCGTGAGGATCTGCCGCACCGCAAACACGGGAACATGCCCCTCTGATGGACGCTGAGATCACTCCCGCACCCACCGACGAAGAGGCTGCTGCAGTCGTGGCCGCCGTCGAGGCGCTCTGGCCGCGAGCCGTGATCGCCGAGGACTCCTTCGACGGCGAGCGGCGCGTGCCGACGTGGCGCTTCAGCGGGCGTTGGTGGGCCAGGCCGATCGCGGCGCGGCGCGATCGCCCGTACCGCTGAGCCCGGCGCGGTCGGCGAGCCTCACGGCGCGGGCGTGACCGGGAAGGCGCGCACCGGTGCCCCCGATTGCACCGATGACGCGAGCACCGTGCCGGTGAGGTCGGCATCGACGCTCACATGGCCTGGCCCGAGCCGGCGCGCGTGGCGCATCGCCTCGGTCGCGCGGCGCACGCCGGCGAGGACATCGATCACTGCACCGTCGGCCTGGGCGACCCCGATGGAGAACTCGACCGTCAATGACAGGTCGCCGTACGCGATCGGCTCGGCGAGCGCCGCCTGCAGGGCGCCCGCCACCTGCCGGCCACGACCCAACGTGTTCGAGCGCAGGAACACGGCGAATTCGTCAGCAGCCATGCGCGCACAGACAGCGCCGTCCCCGGCAACAGAGGTGAGGCGCTGGGCGACAACACCGACCACGTGCTCGACGACATCGTGACCCAGGCTGTCGGCGACCGACGCCGAGCCGGTGACCTCGAGAACGATCACCGTACCGGAGCGGTCGCGGAGGCTTCCCTCGGACACCTCGTGGAGGAACGGGGCCCGGCGCAACATGTCGGTCTGGATGTCGTGCGATGCCAGCCACATCGATTGCTGGTGAGCGCGTTCGAGTTCTCTCATCCCCGCGAGGTTGCGGGCCAGCACGGCCAGGGCGGCAACGGCCAGCCAGGACGCGACCGGGCCGAGCGCGATCTGGCGATGGCTGAACAGCACGACGACGCCGAGCACGACCGCGGGGACGAGCGAGGAGACGGCGACGACCAACGAAAGGGCGCTGGCGGTGCGCACGCTCGCCGCCACGGGCGGCGGCCCCGGGCTGAGACTCAGCACCCCTGCCACCGCGATCATCCCGAAGAACAGCTGGTAGCCGAAGTTGATCACGGGGTAGGAGCCGTCGGGGTTGACGAGGTACGCGACCATGATCGCCACGTCAACGGTGAAGCTGACCAACGATCCGAGCACGAGCAGCAGGCCGACGCGCCGGTGGGCAGATCGACTGGCGACGACCCGCAGCGCGAGCAACAACATCGTCAGGTCGCACGCCGGGTACAGCGCCTCGAAGGCCCGGTCGAGCGTGGACAACGTGGAGTCGTAGGCGACCTGCTCCACCACGAGCAGCCACAGCACTGCATAGAGCGACAGCAGCAGGATCACTCCGTCGATGATGCTGGAGAGCCGCCGGGTGTGGATCCGCGGGTCGGCGAGTCCGGCGAACCCGATCACGACCGGTAGGTAGCCGAGGGAGTAGCAGAGCATCGGGACGATCACCGGGATCACCGTGATTCCGGTGTCGTACAGCAAGGTGTTGAGGAAGCCGCCGAGCGCCCACACGGTCAGTCCGCCGCCAACCCACGCCCACGCCGGCTGTGCGCGGCCATGCCGGCGCGCCACCATGAGCAACACCAGTGCCGAGCTGCACAGTGAAACGACATAGGTGATCGACAACAGCTCACCGGACGTGAACGCACCGAGCGCGCTGACGCCGACGATGATCGCCGCCGTGGTGGCCGCGACGCCGCGCAGGCGCGTTGCGACCCGGTCCGCGTCCGCTCCCGAAGTTCGAGCCGCCGAGTCGTCTGCCTTCGTTGCCCTCACGTCCTTACCCGAGTGCATGCCCGGTGGCACAGGGTGGTGCCCGAATCTGAGTGTACTCACGGGTGCGGAGGCCCTGGGTGAGGTGGTGGCGCGCGCCAGCGGTGCCTCGTCAGCACCCACGGCGACCGCAGCGCTACGGTTGACGGCCGTGGAGCTGACAACCGTTGCCGACGACTTGGTCGTTCTCCACGACGGTGTGCGCACCCACCGTCACGAAGGGCTGCGACCCGACACGGAGTACACCTTCGACGGCGTCGCCGTACGCACCATGGCCCGCCCCGGCGGCGAGCTGTTGTGCCGCGTGGCCACCGTCAACGACGTGCACTTCGGTGAGCTCGAGTGCGGGCGCATCGACGACGACCCCGGTGGTCCTATCCAGCGTGTCGGCCCGGGCGAGCCTCCCTACCCGGAGACGATGAACCGCGCCGCGGTCGCCGAGATCGCGGCCGGCGCGCCCGACGCGGTCATCGTCAAGGGCGACATCACCACCGACGGGCAGCCCGAGGAGTTCGCCGCGTTCGAGGCGTGCTACCGCGCGACGTTCGGCGAGCGGCTGCGCGTGGTGCGCGGCAACCACGACGCGTACCAGGGCCAAACCGAGTACGCGGGCGACCAGTGGATCGAGCTGCCCGGTGTCGCCATCGCGCTGCTCGACACGGTGATCCCGCACGTCACCACCGGCACCGTCCGCCGCGAGCAACTCGAATGGCTCGACACGATGGCCGCCGAGGCCGACCGGCCGGTGATCGTGATGGGCCACCACCAGCAGTGGATCGATGCGAGTGGCAGCGACCATCGTTCCGAGGGCTACTTCGGCCTGCACCCCGATGCCAGCGAAGCGCTCTCGGCGCTCGTGGCCCGACGGCCGCGGATCATCGCCTACACCGCCGGGCACACCCATCGTCACCGGGTGCGGCCGATGCCGTCCGGGGTGCCCTCGATCGAGATCGGCTGTGTGAAGGATTTCCCCGGCACGTGGGCCGAATACCGCATCCACGACGGCGGCGTCACCCAGGTGGTGCATCGCATCTCGGCCCCCGCGGCGCTCGCATGGAGCGAACGTTGCCGCCACTTGTACCGCGACTTCGGGCTCGACTACGCGTCGTATGCCCTGGGTACCCTGGAGGAGCGATGCTGCAACATCCCGCTGCGGTGAGAGCCGCCTTCGAAGAGGGCGGTCGTACCCTGCTGCGCACCTTGCGCGCGATCACGCCGGATCAGTGGGATCGCGCCGGTGCGCTCGGCGACTGGACCACGCGCGAACTCGCCGCCCACGCGCTGCGCGCGTTTGTCACCGTCGAGGGCTACCTCTCCACCGAGCCTGTCGTCGATCGCGTCATCGCCGACGCGGCCGAGTACTACGCGGTCGCGCTCGCTGATCCGTCCGTACACCACGGGGTGGCGGCCCGCGGCCGCGAGGCCGGCCGCCAACTGCTCGACCCGGTCGGCGAGGCCGAAGCAACGATCGGCCGCGTCACGGCACTCGTCGCGGCTCTCGCCGATGATGAGCCGGTGAACTCGTACGCCGGCCAGATGACGCTCGTGGAGTACCTCGCCACCCGTGTCGTGGAGCTCGGCGTGCATACCCTCGACCTGCAGTGCGCAACCGGCCAGTTCCTCGAGTTGCACCCGGACACCAGCGCCGTCGCCCTGGCGGTGCTCACCCAGCTCGCCCCGGCGCCGGCACTGATCCTCGCGCTCACCGGCCGCCGCCCGCTGCCGCCGGGCTTCAACGTGCTCTCATGACCAACGCCTTGACCGGCCTCCGCGTCGTCGATCTCTCCACCGTCATCGCCGGGCCGAACTGCGCCCGCTACCTGGCCGACTTCGGTGCCGACGTCATCAAGGTCGAGCGTCCGGACGGCGGCGACAGCCTGCGCAACATGGCCTGGCGCGACCCGCGCGACGGTGAGGGCATGTGGTGGAAGCTCGTCAACCGCAACAAGCGCACGATCGCGCTCGACCTCAAGCACCCCGACGACGTGGCGGTCTTGCGCGGCCTGCTCGCGGAGGCGCAGGTGCTCGTGGAGAACTTCCGCCCGGGCACGCTCGAGCGGCTCGGCCTCGGCCCCGACATACTGCTCGCCGACAACCCGAAGCTGGTGATCACTCGCGTCACGGGTTTCGGCCAGACCGGGCCGTACGCGGGGCGCCCCGGCTTCGCGACGATCGCCGAGTCGATGTCCGGCCTGGCCTCGATCAGCGGCGAGCCTGAGGGCCAACCACTGTTGCCCCCGATCGCGCTCACGGACGAGATCACCGGTGTCGTCGCCGCATTCGCCACGATGGTCGCGTTGCACAGTGGTGTCGGACAGGTGGTGGATGTCAGCCTGCTGGAGAGCCTGTTCCAGCTCATGAGCCCGCTCGTCACCCTGTACGGGCTCACCGGCGAACTGCAGCCACGTCTCGGCGCCGGGCTGCCCTACACGGTGCCGCGCGGCACCTACCAGTGCGCGGACCACAAGTGGGTGGGCATCTCCACCTCCAGCGACTCGGTGGCTGCACGAGTACTGCGTCTCATCGGTGTCGAAGGTGACGGCCGGTTCACGACGTTCGCCGACCGGATGGTGCACCGCGAGGCGCTCGAGGCGCTCATGCGCGACTGGTGCGCGGCCCGCACCCAGGCCGAGGTGATCGACGCGTTCAACGCAGCCGAGGCGGCCATCGGCCCGGTGCTCGACATGGCCGAGATCGCCGCCGACCCGCACTTCGCCGAGCGCGAGGCGATCGTGCGCATCGATGGCACACCGATGCAGGGGCTGCTCGCCAAGCTCAGCGCGACGCCTGGTGCGCTGCGCTGGCCCGGGCGAGCGCTCGATGCCGACGGCGCGACGATCCGCGAGAAGGGGTGGAACTCATGAGCGGGCAACGCGCATACATCGCTGGTCCGTTGTTCGACGAGGGCGAGCGGTACTGGATCGAGACGGTGGAACAGCTGGTGGCCGAAGAAGGCTTCGCCACGTTTCTTCCGCATCGCGACAACCCGCCCAAGGACGAGTTCAACGTCCGCCAGATCTTCGACAACGACCGGCGCGGCATCGACGAATGCGATGTCGTGGTGGCCAACCTCAACGGGATCATCACCGACGACGGCACGGCGTGGGAGCTCGGGTACGCGTTCGCCAAGGGCAAGTACCTGATTGGGCTGCACACCGACTGGCGGCAGCGTTTCGCGCACGAAGTGGTGAACCTGATGCTGGAGTGCTCCCTGCACCGGATCGTGCATTCCCTCGACGACCTGAGGGTCGCGCTGCGCGAGTTCGCCGGCCGCTGATCCAGCCGTCACGCGGCCGGGTCCGCCCGACTACCGTACGGACGTGAGCGGCGCGGAGACTGATCTCACCCACCTCGCCCGGCGGGTGCGCGCCGAGACCCTCGGCTCCCGCGGCGCGGTCGTGGCCGGGCCGATCGGCAGCGGTGTCTCCACCACACTGCTTCACGTGTGCACGCTCGAGCGCGAGCAAGGTGGTCGGGCGCTACACCTCACCAGTGGCGGCTTCACCGAAGTGCTCGGGCGCCTGCTGCCCGACGCTCTGGACACCATGGCGCGCCTCACGCCCACGCTCGTCGCCGTCGACGACGGGCAGTTGCTCGACGCCTCGGCGGCGGAGCTGCTCGTCGCGCTCGTACTCAACACCGACACACGGTTCGTCGTCGGCCTGCACCACGGCGGCGAGGCCGGCGAGCTGGTGGCTGCGCTCGCCACGATGGCGGCACTCACCGAGTTCTCCTTGGCGCCCCTCCCCCCACCGCTGGTCGGTGCGTTGTGCGCGAGCATCCTGCACGGCCGCGTGCACACCGGCACGGTCAACGAGATCAGCCGCCGCACCGCCGGCTGGCCGGGCCTCGTGGCAGATCTCGTCCGTCACGCTCACGAAGCGGGGTCACTGCGCGAAACGAGCGGGATGTTCCGCTTCGTCAGCGACCCCGGCCTGGCGGATGCCACCATCCGCCGGGTCGCGGCGATGCGCCGCACCTGGGACGATGCCTGCCGCGCGACGATCGAGCGGCTGGCGCTCGCCGACGGCCTCGAGGGGCGGCTCGCCGACCTGCCGCCGGGCGTGCGCACGAGTGGGCTGGTGCACGAGGTGGCGGGCATGATCCGCCTGGCCACCCCGGCGGTGGCGCAGGCCGTGGTCACCACGACGCCCAGCGCCCGGCTCACCCACATCGCTGACGAGCTGCTCGCCACTGAGGGCAACCGGGACGAGCCGTTGAAGGTGAGGTGGCAACTCGCCGCAGGCCGTACCCCGCCCGGCCGGGAGATCGCCAACGCCGCACGCGCGGCCCACGCCGCCGGCGACGTGTGGCGGGCGGTAAGCATGCTGGCACTCGCCGGCGAGGCGGGCGACACGTCCACCGAAACCGTGTTGATGCGCGCCGACCTCGCTCAAGAAACCGGTGACTGGGCGCTCGGCGCCGCGCTGTTGTCCCAACTCGTGGCCGACCCCAATCTCGAACCGGTGCACCGCGGGCTCGTTGTCGCCCAGTTGGCCAATGCCAAGCTGTGGGACCTCAACGAGGCCGACGAAGCAATCGCCATCGCAAAGGTGATGCACGAGATGGTCGTCGGGACGGCGTGGGAACCGACCGCATCGTCGGTGCTCGGCGCGGTGCTCGTGTACAACGGCCGCGCCCGCGACTCGCTGCCCCTGCTCCTACCCGCGCTCGAACACAAGGCCCATCCGTCGATGATCGCCGCCGCGAGCACATCACTCGTGCTCAACGGGCAGTGCAGCCGCGGCGCCGAAGCCGCCGATCGGGCGATGGAAGTGCGCCTGCGCTTCCATCAGCAGGTGGGCGTCCCCAGCCTGGAGGTCTACGCGAACGCGCAGATGATGGCGTACTCGGAACTCGGCGACCTCGACCGAGCGATGGAGATCGCGGCCGACCTGTTGCACGATCACTCCGCAACCGGCCTGCGCACCGGATGGCTGGCGATCGCCCGCGCTCGCGTACTGCTGATGCGCGGCGAACTCGACGAGGCGCGCCGCGCGTGCGACGAGGCGGCGGTGATGTTCGCCGACCTCAACCGCCATGCCACGTTGCGCTGGGCGCACGCCGGCCAGGCACTCGTCGCCGCCTACCAGGGCCGGGTGGGCGACGCCGGCGACGCGCTGGCCACGCTCGACCGCGTTGGGCCCTCGGCGGTCGGGTTCCTCGAGTCCGACGTGCAGCGCGCGCGGGCATTCCACGCCGCGGCCGCGGGCGACCTGCCCGGCGCGCGCGGGATCCTGCGTGACGCAGCGGAGCGTGCGGAGGATCTCGGCAACCTCGTCCTCGCCGCGTCGGCATGGCACGACCTCGCCCGTGTGGGCAGCCCGGCGGAAGCAGCCGAGGCACTCACCCGTATCCTGCCCTCCATCGACAGCCGGTGGAACGCTCCCCGTCTGTTGCACGCCACGGCGCTGACCCGCCGCGATGCCGCCGGCACGCTCGAGGCCGCAGTGCAATTCGCGACGATGGGGGCGATGCTCTGTGCGCTCGAGGCCGCGGCCCAGGCCCATGCCATCGCCCGCGCCGAAGGGCAGCGGCCGATCGTGCAGAAGGCGACAGCGGCAACCCTCGCCTACGCCGAACGATGCCCGGGCGCACATACGCCGGCCATGCGCGATGCGGCCACCATCCAGCTCACACCGCGCGAGCGAGAGGTCGCCGAACTCGTCGCCGGGGGACGCACCAGTCGCGAGACCGCCAACACGCTCGGCGTGTCCGTGCGCACTGTCGAGAACCTGCTGCAGCGGGTGTACACCAAGCTCGGCATCCAGGATCGGGCGAGCCTCGTCGACGTGCTGAGCGGCGCCTGAGCGACGCCTGAGCAGCTGGGCCGCCGTCAGGCGTTGGCGACGCCGATCGGGCAGGACACGCCCGTGCCGCCGATGCCGCAGTAGCCACCGGGGTTCTTCGCCAGGTACTGCTGGTGGTAGGGCTCGGCGTAATAGAACTCGCCGAGCGGCTTCACCTCGGTGGTGATCGCCCCGAAACCCGCCGCCGCGAGCCGCTGCTGGTAGGCCGCGGCGCTGTCGCTGACCGTTGCTGCTTGGCCAGCACTCGTGGTGTAGATCGCGCTGCGGTACTGGCTGCCCACGTCGTTGCCCTGGCGCATTCCCTGCGTGGGGTCGTGGTTCTCCCAGAAGACTTTGAGCAGCTGCGCGTAGCTCACCTTCGCGGGATCGAACACCACGAGCACCACCTCGCTGTGCCCGGTGAGCCCACTGCACGTCTCCTCATAGGTCGGGTTCTGGGTGTAGCCGCCGGCGTACCCGACGGCGGTGGAGTACACCCCGTCGGTCTGCCAGAACTTGCGCTCCGCGCCCCAGAAGCAGCCGAGCCCGAACACCGCTGTCTCCATGCCGACGGGCCACGGACCCGCGAGTGGGGCATCGAGCACGAAGTGACGCTCCGGTACGGTCATCTGTTGGTCGGTGCGGCCCGGCAGCGCTTCGTCGGGGCTGACCATCTCGGTCTTCTTCTGGAACAGCATGGCGAAAGCCTATTGGTGCGAGCGGACCGGCCGATCGCGGCTCGGTAACCTCGGACGCCGTGCACCCGTCCGCAGTCATCCGCGAGATGTCCGAGAGCGACTTCGCCGCCGTGCTCGCGCTCAACAACGCGAGCGTGCCCGCCGTCAACGAACTCGACGCGCCCGAGGTGGCCCGCCTGGCGGGGCTCGCCGCGAGTGCACTCGTCGCCGAGGTGGATGGCGAGTTCGCCGGCTTCTGTTGGGTGCTCGGGCCGCGCCAGCCGTACGCGAGCCTCAACTATCGCTGGTTCAGCGAGCGTTACACGCAGTTCGTGTACCTCGACCGCGTCGCGGTGCGCTCGGAATGCCGCCGGTACGGGATCGGCAGGGGGTTCTACACCGAATTCGTGCGACGCTTCACCGGCGTGTACCCAGTGCTGCTCTGCGAGGTGAACGTGCGCCCGCTCAACGGAGCATCCGTGCGCTTCCACGAGTCGCTCGGGTTCCGCGAAGTGGGTCAGCAGGACACCGACGGCGGCACCAAGACAGTGAGCCTGCTGGAGTTGGCCCTTCCCGATGTGGCCGGGGCGGTCAGGTCGTGACTTGCTGGCGCCCCGAAAGGGCGGGATACACCGGGGGATCCATCGGCACGGTCTCGGCCGGCAGCCGCGAAGGTTGGATGGGGTACGCCGGATCGCTCCAGGCTTCGTCCTCATTGCGCGGGTAACGCGAGTACAGCCACGACGAGAGCACATACACCAGCTCCTGCTGGATGAATGCACGGCGCTCGGCGTCGGCGTACAGATACGCGTGCAGCATGCCGAGCGCGATGCCCACCGCTGTGCGGGACACGAGTTCGACCTCAGCATCATCGATGTCGGGAATGCGCTCGCGCAACAGGATGCCGGCGGTGGCCACGATGCTCTCGCGCATGCATGCGCCGTAGTCGAGCAGGCCGTTGCCGCTGAGGCACAGCGCCACCGTGGACGGGTTCTCGTCGATGTGGCGGCACAACGTCGCCACGGTTTCGGCGAGGATGAGCGGGGTCGGCGCCGACTGGTCGTAGGCGAGCAGACCCTCGAACAGCACGCCAAGACGGTGCGCCGCCCGCTCGGCGAGTGCGCCGACGACACTCGGCATGTCAGGGAACCAGTAGTACACGCGGCCGATGGACATGTGGGCGGCAAGGGCCAACTCGTTGGCCGTGAAAACCACCTGACCCTGCTCGTGGATCAGGTGCTCAGCGGCGTCGAGGATCGCGTCGATCGGAGGATCGCGTCGATCGACTGCTGGCTTCGACGCTGGCGCGGTGCGGTGCGCAGTTCTTGCATCACCCATAACCCTACGCCCCGGCGGCCGACAAAGATCTACTGTGGGGGGTATGCGAATTGCTGCCGTTCAGCACGACATCGTCTGGAACGACCGGCCGGCCAACTTCCGCCGTTTGGCGCCGCAGGTCGCGGCCGCGGCCGCAGGTGGTGCGCAGCTGATCCTGCTGACAGAAACGTTCTCCACCGGGTTCGCCGTGGATGAGCCGACCCTGGGCGAACCCGAAGGTGGCCCCTCGTCGCAGTTCCTCCAGGAGATGGCGCAGCAGCACGCGGCCTGGGTCTGCGGCTCGTGCCCCGAAGTGCCCGCCGGCTCCGATCCGGCCGATACCCGCCCGGCGAACAGCTTCGTGTTCGCCGGCCCCACCGGCACGGTGCACCGCTACCACAAGATCCACCCGTTCACCTTCGCCGGCGAGCACCATAATTTCCGCCCGGGCACCCAGCATGTGCAGGTGGAGATCGAGGGCGTGCGGATCAGCCCGTTCGTGTGCTACGACCTGCGCTTCGCCGACGAGTTCTGGGGACTGGCCCCCACCACCGATCTGTACCTCGTGCCGGCCAATTGGCCCGAGCCGCGGCGCCTCGCGTGGATGGCGCTGCTGCAAGCACGGGCGATCGAGAACCAGGCCTATGTGGTCGGCTGCAACCGGGTGGGCGCGGGTGGTGGGCTCAACTATGTCGGCGACAGCCGCATCGTCGACCCGCTCGGCGAGCTGTTGGCCACGGGCTCGCAGGGCGAGACGATCCTGTTCGCCGACATCGAGCCCACCTACGTCGCCGACGTGCGCGACCGCTTCCGCTTCCTCCAAGACCGCCGCTGACCGGTCCCTGTCCGAGGGTTTCCTACCGCTGGACGTCCTTGGAGGGTTTCCGTCGGTACAGGGTCGACGGAGAAACTCGAACGAGGCCCGCGCCACTGTCAGCCGAGGCGCTTGAGGCGCTCGACGGCGTCGTCGAGCACCTCGGGCTTCTTGCAGAACGCGAAGCGCACGAGGTGCCGGCCCTCGTGCTTGTTCGCGTAGAACACCTCGGTCGGGATGGCCACGACGCCGCAGTGGTACGGCAATTCGCGGCAGAAGGCCATACCGTCGCCGTCGGGGCGCAGCGGGCGGATGTCGACGGTGACGAAGTAGGTGCCCTGGGTGGGGTACACCTCGAAACCGGCCGCGAGCAGGCCCGGCATGAGGCGATCGCGCTTGGCCTGGAGATCGAGGCGGAAATCGTGGAAGTACGCGTCGGGCAGGCCGAGGCCGACGGCGGTGGCCGGCTGGAACGGGCCGCTGCTCACGTACGTGAGGAACTGCTTGGCCGTGCGAGCCGCGGCGACGAGCGGCGCGGGACCGCACATCCACCCGACCTTCCAGCCGGTGGTGTTGAACGTCTTGCCGCCGCTGGAGATGCTGAGCACGCGGTCGCGCATACCGGGCAGGGTGGCCATCGGGATGTGCTGCGCCTCGTCGAAGGTGAGGTGCTCGTACACCTCGTCGGTGACGACGATGAGGTCGTGCTCGATCGCCAGATCGGCGATCGCTTGCAGCTCGGCCCGATCGAGCACCTTGCCCGTTGGGTTGTGCGGGCTGTTGATGAGCATCAGCTTCGTCTTGGGCGAAATTGCGGCGCGCAGCTCGGCGGGGTCGAAGCCGTAGTTCGGCGGGCGCAGGGTGACCGTCTTCGCGACCGCGCCGGCGAGGGCGATGCAGGCCTGGTAGCTGTCGTACATCGGCTCGAACAGCACCACTTCGTCGCCCGTGTCGAGCAGGCCCAGCAACGCGCCGGCGAGCGCCTCGGTGGCGCCGGCGGTGACGAGGATCTCGTCGGCCGGGTCGTAGATGAGGCCGTAGAAGCGATGCTGGTGGGCCGCGATCGCGTCGCGGAGCACCGGCATGCCGAGCCCGGGTGGGTACTGGTTGAGCCCGCCATTGATCGCCGCGATCGCCGCATCGAGCACCTCACGCGGGCCATCGGTGTCGGGGAACCCCTGACCGAGGTTCACACTGCCGGTGCTGACCGCCAGCGCTGACATCTCGGCGAAGATCGTGGTGCCGAAACCCTGCAGCTTGGCGGTGAGGAAGGGTTCACGTGACGACGGCACGCCGGACAGGTTACGTGCCGATGCTGTACGAGTAACCGTCGCAATCGCCGATGCCGCTGAGCGTGACGCCACCGTCGGTGCCGGCCTCGATCGTGAAGCGCTCGCTGAGGTCGTTCACCACATAGTCCGGGTACAGGTCGTCCCAACTCGTCGCATTCGCGCCGTGGTCGGCGCTGTAGGCGTCGAGGGCTGTGGTCGCCACGGTGAAGTCGGTGTCGCACCCGCTGAAATCGACCGAGTCGTAGGTCGAGTCGTCGGTGGACCCGAAGAGGTCGATGCCGCACTCGGCGAGCGATGCGAACAGGCCGAAGACGAGCGTCGAGAACGCGCTGTCGTCGGCCATCAGGTCGCTGTACCCACCTGCCGCGAGGATCGCGTCGTCGATGACCTTGCCGGCGCACTGCGCCTGCTCCTTCGTGGTCGACCCGTCGCTGATCGCGCCGGCGGCCATGATGTCGATCCGCGTCTGCCGTTCGAGGCAGTCGTCGAACAGCTTGCCGCCGCGGGCGACCATCTCCGGGTCATCGGAGTTCATCGGGTCGAAATCCTGGTCGCTCAGCAGCGCCGGGTCGACTCCCGCGAACAACTTGTCGATGCACTTCAGTTCCTCCCCGGACAGCGGAACGTCGACATCGGACTCGTGCATGCTCGCCAGGAGCGCCTGCGCCGCGGGGCCAGCCTTGTAGTCCTCGGTCGAGTCGCGGGTGGCGAACCACACCACCGAGAAGGCGACGAACGCGAGCACCACCACAACGGCGACGATCACCCCCCAGTGCGACTTCTTCACGGTTGCGTTCGAGTCGACCACGACCGAGGACAGGGGCATCTCTGGGCTGCCGGTGGGAGGGGGAGTGGGAACGTCGCTCATCACGCCTCTTTCGTCGATCCTGACCGAGAACCTAGCCGGTCAACCGAGCAGCTGTTCGAGCCCGACCGACTCAGTAGCCGTCGCACTCGCCGACGCCGACCACCGTCGGGTAGCCGCCGTCAACGCTGGGCACGAACTCCCACCGGGCACTCGGGTCGTCCCTCAGGAAGTCGGGCACGAGATCGGCCCACCCGTTGGCATCCACCCCATTGGTCGCGTAGTAGGCCTCGATCGCAGTCTCCAGGGTGCGCCGTTCGGCCTCGCACGGCGAGCCGGTACCCGAGTCACCCGAGCCCGAGCCCGAGCCCGAATCACCGAGGACGTCGATGCCGCAGTCGGTGAAGATCGCGAGCGTCGAGTCACCGAGGTCGGCGTACTCCACCATCACCGCGTGATACCCACCATTGTCGAGCACGAGCGCGTCGTACTTCTCGGCGGCGCAGCGACGCTGATCGTCGGTGCCGAGGTCGGAAGCCTGCAAGCTTGCGGCGAGCAGATCGAGGCGGGAGGACCGTTCCAGGCAGTCGTCGAACATCGTGAACGTGCGATCGAGGAGGTCTTCGCTGAGGTCGATGCCAAAGGGGTCGTAGGCGCCAGCGAGCTCGGTGAGATCCGCGCCGGCGAACGTCGTGTCGATGCACTTCAGCTCGGTACCGCTGAGCTCCACCCCGAGATCCGCGCTGGTCAGCCCCTGCACCACCGCCTTCGCCGCCGGGCCTGGTTGGTATGCAGCGTCACGGGTGGCGAACCACACCACGCTGTACGCGGCGAACGCCACGACCAGCACACCGGTGATGATGAGCGGAAGGTGCGATTTGTTCACCGTGGCGTTGGTGTCGAGCACCACCGACGACGCCGGCAGGTTCGGCGGCACCTGAGCATCGGGGCTGGGCAGATCGGACATGGTGCCAGCGACCTTAACCGAGGAGGTTCTCGGGGCCGAAGCTGTTGGGCAGCAACTGCTCCAACGTGAAGGTCGCGCGCAGGCCGTCGGGGCCGCACGCGTAGATCGGCGTGTCGAGTGGAGCGAACTCGCGGATGCGCTGTCGACAGCCGCCGCAGCAGGTGCCGATCAGGTCGCCGTCGCACACCGTGAGCACTTCGGCGATCTCGCGCTCACCCGCGGCCACCATCATCACGATGGCACTCGCCTCTGCGCACGTGCTCTGCGGGTAAGCCGCGATCTCCACGTTGCACGCGGCGAACACCGTGCCCGCCGTGGTGCGAATCGCCGCTCCCACCTTGTAGTGCGAATACGGCGAGTACGACTTCGCCTGCGTCGCCACGGCGGCATCGAACAGCTCACGCTGGGCGGCTGTCATCGGCAAGGTGGGGTGAGTGCTCATGGCGTGAGGTTAGGCACTGGCTGGGTGGGTCAGACCTCAGGCGAGAACGTGACCGTCCAGGCGGCGGTCACCGTGATGCGCCACCCGTCGGTGTCGAACGTGTCACCCGCCTGCAGCAGGTCGGCGAACGGTGTCTCCCCCACGAGCGGGGCAGCGTCGTCCACGTGGCCGTCCTTCACCTTCACCCGGTGCACGGCGATGCCGCTGGCCGGCAGGTGAGCGTCGTAGCCATCGGCGGCGAGCAGCTCGATCGTGAGGAACTGGTTGTCGGCGAGCGCGACGACGGCAAGCCGTGTGCCCGATTCGCCCGTGGACGCCGACAACGTCACCGTGCCACCGCGGCCGGGCGCGGGCCATACATCGGCCGCGGGCAGCCAGCCGGCAAGCACGCGGTTCAGCGCGAGCGTGTCGGGTGCGTCGCGACGGTCGGTGTCGGTGTCGCGGGGGGCCGCGCTGTTGCTCATGACGTCGAGCGCGCTCGCATAGTCGCCCCTGGTTGCGACGCCACTGTGCGCCCACCCGAGCATGTGGCCAAGTTCGTGTTCGACGAGGTCCATCGGCTCCTGATCGCCCCAGTCGGGGTGGAAGTCGCTCGCGCCGACATACGCCGCCCGCCGCGTCTGAGTGACCGGGCACGGCGGCGCGGCGCATGGATCACCGACATTGCCGAAGCCGCCCGGGCTGCTCGGCCCGTGCTCCGCATCAGCCACCGCGAACACGCCCTGAGCATCGGCACCGGCGCCCGCGATCGCCGTGTCGAGGCAGTCCTGCGGGCTCTCATCGCGGGCCATCGTCACCTCGCCGCCGGCACGGAAGACGGGCCGGTACAGGTGGTGCGAGATCGTTTCGTAGTACTGCGGCACGCGCGAGCGGATCACGTCGGTGACCCCCTTGGGCGTGAGCTGCAGGCGCAGCGTCATACCGCCGTAGATCGAGTCGGTGGAGTCCACCGGCACGTGGCACACCCACACCTCGATGAGGTCGTCACCATTGCTGAACCAATGCCATGCCTCGGCCGTCGCCATGAGATCGGTGAGCGCGGTCGGCATCCCCCCGACATCGACTGACGAGTCGGTCGGGTTGCTCTCCCCCGACGTGCACGCGCCGAGCACGACCGCCGCCAGGGCGAGGAGTGCCGGGACTCGTCGGGAACGCACGCCGCGACGATAGGCGGGCGCCCCGCCCGCGTGACAGCATGGGGGTGATGGTCGTTTCCCCCTTCCGTCGGCGCGCACTGGGCAACCCGTTCATGCGCACCGTGCTCTCCATTTGGGCCTGGTTCATGCTGGGCGTCGTCGTCATCATCTGGGTGCCCCTGGTGTTCCTGGTGTGGGTGTTCACCGCCCCGTTCGACAAGGGTCGCTACTGGCCCGGATTCGTGTTCCGCCGCCTGTGCGTGGTGCACCAGTGGCTCAACCCGCTGTGGAAGTTCCGCACGAGCGGCGTGAAGGTGCACGACCCGCGACGGCCCTACGTGGTGGTGGCCAACCACGAGAGCTTCGCCGACATGTTCCTCATCTCGCACCTGCCGTGGGAGATGAAGTGGCTGTCGAAGGAGGACTTCTTCAAGTACCCGCTCGTGGGGTGGCTGATGCGCATGTCCGCCGACATCAAGCTGATCCGCGGTAGCAAACAGAGCATCGTGTCGGCGATGAAGGGCGCCAACGACCGCCTCGGCAAGCGCGTGTCGGTGATGATCTTCCCCGAGGGCACGCGCACACTCGACGGCTCGCTCGGCGAGTTCAAGGACGGCGCGTTCCGCCTGGCGATCGAGAACCAGTGCCCGATCCTGCCGCTCGCCGTGGCGGGTACCCGCGAAGCGATGCCCAAGGGCGACTGGCGCTTCGGGCTCACGAGCGCCGAGGTGAGGGTGCTCGAGCCGATCGAGACGACCGGGATGACCAAGGACGACATCGAGACGCTGCGCGAGCGCACCCGCGTCGTGATCCAGGCCGCGATCACCGACCTGAAGGGCTGACCGGCGACGCCGGACCGCTCAGGCGACCCGACTCACCAGTCCTTCCAGGGGCTCACGACATTGCTCTTGATGTCGTTGACGGTGACGTAGACGTTGGTGACGTTGCCGAAGAAGCACGCCGTCGTCGAGTGGAAGCTGCCCGTCTTGTCGGCGGTCTTGACATAGGGGCCTGACGACCCGTGGTTCGAGTAGCACATGATCGACAGCGACTCGCCCTTCGCGAACCCGCTCATCAGGATGTCGACGTACTTGCACATCCCAATGCCGCACGAACCGCTCGCTTTGGAGTTGAACCCTCCCTGGATGATCGTCACCACCGGACCTACCGGCGGCTCGGTCGTGGCCGCTGCGGTCGTGACGGGCGGTTCCGTGACGGGTGGTGTGACGGGCGCGGTCGCCGGGTTGCTACCCACGGTTACTCCCGGCCCCACTGTGGTACCGCCGGAGCCGGAAGTGGGCGCGGTGGTCAGCACGACGATGTTCGATTGTGGAACCGACACCACGGTCGTCGGCGGTGCGCTCGAGTTGGAGGCACACGCGCACAGGGCCAGCGCCGACAGCATGACCACCGCGCCGGCCCGCCTCGCGACGGTGTGCCGCCCACCTACCCGCCGTGTCGATCGATCAGTGTTCACGGGAGGATCCTTTCGCCGCAGACCATGCCTAGCCGTTCGGCGGTCGCCACTGGTCGCGCGGCACCACGGGCGGGCTGACCACGGGTTCGTCCACGCCGACCACCCCGTGGTCGGAGACATTGGCCGTCCAGCGGGTGCCATCCCACAGCCGGTATTGGTGGCGGCCGTAGGGATCGGCCGCCCACTGGCCCTCGGCGGCGGATTGGGCCGCCCCGTATGCCGTCACCGGTGCGGGCGCCATCAGCGACTTGGCCAGCGCGGCGATGGCGAGCCCCAGCGCCGCCAGCGCGGTCCAGTGGTAGAGGGCGGTGTGCCCCACCGGGAAGCCGGACAACCGGGCGCCCGGGTCGGTCTGCAACACCATCATCGTGAAGCCGAGGTGGCCGAGCGCCACGCCAACACCGAACCCGACCCCGGATTGTCGCCGCGACATCGTGAGCGCCACCGCGAGCAGCGGCGCCAACAACGCCCACACCACGATCCCGAACTTGATCGCGCCATCGTCGATGTCGCTGAGCGGGGAGGATCCATTCGCCGGCAACAGGATCGCCAACGGGATGCCGACGAACGCCACCGCGGCCAGCATGCTCATGACCTGCTCACATTTCGGCTCCGCGGTGCGGCGTGCGGCCAACAACGGAATCGCCGCGCCGAGCGATGCAACCACCGCCATGACCAGCGCCCAGAACCCCACGCCCATGGACACGCCGGGGAAATCGAACGACTTGTAAACGACGATCAACTCGTAGGTCGTGGAGCCCGCCATGCCGGTGACCACTCCGGATGCGATCGCGCCCCCAACCGCCTTGCCGGTGAGGCCCACCACCGCGGCGACGATCGCCACCACCGCTGGCACCACCCATAGCCAAACCGTGCCGTCGCTGTCGGAGGCCTTCATCGACTCGCCGCCCGACGTCACCAACGGCAGGTAGTTCCCGGCGATGTACAAGCAGGCAGCGGCGAGCGCCGACCCGGCAACCTTCTGACCGATCGGCTTGGAACCCACTGCCGGGTCTGAGACTGGATACGCCACCGCGGCCTCCTCCCGTGTGCCTACGCCTTCAGTGTTGCACCGCGCGCCGACCCGTGCGAACCAACGGCTTTACTGTCCGCATGACCCGCCACCTGCACACCGCGGTGCACGAGCCGCTGCTCGGCACCCGCGTGGCGATCGGCGTGCGCGCCCGCACCGTGGCCGCGGCCGAGACGGCCGAGGCAGCGGCCGTTGCCGAGTTCGTGCGCCTCGAGGCGATCCTCTCCGCATACCGGCCGACGAGCGAGTGGTGCCTTTGGCGCGCCGGCGACCACGAACATGCCGGTCCGGAGGTCACCGAGGTGCTGACACTCGCCGCGCACTGGCACGCGCTCGGCCGGGGTGCGTTCAATCCCGTCGCCGGAGTGCTGCGCGCCCGCTGGCTCCGCGCCGCCGACTTGGGTGTGCCGCCCTCGCGCGACGAGATGGCCGCGCTCGCCGCGTCCATCGCCGAGCTGCCGTTCACCCTGCAGAACGGCGCGATCGTGCGCACCGGCGACTGTTCGCTGCTCGATCTGCACGCCATCGCCAAGGGCTGGATCGTCGACCGCGCCGCGGCGCACGCATTTGCCGTGGACGGCGTTACCGAGGTGCTGGTGAACGCGGGCGGCGATCTGCTCCACCGTGGCGGTGAACCGATCACCGTCGGCATCGAAGACCCACGCCGCCCGTTCGACAATGTCCCCCCGCTCACGCGCGTGACACTCGCCGACGGCGGGCTGGCGAGCAGCAGTGGGGCGCGCCGCCCGCTACGCGTCGGCACGGCGGTGTTCAGCCATGTGCTCGACCCGCGCACCGGCTGGCCAGTGGAACACACGCTCGCGGCGACCACGATCGCACCAGATGCCGCCACGGCTGACGTGGCCACCACCGTGGTCGGTGTGCTTGCCGTAGGCGAGGCGCTGGCCTTCGCCGATGCAACCGATGGCCTGGCCTGCCATCTCCTCGACTGCTGCGGCGGCCAGCACAGCAGCCGCCGCTGGCCGCGCTTCGGCGCACCGGATGGCAGCGAACGGCCTCAGGCGAGCGCGAGGTAGACGAACAGCACCGCCAGCACGAGCCCGCCGGCGGCGAAGATCAGCGCACGCGTGCGCCGCTTGCGCTGGAACAGCTGGATGCCCAGGCCGGTGACCGATACGAGCACGAGCAGCAGCGCCGAGATGTCGATGATCCACTTCCACGACCCAGGGGCGTCGCGGCCTTTGTGCAAGTCGTTCATCACACCGACGAAGCCCTGCTGCTCGACGATCAGCCGGTAGTCACCGGTCTGCACCGAGAAGAAGAGATCGGCCGCGTAGCCGGGCGCCTTGTACGAGATGGTGCCCTCGTCGCCCGCCACGCCGTGATCCGAGACATCACCGTTCACGCCGTACTGGTCGCGGATGTATTCGCTCACCACGAGGAAGTCGATGGTGTTGCCGGTGTGATAGCCGTCGGGCAGGGTGCCCTCGTGAGTGGTCCGGTCGGTGGCATCGCCGAGCGTCCACGACGGGTGGTTGAGCGTCAGCCCGGTGATGCCGAAGAAGAACACGACAACCAGGCTGATCATGCTCGTGTACACGTGCAGCCAACGCATCCAGCGATTCGTGCTCGCGGTACGCCGTCGGCGGGCGCCGTCTGCCGATGGCTCGCCGTCGTCGACTTCGAGTGCATCGAGCTCAGACAACGAACGTCACCTCCACTGCCGAGAGTTCACCGTTGTCGTCCAGCGTCGCCTGGAAACCCGTGGTTCCGATCGTGATCGGCCCCGACACCAGCTCGTAGGGCCCGTGCTCGCGGGCCGCCTCGATGCACAACACGTAGTCGCCCTGGGCGACGGGATTGCCCTCGACATCGGTGCCGTCCCACACGACCTGATAGTCGCCCGCCGGACGGCTCGCGCCGGCGATGGCATCGAGGTTGTTCGTGCCACCGGCGTCGAGCAGGTTGGTCTCGGCGTTGTACCACCGCTTCAGGTGGTCGAGGTAGCGCGACTTGTTGATCTGCAGCCAGAGGCTGATCGTCTGCACGATGTCGCCCTCGGGCGTCTCCACCCACACAGCGATGTACGGGTTGCGCCCTTGCCCGCTGTAGGTGAAGGCGACCTCCAGCTGCGCTCCGGCGGGGAACGCATCGCCGGAAGCGACCGGCTGGGTGGTGGCCGAGGTGGTGGTGGCCGCGTCGGTGGCCGGGGCTCCCGTGCTGGTGGGCGCCAACGTGGACGGCGCGGCGGAGTTGGCGGCCGTGGTGGGAAGCGTCTCACTGCCGAGCTTGGACCTGTCGTCGTTCGAACAACCGGCGCCCACCAGCACGGCCGCGCCAAGGGCGGCACTGCGCGCGAGGAACTCGCGTCTCGACACGGCTTCGAAGCGGGGAAGGGGGAACATCAACGGGACTCCGCCTGGCTCTCGGAAGGCAACGCCAAAAGGGTAGGGCCGCGCACGAGACCTGGCGCCCACGTCAGTACGTGAATTCGGTAAGAGTTCGCCGGGCGGGTCTACGGTGACGCCATGGAGCGAGGCCCCACAACTGCACGGCTCACTCATGTCGCGCTCCCGGTGCACGATGTCGCTGCCAGCGTCGCCTGGTACGAGGAGTTCACCCCTTTGCGCCTGCTCATGCGCCGCGAGGACGCGCTGGGCCAGAGCGCCTGGATCGGGATGCCCGACATGGTCGAGCGACCGTTCATCGTGGTGCTCGTCAGCATGGACGCCGACAAGCCCCTGGGCGCGCAACCGACGTTGGCGCCCTTCGCCCACCTCGGCGTGGAGGTGCCCGAGCGCGACGACATCGACGCGATCGCCGAGCGTGGGCGCGCTGCCGGGTGCCTCGTGTGGGAACCTCAACAGATCCCACCGCCGGTGGGCTATGTGTGTGCCCTGCGCGACCCCGACGGCAACATGGTGGAGTTCAGCCACGACCAGGGCGTGTTCGCGATGGTGGCCGAGGTGTGGGGCGGCCAGTCGGGCTGACCGCCCCGACGGTGGTCAGCCCGCGTGCGCGTCGGCGTACATCCGCGCCCACTCCTTGCGGGGGCGAATCGAGGTGTCGACGTCGGTGGAACGAGCGCGCAGCGCACCCACGGTGCTCTGCTCGCGCGTCTTGCCCTGGAACGGATCCCAGTTGAAGAAGTTGCACGCGTTCGACCAGGTGATCTTGTGGATTTCCTCATCGGTGCAGCCGCCGGCGTCGAGCTCGGCCTTCACCTGCTCGGGGGCATCGGGCCACATCGAGTCCGAGTGCGGGTAGTCGCATTCCCAGGCGATGATGTCGATGCCCACGTCGTGACGGTTCTTGATCGCGGTCTTGTCGGTGACGTAGCAGGCGAGCGAGTGCTCGCGGAACACCTGGCTGGGCAGCTTGTCGCCGAAGCTGCGGCGCAACCAACGCTGGTTGGTGTAATGCCGGTCGCAGCGGTCGAGGAAGAACGGGATCCAGCCGATGCCACCCTCGCTGAACGCGACGCGCAGCTTGGGGAAATTGCGGAACGCGGGGCCCCACAGCAGGTCTTGCGCGGTGATCGTGGAGATCTGGCAGGCGAGCACCATCAAGTTGTCGATCGGTGCGTTCGGCGCGAGGTTCAGCACGCCGAAGCCCGAGCCGATGTGGAGGCACATCGTGGTGTCGCAGTCGACGAACGTCTGCCACACCGGGCCCCAGTAGTCGAGGTCGTGGTAGCTGGGCGTGCCCTCCAGGTGGGGCAACTCGGGCATCGTGACCGCGTGGCAGCCGCGCTCGGCGAGGCGCTTGATCTCGGCGATCATCGCCGCCCGGTCCCACGACGGGACGATGCCGAGCGGGATGAACCGGTCGGGGTAGGCGCCGCACCAGGCATCGATGTGCCAATCGTTATAGGCCGAGATCATCGCGTTCGTGACCTCGTCCTTCACGTGGCGGAAGTGACCGGCGCTGAACCCGGCGAAGGTGGGGAAGCACATCGAGCCGAGGATCCCGTTGCGGTCCATGTCGCGGACGCGCTGGTGCACGTCGTAGGCGCCGGGGCGCATCTCGGCGAAGCCGGCGGGGTCCATGCCCCACTCCTCGGGCGGCCAACTCACGACGGCGTTGAGGCCGACGATGCCGGTGACGTTGCCGCGATACAGCCAGCGATCGACGCCCTTGTCGTCGGTCTCGACGTGCGGGGCCAACTCCTCGAACTTCTTGGGCACACGACCATGGAAGACATCGGGCGGCTCGATGACGTGGTCGTCGATGCTCACGATGATCATGTCGTCGACGTTCATGGGTCTCCTTGACGGGACGGGCGTGCCCCCCTCGGCCACGCAGGTGATCCATGTAAGCTCCTCAATCGATGGCCGTCCCTGCCGATCCGGTCAATGATCATGCCCAACCGGCCACCACCCGGATGGTCGACATGCGCGCCGGCGGGGTGGTGTCCGGCGGCAGCCACCTCTACGAGGGCGAGCGGCTCGTCACCGGCTGGCACCACCACGACCTGCACCAGATCGAGTACGCCGTGCAAGGGATGGTGGAGGTGGAGACCAGCGCCGGCAAGTACCTGCTTCCACCCCACCAAGCCGCCTGGATCCCCGCCGGGTGTTCGCACACTGCGACGCTCCACTCAGCCACTCGCACGATCGCCGTGCTCTTCGCTCCGGAGCTGGTGCCAGTCGCGGGTGACCGCGTGCGCATCCTCGCGGTACCGCCGTTGATCCGCGAGATGATGCTCCACGCCCTGCGCTGGCCGATCACTCGCGCCGCATCCGACCCCGCGTCCGACGGGGTGGCAGACACGTTCTTCCGCACGCTCGGGCACCTCGTCGCCGAGACGCTCGACCACGAGTCGCCGCTCAGCCTGCCCACCTCCACCGATCCCATCGTCATCGAGGCGATCGACTACACCCAGGCCCACCTCAGCTCCGTGACCGCCGCAGAGGTGAGCAAGGCGATCGGGGTTTCCGAGCGCACCATGCGACGGCGGTTCGAGAACTCGCTGACGATCTCGTGGCGCACCTATCTCCTGCACGCGCGGCTGCTGCGGGCGATGGCCCTGCTCACCGAGTCGAAGCCGAGCGTGCTCGACGTGTCGTTGGCGGTCGGCTTCGAGGACGCGAGCGCGTTCGCCCGGGCCTTCGTGCAGCACTGCGGCGAGACCCCGTCGGCCTACCGCCGCCGCGCCCTCGAGCGTTCTGGCTGACCCGCACGCCGCGAAACCCTCGCGCGCCCGCTCCGTACACTCCCCCTATGGCTGTGCGCACTCCTCCCCCCGGGTTGCAGCTCAGCTGGCAAGATGGCCACGCCTACGCGTGGCAGCCCGGCCGCGGCATCGCCGGGGGCAACCTCCACGACGAGGTCGCTCGGGTGGCTCGCCGTCCCAGCCTGGCGTGGGGCAACAGCACGAAAGTGCTGCGCCTCGACCTTCCCGACGGGCCCGCGCAGGTGATGTGCCAGCAACTCGACGCGGCAACGCTGGCCACGCTCGGCGACCTCGACGCGTTGCGGGCCGAGGTCAGCCCGTCGCTGGCCTGGTTCGGCGCGGTCCACAAGTACGCCACCCAACTCGTCGTCCGCGGCCGCGTACTGCCGGTGCTCACCCACATGGGCACGGTCAACAACAGCTCGGCGTGGTGGCTGGCCGAGTGGCAGCCACTGGCCGACGACGTCGCCGCGGCCCACGACCTGCTCAGCGCGGTGCCACCGGTGGTGGCCGCCGGTGGGCCGGTGGACGGCGCCGCGATCCTGCACACCCTCGTCGATCGCTTGTGTCGGCTCTCCCTCGCGGCCCGCGGCTGGCCCGCGCCCCTCGCCGACAGCCGCTCGATCAACGGCCGGGCGCTGCGCCTGGTGGGGCGCGCGCTCACCGCCGAGCACGGCCAGTTCCCCGTCTCCACCGAGCTGGGCGAGGCCGTGGCCCACATCGGTGGCGAGCTCGGCACGATCGGCCGGCGTGCCGCGGGCGAGCCGATCGTGCGCGTGCGCCTGCGTCTCGGCCTGCCCGACGACGATCTGCCCGACGCGGCCCTCTCCGGCTCAACATGGCCGCTCACGCTCGAACTCGTCGATGTCGACGATCGCAGCCGCTGGTGCACCGCAGATGATCTGCATGCCGGCGCGCCGGCGGCGATGGCGATCGCCGGTCGCTTTCACCACCTCCTCCAGCACCAGCTGCACGAGGCCTCCGAGGCGATCGGCGCGGCGGTGCCCGAGCTGACGGCGTGGCTCGGCGAGCCGTCCCACGGTGTCGATGTCGAAGTCGCGGCGGCCGCGTTGGAGAGCAGCGAGGCGCTGGCGATCGCCGGTGTCGAATTCGTGGCCCCGGAGAAGCTCACCCGCCGCAAGCCCACCACCCGGGGCACCGCCCAGCCCAAAGAGGGCAACAGCAGCGGCCGCTTCGCCGCGAGCGCGCTGATGGATTGGCAGGTCGTGGTCGACGACACGCCCGTCTCCGACGAGGTCCTCGCGCGTGCTGCGGAAGACGGGGCGAACCTCATCGAGGTCGGCGGCCGCTGGGTGCAGATCGATCGCACCGAGGCCCGGCGAGCGCTGGCCAACTTGCAGGTGCACCGGCGCGAGCACGGCGAACTCGGCGCGCTCGAGCTGCTGACGCTCGCGGCCGAACTGCAGCGCGAGCTCGAGGCCGCCGGCTTCGAGGAGGCCACCGCGGCCACCGATCTCGTGCAGGCCACGGGCTGGGCCGGCCAACTGCTCGCAGGCCTGCCCGACGATGCGCTCGCCGAGGGAGAGGTGCCCGAGGGCTTCGTCGCCACCCTGCGCCCCTACCAGCGGCGTGGCCTGGGCTGGCTGCAGTTCCTCCACCGACTCGGCCTCGGCGGCTGCCTGGCCGACGACATGGGCCTCGGCAAGACGCCCACCACGCTCGCCCACCTCGCCGGCCTGCCCGGGCCACACCTCGTCGTGTGCCCCTTGTCGGTGGTGCGCAACTGGGAGTCCGAGTCCGCGCGCTTCACGCCGCTCATGCGGGTGATGGTGCACCACGGCACCGGCCGCGCCCACTCCGCCGAGTTCGTGCACGAGGTGGCGGCACACGATCTCGTCGTCACCACGTATCACGTCGCCACACGCGACCTCGATTCGATGCAGGCCGTACCGTGGGCCACGGTCGTGCTCGACGAGGCCCAGGCGGTGAAGAACCCGGACACCCGCACCGCGCGGGCGATGCGCGCGATCAAGGCCGGCCAGCACATCGCGCTCACCGGCACCCCGGTGGAGAACCGGCTCAGCGAGCTGTGGAGCATCTTCCAGGTGGTGGCCCCGGGTCTGCTCGGCAGCATGGCCCAGTTCCGCCGCCAGTTCGTCAACCCGATCGAGCGCGAGCACGAGGAGGCCGCGGCCCACGAGCTGCGCCGCCTCACCGGCCCATTCCTCCTGCGGCGCACGAAGGCCGACAAGTCGCTCGTGCCCGACTTGCCCGACAAGGTCGAGCAGGTGGCGTGGGCCACGCTCACCCGCGAGCAGGCGCACATGTACCAAGCCGTGGTCGACCAGTTGCTGCTCGACGCGCAGCAGGAGACGGGCATGCGCCGCCGCGGCCTCGTGCTCGCCGCGCTCACCCGGCTGAAGCAGATCTGCAACCACCCTGCGCACGCGCTCGGCGACGGCTCGAAGCTGGCCGGGCGCTCGGGCAAGCTGCACCGCTTCGACGAGCTGGTCACCGACTTGCTCGACGCCGGCGAGCAGGCGCTCGTGTTCACCCAATTCCGCGAGATGGGCCTGTTGTTGCAGCAGCACCTACACGAGCGCTTCGGGCAGAGCGTGCCGTTCCTCCACGGCGGAGTGTCCAAGTCCAACCGCGACAAGATGGTGCAGTCGTTCCAAGCGAGCACGTCGCCGTCGCCGCTGCTGCTCGTCTCGCTGAAGGCGGGCGGCACCGGCCTGAACCTCACCGCCGCGTCGCGGGTGGTGCACTACGACCGCTGGTGGAACCCGGCGGTGGAGGATCAGGCCACCGACCG
The DNA here is from genome assembly GCA_041918155.1 of Ilumatobacteraceae bacterium. Taxonomy (GTDB): domain Bacteria; phylum Actinomycetota; class Acidimicrobiia; order Acidimicrobiales; family Ilumatobacteraceae; genus UBA668. Next base: position 24,957 of record JAYRWH010000076.1, on the reverse strand, counting down.
TGCGTGGCGCATCGGCCAGTCGCGCTCGGTGTTCGTGCACAAGTTGGTGTGCGAGGGCACGGTGGAAGAACGCATCGACGCGCTCATCAACGACAAGCGCAAGCTGGCCGACGCGGTGGTGGGCACCACCGGCGAGGCGTGGCTCAGCGAGCTGAGCACCGACGACCTCAAGTCGCTCGTCGTGCTCGACCACTCCAAGGTGCGCCCGCTGTGAGCGTCATCGTCGTTCCCGGCCAGTTCCACGGCCAGCCCCACGCGGTGGGCAAGTTGGCGAGCACCCTGCTGTCCGTCGCCGTCGCCGGCATGGCCGATCCCGCGCGCTTCCGCCGCGGCAAGGCGTACGTGGGCGAGCGGGCCGTCACCCGCCTGCAGATCTCGCCGGGCCGCCTCGTCGCCAACGTCACCGGCAGCCGCGAGGCGCCGTACCAGGTGATCATCGCCGTGGCCACGATCGAACGGCCGGTGCTCGGCTCGCCCGAGGCCTTCCGCCAGCACATCAACCGGCTCAGCCCCGAGGCCGACGATCTCACCGTCAGCTGCAGCTGCCCCGACTGGGACGACCCGTGCAAGCACGCCATCGCCGCCCTGCTCGCGTTCGCCAACGAACTCATCGTGCGCCCGGAGCTGCTCGTCGAGTGGCGCTGCACCAGCTCCGGCGGCGAGGGCGAAGGCCGCGCGCGCGTGGGCTCGCGCGCCGCCCGTACGGGTGAGCGCCACCTGCGAATCGCGCGCACCGGCGAGCCGGTTGCGCCAGCTACCGAGCCTGCGCCGGTCACTCGGGTGCGGGCGACGCCGGAGCCGACGCCACCGTGGGAGCGTGAGGAGTGGATCGCGTTCCTCGGCACTGCGCCGCCCGACGCGCCCGACGCGCCGCTCGACCCGGCCAAGGTCGGTCGCGCCCAGCTGGGCACGCTCGACCTGGCCGACTGGGTCCGCAGCGCGATCGACATCCTCAGCGCCGAGTACTGAGCCGGGGCTGATCCGTTCCCTTTCGGCTTCTGGGGCGATTCCGTTCCGGATTCCGGGACAAGTCCGCCCCAGATCGCGAGCTGAGGGCGGTTCCCAGGAGGCCCGGACTCAGCTGCTGCCCAACCGCTTGCCGCCGAAGATGGTGATCTCCTGGCGGACCGGCACGAGGTCGCGGCGCGGGTGGCGACGCTGGGCCTCGGCGAACGCGTCGGCGGCGATGATCTTCAACTCGTTGATCTCGGCGCGCAGGCGCTCGTTCTCGAGTTCGAGATCCATCACGCGGCGGATGCCTTCGAGGTTCATGCCCTCGGCGGCGAGGTCGCTGATGCGGCGCAGGCGATCGATGTCGATGTCGCTGTAGCGGCGATTGCCGCCCTGCGTGCGCGCCGGCTGCACGAGGCCGCGACGCTCGTAGATGCGCAGAGTCTGGGGGTGCATACCCGCGAGCTCGGCGGCGACGGAGATGACGTAGACGGCGTGATCACGTGATCGCATCGGTCAGGCCCCTTTCGTCGAGTTCCGTGGTGACACCGTAGTCGCCGCGGCGAAGGCCTCGACGGCTGCCCTCTGCTCGGCGGTGAGGTGGGTGGGCACATGGATGTCGGTGGTGACGATGAGGTCGCCGGCGGTGGTGGCGCCGCCCTTGGTGATGGCGAGCCCCTTGCCCTTCACGCGGTGGCGGCTGCCGGACTGGGTGCCCGCCTTGATCCGCAAGGTGACCGCCGGCCCGTCGAGTGTGGCCACCTCGATCTCGCCGCCGAGCGCGGCCTCGGCGAATGTGATCGGTACGCGCATCGTGAGGTCGTGGCCCTGGCGACCGAACTGGGGGTGCGGCGTGACGTGGCACTCGACGATCAGATCGCCCGCCGGGCCACCGTTGCGCCCCGGCGCGCCGCGACCGCGCAGGCGGATGCGCTGGCGGTCGTCGACACCCGCGGGAATGCGGGCCTGCACCTCGCGCGGCCGGTGCTCGATGCGCGAACCGTGGCACGTGGGGCACGGCTGGTCGATGACGACGCCGCCACCACCACAGACGCGGCACGGAGTGGAAAAGGAGAACATGCCCTGGTTGTCGTCGAGCACACCGCGCCCGCCGCACTGCGAGCAGACCCGGGGCTGCGTGCCGGGCTTGGCCCCGCTGCCGTGACACGTGCTGCACTGGGCATCGCTGGTGAGGTACAGCGTGGTGGTGAGACCCCGCGCGGCATCGACGAAGTCGAGGGTGAGCGTCGCCTCCACATCGGCGCCGCGCTGGGGCCCAGCCGATGCCGACGCACCGCCTCCGCGGCCGCCTCGCCCGCCTCGCCCGAACATCTGGCCGAGCAAGTCCCCGAGGCCATCGGCGCCGACGTTGAAGTTGAATCCGCCGGGGCCACCGGGCCCACCGGGAGCGCCCGGGCCGAAGCCACCCGCGCCGGCCATGCCACCCATCGGGCCGAGGCGGCGCACCTCGTCGTACTCCTTGCGCTTGGCCTCGTCGCCGAGCACGTCGTAGGCCGCGCTGACCTCCTTGAACCGCTCCTCCGCCGCGTCGTCGCCGGGGTGGGTGTCGGGATGGGTGCCCCGGGCAAGTTTGCGATAGGCCTTGGTGATTGCCTTCGGGTCGGCGTCGGCGGCGACGCCGAGCACCTTGTAGTAGTCCTTCTCGTACCACTCACGTTGGGCTGCCATCAGGGTCCACCTCCTCTCGCCGACAATGCGACGGGAACGTCAGCCGCGAACCTTCACCATGGCCGCGCGGAGCACGCGGCCCTTCCAGGTGTAGCCACTGCGCAGCACTTCGCTGACCACCGGCTCGCCTGCGTCGCCGGGCTCGTGCAACACGGCCTCGGCGAGGTTGGGGTCGAAGGGCTGCTCGTGGAGGTTCATGCTCTCCAGGCCGAGTTTCTTCAACTCACCGAGCAGCAGGTTGAAGATCGGCTCGACCTCGGCGGGGTGCTGCACGAACGCGGCCTCGCAGGCATCGAGCACGGGCAGCATGGCCTCGGCCATCTTGCCCGTGGCGCGCTGCACCTCATCGGCCTGCTGCGCAGCAACACGCTTGCGGTAGTTGTCGAAATCCGCCTGCAGGCGCATCGCGACGTCCTTGTACGAGTCGCGCTCGGTGAGCAATGCCTGCACATCGAGCTCGACCGCATCCTCTGCCGCGGCCACCTGCTCGGCATCGACCGCGGCCAGCGCCGCGTCGATGTCGGCGACCGTCTGTGGATCGAGGTCGTCGGGCAGGTCGGGCTGATCGCTCATGGCGCTCAGCCTTTCGGCTCGTCGTCGACGATCTCGGCGTCGATGATGTCGTCGTCGGCGCCGGGGTTGCCGTGCGAGTGCGCAGCTGACGTGCCTTCGGCATTCTCGGCCGCGGCCTTCTCGTACAGCTTCTGACTGAAGCTCTGGCTGGCCTGCATGAGCGCCTCGTGCGCCGACTTGATGGCGGCCATGTCGTTGCCGTTGAGCGCGGTCTTCAGCGTGTCGATCGGGCCCTGGATCGCGGTCTTGTCGGCCTCGTCGACCTTGTCGGCGTTGTCGCGCAGCACCTTCTCCATCTGGTACACGAGCGAGTCGGCGTTGTTGCGGATCTCGGCCTCTTCGCGACGCTGACGGTCTTCCTCGGCGTGGGCCTCGGCATCGCGCACCATCTGGTCGATGTCCTTCTTGTCGAGCGTGCTCTGACCGGTGATCGTCATGCTCTGGGTCTTGTTCGTGGCGCGATCCTTCGCGCTCACGTGCACGATGCCGTTGGCGTCGATGTCGAAGGTGACCTCGATCTGGGGCACGCCACGCGGGGCGGGCGGCAGGTCGACGAGCTGGAACTTGCCGAGCGTCTTGTTGTAGGCAGCCATCTCGCGCTCGCCCTGCAGGACGTGGATCTCCACACTGGGCTGCATGTCATCGGCGGTAGTGAACACCTCGGTGCGCTTGGTGGGGATCGTGGTGTTGCGCTCGATGAGCTTGGTCATCACGCCGCCCTTGGTCTCGATGCCGAGCGACAGCGGGGTGACGTCCAGCAACAGGATGTCCTTCACGTCGCCGCGCAGCACACCAGCCTGGATGGCGGCACCGACGGCCACGACCTCGTCGGGGTTGACCGACTTGTTCGGCTCCTTGCCGGTCATCGACTGCACGAGATCGGTGACCGCGGGCATGCGGGTGGAACCACCCACGAGGATGACGTGGTTGAGCTCGCCCTTGCTGATGCCGGCATCCTTCAGCGCCTGCTCGAAGGGGACCCGGCAGCGCTCGATGAGGTCGGCGGTCATCTCCTGGAACTTGGCCCGCGTCAGCGACTCGTCGAGGTGCAGCGGGCCCTCGGCGGTGGCGGTGATGAACGGCAGGTTGACCTGGGTGGTGTTGACCTGGCTGAGCTCGATCTTGGCCTTCTCCGCGGCCTCCTTGAGGCGCTGCGTGGCCATGCGATCGGCGGCGAGATCGACACCGTGCTTGGCCTTGAACTCCTTCACCAGCCAGTCGATGATGCGCTGATCCCAGTCGTCGCCACCGAGGTGGGTGTCGCCGTGGGTGCTCTTCACCTCGAACACGCCGTCGCCGATCTCGAGCACCGACACGTCGAACGTGCCGCCGCCGAGGTCGAACACGAGTACCTTCTCGTCCTCGCTGCCCTTGTCGAGGCCATAGGCGAGGGCGGCGGCGGTGGGCTCGTTGATGATGCGCAGCACCTCGAGCCCCGCGATCTGGCCGGCTTCCTTGGTGGCGGTGCGCTGCGCATCGTCAAAGTAGGCAGGCACGGTGATGACGGCCTGAGTGACCGGCACGCCGAGGTAGGCCTCGGCGTCGCGCTTGAGCTTCATCAGCGTCCGGGCGCTGATCTCCTGGGGGGTGTAGCGCTTGCCGTCGACATCGTCGCTCTTCCAGCTCTCGCCCATGTGACGCTTGATGCTGCGGAACGTGCGGTCCGGGTTGGTGATCGCCTGACGCTTGGCGACCTCACCGACGAGCACCTCGCCGGCCTTGCTGAACGCAACCACCGAGGGGGTGGTGCGGGCGCCTTCGGAGTTGGGGATGACCACCGGGTCGCCGGCTTCGAGCACGGCGACGACGGAGTTGGTGGTGCCGAGGTCGATACCGACTGCCTTGGACATGGGGTGCTCCTTCTGATGAGCGGGTGATGTTGAGCGATCTACGCGCAAGCCTACGGGCTGCGCCCCAGCGGCACCAACCTGCCTGGCAGAAAACTTGAGTTACGATGACTCAGGTTTTGCCTCAGGCCCAGTCGAGGATCACCTTGCCGCATTCACCCCGGTGCACGATGGAGAACGCTTCCTCGTAGGCACCGGCGGCGAAGCGGTGGGTGACGATGCCGCTGACGTCGAGGCCGCTCTGCAGCATCGCGGCCATCTTGTACCACGTCTCGAAGATGCGCCGGCCGTAGATGCCCTGCACCTCCAGGCCCTTGAAGATCACGTCGTTGATGTCGAGCGTCATCGGCCCGGCAGGGATGCCGAGCACGGCAATGCGACCACCGTGGTTCATCGCGTCGAGCATCTGGTTGAACGCGGCCTCGGCACCCGACATCTCCAGGCCGACGTCGAACCCCTCGGTCATGCCGAGCGACTCCATCACCGGCGCGAGTTGTTGCGTGCGCACGTCCACCGCGCGGCTGGCGCCGTGCGCGGCGGCCATGTTGAGCCGGTACGGGTTGATGTCGGTGACCACGACATGGCGGGCGCCGATGTGGCGCACGATCGCGGCAGCGAGCACCCCGATCGGGCCAGCCCCGGTGATGAGCACGTCTTCGCCGACGACGTCGAAGCGCAACGCGGTGTGGGTGGCGTTGCCGAGCGGGTCGAGTACGGCGGCAACGTCGTCGGTGATGTGCGGGGGCACCACGAACACGTTCTGCGCGGGGATCACGACGTACTCCGCGAACGCGCCGGGGCGGGTGACACCGACGCCGGTGTGGTTGTGGCAGAACTCACGGCGGCCGCCCTTGCAGTTGCGGCAGTGACCGCACGTGACATGGCCCTCGCCGGCCACGCGCTGGCCCATCTCGAGGCCCTTCACCCCGGCGCCGAGCGCGGCGATCTCGCCCATGAACTCGTGGCCAACCACCATCGGCACCGGGATGGTGGCCTGTGCCCAGGCATCCCAGTGATAGATGTGCAGGTCCGTGCCGCAGATGCTCGTCTTGTGCACCCGAATCATCACGTCGCCGTCACCGACGGTCGGCACCGGTACGTCCTGCAACCACAACCCGGGTTCGCGATGCGCCTTCACCAACGCGCGCATCGACTTCTTCGCGGCGCTCATGACACGACCCCCATCTCCCGCCCGACCTGTACGAATGCCGCCACCGCGCGATCGATGTCGTCGTCGCTGTGCGCGGCGGACATCTGCGTGCGGATGCGGGCCGTGCCCTGGGGCACCACCGGGAAGCTGAACGCGACCACGTAGAGGCCCAGCGCGAGCAGCCGGGCGGCCATCTCGCCGGCCACCTTCGCGTCGCCGACCATCACCGGGATGATCGGGTGGCCCGCGCCCGCAAGTGTGAACCCGGCGGCGCCCATCGCCGCGCGGAAGCGCTGGGCGTTGCGTTCCAGTTGGGTACGCAAGCCATCGCTCTCCTCCAGCAGGTCGAGGGCGCGCAGCGTGGTAGCCGCGATCGCGGGAGCGAGCGAGTTGCTGAACAGGTACGGCCGCGACCGCTGGCGCAGCCAGTCGATGACTTCGCGGCCACCGCTGGTGTAGCCCCCACTTGCCCCACCGAGCGCCTTGCCGAGGGTGCCGGTGAGGATGTCGACGCGGCCGATCACCTCGCGGAACTCCGGTGTCCCCTTGCCGTGCGCGCCCACGAAACCCACTGCGTGCGAATCGTCCACCATCACCATCGCGTCGTACCGCTCGGCAAGATCGCAGATCGCCGAGAGGTTGGCGATCACACCGTCCATCGAGAACACGCCGTCGGTGGCGATCAAGCGGTAGCGCGCGCCGGCCGCGTCGCGCAGGCACTGCTCGAGCTGCGCCATGTCGTTGTTGTCGTAACGCATCCGTTGGGCGCGGCTGAGGCGGATGCCGTCGATGATCGAGGCGTGGTTGAGGCTGTCGGAGATGACGACGTCGGGTTCGTCGAGGATCGTCTCGAACAGACCGCCGTTGGCGTCGAAGCACGACGAGTACAGGATGGTGTCGTCGGTGCCCAAGAACGCGCTGAGCCGGGCCTCCAGCTGCTTGTGAACGGTCTGGGTGCCACAGATGAACCGCACCGAGGCCATGCCATAGCCGTAGCGATCGAGCCCCTCGTGCGCGGCCTGTACGAGCGCGGGGTGATCGGCCAGGCCGAGGTAGTTGTTGGCGCAGAGATTCACCACGTCTGTCCCGTCCGCGAGACGAATGTGGCTGTTCTGCGGCGAGGTGATCACCCGCTCGGTCTTGAACAGTCCGTCGTCGACCAACCCCACCGTCCGGCTGGCGAGATCCTCCAACAACGCGGTCCTCATGAGCCGAGCGTACGCCCGCTGGAGGTACCCCCGACACGGCCCAAGGACCGGGTCTGCACCAGGCCTCATCGGCTGACTGGTGGGCGCCGGCGACGAGACGGGAGTGATCGCGCCGGCACCCACCACTCAGTCGTCGTCGTGCTCCGTGTCGTCGTCGTCGTCGTGGTCAGATTCGTGCTCGGTGGTCGTGGTCGTGGTGGTGGTGGTGTTCGAACCGATCGGGTGGTGAGGGGTAGTCGTCGTCGGGGCCGACACCTCGACACCGTCGTCACCCGCGCCGCCAGGTTCGGCCGGTTCGGCGCGTTCGGCGGGTTCGTTAGGTTCGTTGGGTTCGGCAGCTTCGGTGGTCACTACCTGCGACGCGACGACATTGGTGCTGACGACGCCTCTCACGAACGACGCGTCGAACTCGACGACTGTCGTACCCTGCTGGAACACGACGGCCACATTGGTACCCGAGTTGGTGACGCTGGTGACCGACCACCCGGCGTTGGGCACCGTCGCGAGGACGGTGAGCACATCACCCGAGGTGTCGAGCGTGACGACACCGGCGGTACTGATCTGATACACCGCCTCGGTTGCCGGCTCTGCCGAAACGGCCTGTTGAGGAACCGTCGAGACGCCGACGGGCTCCGCGAGGTTGACCACTGCCTCGGCCCCGGGCGGCTGGGTGGTGCTGGGCTGCAGCACCTGGGTGTTGACCATCGCCGCGGCCGAACCTGCTACGAGCACTCCCGTGAGCGACAGGATCGTGGTGATGCGGGCCTTCATCCGAATCTCAGCGTACGACGCGGCTGTCCAACGGGCGGCCCACCCTCGTCCAAGATTCGTCCAATTCGACCACGTCATCGGGCCAAGGCCGACGTTCTGCACCGACCGTGGGTCAGAATGGCGCCGTGAAGATCCTGCTGGTAGAGGACGACCGGTCGATTGCCGGCTCGGTGATCGATGGCCTCACTGCCGAAGGGTTCGAGGTCACCCACGCCGGCAACGGCGCCGACGCCCTCGCTGCGCATGGCTACGACATGGTGCTGCTTGATCTCGGCCTGCCCGACATGGATGGGCGCGACGTGTGCCGCCAATTGCGCCAACGGACCGCAGTGCCGATCATCATGCTCACCGCGCGGGCCGAAGAGTTCGACCGGGTGCTCGGGCTCGAACTCGGCGCCGACGATTACATCACCAAGCCATTCAGCTTCCGCGAGCTGGTCGCGCGCATCCGCGCCGTCGGCCGGCGCACCGTCGAGCAACTGAGCGACACCCCGCCTGACGGCATCGCCGCGCCACAGCAGGTCGGGGCGCTGACGATCGACCGCCGCACTCGCCGCGTCCACATCAACGGCGAAGAGGCGCAACTCACGGCGAAGGAGTTCGACCTACTCGCCTTTCTCGCCACCGACATCGGCGCGGTGCGGACGCGTACCGAGATCCTCGAGAACGTCTGGGACGCCCACTGGTACGGGCCGACCAAGACGGTCGACGCCCACGTGGCCTCGCTGCGCAAGAAACTCGGCCAGCACGAATGGATCCAGGCCGTGCGCGGGGTCGGTTTCCGACTCGAGCCACCGGCGTGACCCGATGAAGTGGCGCCTCCTGCTCGCCATGTCGGGCCTGCTGACGATGGTGCTCGTCGCCCAGGACGTACCGCTCGCCGGCTACCTGCGCCGCGTGGAGAGCGAGCGCTTGATCACGAGGCTCGAGCGCGACGCGTTCATCCTCGGCGGCGCGGCGGAGAACGTCCTCACCGGTGAATCCGACACCGAGACGCTCGCCAACCTGGAGAAGTCGATCAAGATCTACGCCAACCGCGAAGGCGCGCGCGTCGTGGTCACCGACGCGACCGGGCTGGTGGTCGCGGCCACCGATCCGCGCGACAAGATCGGCGAGGACTTCTCTACCCGGCCCGAGATCCAGCTCGCGCTCGCCACGAAGCGGGCTTCGGGTGAACGCCGCTCCGACACCGCAGGCGGCAACATCGTCTATGTCGCGATCCCCGTCCTGTCGGGGGCCAAGGTCGCGGGAGTGGTACGCATCACGTTCAGCGCGTCGGTGATCGATCAGGCCGCGGACGAGAAGGCGCGCGGCCTGCTCGTGGTGTTCGGCATCTCCCTGTTCGGCGCCGTGCTCGCCGCGCTCGTGCTCGCGAGCAACATCACCTCCCCGTTGCGGCGGCTGCAGCACACCACCGAGCACCTGGCCGCGGGTGACTTCGCCGAGCGCGCCGACACCACCACTGGGCCGCGCGAGGTGCGCAGCCTGGCCGGCTCGTTCAACACGATGACCGAACGCATCGCCGGCCTGGTTGCCAAGCAGAAGGCGTTCGCCGGTGATGCCTCCCATCAGCTCCGCACTCCGCTCACCGCGCTGCGCTTGCAGCTCGAACGCGCGGCGTCGATCGTCGACACCGATCCGGAGGGTGCCCGCGAACGCATCGAGGCCGCCGGCGCAGAGACCGAGCGGCTGCAACGGCTCGTGGAGGGTCTGCTGCTCATCGCCCGCTCGGACGGGGCAGCACTCGACACGGTCGAGATCGATGTGACGGCGATGGTGCGCGAACGCGCGGAGGTGTGGTCGCCGTTCGCCGAGGAGCGTGGCGTGCGCCTGCTCACCGCAGTGGAGGAGAGCCTGGTCGCCAACGCCGTACCGAACGCCCTCGAGCAGATCATCGACAACTATGTCGACAACGCGCTCGGGGTGTGCGGCGAGGGCACGACGATCACGATCGGCGCCGTGCGCAACGGCGACCGGATCTCGGTACATGTCATCGACGAGGGTCCGGGGATGAAGCCCGAACACCTCGCCCATGCGTTCGACCGCTTCTGGCGCGCGCCGGACGCTCCACACGGCGGGTCGGGGATCGGCCTCGCCATCGTGCGGCACCTCGCCGAGCTGAGCGGGGCCACGGTCGAGCTGCGCAACCGACCGGATCGCAGCGGTCTCGACGCGAGCGTCGAGCTCGTTACCACGTCCCCGACAGGCCGTGGTTTCGCACACCACCCGCACTCTCCGTAGCCTTGAGGCATGACCGGCACGCTCGTCATCCTCCGCCACGGCGAGAGCACGTGGAACCAGCTCAACCTGTTCACCGGCTGGCACGACGTGCCGCTCAGCGACAAGGGCTTCACCGAAGCCCCCGCCGCGGGGCGCACGATGGCGGAGGCTGGGTTGCGCTTCGACATCGCCCACACGTCGGTGCTCACGAGGGCGGTGGTGACCTGCAACCTCGCGCTCGCCGAGATGGGCCAGGTGTGGCTGCCGGTGCAACGCCATTGGCGACTCAACGAACGCCACTACGGCGCACTGCAAGGGCTCGACAAGAAGGAAACCACCGCCCGCCACGGCGAGCAGCAGACCCACCTGTGGCGGCGTAGCTACGACGTGCCACCGCCGCCCGTGCCGACCGACAGCCCGGAGCACCCGATCAACGATTCGCGCTACCGGCTGCTACCTCCCGATGTGCTGCCGGCCAGCGAGTGCCTCGCCGATGTCGTGCTGCGCGTCTTGCCGTACTGGCACGACACCGTGGCGCCGCAACTGCTCAATGGCCAGAACGTGCTCATCACTGCCCACGGCAACTCGCTGCGCGCGCTCGTGATACATCTCGAGGGTGTGTCGAAGGACGACATCGCCGAGCTGAACATCCCTACGGGTGCGCCGCGCCAGTACACCTTCGACGACCGGCTGTGCGTCACGAGTGCTCAATACCTCGGCGACCAGGAGGCGATCGCCGCGGCCGCGGCGGCAGTCGCCAACCAGTCGAAGGGCTGATCCGGGACTGCTCAGATTCGGCGCGTGACCGAGCGCACGCGGCAATGGCGTACGCGCATGTTCACGAGCGGGCTACGCTGGTCTTATGGCTAGCAAAAAGGCGTACCTCGAGCACCTCCGCAACGTCAGTCTGTTCCAGGGTTGCTCCACGAAGGATCTTGAGAAGATCGCCCGCGCGAGCGACGAGATCAAGATGCCCGCGGGCTCACTCATCGTCGACCAGGGCCAGACCGGCCGCGAAGCGTTCATCGTCCTGGAAGGCACCGTCGCCGTGAAGCGCAACGGCAAGAAGGTCGGCTCGTTCGGGCCCGGCACTGTCGTGGGCGAGCTGTCGTTGCTCGATCACGGGCCGCGCACCGCCACCGTCGTGTGCGAGTCCGACTGCAACCTGCTGCTGCTCGACCAGCGTCACTTCATGGGTGTGCTCGACGATGTACCCGCGCTGGCGCACAAGTTGCTCGCAGCACTGGCAGGCCGCATCCGCGACCTCGACCGCCAGTACTTCGGCTGACCCAGTCCCCCTGTGATGCCGCGGCTCGGCCGAGCGCTGGTCGTGCTGTGCACGCCCGCGCTCGTGGTCGCGTGCAGCGACGGCGACGACGGCGGCGGCGCACCGACGTCCGTCGTCGTCGGCTTCACCACCACGACCACGGCTCCTGGGCCGAGCACCACGGCTGTCCCCGATCTGCACTACACGATCGACCGCGGCGACTCGCTGTATGCGATCGCCGATCGCTTCTGCACCCTCGCCACCGAGATCGCGGCGCTCAACGGGTGGCCGGAAGGTCTCGACCACCCGATCTACCCCGGTGACGTGATCCTGGTGCCCGGCCCCGGCTGCCCGGTGATCACCGAGCCGTACACCACGACGACCGTGCCACCCAACAAGTATCTGGCGTCTTACCTGGACGAACATGTCATCACGGACCCGTTCGACCAGAACACACCCGACCATGTCGACTGGGGCCCGGTCTGTTACTCCGCCTACTGGGCGGCCCAGGCGTTCGCGGTGCAAGGTTCGAGCAAGGCCGCGCTGCTCGAGGCGCTGGCCCCGCTGGCGGCCGTGCCCGCCGACGTGATCGCCAAGATCGACCTGTGGGAGCCGTTCTCGCAGCAGTGGTACCCGATCTACGTCGACGTCCGTGGCCGCATCCAGGCCGAGCATCCGATGTACCCCGACACTGACACGTTCTACCGGATCCTGTTCAACGACACGGATTACCTGCAAGTGCTGACGGCCTACGAATCGGTCGGCGACGAACAGTTCGCGGCGAAGTACTGGGTCACCGACGTGTGCACCAGCCTGAAGCAGACCCGCGGCTCCACCCCCTGAGGGGTGCCCGGTGGGCGGCTCGGGCCGCATCGGCCGCCGACCTCAAGGTACCGCGTGACACCCCGCGCCTACGCTCGGGCCATGCGACGAATCGGGTTGGCGCTCACCATCTGCCTGTTCCCCCTCGCCGCCTGCGAGGGCGACAAGGGCAGCGAGCGGATCGCCTCGGCGGCCGGCACGGGCACCACGGCGGCCCTCCCCGCGAGCGGCACTCCTGCGGCAACCCAGGCCTACACGGTGGTGAGCGGCGATTCGCTGTGGGCCATTTCCCAGCGGTACTGCACCGCGGTGGCCGCGCTCGTCGCGGCCAACTCCTGGGCCGATGGCGAGAAGCACCCGCTCTACCCCGGCGACGTGCTCACCGTGCCCTCCGGGTTGTGCACCGGCGGTGGCGGCGCCGGGGGCGAACCGGCCACCACGACGGCCACGCGCTCCACCGAGGCACCCGCCACCTCCCTCGACCCCGCCCCGGCCACGACGCTCGCCGTCGCCAGCGAGGCCGAGGTGCAGGCGTGGTTGACGGCGCACGACGGCTTCGTTCCCGACCCGATGTACGGCGACCCGGCCGACTATTACGAGGACTTCGGCCCGGTGTGCACGGAGGCGTGGGGCAAGACGTACGAGTTCGAGAAGCTCGGGCTCGGCCGCGACGACGTGCTGGCCGCGCTCGAGCCATTGCCCGGTCGCACGCCGGCCGTCGTACTCGACTCGGTTGATCGGTGGGCCGCCTTCACCGACTTGTGGTATTTGCGCTACCACGCGCTCATCGACGAGTACACCGACTCCGCGGGCGACGCCGACTACGACGCACTCGTCAACGACGAGGGTTACCTCGGTTTCCTCGCCCACTACCTCCCGGTTGCGGCCGATCAGGAGGCGGCGCACAAGTACGCCACCAACGTGTGCGCCGAACTGCTGCGCACCACGGGCTCCACGCCGTAGGGAGGCCGAACCGGCCGCTGCCCACGGAGGCGGCTCGGCGGCAGAGCGCGAACTAGGGTTAACAGCGCTATGAGCACGCACACGTCTCCTGCGCCCGAGGCCCCGAAGGGCCCCCTCCTCAAGCGGTTCAAGCCGCACCAGCTGGCCATCGGCCTGGGCATCTTCATGGGGGTGTTCACGATCGGGTCGGGCGTCATCCCCCAGTTCACGAAGTGGCACGACTCCGAGACGCCGAACCGCGAGGTGTTCGAGGGCATCCCCGGCGCACTCCAGGTGGCCTTCTACACCGTCATCCCGATGCTGCTCGTCTGGGGCGCGTTCGCCTTCTCGCAGCGGGTGCGCAACTGGGAGCGCGGCGCCCCCGACCGGCGCAACCTCACCAAGAAGAACGTCGTCAACCGCCTGAAGGACTTCCGCGCCGGCGCCTACATGCAGACCCTGCTGCGCGACGCGGGCGCGGGCCTGATGCACTCGATGATCTACTTCGGCTTCATGGCGCTGCTCGGCGTCACCACGATGCTCGAGGTCGACCACCAGTTGCCCGAGAGCCTCAAGTTCCTGCACGGCGACGTCTACAAGGCCTACAGCTTCTTCGGCGATCTCGCCGGTCTCGTGTTCGTGATCGGCATCGTGTGGGCCGCCGTGCGCCGCTATGTGCAGCGCCCGTACCGCATCCGCATCAAGACCAAGCCCGAGCACGCGCTCATCCTCGCGGTCTTCTTCGTGATCGGTGTCAGCGGCTTCTTCGCCGAGGCGTTCCGCATCGCCGAGGTCGGCCAGCCCGATCACGAGAAGTGGAGCTTCATCGGCTACCCGCTCAGCAACCTGTTCGACGGCCTCGCCGAGCACACGCTCACCCTGTGGCACCAGATCCTGTGGAGCACACACGTGGTGGCATTTGCCGCCTTCCTGGTGCTGCTGCCGATCACGATGCTGCGCCACATCTTCACCAGCCCGCTGAACATGTACCTGAAAGACCGTGAGCGCCCCAAGGGTGCGATGCGGGCGATGCCGAACCTCACCGAGACCTCGCTGGAGAGCTTCGGCGCCAGCGTGGTGGAGGACTTCACCTGGAAGCAGCTGCTCGACACCGATGCCTGCACGATGTGTGGCCGCTGTACCAGCGTGTGCCCGGCCCACGCCACGGGCAAGCCGCTCGATCCGCGCGAAATCGTGCTGAAGACGGGCGAGGTAATGGCCGCCAGCGCACCGCACGGCCACGTCAGCCCCCCGCTCAGCACCGACAAGGAGATCACCATCTCCGCCAACTCACTGTTCGAGCGCATCACCGCCGAAGAAGTGTGGAGCTGCACCACCTGTCGCGCCTGCGACGAGATCTGCCCGGTCAACATCGAGATCCTCGACAAGATCCTCGACATGCGCCGCTACCTGTCGCTGATGGAGAGCAACTTCCCCGCCGAGCTGGGCAACGCCTACCGCGCGATGGAGAACCAGGGCAACCCGTGGGGCATGAACCAGGGCGAGCGCGCCGACTGGAGCAAGGGCCTCGACGTGCAGGTGGTCGATCCGGGTGAGGCCTTCGAGGCCGAGTACCTCTATTGGGTGGGCTGCGCCGGCTCGTTCGACGACAAGAACAAGAAGGTCACCCAGGCGATGGCCAAGCTGCTCAAGCGGGCCGGTATCAGCGTGGCGATCCTCGGCCCCAGCGAGAACTGCACGGGCGACTCTGCCCGCCGCTCGGGCAACGAGTACCTGTTCCAGATGCTGGCGATGCCGAACATCGAGATGCTCAACGGCATGGGAGTGCGCAAGATCATCACCCAGTGCCCGCACTGCTTCAACACGCTCGCCAACGAATACCCCCAGCTCGGCGGCACCTACGAGGTCGTGCACCACAGCCAGCTGCTCGAGCAGCTGATCGCCTCGGGCCAGCTCGATGTCAGCCAGGCCACGCTCGACGAGCGCCTCACCTACCACGACAGCTGCTACCTCGGCCGCCACAACGACGTCTACATGGCGCCGCGCAAGGTCGTCGGCAGCATCAAGGGCATCCAGGTGGTGGAGATGCCGCGCAATGGCACCAAGGGCATGTGCTGCGGCGCCGGTGGCGCCCGCATGTGGATGGAGGAGAACGTCGGCGTGAAGGTGAACGACGAGCGCGCCAAAGAAGCGCTGAGTACCGGGGCCACCCGCGTCGCCACCGCCTGCCCGTTCTGCTACATCATGCTCGATGACGGCGTGAAGGCCGCCGGGGCGGAAGAGGATCAGGTCAAGGTGGCCGACATCGCCATCCATCTGCTCGACGCCATCGAAGCCGGCGACCGGGCGCTGGCCAATCCGTTGGCGCCGATCGCCACGGGGGCCGTTTCCGTCGCGACACCGGTCGCCCGCACGGTTGCGCCAGCCGCGGTGGCCTTTGCCGACGACTTGCGCCTGGTCCTCGGCATCGGCCCGAAGAACCAGGAGATTCTCAACGCCGCAGGCGTCACGACCTTCGAGCAGCTCGCCGCGCTCACTGTGGAGCAGATCCAGGAGATCATGCCCGACACCCAGGATGCGCGCGTCGAGCGCGAAGACTGGATCGGTCAGGCTCGGCGTTACGCGGATGCGAAGGCGGCGGGGATCGATCCGGCATCCATCGCCCCCGACAACCAGGTCTGAGGTCAACCGGGGTTGAACCGGTCGAACCACTCGATCGTGCGGTGTGTGTAGTCGGCGTACATCATGTGCTCGGCGCGCATCGCCTTCAGCTGCGAGCGAAGGGCTTTGGCGCTGCGGTGGGTGGCGATCACCGGGAAGTCGGCTCGGTTCGCGGCCACTTGGGCGGCGACCTCATCACCGTCAACGGTGAGGAACCCGGCCGCGTCGACGAACCCGGCGGCGCGAAGTTCGGCAGCGATCGCCGCGGAAGTGACTGCGTCGATGCCAGAGATGCGAGTAAAGCGCTCGTCGTAGAGCGGCGACGGGGGATGTTCGACATAGTCGGTGGGCACACCGCGGCTCCTCATCGTCGCCTCATTGGCCCGCGCGTCGGCGTTGGAGACTTCGGGGTTGTCATCGTCTGCGCACATGAACCACGCGGACGGTGTCGTCGAGAGCAACGCTGATCTCGACGCGGTCGCATCGGCGCAGTACGAGATGACGGCTTCGAAACGAAGCTGGGGGAAGCCGGCGGCCACAGGCGTTGCCGCGAGGGTGCCGAGGAAGTGGCTGAATGCCCCTCCCGCCGACATCCCCAACGCGAACTTGGGCGTACCCGCCGGGATCAACCCACGCGATTCGAAGTCGTCGAACAGCTCCTGCAGATTCCCGAGGTCGACGTTGGTGGCCACGGGGCGGGTGGTCCAGCGCTGCTTGCCGTCACCGTTCTGATCGCCGGCCGCGGACTCCTCCGCTTCGGTGGCCACCACCCCGTACCCGTCGGCGACGAGAGCGAGCGCGAGCGGGAACGACTCCGTGCCTTCGATGAACCGGCTGTCGCCGCCCGTGCCGTGGCTGAAAACGACCACGCCGCGCATCGCCGGCGGGAAGTAGTAGCGAACCGTCTTGGGGACGGATGTGACCCCAGTGTGCGCTTCGACGACGAGCGCGAGCACCTGTGCGCTGCTGTTCGCCACCAACGAGACATCGTGGGTGGGCATCACGAACGAGGTGTGCCACTCGTCGGGCTCCGCCAAGAGCCCCACATCGCCGCTCCACCGCTGGGCGACTCCATCGGTGGTCGACACCGCGGACCACACGTGCACCGTCGCGCCCGGCTGGTACGACCCCGACCCGTAGCCACCGCTCACCGAGACCATGTAGTCGGCGGCCGTCACCGGCACCGCGTGGGTCGTGCAGGGTTCGGATTCGTCGGCCGGTTTCGTCGCACACCCAGATGCGATCAACGAGCCCACGACGGCGACCACGCCAACCCTCGCCCACGGATCTCGCGTCATCAATTCATTCTGCCGCCCGGAGTTGAGGGAAGTATGAAGGACCCGGTCCGCACGAGTGCGTCGCCCAGGTCGTCGCGGCCGGAGATGCCGAGCTTCAGGTAGGCGTTCTGCAAATGGTTGCTGACCGTGCGCACCGACAGGCCCAGCCGTTGGGCGATCACCTTGCTCGGGTGCCCGTCGGCGGCGAGGAGCGCCACTTCCAGCTCTCGCGGCGACAGGTCGATCGGGGTCGGCGAGGCGACGAGCAGCGGCGTGCGGACCAGCGCGACGTCGGAGATGTACTGGGAGGCGCGGTGCGCCGCACCCTGGGCATCGCGCGGGCGGCCAAGGCGCTGGAGCACCCGGCCGAGTTCGGCCGCAGATTCGGCCGCCCCGAGCCAGGCACCGAGGTTGGCGAACTGCTTCTCTGCATTCGACAGCGCGCGTAGATCGGCGCGGGCCATGCCCTCGATGAACACCCGGCGGGCGCCGATCAGCGGGCCGTCGGCCCCGCTGGCCACGTCGGCGAACTCGGCGGCGATCTCCGCCGCTGCCCCCAGACGGGCCATCTCGTACAACAACTCGATCTGCAGCAGCACCTCGCCGCGGGCACGGGCCTCATCGACCCCGGCGCGTAGTTCGGAGATCGCGTTCGCGAGCCGGTCGTCGGCCACCGCGCCCCAGGCACGGCCGAGGCGGCGCTCGGGCCAATGCAGGCCATGGTCGTCGGGCATGTCGAGCAGGGCCGCGGCGGCACGGCGAGCGGTGTCGCGGTCGCCGAGTTGGGCCGCCGTGGCCGCGAGGCCGGCGAGCGCCACCCGCGCACCCTGGGTGAAGCGGATGCGGTCCGAGACAGAGCGGGCCTCGAGAAACCACAGGCGCGCCTCGTCGATGTCACCGGCGAAGAGGTTGCCGCGCCCGCGGGTGAGCCCCAACCACACCTGCAATTGCGGGTTCCGTTGCTCGACGGCTGCCGTGTAGGCCGCGCCGAGCACTGCTTCGGCTTCAGCGAACGACCCGTGCTCGACGAGGGCGACACCGAGCGCCAGGCTGGACAGCAAGGGGTGGCCGATGGGTGCCTGGTCGGGGAGTTCCGCGCGCCGCACAAGGCCCTCACGGCCGAGCTCGATGGCCGTCACCGTGTGACCCGCCAGCGTCGCCGCGATCGTGCGCGAGAAGTACTGCGACGCGTTCTCCAACGGACCGTCGCCCTCGAAGCCGGCGAGCACCCCATCGACATCGGCCGGGTGACCGCTGAACACCAGCGCGTTGGCCATCGCCGAGCGGGCGAGATCGCGCAACACGGGCAGCGAGAGCGCGTCGATCGCCTCTTGCAGCACGCGCACCGAACCGTCACCGTCGTGGCGACCCCACAGCGCGCCGCGGTGGCGCACGACCGCGAGGCGCAGCAAGGTGAGGTCGTCGGTGACGAGTTGTTCGGCGCGGTGCATCACCGCATCGGCTTCTTCGAAGTGGCACAGGTCGTGCAGCGCCTCGGCCTGCAAGAGCAGGGCGTTGAACGACGGCTCGATCTGCACCGCCGCGGCAGTGAGTTCAGCAGTGCTCTCGAAATCGTTATCCGTGCGGGCGAGTGCGGCCGCGCGCTCGAGTTCCGCGACGGTGATCGGCTGCCCGCACTCCAATCGCCACAGCGCGAGCCGCACCGCGTCGGCGTCGCCGCGCCCGGGGACACCCGCCGTGACGAGATCGATGGCCCGCGGCAGCAGCGCCCGTCGGCGTAGCGGCGAGATGCGGGCGCGTAGTTGCGCGGCAACGAGGGGTTGGGCCACCCCGACGGAAAAGGGCGCTTCGTGACCCGTGGCGAGGAAGCCGGCCTCCTCCAGGCCGATGGCGACGTGCAACAGCCCGGCGCCCTCGAGTGCGTCGAGCACCACCGGCTCGGCGAGCGCGAGCAACTCCATCAGGTCGCGGCCCGCGGCACCGACCGCCTCGAGGCGAGCGTCAATGAGCCTGGCGACGCGGGCGGTCACCGTCGGGGCGCCCTCCAGCGTCCAGGTGCCCATCGCCGGCGCGAGCGCGCCCGTGGCGGTGCTGCCGTCGATGATCTCGGCGAGGAAGAGCGGGTTGCCCTGGCAGGCGTCGGCGAGGCGGTGGAGGGTGGTGCCCTCCACCGCGCTGTCCATCACGGCATAAACGAGGTCGATGGTGTCGTCACGGCTCAACGGCGGCACGGGAACCCGGCGGATGCGGTAGCTGCGTTCGATGGTGTCGAGCGCCTCGGGCAGAGCCGCGTCGTCGCGGACCGTGGCGACAAGGGTGGCGAGCTGGCCCGAGAGCACCTGGGTGAGCAGGCCGAGCGTGCCCTCGTCGAGCCAGCGGATGTCGTCGACACAGGCGACGAAGCGAGCGGCCGGCGTGGACGGGGTGCCGATCATGTCCCGGATGCGCTGGTAGAGCGCCATCGCGTCGAGCGGCACCGTGGAAGTGCCCAGCTCGCCAGGGATCAGGTGTGAGAGCGCGCCGAAGCGCGTCCCCTGGGTGGCCTGCGAACCCACGAGGCGGCTGACCGATTGCGGGCGGTCGGCGACAAGCCGATCATGTACCTCGCTGAGCACCCGGGTGGCGCCGACGCCCGGCGCGCCGACGAGGAACACCCCGTCACAGGCGGGGTCGGCGAGGTGCCCGATGACGGTCTCCACCAGCTCCCCACGCCCGACCAGCGGCCACGCGTCGCGATGCACCAGCCCATTGTGCCCTGCTCGCGGGAGCTCACTGGCTTCCGTCATGCCGCTGGCCAGTGAGTAATCCCGCCGAGCGGGCCGGGTAGTCACTACTCAGGCGGCGCCGTTCGTGGCGACGCACCATCGCGGGGTACGCAATCGCTCGGAGGAATCCCCCGTGTACCAGATCGATCCTGTCCTGTCGCAGACGTTCTTCTTCGACGCCGTCGATGTTGCCGCCAACCGCTCTGGGCGGCTGTCACCCGACCAGGAGCAAGGCTTCCGCCAGATGGCCGCCCGCTCGCGACGGGCCGTCCCGCGATTGATCGTGCTCACCGCCGGAGCCGTGATCGGTTCGCTGGTGCTCGCCTCGTTCATGCCCGGTGCAGGGGGCAGCCAGTTGCTCATCGCCGCAGGAGCGCTGGCTGCGTGCTTCGGCGTGATCGTGCTCATCATCCGACTCAACGCCACCTCGGCAGATCGCTACCAGGCCGCTGCCGACCAGCCGGTGGTGAAGATTGCCGAGGGCCAGCCGAGCGAGCACTGGAACACCACCAGCGACATCCGCTCTCTCGTCGTGGCCGGCGTGCGCTTCCCGATGATGTGGGACGACATCGCCAAGTTCCACGCCGAGCGCACCTACCGCGTGTACTACGCCGAGCTCGGCAACAAGGCGCACATGCTGTCCGTCGAAGTCGTGCACTGACCGCCCGGGCGCTCTCTGACCCGACGGGTGGATCAGAGGGTGTTCTGGTTGTACTTGCTGGCCACTGCGCCCTGTTGGCCCTGGTATTTGCTCTTCAGGTCAGGGTGGCCGTAGGGGCGCTCGGCGGGGCGGTCGAGCTTCTGGAACACCATCTGGGCGATCTTCATGCCAGGGCGCAGCAGGATCGGCAGGTTGGCGACGTTGGACAGCTCGAGCACCACCGTGCCCTTGAAGCCTGGGTCGATGAAGCCGGCCGTCGCGTGCACCTGGATGCCGAGGCGCCCGAGCGACGATTTGCCGTTGACGATGCCGACGATGTCGTCGGGGCAGCCGATGATCTCGGCCGTATGGCCGAGCGCGAACTCGCCGGGGTGCAGCACGAACGGCTCGCCCACCGGCACGGTGACCGTGTCCATCAGCTTCTGCTGGCTCTCGAACGGGTCGATGTGGGTGAGCCGGCTGTTGCGCATGACGCGGAACTCCGTGCCGAGGCGCACATCCACGCTGGCCGGTTGCACGAGTTCGGGGTCGTACGGGTCGAGCACGATGTAGCCCGCGCCGATCAGTTCGCGCAAGGTCGCATCGGAGAGGATCACGGGCCGAGACTACTTGGACGGCGCGGGACCCTTGGCCTCGCGGGCGTCGGTGTCAGACCGGCCGCCGCCCGAGCGGATCGCCCGGCAGGTCGCGACGCACGCACACGTGCAGGTCGTCGTGCTGGCCGGGCCAATGTGGCAGCACCACCCGTTCGGTGCGCCGCCACATCGTGCGGGTGCCGCACACACAGGCCAGGTCGTGGACGCCGTAGGTGCACGCCACGCAGTGCTCGTACGCGCCGAGCAGTGCGTGGAAGCGGGCGTCGCCGGTTTGTCCGCCCGCCGCTTCACCGACATAGATCACGGTGCGCCCACCCGCGGCGTGGAAGCGGTCGAGCGCATCCGCCGGCCAGGTCTGGTCGCGGGTAGGCCACACGAGCAGCAGCGTGCGGTCGCCGTACGGTTCGATGGCGGACTCGTCGCCCCGCTGCACCTCGAACCAGGCGGTGGAGGAGTGGAACCACCGGTTGTCGGGTGACATCGGCGGGGCGATGTCGAAGGCCACGATCGGCACACCGAGGTCGCGGAGCAGCGACGCCCAGTAGCCCGTGCCCGCGCCGAGCTCCACGACGCCGTGCGGCGAGTGCGTAGCGATGGCCCGTAGCGCACGCTCGGTGGGGATCGCGAAGGCGTACACGGAAGTGAGCTGGTCGATCTCAGCAGCCGTGGGTTCGCCCGCGTCGGCCATCATTTGAACGGAATTCGACGAGGAGCGGGTTCGAGCCCTC
Source organism: Ilumatobacteraceae bacterium (assembly GCA_041918155.1). Classification (GTDB taxonomy): domain Bacteria; phylum Actinomycetota; class Acidimicrobiia; order Acidimicrobiales; family Ilumatobacteraceae; genus UBA668. The sequence continues at coordinate 2,907 of JAYRWH010000076.1, read as the reverse complement.
GTGGGCCGCGCCACTCGCCGCGACGACGGGAGCGCCAGCCCGCCGCCTACGCAGCCGTGACACTCGATCGTCCTTCCACAACCGACATCCTCGCGGACGCGGTGGCAGGGCCGAACACGCAGCGATAACCTGCGAGGCGATTCTGCGGGTGTAGTTCAGAGGCAGAACATCAGCTTCCCAAGCTGAGAACGCGGGTTCGATTCCCGTCACCCGCTCTCGCGAATGTCCTGATCAGAGGCCATAATCACACCGGCGAGGCCATCGTCCCGGCACTCCAGAGATCGTTCGTGCCACATCCGTGCCATATCTGTTTAGAATCCGCTGCATGAGTCGCAGCCGGTGGGGAAGCGTGCGCAAGTTGCCGTCGGGACGGTTTCAAGCGCGGTACTGCGTCGACCTGGTGTGGCACACCGGTCCGACGACCTTTCGAACGAAGCGCGAGGCCGACGCCTTTCTCGCGACTGTGCGCACCGACGTCGAGCGTGGGTCCTGGATCGACCCCGACGCTGGCAAGACGAAGTTCGAGGCGTACGCCGCTCGGTGGCTCGCCGAGCGGCCCCAGCTGCGCCCGCGTACCCGTGAGCTGTACGAGGGTCAGCTCCGTCTCCACATCCTTCCGGTGTTCGGCGAGGTGGAACTTGGCGAGATAAGCCCGAGCCGAGTCCGCCGTTGGCGAGCCGACATGATCTCCGCCGGCCAGCCCGGCGCTTCCACGATCGCCAAGTGCTATCGCCTGCTGCACGCCGTGCTCGCGACAGCGGTCGAGGACGGCATCATTGTTCGCAACCCGTGCGTGGTGAAGGGTGCCTCCACCGAGCGCCCCGCCGAGCGGCCGGTGGCCTCCATCCAGCAAGTGTTCGACCTCGCCGACGCCATCGCACCCGAGTTCCGAGCGGCAGTGTTGCTGGCCACGTTCTGCGGGCTGCGCCTGGGCGAGATCCGCGCGCTGCGCCGTCGTCACCTCGATCTGCGGATGTGCACGGTCAGAGTCGAGGAGCAGTACCAAGAACTCGTCGACGGCACGCTCGTGCTGGGCCCGCCGAAGACCGATGCCGGGGTTCGCACCGTGGCCATCCCCAAGGTGATCATCCCGGAGCTCGAGCGTCAGCTTGAGGCAGTCGAGCACGGACGTGACGCGCTCCTGTTCACGACCGCCAGCGGAGCGCCGATGCGGCGGGCGACGTTGTACACCGCGTGGAAGCGGGCGACAAAGGCCACGGGTGCCGACGGTCTGCGGTTCCACGACCTCCGCCACACCGGCAACACACTGGCCGCCACGACTGGAGCAAGCACCAAAGAGCTGATGTCGCGGATGGGTCATGCCTCCGCCCGCGCTGCGTTGATCTACCAGCACGCTACGCAGGACCGTGACGCCGCCATCGCTGACAGCCTCAGCTCCATGATCCAAGAGCAGCGATCCGCAGCTGGTTGACATCCCCTGTTGGCTAGTGCGCCACCCGTGAACTGCCGACACCCACCGGCGCGGCCGGCTCTTGACGCCTCCGTTTCGGCACATCGCGAAAACAATCCGTCAAGTTGTTGACGTCAATGACCCATTGCGCAGCAAATAGCGGCATTGACGCATTGGTACAAGGAGGCGATCGTGCTGGACAACCTTCCCCCGTTCATGACCGTCGAGCAGGCGGCCGAAGTGCTGCAGCTCGGCCGCTCGAAGGCGTACGAGCTGACAGTCGAGTTCGAAGCCTCCGCCGGCCGCAGCGGCTTGCCCTTCGTCCGTCTCGGCCGCCAGAAGCGAGTGCCGCGGAACGCGATCGCACGGCTGATGGAAGTCGACCTCCCTCGCCCACCAGTGGCCTGAGCATCGAGCCGCACCGGCGCTGTGCCGCTCGCACTCGAATCGATCCACTCGCAGAACACCGACTCACGGTGTCCGTCGGACACTTTCGAGTTCGCTTACGAGCACGGTGCGAAGGGCGAGCCACGGGTGGCCGGCGTGTGCATCGAGCTGACCGGCCGATTCCCACGTGGCCAACTCGGTGATCGCTCGCAGCGCGTGTACGGAGCGCCCCCAGGCGAGTCGCTCGGGGTCGATCGTTGTGTCGCTGAGGCGTGCGTAGGTGTGCAGGAAGCGTCGGGCGAGCCGGCCGCCGACCTGGCGAGCGACGGCACGCACGGGGGCGGGGCCGCCGAGGGGCGGGTTGGCGAGCATCAGGGTGGTGAAGCCGAGGTCGTAGTGGGGGTCGGCGATGACGGCGGTGGACCAGTCGAGGATGGTCCAGCGGTCGCCGTCGACGAGGAGATTGAAGGGGTGCAGGTCTCCGTGGCAGATGACTCGGCCCGCTGGTGCGCGGTCGGCCAGGGATCGGGCGGTTGCGGCGAGGTCGTTGCGACCGATGACCGCTGCCTGTTCGGCGATACGTGCGAGGAATGCCTGGATGTCGGCGCGGGCATGGTGGTTGGCGAGGTCGGGCCCGTCGATGGGGCAGAGGTGGAGGTCGGCAGCGGCTCGGGCGAGAAGGTCGGGTAGGCGTCGCAAGAGGGTGGGCGCCCGCCGCACGGCGCTGATCGCGGTGAGTCCGCTGAGCATCGGTTGCCCGGGTGCGTGGTCCATCAAAGCCCAGGCTCGGTCAAGTTCGTTGGTCGGGCCGCTGGAGGCGCGAACGGCAGGGACGGGTAGCCCGCACCGGTGGACGTGTCGCTGGATGGCGGTCTCGAATGCCGCAGTGTGGGGGTCGGGCATGATCCGGGCGACGAGCGGTCCGGCGAGCGCTGCAGGTGGGTCGGCAAGGTCGACGGTGTACATCTCGGCCCAGAACCCGCCGTGGAGCGGGGCGGGTGGTGTCGCCCAGTCGAGGTCGCCGATGCCGGTGGTTCGACGTAGCGCTCGCAGCAGCCTGTCGGTCGTGTCGGTCGTGGTGCGTCTCACGTCATGGCCTTGCCGTCGGG
>JAYRWH010000075.1:0-95546 GCA_041918155.1 Ilumatobacteraceae bacterium | reverse complement strand
GGGTCGGGCACGCCCACGACCGCGACCTCGGCGACCGATGGGTGGGCAGCGAGCAGCGCTTCGACAGCTGCGGGCCACACGTTCTCGCCGCCGGTGACGATCATGTCGCCGCGGCGGCCCTCCACGTGGAGGCGCCCGTCGGGCAGCCAGCCGCCGATGTCGCCGGTGTGCAACCAGCCGTCGGCGTCGAGCGGAGTCGTGTCATCGCGGTACGCGCGCAGCAGCATCGGGCCGCGCAGCAGCACCTCCCCGCCGGGCTCGACCCTCACCTCCACATCGCCGAGCGGGCGGCCGTCGTAGACCACGCCACTGCCGGTCTCGGTGAGGCCATACGTCGTGTGTGCGTTCGACGGAAGCTGTGCGGGCGGGCGGGCGCCACCGAGCACGATCACGCGGAACAGGGCCGGGTCGATGCGCTGGAGTGCCGTGGCGACGAGCGACACCGCAGTGGCTCCGTCGCGGGCCGCCCGTTGCACGCGATCGGCGTCGAAGCCGTCGTGCACCACGAGGCGGGCGCCGGTGACGAGTGCGCGGGTGACCACCGAGAGGCCTCCGACGTGGGCGAGCGGTAGGCAGGCCAGCCAGGTGTCGGCGGCGGTGGTACCGAGGCGGGCGCTCGTGGCCCGGGCCGAGGCGGCGATCGACGCGTGGGTGAGCACCGCACCCTTCGGTGCGCCGGTGGAGCCGCTGGTGGCCATCACGAGCGCGTCGCCGGGTTCGACTGGGCGGCCACCGGCGAGGAGGTGGCGGCCGTGTTCGTCGACGATCGTCGACGGCGCCATCGCCACGAGCAGGGCGGCCCGAGCCGGGGGAGGAAGGCGGCGGTCGACCGGCAACACCGCGTCACCGGCGTCCCACGCGCGGCGCAGTTCATCGACGAAGGGCTGCCCGCCCGGGAGATCGATCGCGACCAGCTCCGGCACGGGGCCGAGGATAGGCGAGAATGGCGGCGATGAACCGTTGGCTGATCGGCGCCCGTCCCCGCACCCTGCCCGCTGCCGTCGTGCCCGTTGCCCTCGGGGCCGCAGCTGCCGTCGGCGGCCCACACCCGGTGTGGTGGCGCGTGGGGCCGGCGCTGCTGGTGAGCCTCGCGCTGCAGGTGGGCGTGAACTACGCGAACGACTACAGCGACGGGGTGCGCGGCACCGACGAGGTGCGCGTCGGCCCGGTGCGGTTGGTGGCGAGTGGGCTCGCCGCGCCAGGTGCGGTGAAACGGGCGGCGCTGCTCGCGTTTGCGTTCGCCGCAGTCGCCGGCGTCGTGCTCGCTGCCGTCACGTCGTGGTGGCTGATCGCCGTCGGCGTCGCCGCGATCCTCGCCGCGTGGGGGTACACGGGCGGTCCCAAGCCGTACGGCTACCTCGGCCTCGGTGAGCTGTTCGTGTTCGTTTTCTTCGGCCTCGTCGCCACGATCGGGTCGATGTATGTCGTCATCGAGCAGGTCACCGCGATCGGTTGGCTGGCTGGCTGCGCGGCGGGCTGCCTGGCGTGCGCGCTGCTGGTGATCAACAACCTACGCGACATCCCCACCGATCGCGAGGTCGGCAAACGCACGCTCGCGGTGCGGCTGGGCGACTCCAAGGCCCGCTGGCTGTACCTGTCGTTGCTCGCCGCGGCGAAGGTGAGCGTGATCGTGATCGCGGTCGTCGACCGGCCGTGGGCCGCGATCGGTCTCCTGGGCATCGTCGTCGCTGTGCCCGCGGTGAAGGCTGTGCGCGGCGGGGCGGTCGGCCGTGACCTGATTCCCGTGCTCGGTGCGACGGGCAAGGCCCAGTTGGTGACCGGTCTGCTCGCCGCCGCCGGGATGGCCATCAGCGGCTGACCCGCAAGGCGGCCGGCTCAGGCGGGCAGCGCGCCGGCGATCGCCTCGACGACGGCAGCCGGGTTCTGCAGGTGGGCCGCGTGATGGGCGCCCGGCACCAGTTGCCAGCGTCCCGACGGTGCCGCGGTGGCGATCTGCTCGGCGATGGCGGCGAACTTCGCGTCATGCTCGCCGGCGAGCGCGAGCACCGGCATGTTGAGTTCGCGCAGGCGCGGCCACAGCGAACCCTGCTCACCGGTGCCGGCCATGTGCAGGCTCGCAGCGAGGCCTTCGGCGGTGTTGCGCAGGCGGTCGGCGCGCTCGGCCTCGCCGGCGTCGAATCCGCCGAACAGCGGCAGCGCCGTCCATTCGCTGAGGAAGGCCTCCACGCCCACATCGAGGAGGTGCTCGGCGAGTGCGTCGTCGGACTCGCGACGGGCCATCCGCTCGTCGGCATCGGCGATGCCCGGGTGGGCGCCGATCAGCACGAGCGAACGGGCGAGGTGCGGGTACATCAGCCCGAGGTGCAGGCACACGCGGCCACCGAGGCTGTAACCCACGTAGCTTCCGCGGCCGCCGAGTTGCGACACCATGTCCGCCGTGCGCCGCAGGTCGGCGCGCACATGCGCCGAGCCGCCGTGGCCGGGCAGGTCGACGACCACGGCCTGCAGCCCGTGGGCGACGAACTGCTCGGCGATCGACTTCCACGAGTTGCCGGTCTGGGTGAAGCCGTGGACGAACACGATGGTCGGGGCACCATGATCGCCGAGCCGCTCGGCGGCCAGTGGGCCCGTGAGCGGTTGCCAATCCTGCTGCTGGTCGTCTTGCTGGCTGTTCATGCCGACTCCTCGCTACGCCGGGCGAGCACCCGGCGGATGACATTGACGAATGTGTCGGGGTCTTGCGCCCCTGGGATCATGAACCGGCCGTCGAGCACATACGTGGGCACGGCGGTGATGCCGGCGTCGTCGGCGGCGCCGATCATCTGCCTCACCTCGTCGAGGCCGTCGCGGCTGGCGAGGAACGCGACCACCTTGTCAGGGGGCATGCCGACCTCGCCGGCGAGTCCGGCCAGTACCTCGGAGTCGCCGACGTCGAGGCCGTCGCAGAAGTAGGCCCGCAGCAGCCGCTCCTTCAGCGCCGCTTGGTGGCCCGTGGCCTCGGCCAGGAACAGGAGGCGATGGGCGAGCAGGGTGTTGGCCCGCAGGGCGCGGTCCATGTGGAACTCGAGGCCCTCGTCGGTCGCGATCGTGCTGACGTGGTTGATCGCCCGCTGCGCTGCCTCGGGACCACCGAACTTGCGGGCGTAGGCCTCTTCCACCGGCATCGTGGCACCGGTCGGCGCGCGCGGGTCGAGCTGGTAAGGCCGGTACGCCACTTCGAGGTCGACTTCGTCGCGCAACACCTCGGCGGCCTTCTCGAAACGACGCTTGCCGATGTAGCACCACGGGCAGACGACATCGGACCAGACTTCGACGGTGAGGGTTGGCCGCACGACTGAGAACCTATCGTGGCAAGCATGACTGCGCAGTCCGCCGACCTACAGGCCACGTTCTGCGCGACCCTGGTCGACCAGTGGGTGCGGATGGGGCTGCGCTACGCGGTCATCGCTCCGGGTTCGCGTAGTACGCCGATGGCGCTTGCGCTCGCCGCGCGCACCGACCTCGACGTGCAGGTGGTGCACGACGAGCGCAGTGCGTCGTTCATCGCGCTCGGCATCGGGCTGGCCACTGGCGTGCCTGCGGCCGTGCTCTGCACGAGCGGCACGGCGGCCACCCACTTCCACGCAGCCGTCGTCGAGGCCGACCTCTCGAGCGTGCCCATGCTCGTACTCACCGCCGACCGGCCACTCGAGCTGCAGGGGATCGGTGCGCCACAGACGATCGACCAGGTCGACCTGTACGGAGCAGTTGTGCGCTGCTTCGCCGACCCGGGTGTGGCCGAGGCAGTCGATGCCGCGTACTGGCGTGAGTGGGCAGAGGGCTGGTGGCTGAGCGCGGTCGACGGCGACCCCGGCCCCGTGCACGTGAACCTGCCGTTCCGCGAACCGCTGATCGGTGCCGCCGGTTCGCTGCCGCCCGCGGCGGAGCTGCCCGAGCCCGACGACGGGGGCTGGTTCATGATGCGGCCTGATCTGGCCGAACTGGCGGGGATGCTCTCGGCGGCGCGGGGCCTCATCGTCGCGGGGCGCGGGGTCGACGACGTCGAGGCCGTGAACGAACTCGCCAGTCGGTTGGGCTGGCCGGTGCTGGCCGACCCGCGGTCGGGGTGTCGCCATCTTCCGGCGGCCGTGTGCTCGTTCGATGCGCTGCTTCGCGTGTCGTCGTTTGCCTCGACGCAAGTGCCCTCGGTGGTGCTGCACCTTGGAGAGCCGCCCGCCTCGAAGGTGCTCGGGCAGTGGCTGGCCGCGAGCGGCGCGGTGCAGGTGCAGGTGCACGCACAACAGCGCATCCTCGACCCGCTGGGCATCATGACCGAGCGCGTGTACGGGCGGGTGTCCACGGTGTGCGGCGAACTCGTGGGCCATGTGCAGCCCGTGACGGACCCTGCGTGGTGGGCGTCGTGGCAGCGTGCGGACGATGCCGCGCAGAACGCGATCGACGCTGCCCTGCGCACCATGGGCGGGTTGAACGAACCAGGTGTGGCCCGCTGGCTGAGCATGTTCAACGGCCATGTGGTCACGTCGTCGTCGATGCCCGTGCGCGACCTCGAGTGGTTCGGGATGCCCGGCGCCACTACGCGGGTGTACTCCAACCGCGGTGCCAACGGCATCGACGGGATCATCTCCACCGGTGTCGGCGTGGCAATGGCCACGGGCGAGCGCACGGTGGTGCACGTGGGCGACGTCGCCTTCGTGCACGACCAGTCGTCGCTCACCGGTCTGGCCGCTCGCAGGCTGCCGCTGACGATCGTGGTCGCCGACAACGATGGCGGCGGCATCTTCTCCTTCCTGCCCCAAGCCACTCAGCTGTCACCCGAGCGCTTCGAGCAGCTGTTCGGCACCCCCCACGGCACCGATCTGGTGGCGCTCGCCGGCGCTCATGGCTTGGGTGCGATCGACGTCGAGTCGATCGCGCAACTGCGCGGCGCCGTCTACGACGACGCGGTCACTGTCGTGCGCGTGCGCACCGACCGCGCGTCCAACGTCGACGTGCACGCCCGCTTGAACGAAGCCGTCGCCTCCGCCTTGGCCTGACGTCTCGGACGAAACGTCGCTAGGGGCGGACGATAGCGCTCAGCATTGCCTGGAGCTTGGCCTGGGTCTCGGCGAGTTCGGCGAGGGGTTCGCTGTCGGCGACGATGCCGCCACCGGCGACGAGGCGGGCCGAACGGCGGTCGGAGGACAGCTCGGCGCAGCGGATGGAGACCGCCCAAGTGCCGTCGCCCGCGGCATCGACCCAGCCGACCGCGCCGCCGTAGCGGCCGCGGGTGAAGCCCTCCACCTCGGCGATGAGGGCCAGCGCTTCCGCCTTGGGGAACCCGCCAAGCGCGGGCGTTGGCGCGAGCGCGGTCACGAGGTCGAGCACGTTCGGGCGCGGGTCGCTGAGGTGGCCCTCCATCGCAGTGGCGAGGTGTTGCACGTTGGCCACCGCCATGATGCCGGGCTCGGGTTCCCAGTCGAGATAGCTGCACCATGGCAGCAAGGTGTCGTGGATCATGTCGATCACGACGCGGTGCTCGATCTGGTTCTTCTGGCTGGCGAGCAACTCGGCGGCGGCGTGGTGATCGGTGTCGGGGTCGCCGGTGCGCGGGGCGGTGCCCGCGAGCGGGTGGGAGCGCACCGTGTTGCCATCGACCGCGACGAGCAACTCGGGCGAGGCGCCGATGAAACCGTCGACCGAGTAGCGGTAGCTGCTGCCGAACGTGGCCTTGAGGCGCATCAGCACGGAGTGCACGTCGATGGGTTCGGGGCTCGACACGCGTACCTCGCGGGCGATGACCGCTTTCGTGAGGCTGCCGGCGCGCACCGCATCGCGGGCCGCGGTGACGGCGGCGAGGTAACGGTCGACGGGGGTGAGCGGGCCGACCGTGAACGCCTGCGCCCGCGGCGCGGGGCGTGGGCCGACGGCGAGATCGGGGGAGGCGCCGTCGATCGTGGTGATCCAGCGCCGCCCGTCGGCTGCCTTGCCGACGAGTACCTGCGGGATCACGAGCGTGCACGGCGTGCCGTGCTCGAACGGCACGACACCGAGCGCGAGGGGCCGCACCCCGCCCACCACGCCAGGAGATTCAACGGTGTGTTCGATCGCCGCGAGCACAGCGGGCACGTCGGCGAGCGCGACGCGTGCCGCGACCCCGCGACCGGCGATGCCGACACCGTCGCGCACGAACAGGTAACCATCGCCGCCGGCGACGTCGTTCAGGTCGATGTCAACGGCCAGGGGGCGGGTGAGCGCGCGCATGTCAGGCGCGGGTGCCGACCATCAGCTGGGTGAGGCCACCCGACAGCTGGTTGTGCTCGGCGTCGGCGAAGCCCGCGGCGCGCAGCATCTCCACCAATTTCTCGCGCGGTGGCAGGTAGGCGATGCTCCTGGGCAGGTAGCGGTAGGCCGCGCCGTCGGAGAGCAGGGCGCCGATCTTGGGCACCACCTTGCCGAAGTAGATGTTGTTGCCCCAACGAATGACGCGGTTGTGCGGCACGCCGACGTCGAGCAGGGCGATGCGCCCCCCGGGCCGCACCACACGGGCCAGCTCGCCGAAGAACGCGGGGAGGTCGACGAGGTTTCGCAACGCGAAGCCGCACGTGGCCCCGTCGACGGAGCCGGCGCGAAGGGGTAGGCGCAGGATGTCGGCCTGGACGCGCGGGCTGGCGCTGCGGTCGGCGGCGAGCATTCCGAAGCTGAGGTCGAACGCGAGCGGGCGATGGCCGGCGCGCTGCAGGTCGATGCACAGGTCGCCGGTGCCGGCGGCGAGGTCGATGACCGTGCTGCCCTCGGCGAGGGCGAGCCGGCGCACCGCCTTGCGTCGCCAGCGCACATCGAGCCGGAACGTCATGATGCGGTTGACGAGGTCGTAGCGGGGGGCGATCGCGTCGAACATCTCGCGCACGGCGGCGACCTTCTCCTCGCCCTCGGGAAGGGTGTCGCGATCCCAACTACGTTGCTCGCCGGTCTGCTCCACGGTCAGCCAGGCTATGCGGCTGTGGCAGCATTTGGCCATGACTGGCGAACTGTGGCGCAAGGGTGCACTGGAACTCGCGGGGATGATCGCCCGCAAGGAGGTGTCGAGCCGAGAAGTTGTGCAGGCCCACCTCGCCCGCATCGATGAGGTGAATCCGTGGCTCAACGCGGTGGTACGCCGCCTCGACGACACCGCACTTCTCGCCGCCGACGCGGCCGACCGCGCCGGCGCCGCAGGCGGTCCGCTGGGAGTCCTCCATGGTGTGCCGGTGACGGTGAAGGAGAACCTCGACCTGGCGGGCACGCCCACGACCCAATCCGTGGTCATGCTCGCCGACGCCGTCGCACCGATCGATGGGCCGCTCGTGGAACGCGTGCGCGCCGCCGGTGCCATCCCGATCGGGCGCACGAACCTGCCCGACCTCGGCCTGCGCGTCACCACCGAGAGTTCGCTGCACGGCATCACCCACAACCCCTGGCATCCCATGCGCACCGCTGGCGGGAGCAGCGGTGGCGAGGGGGCGGCCCTGGCCAGCGGCATGTCGCCGCTGGGATTCGGCAACGACATCGGTGGGTCGCTGCGCAACCCGGCCAGCTGTTGCGGGATCGCATCGATCAAGCCCACCACCGGCGTGGTGCCGTGGGCCACGGTGGTTCCCCCAGAGGACCTGACGCTCTCGCAGCAACTGATGCTCACCGACGGCACGATGGCGCGTCACGTCGCCGACGTACGCGCCGCGTTGCTGGCGATCGCCGGCCCCCACGAGCGCGATCCGCGGGCGCTGCCCGTGACATTGGTCGATCACACCGCTGGCCGGCGTCTACGCGTCGCGGTGTGCACCGACCCGCCCGGTGGCACCACTCACCCCGAGGTGACTGCCGCCATCCGTGGCGCAGCGGATGCACTGGCCAACGCGGGTGCCGAGGTGGTGGAGGCTGTCCCGCTGTCGTTCGAGCGCGCTGTCGAGTTGTGGATCACTCTCATGAGCGCCGACCTGTCGGCGCAGAAGCCATTATTGGAGATGGTGCTGGGTCCCGACGCGCTCACGTTCATCAACAACGCCCAGTCGTTGTTCCCCTCGGTGGTGGTCGACGCGCTGATGGCCGCAATGCTCGATCGCAACCGCGTCGACCGGGAGTGGCACACGTTCTACGCCGACCACGACGTGTTGCTGCTGCCCACGTGGGCGCAGCCCCCGTTCGAACTGGGCGCCGACGTCGCCTCGCTGGAGGGCAGTCGGGTGACACTCGAACTGCTGCGCCCGGTGCTGCCGGCGAACCTGCTCGGACTGCCCGCGGCGGTGGTGCCCGTGGGGATGGCCGACGGTATGCCCGTGGGCGCGCAGGTTGTGGGCCGCCGTTTCGCCGATCTCACCTGCCTCGCCGTCGCCGAGACGCTCGAGGGCGTGTTCGGCACGATCACCCCGATCGACCCCGTCCGCAGCTGACCCGCCGTGCGGGGTCAGCCCCCGGCCACTTCGCGGGCCCAGCGGTAGTCGGCCTTGCCTGCGGGTGAGCGGACGATCTCGGGTACGAACACGATCGCCTTCGGCAACTTGAAGCGGGCGATATGGGTAGCGGCCGCGGCACGCAAGTCGTCGGCGCTCACGTCGTCGCCCTCGCGGAGGCGCACGATCGCCACCACCTCGTCGCCCCAGCGCTCGCTCGGCCGGCCGGCGACGACACAGTCGTACACCGAGGGGTGGGTCTTGATCGCGGCTTCGACCTCCTCGGCGAAGATCTTCTCGCCACCGGAGTTGATCGTGGCCGAATCCCGTCCGTGCAACTCCACGATCCTGTCGGCGCGCAGGCGGGCGCGGTCGCCCGGCACCGCGTAGCGCACCCCGTCGATCACCGGGTATGTCTGGGCCGTCTTGTCTGGGTCGCCGAGATAGCCGAGCGCGAGCCGCCCGCTCTTGGCCAGCCAGCCCAGATCGGGATCGCCGGGGGAGAGCACCCGGTCGAGTGCGCCTGACAGCACATGGTTGCCGGGGCGCAACGGAAAGGTGCCGGTGGTGGCACCGGCTCCAGCTGACACCTGGGTGACCTGACCGCCGGCCTCCGACGAGCCGAGGCCGTCGACGATCATCACGGTCGGTAAGCGCTGGAGGATCTCCTCCTTCAAGTGGGCGCTCAGCGGGGCGCCGCCCGACAGCAGCACGGTGAGCGTGCTGAGGTCGTGGGTGTGGTCGCGCAGGTCGTCGAGAAGGGGGCGGGCGAACGCGTCGCCGACGATGAGCAGGAAGTTGAGCCGCTCGCGGGCGATGGTGGACCAGATGTCGTGCGCGTCGAAGTGCTCGGGGTGATCCTGCACGAAGACGGTGCCGCCGTTGTTCCAGGTGTGCAGACACATCCAGTGGCCGGCGCCGTGCATGAAGGGCGGGGCGAGCAGGGCGCGCAGGTCGCCGGTCGCCGCTGCGGCGATGGCATCGAGGGATTCCTCGTGGCTGCCGCCGAAGCACTCGAGGTTCGCATCGCCGTTGCGCCACAACACGCCCTTGGGCAGGCCCGTGGTGCCGCCGGTGTAGAGGATGTAGAGATCGTCGGGGCTCGCGGTCACCGCCGGCTTGGCAGGTGATGCGGCGGCCACTGCGTCGTCGTACCAGACGGCCTGGGGCAGCAGGGGATGGCCGCTCGCGTCGGGCACCTGCACGATCGTGCGCAACAGGGGCAGCTGGGGCAGCACTTCCGCCAGCGTGGGAGTGAACCGGCTGTGTACCACGACGGCTGTGGCCTGCGCATCGGCGAGGAGGTAACGCAGCTCGTCAGCCTGATAGCGGTAGTTGACGTTGAGCGGCGCCACACGTGCCTTGAACGCCCCGAGCATCGCTTCGAGGTACTCGATGCCGTTGTGCAGGTAGATCGCGAGGTGGTCTTGCCCGCTCTCGTGGTTGGCCAGGGCATCCCGCTCGGTGTGGCAGCCGAGCCCTTGCGCAATCAGGTGGTTGGCGAACCGGCGGGTGCGTTCGGTGACCTCGGCCCACGTCAGTCGGCGCGCGCCGTGGACGATGCAGAGCTGATCCGGCCGGCCGGCCGCGATCGCCTCGTGCACATCGGCGACGGCGAACGCGGCGGACATCTCTTTGAGGCTAGGTCGGATGTAAAGCGCACTTTGCATCGGGCGCTCGCAAGGTCACGGTAGGTTCGGCACATGACGAACCTTCCTCCCGTGGTGGACACCCGCGATCTCAGCAAGCCCCTGTTCGGAGTCTTCATCCCGCAGGGGTGGAAGATGGAACTCGCCGCCATCGAGGGCGCCGCGGCGAAGTGGCAGAAGGCCGTCGACATCGCCGTGCTCGCCGAACAGCTTGGCTACGACGGCGCCTGGGTGTACGACCACTTTCACAATGTGCCGGTCGCCGCGCACGAGGCGGTGTTCGAGTGCTGGACGACGATGGCCGCGATCAGCCAGCGCACCTCACGCATCCGCCTCGGCCAGATGGTGGGCTGCAACAGCTACCGCGAGCCGAGCGTGCTCGCCAAGATCACGTCCACGCTCGATGTCATCAGCGGCGGCCGCCTCGACTGGGGGATCGGTGCCGGCTGGTACGAGCACGAGTACAAGGGCTACGGCTTCGAGTTCCCGCGCCCGAAGGATCGCATCGGCATGCTCCGCGAGGCGGTGGAGATCGTGCGCAGTATGTGGACCCAGCCCGACACGACCTACGAGGGCCGCTACTACACGACGCACGGCGCCCAGTGCGACCCCAAGCCACTGCAGTCACCGCACCCGCCGATCTGGATCGGCGGCGGGGGTGAGCAGCTCACGCTGAGGGTCGTGGCCCGCTACGCCGACTGCTCGAACTTCGGCGGCAAGCCCCACGAGTGGGCCGCCAAGCGTGAGATCCTGAAGGGCCACTGCGCCGCTGTCGGCCGCGACGAGGAGACGATCCGCAAGACCTGGGCGCCCGAGGTGTTCATCCGCGAGACCCAGGCCGAGCTCGATGCCGCGGGTAGCCGGAGCTTCTGGGGCGAGCCGCTCGAGAGCTGGCGCGAGGGCAACCTCGTCGGCACGCCCGAGCAGGTGGCCGAGAAGGTGCAGGCGTACATGGCACTCGGCTGCACCGGGTTCATCCCGTGGTGCAGCGACTACCCCGACACCGAGACGCTGGAGCTGTTCGCCACCAAGGTGATCCCCGAGTTCCGCTGAGGGTTCGCCCGGTTTGATGCTCGCGGCCACGGGGTATCAGTCGGGTGAGCCAAAGGTGGATGCCATGAACGACGAGCGTCGAGAAGGGGTCGGGTTCTTTCGCGGGTTGATGGCCGTGGTGCGCGGGATAGCGCATGGCTTCGCCATGCTGCTCAGCCTGCTCGGTCGCGGCCTTGCGGTGGTCACACGCCGATCGCGGCGCCACGCCGATGAATCGTCTGACGGCTGATCAGCTGGCTGCGAGCAGCGCAGGATCTTTGTCGATCGGCATCGTCCACTGCTCGTAGGGGAGGTTGGTGGCGAGCACGACCCGCACGGGTGGCCCGGCGAGGTTCTGGTGCAACCATCCCGCCGGCGCCTGGGCACGGCAGCCGGGGCGCACCTCGGTGAGCGTGCCGGCCCCGTCGCGGAACGCGCCCGTTCCGGCGATCACCCAGGTCATCGCTTCGAACTCGTGCCAGTGCAACGGCTCGTCCTGCTCGACCACCAGGTCGAAGGCGAAGGCGTGGAGCCCTGACGCAGCTGCTTCGGCAAGGGCTTCCGCCTCGGTGATGGGCTCGCCGTAGGTGAAGGTGTATTCCATGAGCGGAGACCCTAACCGCTCGCCGAAAGGGCTCGCGGCCGAGCCGGCGAAACCTCACTCGTAGCTGCGGTAGATGACCTCGGCGACGCACGCGGGCTTGGGAGTGCCCTCGATCTCGAAGGTCAGCTCGTAGGTCACCTGCACGCCGCCGGCGATGTCGTCGACCTGTTTGATGACGACGCCGAGGCGCAGGTTGGCGCCCACCGGCACGGGCGACATGAAGCGCACCTTGTTGCAGCCGTAGTTGACGCCCATCTTGAACCCGGTCGTGATGCACACCTGGGGGAGCAGCACGGGGGCCAGCGAGAGGGTGAGGTAGCCGTGGGCGATCGGGCCGCCGAACGGGCTCTCCTTCTTCGCCCGCTCGGGGTCGACGTGGATCCATTGGTGGTCGCCGGTGGCGTCGGCGAAGAGGTTCACCCGCTCCTGGGTGATCTCCAGCCAGGGGCTGTAGCCGAGCTGTTCGCCGACGAGTGCCTTGACTTCTGCGGGGCCGTTGATGATGCGCGGTGCCATGCCCACGATCTTGCCAGGTTGGGCAACGGCGTCAGTAGCCGAGGCGCTGCACGCGGTCGGGGTGGCGCTGCCAGTCCTTGTCGACCTTCACGAACAGCTCGAGGAACACGCCCTCGGGCAGCTGTGCGCGGGCGAGGCGGCCGACCTCTTTCAGGATGAGGCCGCCCTTGCCGATGACCATGCCCTTCTGGCTGTCGCGTTCCACGATGATCTCCACCCGGATGCGCGGCCACTCCCACTCGGTGACCCGGGTGGCGATGCTGTAGGGCAGCTCGTCGTGGGTGACGGCGAGCAACTGCTCGCGCACCAGTTCGGCCACCCACTGCTCCTCGGGCTGGTCGCGCACTGTCTCGGTGGGGAAGTACTGCGGGCCCTCGGGTAGTCGCTCGGTGAGGAACTCGAGCAGCTCGGGAATGCCCTTGCCCGTGCGTGCGGACACTGGGAAATACTCGGCGGCACCCAATGTGGACGCCGCGGTGAGCTGGGCGATGATCTGCTGAGGCTTCACCACGTCGATCTTGTTGAGCAGCACGATCGCTTTGGACATGTCCATGTGGCGGGCCACCCACTGGTCGCCAGAGCCGAACGGCTTGGTGGCGTCGATGACGAGGCAGGCCATGTCGACGTCTTGGAGGCTCTCCAGCGCGGTGGAGTTCACCCGCTCCCCGAGTGCGGTGACGGGCTTGTGCAGGCCGGGCGTGTCGACGAACACGATCTGACTCTCGGGCGACGTGAGCACCCCCATCACCCGGTGGCGAGTGGTCTGGGGCTTGTCGCTGACGATGCTGACCTTCTCGCCACACATCGCGTTGACCAGCGTGCTCTTGCCCACGTTCGGCCGGCCGACGAGGGTGACGAATCCGCTGCGCATGAGAACGCCCAGGCTACCGGGCGGCGCAGCCCGGGCTCAGGGAGCGCTCGTGCTGGTGCCGTCGGCCACGGTCTCGATCGGCAGCGGGACCGAGCCCGAGAACGCCTCGAAGTCGCGCCTGGTGAGGGGTTGGCCGGCCGGTACCACCTCGCTGAGCGGCTTCCTGACATCTTGGTCGAAGGTCACCTGGCCGATGCCGCGGCTGGCGGTCAGCGTCAGCACGATCTGGCCGATCACCAGCCGTTGATCAGGGACCGACACCAGTTCGAAGAAGTCGTCGGGCAGGTCGACGCGCGCAATACCCGTGTCGTCGGTCTTCACCACGATGAGCGCGTCGCGGGGGAGCGCCGTGCGCTGCCCGAAGCCCTCGACCGGCGGGCCGTTCTGCAGCAGATCGATGATCACCTGTGGCAGCACCGGCGCGGTGATGGTGACGGTGACCGGCACCAACTGTCCACTGGCGATGAAATAGAGCTGCACCGGTTCGGTCGCCACCGGCGCGGTGGAAGTGTTCGGCCCGGTTGTGCTCGGCTCGGGCTGGCTGGTGGTGGTGGAACTCGTGGACGGCAGCGTCTCGTCGAGTCCGCCGGGCGGGTCGATGTGGCGTACCTTGCCGTCGTCGACGACGCTGCAGGCGGCGGCCGTGAAGAGCAGCCCTGCAACGGCGACGCTCGCAAGGGTCCGGCGCATCACACCACCTCCAGGAAGCTCACCATGAATCGGGCCCCGCCGCCGGGCCGGTCTTCGACCCAAGCCTCGCCGCCGTGGGCCTGGGCGTGTTCGGCGACGAGCGCTAGCCCCAGCCCGGTGCCGACGCGGTGGCGGGCCGCGCTGCCGCGGGCGAAACGCTCGAAAATCCGCGAGCGCTCACCGCGGGCCACGCCCGGGCCGGCATCATCCACGCCGAGCACCAGCACCGAGCGCCCGCGCATCTCGACGAACACACGGGTGGGGCCGCCGCCGTGTTCGCGGGCGTTCTCCAGCAGGTTGGCGAGGATTCGCTCGAAGCGCAGCTTGTCGAGCCGCACCATCGGCCGCACCTTGGCGGCGATCTCGATCGCGACCTCGCCGAAGCCGTAGCGCTGGGCGATGCGCGGGATCAAGTCGTGCACATCCACTTCTTCGCGGTGCAACTCGGTGGAGCCCGCATCGATGCGCGACAGCTCCAGTAGGTCCATCACCATGTGGTCGAAGCGACGCACCTGACTCACCACCAGGTCGAGCGCTTGCTGGCTGCGCTCGGGCAGGTCGGCACGGCGCCCGTCGAGCACCTCCACCGCGGCGGTGAGCGCGGTGATCGGGGAGCGCAGTTCGTGGCTGACGTCGCTGGCGAAGCGTGCCTCGCGCTCGATGCGGTCCTGCACGGCATCGGCCATCTCGTTGAAGGACTTGGCGAGGCGGTCGAGGTCGGGGTCGTTCTCCGGTGGCATGCGCGCGTCGAGGCCGCCGCCGGCGATCTCGCCAGCCGCGGTGGCGACCCGCGACAGCGGGCGCAGTAGGCGGCGGCTCGTCCACCAGCCGAGGAAGCCGGCGAAGAGGATCGTGACGCCCGAGCCGACGAGCAACGCTGTGGTCATCACCCGCAGGTTGCGTTCCGTGCTCTCCATCGGGAACGCCTCGAAGTACTGGGCGCGGGCGGCCGGCATGTTGATGCCGACGGCCACATACGGGTCGCCGGCGAGTTCGTAGCGCTGTTGGCCGCTCTGGCCCTGATCGACGAGAAGGCGCAGCTCGATCGGGAAGGCATCCAGCGAGAAGCGGGCGTCGGGCGCGTAGGGGGTGTCGGCGAGCAAGAGCACGGTGAAGCCGCCGCTCTCGGTGCGCAGCGTGTTGACATCGAAGGTGGTCTCGGCGAGCAACTGGTCGCGCACGGTCTTGGCGTGGGCGTAGGCCTCGGTGCGCGCGGTCTGCTCGCGCTGGTCGATGAGGAACGAGCGGGCCACGGCAAACGTCACCACCGCCAGGCCCAGGCTGGCCACGAGGGCGGTGAGGGAGAAGAAGATCGTGACGCGCGTGCGCAGGCGTAGGGTGCGGCGGCGGCGAGGCGCATTCATCGGCCAACAGTGTGGCGCATCTGCGGCCACAACGGGGCTCATCGGCGGACGCGCCCGATGCGCGCCCGCCGACGGCGAAGGTGCCGGGCCTATGCGGCTCGGGCGATGTGGGCGAAGGCCTGCTCGTCGGCCTGCAGCACGGGGGCCACCAGATCGAGGTCGGCAAGGAGCAGCTCGGCGCGCAGAATCAGCTCGCTGCACACGAACGCGATCGAGGTTCCGGCGGCGGTGAGGACGCCGGCCAGGCGGCGCAGGCCGCGCACCCCGGTCTCGGTGAGGATCGTGACATTGCTGAGGTTGACGACCAGCCCGAAGCCCTGGGGCACCTCCTGGCACACGATGGTGAGCGCTGCTGCGTGGTCGGCGGTGGCCACCGGGCCGGACACGCTGACCGTCACGTGACGGTTCTCGGTGTCGGTGCGGGTGCTCAGTTCGGGTGCCAGCATCTCGCTCTCCGGTTCGTGTCGAAGGGTGCGCAAAAGAAACGTGGCGACGTGTTCAAGGTGACGTGTCGCCGTGGAGCTGCCCGCTCGTTCACCGCTGCCGGTGAGGCACCAGGGGGAGGAAGGTACCCCACCGGGGCAGCGTGAACAGTTGTATCGTGAACGAGCTGTGTGACGGGACGACGCTGGCTGTGTGCGATTTCTGTAACAGATCGGAAGCATCGGAAAGGATGGTGTGGTGACCTCACTGCTGTTCATCGAGGACGACGACGCGATCCGCATGGCCCTCAAGCTGGCGTTGGAGGACGAGGGCTACGAAGTCCGTGAAGCACCGGACGGCCGCTCGGGTCTCACCGCCTTTGCCGAGAGCGAACCCGACTTGGTGCTGCTCGACCTGCGCCTGCCCGACCTGTCCGGCTTCGAGGTGTGCCGCTCGCTGCGCGCCGGCAGCCTCGTGCCGATCATCATCGTCACGGCGCAGACCGACACCTACGACCTCGTCGCCGGCCTGGAGGCGGGCGCCGACGACTATGTCACCAAGCCCGTCGTGCCCAAGGAGTTGGCGGCGCGCATCCGTGCCGCGCTGCGTCGCGTTCACCTCCACGAGGCCACGGCTGCCACGTCGTCGGTCAGCCGCTTCGGCGACATCGAGCTGCGTCGCGAGCAGGGCATCGTGCTGAAAGGCGGCCAGGAACTCAACCTCACCAAGACCGAGTTCCGGCTGATGTGCGAGTTCGCCGACCACGCCAACATGGTGCTCTCGCGCGACCAACTGCTCGAGCGGGTGTGGGGCTACGAGTACCTCGGCGACAGCCGCCTCGTGGACGCCCACGTGCGTCGCTTGCGGGTGAAGGTGGAGGATCAGCCCGATGACCCGAAGCTGATCGTCACGGCCCGCGGTATCGGCTACCGGCTGCTGGCCTGATCCGGACCGCGCGCACGTCAGCCGGGCCACACCCGGCTGCGCAAATACTCGCCGAGGCCCTTGGCCTGAGCGTCGAACGCGGTGCTGGAGGCGACCCCTTCGCCGAGCAGGCCGACGATCACGAAGTTGAGCGCGCGCAGGTTGGCCAATTCGTACCTGCGTACTTCGAGCTTGGCGGCTTCCGGCAACAATCTCTGGACAGCAGTCGCAGTGAGGTGCTGGCGCAGCCAGGCGTAGCCGGCCGCGTCGCGGGCCCAGATGCCGACGTTGGCGTTGCCTCCCTTGTCGCCGCTGCGGGCATCGAAGTACCGGCCGAGCGCTTCCCCCGCGCCCGGCCCCACCGGCGCGGCAGCCACTTCCGGCGTTCGTGTCGCGCCCGTGGCTACCAAGCCCCGTGGTGGGGGTGTGACAAGAACGGGGGGAGAGCCGGGGAGGTGGACGGTCTCGTGCACCTCGGCGGCGTCGATGAGCGCTGGCCAGTACACGCCGTACGACTGGGCCTCGGCCGGGCCGCCGGTGGCGAAGAAGCCGGGGTAGTTGGCCAGGGCGAGTTCAATCGCCGCGCCGCTGAACGCCTTGCCCACCAGTCGTTCGTCGGCGCTCTTGACGCTGATGTGCAGTCGCCCGGAAGCCTGTTCCTGCGTGGGAGCGTCGGACGGCGCGGGCACGAAGCGGACGTCGACCTCGTCGAAGCGCTCCTCGCCGCCCAGCCGGCGGAACAGCGACTCACGCAACCACAGCGCCTTGCGTTCCTGATCGAGTCCGGTGAGCACGAACGTCATCCGGTTGTGGTAGCCGCCCTCAAGGTTGAGACATACCTTGGTGGTGGCTGGCGCGGGCAGACCCTGTACGCCGCTGATGCGAACGCGGTCGGGGCCCTCTTGGCTGAGCTGCACCGTGTCGAACCGGGCGACGACATCGGGGTTCGGGTACTCCGGCCCGGCAATCTCGTAGAGCAATTGGGCGGTCACCGTCCCGATGTTCACCACGCCACCGGTGCCGTCGTGCTTGGTGATCACCGACGAACCGTCGGCCGCGACCTCGGCGATCGGGAACGCGAGCGGGAGGGTGGGGTCAGGGATCTCCTCGAAGCGCGAGTAGTTGCCGCCCGTGGCCTGGGTGCCGCACTCGATGACGTGGCCAGCGGCAACAGCGCCGGCGAGTGCATCCCAGTCGTCGGGCTGCCAGTCGTGCCACCACGCTGCCGCGCCGACGACGAGCGCCGCGTCGGTGACCCGTGGGCACACCACGACGTCGGCCCCGGCGCGCAGCGCGGCGGCGATACCCCAACCGCCCAGGTACGCGTTGGCGGTGACCGGCGTGCCGGTGAGCGGCGCGCTCGTGTCGAGGTTGGCGAGATGGGGGCGCAGCTCCTCGATGCGGGGCATCAGGTCGTCGCCCTCGATGTGCGCGACCGTCACGTCGATGCCCAGCGCCTCAGCGATCAACCGCACCTTGTCGGCACAGCCCGAGGGATTCAGCCCGCCGGCGTTCGTGACCACCTTGATGCCACGCTCGACGCATGTGGCGAGCACTTGTTGCATCTGCAGCAAGAAGGTGCCCGCGTAGCCGGTCTCGGGGTTGCGCGACCGCTGCTTGTGCAGGATGAGCATGGTCAGCTCGGCCAGCCAGTCGCCGGTGAGCACATCGATGGGGCCGTGCTCGGCGGACGTGGCCTCCACCATCTCCTTCGCCGCGGACAGACGATCGCCGAAGAACCCCGAACAGTTGGCGATGCGGACGGCGCGCCGCACGCTCATGTCGGATCGACCTTCAGGAGCGGCTGGCCACCGTCGAGCTGCTGGCCCGGCTGCACGTAGACCTCGGCCACCACGCCGGCGTGGGGCGACACGATCTGGTGCTCCATCTTCATCGCCTCGATCGTGATGAGCGCCTGGCCAGCTGTGACGGTGTCGCCCGCAGCGACGAGCAGGCGCACGACCTTACCCGGCATGGGTGCGAGGGTGCTGCCGGCGCGCCCGGCGTCGTCTGGCGAGACGAACCGCGGCGGTACGGCGAACGCGAACCGCCCACCGTGCACGTACACCGTGCTGTCGTGGAGCACGGCCCGGGTGCGCGCGAGTTCGTCGCGCGTGAACGCGTCGAGCGCCACTGCTTCGCCGTCGACCACCAACTCCTGCAGGACGTCGGCGCGATCGAAGCGGTATTGCACAACATGCTCGACCTCGTCGCGGCGCAACGCCTGGCGATGCAGCTGCGACGGATTGTTGCGCCAGCCGATCGGGAAGCGGCCCCGCCTCGCGGCGACGACAGCGAGCGCCGCTGCGGCCACCGTGAGCGCCTCCGGCGCGGGCGCATCGCCGATCACGTGGCGGTCGAGCCAGCCGGTGTCGATGCCTGTGCCCGGCGCGTCGATTTCGGTCCAGCGCGACAACAGGTGGATGAGCAGTTCGCGGTTCGTCACCGGCCCGTGCAGGGTGGCGCCGGAGAGCGCCTTGACCAGTCGGCGCGCGGCGTCGGCCCGCGTGGCCCCGTGGGCGATGAGCTTGGCCACCATCGAGTCGTAGAACGGCGGCACCTCGCTGCCGCTCTCGATCGCGCTGTCGACTCGCACTCCGGCGACGTCGGGGAAGGCCACCTCGTGGAACGTGCCCGACACGGGCAGGTGCCCGCGGTGCGGGTCCTCCGCGCACAGGCGCACCTCGATCGCGTGACCGCGGAGCGGTACCCCAACGAGCAGCTCCGCCGGGATCGGGTGCCCTTCGGCGATGGCGAGCTGCAGCGCCACCAGGTCGGTGCCGGTGATCGCCTCGGTGACCGGGTGCTCGACCTGTAGGCGGGTGTTCATCTCCAGGAACCAGAAGGCACCGTCGCCGTCGAGCAGGAACTCCACGGTGCCGGCGCCGATATAGCCAACCGCGCACGCGGCCGCGACGGCGGCACCCTCCATGCGTACGCGCAAGTCGGTGTTGATCGCCGGCGAGGGAGCCTCCTCCAGCACCTTCTGGTGGCGACGCTGCAGTGTGCAGTCGCGTTCGTGGAGGGCGATGACGTTTCCGTGGGCGTCGGCCAGCACCTGAATTTCCACATGGCGGGCGCCTTCGAGGTAGCGCTCCACGAACACGGTGCCATCGCCGAATGCCGCCGCGGCTTCGCGTTCGGCGCCAGAGATGGCATCCGCGAGCGACGCTTCGTCGCGCACGATGCGCATGCCGCGTCCGCCTCCGCCCGCCGACGCCTTCACCAACGCGGGCAGGCCGACCTCGGCGAGCGACTCGACGGTGTTGTCCGGCGACACGGGCACCGCGTGGGAGCGCATGAGTTGCTTGGCCG
The DNA here is from genome assembly GCA_041918155.1 of Ilumatobacteraceae bacterium. Classification (GTDB taxonomy): domain Bacteria; phylum Actinomycetota; class Acidimicrobiia; order Acidimicrobiales; family Ilumatobacteraceae; genus UBA668. Next base: position 75,792 of record JAYRWH010000075.1, on the reverse strand, counting down.
CGATCTTCGAACCCATGGTGGCGATGGCCGCAGGTGGCGGTCCGATCCACACCAGGCCCGCGTCGAGCACCCGTTGCGCGAACGCAGCGTTCTCCGAGAGGAAGCCGTAACCGGGGTGAATCGCCTGCGCACCTGTGCGCCGGGCTGCGTCGATGATCAGGTCGCCGCGCAGGTACGTGTCTGCGGAGGCGCTGCCAGGCAGGCGCACGGCACGATCGGCTTCGCGCACGAACGGCGCGTCGGCGTCGGCATCGCTGAACACGGCGACGGTGTCGATCGCGAGTTCGCGACAGGTACGCATGATGCGCCGGGCGATCTCGCCGCGGTTGGCGATGAGCACGGACGTGATGGGGCGGATCGGGGTGGGAGCGTTGGTCGTCATCGTCATCACATCCGGAACACGCCGTAGCCGCGTGTGCCCTCGATCGGTTGGTTGTCGATCACGCTGAGGCACAGGCCGAGGATCGTGCGCGTGTCGCGTGGGTCGATCACGCCGTCGTCGTACAGTTTGCCGCTCATGAACATCGCCAGCGACTCACGCTCGATCTGCTCCTCCACGAGCAGGCGCAGCGACGCGTCGGCGTCCTCGTCGAATGGCTTGCCCATCGAGGCGGCCGACTCGCGGGCGACGATGCTCATCACGCCCGCCAGCTGCGCCGGCCCCATCACCGCGCTCTTTGCGTTCGGCCAGGCGAACAGTAACCGAGGCCCGTACGCCCGCCCGCACATGCCGTAGTTGCCGGCGCCGTAGCTGGCGCCCATGTTGATCGTGAGGTGCGGCACGCGGCTGTTGGAGACGGCGTTGATCATCTTCGCCCCGTCCTTGATGATGCCGCGCTGCTCGAACTCCTTGCCCACCATGTAGCCGGTGGTGTTCTGCAGGAACAGCAGCGGGGTGTCGATCTGGTTGGCGAGCTGGATGAACTGGGCGGCCTTCTCGCTCTCCTCGCTGAAGAGCACACCGTGGTGGTTGGCGAGAATGCCGATGGGGTAGCCGTGCAGTTCGGCGAAACCGGTGACGAGGGAGGTGCCGTAGAGCGGCTTGAACTCGTCGAAGTCGCTCTCGTCGACGATACGGGCGATCACGTCGCGCGGGTCGAAGGGCACCTTCGGGTCCGCGCTGGGGATGCCGAGCAACTGGTCGGGGTCGTACTTCGGCGGGCGGCCGACGCCCCGCGGCCCGGGGCCGCGCTTGCGCTGGTTGAACCGCTTCACCACCTGGCGCCCGAGGCGGATCGCGTCGAGTTCGTCGAGCGCGAAGTAGTCGGCGAGTCCGCTCACCCGCGCGTGCATCTCTGCGCCGCCCAGGCTCTCGTCGTCGCTGTCCTCACCCGTGGCCATCTTCACGAGCGGGGGGCCGCCGAGGAACACCTTCGAGCGCTCCTTGATCATGATCACGTAGTCGCTCATGCCCGGCACGTAGGCGCCACCCGCGGTGGAGTTGCCGAACACGATCGAGATCTGCGGCACACCGGCGGCCGAGGCGTTCGTGATGTTGCGGAAGCTCGCGCCGCCGGGGATGAAGATCTCGCTCTGGGTCGGCAGGTCGGCGCCGCCCGACTCGGTGAGGCTGATCGCCGGCAGCCGGTTCTCGCGGGCGATTTCCGCCGTGCGCAGGCCCTTCTTCAGGGTGTACGGGTTGCTCGCGCCGCCACGCATGGTGGGGTCGCTCGCTGACACGAGGCACTCGACGCCTTCCACCACGCCGATGCCGGCGACATTGCCGGCGCCGACGGGGAACTGGCTGCCGTACGCGGCGAGCGGGGCGAGTTCCAGGAACGGGGTGTCCGGGTCGAGCAGGGCCTCGATGCGCTCGCGGGCGAGCAGCTTGCCGCGCCCGCGATGGCGGGCGATGTACTTCTCGCCGCCGCCGAGGTTGACGAGCGCGAGTTGCTCGTGGAGCGCGGCGACTTGGGTGAGCAGAGCCGCACGGTTCGCCCGATAGGCATCACCGTTCGGGTCGACCTTGTCGGGCAGCACGGGCATGATCAGCTCCCGCTCATCGTGGCCCACGAGGGTGGGCGTTTCTCGGCAAACGCAGACATGCCTTCCGCCGCCTCATCCGACCCGAACAGGGCCTCGCTGAGTACGAGCATCTCGGACATCTTCGGCTGCGTCTGACGCAGCACTTGCTTGGTGGCCGCCACCGCCTTCGGTGCACCAGCGAGCACGCCGGCCACCAGTTGGGCGACGGTGGCATCGACATCGTCGGTGACGTGGGTGACCAGCCCCATGTCGCGGGCCGCGGCCGCAGCGAATGTCTCGCCGGTGAGGAACGGGGCGGCGAGCTTGCTCCAGCTGCAGCGGGCGAGGATCGGCACGCTGATCATCGCTGGGGCGACACCGATGCGCACCTCGGTGAACGCGAACGTGACCGCACTGTTGACCACCACCAGATCGCACGAGGCCATGATCCCGATGCCGCCGGCGCGCACGCTGCCGCTGACCGCCGCGATCGTGGGCGCCGCACAGGAGGCGAGGCGCTCCATCGCGCTTGCCATCGGCTGGTTGCTCGTCGGCCCGGTGCCGCGCTCCTTCAGGTCGGCGCCGGCGCAGAACGCCGGGGCGGTGTGGGTGAGCACGACCACCCGCACGTCGGGCTGCTCGGCCCGATCGAGCGCCGCGTGGAGATCGGCGACGAGTTGCCGGGAGAGCGCGTTGCGGTTCGCGGGGGAGTCGAGCGCGATCGTCGCGACCCCGCCGTCCACCGTACAGTGCACGAGTTCAGCCATGGCCCGACTGTAGACCTGCGACCTGTCCCGGTCGTGAGGCGGAGTCGCTGGTCAAGGGTCGAGACGCGGTCTCGCCTCGACGCCGAGCATGGCGAGCAGCATCGAAGCGAAGACAGGGGCTTGGTCGTCGTCGATCGCGACCGGCACAAGGCTGCTCGCTCCTCGCAGTCCATCCAGTGACGAGCCGTGGAGTTGGCCTCGCTCGAGCGAGACCTGTGACATGTCCGCGTCGGCTAGGTCGCAGTCCCACCATGCGACCCCCTTCAGGCTGGCACCGATGAACTCCGCGCCAACGAGACGGCATTGCTCGAACCGCACGAACTCTCCTTGGACGTTGCGAAGATTGCTCGCGTCCAACTGACAGTCGACAAAACGGACATCTCTCAAACGGCCCAGCGCGAGCCGAACTCCGGAAAGCCGACACCGTCGCACCTCCACTCGCGTCATCGCTGCGCTCTCGAGATCGGCACCCGAGAAGTCGCAGCCTTGAAAGACCGTGTCCACGAAGCGCGAGCCCACGAGCGAGGCGCCCACGAACGAGGCGTTCTCGATCCGGCCGCCAGAGAGGTGCAACGCGTTATCGAATGCGTGTCGCAACTGGCCAGTCACCACGACGCCCTGTCCGAGATCACCATCCGTCACGGCACTCAACTCGATCGGTTCGAGCGACCTACTGATCCGCGGGGGAGTCGGTCGATCGCTGCGCATCATGGGGCGAGGTTAGTCCGGGTTCCGAATCGCCACCCTTGGACCTCTTGTCACTGGACCGTCGACGCGTTCTACGCCACGGCGCAGAGCGACACAACGTCTGTGCGGTGACCCAGAAGCGCCGAGCCACGCGGAGCTGCGCGCCGGCGACCTGACCGCGTTCTCAGTCGACGAGCTTGATCGCCTGCTTCGGGCACACCTTCGCGGCCTTGCGCACACCGGCCTCCTGCTCTGGGGTCGGGTTCTCGTTGAGGACGTACATGAAGTCGTCGCTGCGCACCTCGAACACCCCGGGTGCCTCGGCGACGCACAGCGCGTTGCTCTCACACAAGTCGTAGTCGACGATGATGCGCATGGGAACCCCCCGGGTCGGTTGTACGGACGTCAAACTATCGCGGACGGTGAGCGGTCACGAGGTGATCTCGCGTAGGAAGGCCTCGGCCTCGGCGCGCTCTCGTGTGCGCTTCATCGGCGGCAGGGCCTTGACGATGTCCCAACGGTAGTTGGCCTTGCCGAGGCGCGGGTCCATCACGGCCACCACGCCGCGGTCGGTGGACGTGCGGATCAGGCGCCCGGTGGCTTGCGCGAGCAGCATCGCCGCGCGGGGCAGATCGATCGGCCCGAACGCCGCCGCACCGAGCAGTTCTCTGCGTGCCGAGAGCAGAGGATCGTCGGGGCGGGGGAACGGGATGCGGTCGATCACCACCAGGCTCAGCGTGCGGCCGGGGATGTCGACGCCCTGGAAGAAGCCGGCGGTGGCGAACAGGCAGGCGTGCACGTCCTCGCTGAACGCCTTCACCAGTGCGGTCTTGGGCAGGTCGCGTTGGGTGAGGATCGGCACATCCACCCGGGCTCGAACCGCCTCGGCGGCGGCGTCCATCGCCTTCCAACTGGTGAACAGGGCCAGGGTGCGCCCGCCGGCAGCCGTGATGAGCGCGACCAGTTCGTCGTGCACCGCGGCCGCGTACTGCGGCGTGCGCGGGTCGGGCATGTGGATTGCGCAGTAGAGCAGCGCATTGTGCTCGTAGTCGAACGGGCTGCCCACATCGAGCTCGTCGTACTCGCCCGCGGGTAGGCCCACGCGTGCGCCGAGCGAGGTGGGGATGGTGGCGCTGCAGAGCACCGCGGTGCGCTGGCTCCAGATGCCGTTGGCGAGGACATTGCCGACATCGAGCGGGGCGATCTCCAGCCGCGGGTAGTCCGGCCCGCCGCTGACGAAGGAGACGTAGCCCTCCGGCCCCTTCAGCGCGACGTCGATCGCCTCCTGCAGGCGGGTGGCGAGTTGCTGGCCGCGCAGCTTGCGCGCCTTCGCGTCCTCGACCTCGGTGTTGATCGCGCGCAGTGCCGACTGGGCCTTCTCGATGCGGCCGCGCACATCGACGAGCATGTCCTGCACGTCGTCGGGGTATGGCGACGAGAGACGCTGGCCGAGATGGCCGGCGAGCGCGTCGCGCACCCGCGACGAGGCCTCGGCGACCGGGGCGACCACCGCTGGATCATCGAGGATGCGCTTCAGTGCGCTGGCGAGCGTGGTGAAGCGGCCGCCGGCGATCTGCACCCCGACCGTGTCGCTCATGATGTCCTCGAGCTGGTGGGCCTCGTCCATCACCACGACTTCGTGCTCGGGCAGGATCATCCCCCCGCTGCCCACGTGCAGCCCGTAGAGGTGCATGTTGACGACGATGATGTCGGCCGCCGCGGCGCGCTGGCGGGCAGCTTCGGCGAAGCACACCGATCCCATCGGGCAGCGGTTCGCTCCGGGGCACTCGTCGCTGCCGACGCTCACCGTCTGCCATGCCCGGTCGCTCGGCGCCCACGTGAGCGAGGCCTGGTCGCCCGTGTCGGTGCTGCCCGCCCACGACACGAGGCGTTGAACCTCGGCCTTGGTGGTGGCGGCGAACTCCTCCATCTCCAGCTGGCCGTTGTCCTTGTCCTGGATCTCACGGACGCGCTGCATGCAGATGTAGTTGCTGCGGCCCTTCAGCACGGCCCAGTCGAACGGCACGTCGAGCTGTTCCTGCAGGTAGGGCAGGTCTTTCGCCGCGAGCTGATCCTGCAAGGCCTTCGTGGCGGTGGCGATCACGCACGTCTTGCCCGCGAGCACCACCGGGGCGAGGTAGCCCCACGACTTACCGGTGCCCGTGCCGGCCTGCACCACGAGGTGGCGGCCGGCGTCGACGGCGCGGGCGACGGCCTCGGCCATCTCCACCTGCTGGGGGCGGTCCTCGCCCCCGTTGGGCAGGGCCGACGACAACCGGCGGAGTGCAACAGCGACGTCGGCCGCCGGGGAGATCGGGGACACGGTTCAGTTCACCAGGGCGAGGGCGGCGTCGAGTTCGGCGGCGTCGAACTCCGGCCACGGGCGTTCGGTGAAGTACACCTCGCTGCCGGCGGCCTGCCACAACATGAAATTGGAGATGCGCAACTCGCCCGACGTGCGCACGAGCACGTCCACCGGGGGCAGCTCGGGCAGGTACAGGTTGCGGGCGATGGCGGCCTCGTCGACCGGGCCGAGCGCCGCGGCCTGTTGCGCGGCGTGCACCATCTCGGCGAGGCTGCCGTAGTCGAAGGCGACGGTGAGCACCATGCCGGTGTTGTTCGCCGTGTCGCACAGGGCCTTGCGGATCGCGCGCTGCACGTACTTGGGGGTGCGCGCCTCGGGGCTGTCGAACGGGCGGCCCATCCACTGGATGCGCACGTTCAGCTCGTTGAGTTCGGCGACGCGGCCGAACAGCTTCTTGTGCAGGCCGAGGATGTGGCGCACCTCGGTGCGCGGCCGCACCCAGTTCTCCGTGGAGAAGCCGAACACCGTGAGCCAGCCGACGTTGCGCTTCACCGCCACGCGAACGAGTCGGGCCAGGTTCTCCTCGCCCTCGGTGTGGCCTTCGGTGCGCGGCAGGTTGCGCCGCTGCGCCCACCGCCCGTTGCCGTCCATGATGCACGCGACGTGCATCATGCGCGCGCCGTCAGGGGTGGTGGTGGGCTGCGCCGTCACGTCGCCAACCCTACTGGCCGGGTGCGCCGGCAGGGGTCACGCACGGGCCGTCCGCCGGCGGCAGCTCACCCCTCGCGGGTGGCCACGAACGTGATCACCGTGCCGCTGGCATTGGCGCCCGAGGCACGGGCGATGTCGAGCTGCGGGTCGGGGTCGATCGCACCAGTGAGCACGTTCGGGTTGGCGTGCGGCTGGAACATCCATGTCGTCCTGCTGTCGCCGGTCACCGCGCACGAGGTGGACTGGTGCATCGGCATGGAGCCGACGCCGTCGGGGAACTGCATCACGACGTCGGTGCTCCAGCTGGAGCACAACACCTGGGGAGCGAACCCGCACCCGGTGAGCGAGCCGGCGAGTTGTCCGGTGCCCGACGCGGTCACTCCGGCCGCAAGGACCCTCTCGACCGGGCCGTTGAGCACGTAGCTGCCCGACACGACGGCGCCGTGCTCGACGGTGAGCTCGAAGGTGCCCGTGTCTTCGCGGGTCGAGGTGGCACCGTCGCTGGTCAGCACCGTGGAGCTGGTGAACAGCTCGCCGGTCCAGTGGCCGTCGGTGAACCCTTCGTCGCCGATGCGCACATCGACGGTGAGCGAACCCGGGTCGATCGTGCCCCCGGCGAGCACCATCTCGCGGGCGCCCTGACGCAGGCCCGAGTCGACGGCGCCGTCGACGCCACAACGACAACCGCCCTCCAACAGGCAGAACAGTTCGTGCACCTGACCCGTCCACCCGATGGCACTCTGGCCGTAGAACTCGAGCGAACCGACACCGCTGGTGGCGCGTACGTCCAGCCGATCGCCGGTCGGGATGGAGAGCACCTGAACCGGCACCCGCGACCAACCCGGCTGAGTGGCCTCCAGGCGGAAGGGGGCCATCATCGCAACCTCTGCGGTCTCTCGATCCGAGTCGGGTGGCACATGATCGACGCCGAACTCCCAGATCGCCGACACGGGCAGCGCCGGTGATCCGGTGCTCCGTGCGGCAGAGGTTGCGAGGCGATTCATCACTGCGGCCGGATCGAGCCCGGTCGAAGTGATGGTCTCGGTGGTCGTCGAATCGTTGATCAGCATGTCGTCGATGACGGTGAACGGATCGGCGCCCATGGCTTCGAGCACCCAGAAGACGGCGACGGCCTCGTATGACAGATTCTCCAGCGACCCGTGATGTGCCATCCAGCTGGAGAAGTCCGGCGCGTAGACCTCGCCGGTCAGCTCTGCTTCGACCCAACTCGCGCTGCCCTCCACGACCCACAGGAACGAGCTCCACAAGTGCTCCATGTCGCCTGCGAACACGTACTGGAAGCAGTGGAACACCTCGTGGGTGACCGTTCCAGGTGAGCGACCGATCCGCACGCGTACCTTGCACGAGTCGGGGACGCCCGTCATCGCGATGTCGCCGGCCCTCATCGGGTAGGTGATGCCATCGAGCGCCGTGCCGTCGGTGCGGGGGGCGCCGATGAGAGCGACCTGGTCGGCGCGGATCGGGAACGGCAGGGTGAACCCCACCCGGGCGGCGATGGCTGCCGCCGCGGCGTCGATCTCGGCCTGCAGCGCGTCATCCGGGCTGGCTCGCGGCGGACCGGCGCCGGCGCCGCCGTCGGAGATGCCGAGCGCGTCGTTCACCGCGGCCTGCTGTTCGGGCGTGAGGTCGTTCCAGTGGCGCATCAGCTCGAAGAGCACCGACGTGCCCTCCGTCATGCCGGTGAACCGGGTCGCGTCGCCGCCGGGCATCGCGCCGAACGTGGAGGCGAAGAGGTCGATCGCGTCGGCCTGTGGGAGGCGGCCACCGTCGTGCGAGCGCAGCGTGGCGAGTTCCGCCGCGAGCGCAGTGGACACCCGGGACCCGTCATCCACAGCGACGTCGGTGCCGGTCGACTGCTCGGTTCGATCGTGCGCCGACCCATCGGAACACGCAGCAGCCAACACGAGGCACGCGACCACGAAGTGCTTCCGGCCCATCGCGTGAGAGTAGTCCCTGTTCGCACGCCGGAGCGCCGATGGGACAGCGCTCCGGGCGTGCCTGCAAACCGTGCGCCCGCGTGGGACAATGAGTGAATGTCCGCCCCGCCGACCGACCAGGTGCTGCTGCACCACGTGATCGTGGTCGGTGGCACTGCGGGTGAGTGGGCCGGGGCCTCCGACGAGCTGTGGGCCACGCGCCTCGGCGAGTTGGGCAAGGTGGCCGACCACGCCGGCGTGCGCTGGTTGGTGCTGCGCCCCTACGGGCCGGGCGGCGAGGCGCCGACCGCGGGCGCCGACCGCACCACCCACGTGGGCAACTGCCTCGTGGTTGCCCAGTCCGAGTGCGATGGTCGCCGTCGCCTCACCGAGGCGGTTGCCGCGCTCCAGGCCGATGGTGCGGCGATCACCGAAGCATCGATCGGCGAGCGGCTCAATGCCCCGGCCGAGGCCGACCCCGATCTGGTGGTGGTGCTCGCCCCCTCACACCGCATGCCCCCGTCGCTCGTGTGGGAGCTGGCCTACAGCGAGCTGGTGTTCGTCGACGCGGAGTGGCAGCACTTCGCGGCCAGCCAGCTCGACGAGGCGATGGCCGCCTTCGCCCAGCGTCACCGCCGCTTCGGCGGGGTCGACTGAGCCGTTCGGCACGGCAGGGACGCACCATGGCCAGCCATCTCTACCGCGACACGGCGGTGGTGCTCCGCACCTACAAGCTCGGCGAGGCCGATCGCATCGTCGTGCTACTCACCGAGCACCACGGCAAGGTGCGCGCCGTCGCCAAGGGGGTGCGCAAGACGAAGTCGAAGTTCGGCGCGCGGCTCGAACCGATGAGCCATGTCCAGCTGTTGCTCTCGCAGGGGCGTGAACTCGACATCGTCAGCCAGGCGGAGTCGGTGGAGTCGCTGGCCCCGCTGGTGGGCGACCTCGACCACCTCACCGCCGGCATCTCCGTGCTGGAGGCCGCCGACCAGATGGCCCTGGAGCGCGAGCCGAACCCGCGGCTGTACCGGATGGTGGTGGGTGCCCTGCGCACCATTGCCGAGCGTGGCGGCTCGTTGGTGGTGCCCGCGTTCTACTGGAAGCTGCTCGCCGCCGAGGGTGTGCGCCCCGAGCTCGACGTGTGCGTGCGCTGCGGCGAACCCGGCCCGTTGGTGGCCTTCGACATGGATCAAGGTGGCGCGCTGTGCCGTACCTGCCGCTCGGGCGCCCCGCTCGGCGCCGATGCCTTGGAGCTGATGCGGATGATCCTCGGCGGCCGGCTGAACGACGCGTTGGCGGCGCCATCCTCCAGGGTCACCCATGAAGTGATGGCGCACGCCACGCGAGCGCTCGAGCACCACATCGAACGGCGGTTGCGTTCGGTGGCCATGTTCGAGTCGGCCGGTTTCGAGCGGGCCGACCAGGCCTGACCCGCGTGCCGGTCAGCAGTCGCCGTAGAGGAACAGCGGCATCTCACCCGCGTACAGCGAGATGATCGTGACATCGGCCGCCGGCGGGCGGTGCGCCGTGGTGCCGTCGTTCTCCATGAAGGGCACCCCGTCGGAGTACAGCGACACCTGGATGCCACCGTCGACGTCGCCCATGCCGCTGGTGTAGCAGCCGCCCTCGTTCACGTTCAGCCCCGTCACCGCGGACCCGCGGATGCCGAGCGTGGCCCCTGAGGCCGTGTGCATCGTCGCCGAGGCGTCGTCGGTGTACGCCCAGCCGACGAACACGACCGTGGTGGGCGTGGCCCCGCCGAAGTGGGCGCACAGGCTGTTCGACCAGCACAGCGTGCGGAGGTAGGGCGCGACGAACACGTTCTCGCCGGCCGCGTCCACGTACTGCGCGCCATCGGGCGTGGGGAACTCGCCGGTCTCGTCGGTGGTGAGGCCGCCGAGTGCGCCCAGCGCGGCCTGGACGGTGGCGACGTCATCCCCGAAGTCCGCCGCGCCCACGCCGTCGGAGCGGAGCAGGAAGGGGTCGACCGCGGGCACGGTGGTGGCCGGTGCCGTCGAGGCCGGCGCGGTGGTGGGCGCCGGGGCAGTGGTGCCGGGCGTCGTGGTGACGGTGGAACCCCCGCTGGACGTGGCCGAGGCGATGCCGCTGCGCGAGCTGCTGCAGGCGTTGAGCGCGAGCACGACGAGCAGCGCGAGGCCGGCGGCGGCGGACGTACGGGTCTTCATCGGGTGGAGTCTCCTCGGTGTTCGGCAGTGCCGGTGTGCCCGGCATGAGCGCGCCGGGTCGCCATCCTCGCGCTTTTCCTCGGAATCCCCTGGCTGCCGCTCGGGGTGCAGCCCGTAGCCTTCAAGGGCTATGGCTGCCACTGAACTCGACCAGGTCGTCAACCTCTGCAAGCGCCGGGGCTTCGTGTACCCCTCCGCGGAGATCTACGGCGGCTTCCGCTCCAGCTACGACTACGGCCCGCTCGGCTCTTTGATGCTGCGTAATGTGCGCGAGGCCTGGATTCGCACGATGGTGCAAGAGCGCGACGACGTGGTGCTCATCGATGCGGCCATCCTCGCCCCGCCGCAGGTATTCGAGGCGAGCGGCCACCTGGCCAACTTCTCCGACCCGCTCGTCGACTGCACGAAGTGCAAGCAGCGCTTCCGTGAAGATCACCTCACCGACCCGAACACTTGCCCGGGTTGTGGCGCCGTCGGCTCGTTCACCGAGGCACGCGCGTTCAACCTGATGTTCAAGACGTATGCCGGCCCGGTGGAGGGCAGCGGTGCCGAGGTGTACATGCGCCCCGAGACGGCGCAGGGCATGTTCGTCAACTTCCTCAACGTGCTGCAGACCAGCCGCAAGAAGCCGCCGTTCGGTATCGCCCAGGTGGGCAAGAGCTTCCGCAACGAGATCACGCCCGGCAACTTCATTTTCCGTACCCGCGAGTTCGAGCAGATGGAGTGCGAGTTCTTCGTGCCGCCCGCCGACAGCGCCACGTGGTATCGCTACTGGTGTGACGCCCGCCTGCAGTGGTACATCGACCTCGGTATCCCCGCGGAGATGCTGCAGCTGCGCGAGCACGACGCCGATGAGCTGAGCCACTACTCCACGGGCACGAGCGACATCGAGTTCATGTACCCGTGGGGCTGGGGCGAACTCGAGGGTGTGGCCCAGCGCACGAACTACGACCTCACGCAGCACGCCAACCACAGCGGCCAAAAGCTCGACTACTTCGACCAGGCCAACAACGAGCGCTACGTCCCTTATGTCATCGAGCCTGCGGCCGGCGTGAACCGCGCCATGGCAGCGTTCCTGCTCGCGGCGTACGACGAGGACGAAGTGGGCGGTGAGGCGCGCACGATCCTGCGCCTGCACCCGCGCCTGGCGCCCTACAAGGTGGCCGTTCTCCCGCTGTCGAAGAAGGAGACGCTCACCCCGCTGGCGCAGCAGATCCGCCGCACGCTCGCCGCCCGCTACATGGTCGACTACGACGACACCCAGTCGATCGGCAAGCGTTACCGCCGCCAGGACGAGGTGGGCACGCCGCTGTGCGTCACGGTCGACTTCGACTCGCTGGAGGACAACGCGGTCACCATCCGCGACCGAGACACCACCGAGCAGGTGCGTGTGCCGATCGATTCGCTGCTCACCGAGGTCGGCACCCGCCTCGGGTTCTGAGGGTTCACGGCCTGCCGGTGAGGTCCTTGTCGACCATCTCCCAGGCGTGATCCATCGAGTGGTAGCCGCTGTGGCGCACGAGGAAGGGCAGGTTCCACGAGCGCATCCGCTTGCCCTCGCCGGCGTTGTAGGCGCGGATCGCGGCGATGTACGAGGCCCGGTGGTCGGCCAGGCCCGCTGGGGTCAGCGCGCCCTCCTCGGGTATCCGCAGCCCGACCTGCTTGGCGAAGTCCTCGCTCTCGGTGCGGATGGTGTGGCGAATGATCCGGTCGCGATCGCGGCCCCCGCCGCGCGGCCCCTTCTGCATCTCGGCCGACACCCGCGCGGCCACCGCGTCGAAGTAGCCCCAGCAAGCCTGAAGGAGCGCGATCTTGCGGTCGAGCTCCGCGTCGCTCATCGGTTCGGTCTCGAGCGACGACGGCGCGAAGGAGATGCCCCAGAAGTCCGTCGACCCGGGGCCGACGTGGTCCTCGACCACCTCGAAGTCACCAGCAGCGTCGAACTCCGCGCCGAGGCCGGCGGCGACTGCGACGGGTCGATAGCGCTCGCGGTACGCGGCGAGCGTCTCGACCGCCAGCTCCGCCGTCTTGGCGCCGCGGCTCCAGCCCGGCCAGTCGACCGCGAACGCGACGGACTTCTTGTTCTTCGGCCCCCGCTCGACGACCACCCTCAGCGGCATCGCCCGAGCATACTAGGGCCGCCCTCACGCCAGGGGCAGGCGCACGCCGAAGCGGGCGCCCCCACCGGGGGCGGCGCCGGCGCTCGCATCGCCGCCCATCGCCGCCACCAGTTCGGCCACGATCGCCAGCCCGAGACCGCTGGAGTTCTCCTTGCGTTCGGGCGCGTGGCGGGCCACGTACAACCGCTCGAACACATGGGGCAGATCGTCGGGCGAGATGCCGGGGCCGTCGTCGTCGACGGTGACGACGGCATGCCCACCCTCCACCCGCGTGGAGAGGATCACCTTCGTGCGCGCGTACTTGGCCGCGTTCTCCACGAGGTTGGACAGCACCTGGCCGAGCCGATCGGCGTCGGCGATCACCGTGATCGGTGCGGAGGTGACGGCGTGGAACTCGACATCGGGCCACGAGCCGGCCGCACCATCGGCCGCCGTCGCCACCGCGGCCGACACGTCGAGCTGGCGCAGGTCGATCGTGAACGCCTTCGACTGCAGCTTGGCGAGGTCGAGCAGGTCGGCCACGAGCCGCTCGAGCCGTCGCGACTCGCCGCGGATCACGGCCGCCGCCTTCTTCGGGTCGCCGGCGCCGTCCTCGATCGCCTCTGCGTAGCCGCGGATGGAGGTGAGTGGGGTGCGCAGATCGTGGCTCACCGACAACAGGAACTGCTGCTCGAGCGTGCGCGACCGCTCGAGCGACGACGCCATGTCGTTGATGTTGTGCACGAGGTCGGAGAGTTCGTCGTGGCGGTGCGCCGGCGGTGGCCGCAACCGTGTGCCCAGCCGTCCGGCGGCGATCGCCTGCGAAGCCGCCGTGGCGTCGCGAATGGGGCGGCTGAGGTGGCGGCCGAGCAGGTAAGCGGCACCCAACCCGAGCAGGATCGTGGCGCCCGAGGCCCACAGGAACAGCACCACGCCGGCTCCGAGACCGCTCTCGATGCGGCGGGTCGCGACGACCACCCAGAGGCGATCGTTGGGCCCCGTGACCGGTACTGCGGCGTAGGCCACCCGGTTGCGGCTGCCGGACACGGTGAACCCGAGGCCGAGCTGTTCGGGGTCGATGTCCTCGATCGTGAGGGGGCTCGGGAGTGGCTCGCCCTGCAACCGCCCGCTCTGGTCGGCGGTGAGCACCACGAGGTCGTCGACCGCCATCGTCGAGCGCACCACGCTGAGCAGCCGGAGGCGGGTGCGCAGCTGGCGCTGACCCTCGACGGTGTCGAGCGGTGCTTCGGTCTGCAGCACCTCGTCGATGTTCTCCGCGATCTGTGTCGCGTGGTCGCGTACGTCGGCGATCGAGGTGGTGCGCGCTCGCACTGCGGAGAGGGCCAGTGTGCCGGCCCCGGCCAGCAGCAGGGTGGCGATCACCACACCGACGATCACGAACGCGAGACGACGGGTCATCGCCCACCACGCTGCCGGGAAGGTGTGAAGGATGTGTGAGAGCCGGCCACGATGCTGCCTACCCGAGCCGGTAGCCGACGCCCCACACCGTGGCCAGCGGCAGGTCGTCGCCGAGCTTCTTGCGCAGTTGGCGCACGTGCACGTCGACGGTGCGGTCGTCGCCGTACCAATCGGCGCCCCACACCCCGTCGATCAGCTGCTGGCGGGTGAGCGCGATGCCCTGGTTGCGGGCGAAGTGGGCGATCAGGTCGAACTCGCGGGTGGCGAGCGCGACCACCTCGTCGCCATGGCGGGCTTCGCGGCGGGTGATGTCGACCGTGTACTCCTCGCCGATGTGCACCACGTCGTGCTGGTCGCGGGTGTCGGGTTGGCCGCGGCGCAGGATCGCCTTCACCCTGGCGACGATCTCACGTGGGCTGAACGGCTTGGTGACATAGTCGTCGGCCCCCAGCTCGAGGCCGAGGATGCGGTCGATCTCGCCGTCGCGGGCGGTGAGGAACAGCACGGGCACCGAGCTGCGGGTACGCACACGGCGACACACCTCGAAGCCGTCGATGTCGGGCAGGCCGATGTCGAGCACCACGAGGGCCGGGCGGTGCTGCTCGATCAACTCCAAGCCACGTTCTCCGGCACCTGCCTGCAACACCCGGAAGCCCGAGTCGCGCAGATACATGTCGAGCAGGTCGGCGATGTTCGGGTCGTCCTCGATGATGACGATCGTTCGTTCCGCTTCGGCCACGGGCTCATGCTGCCACGCTGGTACCGTGCCGGGGCGCACCGCCGGATGTGTGCGAGATGGAGGAACAGGGAATGAGCAAGCTCGTCGCATGGGTCAAGATCCCGCTGAAGCCGGGTACGCGTCAGACGGCGCTCGCCGCGCTGGAAGGCGCGATCGAGAACACGATGGCCGAGGAGGGCACCCTGCAGTACATCGCCCTCGAAGACCCCAACGATGCCGACGTGCTCTACATGTGGGAGATGTACACCGGGCAGGAGGCGCTCATCGCCCACGGTGGCGCCGACTGGTTCAAGGCCTTCAGCAAGGGTATGGCGGAGTACGTCGGCGGCAAGGTGGAGTTCACCTTCCTCAGCCCGCTCACGGGCAAGGGTCTCTGACCCCTCGGTCGCCCGCTTCCAGCACCATGGCCACCTACCTCGATCGCATCATCGCCCGCCACCGTGAGGTGGCAGCGGCGGACACGCGCTCGATCGAAGCCCTGCTCGCGGAGGCGCGTTCGGCAGCCCCCGCGCGGGGCTTCCGCGCCGCGTTGGCCGGGTGCTCGCACCTCGCGGTGATCAGTGAGGTGAAGCGCCGCTCACCCTCGAAGGGCGACCTCGCCGTTGGTCTCGACCCGGTGCTGTTGGCGGGGGAGTACGAGCGCGGTGGCGCCTCGTGCTTGTCGGTGCTCACCGACGAGGAGTTCTTCGGCGGCTCCGTCGGCGATCTGCAGGCGTCCCGCGGGGCGTGCTCGTTGCCCGTGTTGCGCAAGGACTTCACCGTCAGCGAACACGACGTGCTCGACGCCCGGTTGATGGGGGCCGATTGTGTGCTGCTCATCGCCGCCGCGCTCGATGGCGCGGAGCTGGTCGCGTTCCACCGGCTCGCCACCGAGGTCGGTCTCGACGTGCTGGTGGAGATCCACGACGAGGCCGAGATGGAAGTGGCGCTGGCGGCCGGGGCCACGATGGTGGGCGTCAACCAGCGCGACCTGGTCACCTTCGAGGTCGACCACGAGCGAGCTGTGCGCATGGCCGGGCTGATGCCCGCCGGTGTCGTGCGGGTGGCCGAGAGCGGGGTGCGCGGCCCCGCCGACGCGGCATCGCTGAGGGCGGCCGGCTACCACGCCGTGTTGGTGGGCGAGTCGCTGGTGACCTCCGGCGACCCGGCCGCTGCGGTTGCCGCGCTCACCAGCGCCTGAACGTCGCCGGCCGGAGCCGGCCGGTTGGTGCTGCTCACTGGACATTGTCGGCCGCGTCGGGCACGATGCGAGGCGGCCAGGACAGGAGCCGTGAGATGACCCGATACCTGATCTCGTTCGATGACGGGGCGATGACCTTCGCGGAGGAGGACCTGCCCGAGGTGAGCGCCGCCTCGCACAAGGTGGTGCGCGAGGCGCAGACGGCCGGCGTGTGGGTGTTCGGCGGTGGGGTGATGAGCCAGCGGGCGAGCATCGTCGCCACGGACGGGACGATCACCGATGGCCCGTACCCCGAGACCAAGGCGGTCGTCGGCGGGTTCTCGATCATCGACGTGCGGTCACGCGAGGAGGCGCTCGAGTGGGCTGCCAAGATCGCCGTCGCCTGCCGGTGTGCGCAAGAGGTACGCGAGATCTTGGACGACCCAGACCTCTGAACGAACGACGCCGATGGAAATACCGGGCCGCGCCGGCACGTCGCGGGTACCGTGGGTACGAATGTTCGTCAAGATCTGCGGCATCACCAACGAGGACGACGCGCTCCTCGCCGTTGCGATGGGTGCGGACGCGGTCGGGTTCGTCTTCGCACCATCGCCCCGGCAGGTCGCCGCCCAGCAGGTGTACGACATCACCCGCCGCCTGCCGCCCGAGATCCTCACCGTCGGTGTGTTCCGTGACGAACACCCCGAGCGCGTGATCGACACCATCAACCGCGCCGGCCTGAAGGCCGCGCAGTTACATGGGCACGAGTCGCCGGCGATCGTCGAAGAGGTCGCGCGCAACCTGCGCTGGGTCATCAAGGCGGTCGTCGCCGGTTCCGCCGATGCCCGCCGCGCCGACCAGTTCGGCACCGACCTGATCCTCGTCGATGCCCCCGCGCCCGGGTCGGGACGGGTGTTCGACTGGGGCCTCGTCGACGATGTGGCCCCTGGCCCGCGGATCATCCTCGCCGGGGGGCTCACTCCCGAGAACGTCGCTGAGGGCGTGCGCACCGTGCAGCCCTGGGGGGTCGATGTCTCGTCCGGTGTCGAGCGCTCGCCCGGCAAGAAGGATGCCCTGAAGGTGAAGGCCTTCATCGAACGGGCCCGATCTGCCGCACCGCTGCGCCACGTGGGGCCCGATGTCATGCCCTACGACTGGGCCGACGACGAGTGAACACCGTGCAAGTGAACGGAGAGCTGTGATGTCGCTGATGGCAGAGCCGTCGGCCAGTGGTCGCTTCGGCGAGTTCGGTGGCCGGTTTGTGCCCGAGACGCTGGTGCCCGCGTGCCAAGAACTCGAAGCAGCGTTCACGGAGGCCTGGGCCGATTCCGTGTTCCGTGCCGAACTCGATCATGTGTTGCGCACGTATGCCGGCCGCCCTTCGATCCTCACCGAGTGCAAGCAACTCGGCGCAAGGCTCGGCGTGCGCCTGGTGCTCAAGCGTGAAGATCTCAACCACACCGGCTCGCACAAGATCAACAATGTGCTCGGCCAGGCGCTGCTCGCCAAGCGGATGGGCAAGAGGCGCCTGGTCGCCGAAACCGGCGCCGGCCAGCACGGCGTGGCGTCGGCCACCGCTGCGGCGCTGCTCGGCATGGAGTGCAAGGTGTACATGGGTGCGGTCGATGTGGAGCGCCAGGCGCTCAACGTGTTCCGCATGAAGCTGCTCGGTAGCGAGGTGGAGGCCGTGCACAGTGGCAGCCGCACCTTGAAGGACGCGGTCAACGAGGCGATGCGCGATTGGGTGGCCACCGTGGAGACCAGTCACTACTGCCTCGGGTCGGTGATGGGCCCGCACCCGTATCCGTGGATGGTGCGCGAGTTCCACCGTGTCGTGGGCCAGGAGGCCCGCGCGCAGAGCATCGAGATGTTCGGCGATGTGCCGGATGTTGCGGTGGCCTGCGTCGGCGGCGGGTCCAACGCGATCGGTCTGTTCAGCGGCTTCGTCGATGATCGCACCCGGCTGGTCGGGGTCGAGCCCGCCGGTGGGGCCGCTGTGGCCCGGGCCCAGCCGGGCGTGGTACACGGCATGCGCAGCTACCTCATGCAGGACGAATACGGCCAGGTGCTGGAGGCGCACAGCATCTCGGCCGGGCTCGACTACCCGGGCGTCGGCCCCGAGCACTCGTACCTCGCCTCGATCGGCCGGGCCGAGTACCCCAACGTCACCGACGCCGAGGTGATCGAGGCGTTCCAACTGCTGTCGCGCGCGGAGGGAATCATCCCCGCCCTCGAACCCGCCCACGCGCTGGCTTGGATCGTGCGTGCAGCCCCCACGATGCAGGGCCAGACGGTGTTGATGAATCTCTCCGGCCGCGGCGACAAGGATGTCGCACAGATGATGGATGTGTTGGCCCTGTGAGTACGTACGGAGTCATGGAGACCGAGTTCCGCACCAAGCGGGCGGCCGGGCGCAAGCTGCTCGTGCCGTACATCACCGGTGGGTTCCCCGGCTGGCAGACCGCCGTGCGCGCCGCCGCTGCCGGCGGTGCCGATGCGATCGAGATCGGCATCCCGTTCAGCGATCCGGTGATGGATGGGCCGATCATCCAGCAGGCGTCGCAGGCGGCCCTCGATGGGGGAGCGAACCCGGTCAACATCCTGCATGAGGTGCGCGGGCTCGACGTCTCGATCCCGATCGCGGTGATGCTGTATTACAACACGGTGCACCACGCCGGGCATGAGCGCTTCGCCGCCCAGCTGCGCGAGGCAGGGGTCGTGGCGGCGATCGTGCCCGACCTGCCGCTCGAGGAGGCCGGCCCCTGGTGCGTCGCCGCCGACGCGGCCGGCATCGAGACCGTGATGCTCGCCGCGCCCACCGCCCCCGACGAACGTCTGCCGCGCATCGCTGCTCGCGCCCGCGGCTTTCTCTACTCGGTCGGCCTGCTCGGCGTCACCGGCGAGCGATCGGCGCTGGCCGGCACTGCCGCGGCGTTGGCCCGGCGGCTGAAAGCCGTCACCGACGTACCCGTGCTCATCGGCGTGGGTGTTTCCAACGCGGCCCAAGCACGCGAGGCGTGTGAAGTGGCCGACGGGGTCGTAATGGGCGCCTCCGTGGTGCGCCGCCTCATCGAGGCCGGGCCAGATGCCGTGGGCGAGTACGTCGCCGAAGTACGCAACGCGTTGGACGCCTGATTCGGCGACCCGTGATCGCGGTGCCGCATGATCCGTCCTGTGAGCTGTGTGCGGCCGCGCACACGACCGAGTGGTTTCACGAGGACGACAGCTGCTGGGTCGCGGAGTGCGAGTCGTGCTGCACGCCGATGGTGGTGTGGAAATGCCACGACCCGACACCTCCTGAGGAGGTTCGGGTCGTGCTGCTCACGCGCCTCGGTGAGGCGGTGAATGCTCAATATGGATACGAGTACTGGGTGGACGAGAACATGCGCTCGATCCCGACCCACTATCACGCGCATGCGCGCCCTCGCGGGGGTTTCTACGGCCACGGACTACGCCGTGGCTGACATCACTTGATGCCGCCGATGACCTTGATCATCTCCGTGCCCTTTCATCCGGGAGGAGCCGCCAGGCACCCCGTCGATTCTTCACGCTTCGTGTGCTGTGCTTGAAGGTTCCCTCAAGCGATTGCACGCAGGGTGATAGTACCACGAGTTGTGGTCCCACTTGCAAGGGACTTGAGACTCTATTGCCGGAATCGAGACAAGCGCCTCCACAGACGGGCATCGGTAAGCTGCGCGAATGATCTCCACCGGTACTCGCGCACCAGTGTTCTCCCTGCTGAATCAGCACGGAGCAACCGTCACTTCGGACTCGTTGGCCGGTCGTCGGGTGTTGTTGTTCTTCTACCCGAAGGCGAGCACGCCGGGCTGCACCCAGCAGGCCTGTGGGCTGCGCGACATCGCCGGGCAGGTGGGTGACACCCTCATCGTGGGCGTCAGCCCCGACAAGCCGGCCGCGCAGAAGAAGTTCGACGAGAAATACGAACTCGGCTACGACCTGCTCGCCGACACCGAACACGCCCTCGCCGAGGCCTATGGCGTGTGGAAGCTGAAGAAGAACTACGGCAAGGAGTACATGGGGATCGAGCGCTCGGCGTTCCTCATCGGCGCTGATGGCACGGTCGAGCAGGCGTGGTACAAGATCAGCCCCAAGGACACGCCGATCAAGCTGCTCGAGGCCCTCGGGTGAACGCCTTCCCCACGCCCGCATCGGTGCTGCCCCACCGGCCGCCGTTTCTGTTCGTCGACGAGGTGCTCGCACTCGAGCCCGGGGTCTCGGGCACCGGACTGTGGCACCTCAAGGGCGACGAGTGGTTCTTCGCCGGTCACTTCCCTGGTCGCCCCACCCTGCCGGGTGTCCTGATGTGCGAGGCCATCGCCCAAATGGGTGCCATCGCCGTGCTCGCCGACGGCAAGTTCGCCGGCAAGATCCCCCTGTTCGGCGGCCTCGACGGCGCCCGCTTTCGCCGCCAGGTGGGCCCCGGCGACACCCTGGAGCTGCACGTTGTACTCACCCGCATGTCGTCGCGGGCCGGCAAAGGCAGTGGCAAGGCCGTGCTGAACGGCGAGACGGCCTGCGAGTGCGAGCTGATGTTCGTGTTCGTCGACGCCTGAACGCCGACGCTCCTACTTGCCGGTGCCGAGGATGATGCTGCCGTTGTGGCCGCCGAAGCCGAGGCTGTTCGACATCGCCGGGCCGGGCGTCCACGGCCGAGCCTGACCGAGCACGACGTCGATCTCGAAGCCTTCATCGAGCGCGGTGGTACCGGCGGTAGGCGGGATGAGACCCTTGTCCATCGACAGCAGCAGCGCGACGGCCTCGAGCGCGCCGGCGGCGCCGAGTGCATGGCCGGTAACACCCTTGGTGGAGGTGACCGCCACCTTGCTCGGCCCGAACACCACTGCCAACGCGGCTGCTTCTGCCGCGTCGTTGAGCGGGGTGGAGGTGCCGTGCGCGTTGACCTGCAGGATGTCAGCGGGGGAGAGGCCCGCGTCCGCCAGGGCGAGGTTCATGCAGGCGATCGCACCGGTGCCGCCCGGCGCGGGGGCGGTGATGTGGTGGGCATCGGCATTGCTCGCCGCGCCGAGCACCTCGCCGACGATGTTCGCGCGACGAGCGACCGCGCCCTCCCACTCCTCGAGCATGAGCACGCCGGAACCCTCACCGAGCACGAAGCCATCGCGCTCGGGGGAGAAGGGGCGGCTGCACCCGGTGGTGCTCAGCGCGGTCATGTTGCCGAACGACGAAGTGCCGATGCTGCAACCGGCGCTCTCGGAGCCCCCGGTAACGCAGGCATCGATCATGCCCCAGGCGATGAGCCGGGCGGCGTAACCGATGGCATGGGTGGACGCGGCACACGCGGTGCACACCGTCTCGTTGGGGCCTTGCAGGCCATAGCGCATCGAGATGGCCGCGCCCGAGGCGTTGGGCATCATCATCGGGACCAAGAACGGCGATACCCGCCGCTCGCCCTTCTCGATGAGCACCTCGATCTGCTCCTGGATCGAGCGCAGGCCGCCCACGCCGGTACCGAAGATGGTACCGAAGCGGCTGGGGTCGACATCGGGGCGGCCGGCGTGCTCGAAGCACTCGGCAGCTGCGGCGAGGGCGAACTGCTCGACGCGGTCGGCGCGACGAGCTTCCTTGGCGTTCTCGAAGTAGGGGAGTGGATCCCAATCGGCGACCTCGATCGAGCGCCCGCTGGTGATGCCCGGCCCGTTGAGCCCGGCCCAGAAGGCCTCCTTACCAATGCCGCACGGAGCGACGACGCCGTAACCGGTGACGGCGACGCGCCGGCCGGCGCCCTTCATCACAGCTTGCCGACGACCAGGTTGTATGCCTGGCCGACCGTCTCGACGCCCTCGAGTTCTTCCTCGGGCACTTCGACGCCGAACTCCTCTTCGAGGGCCATCACCAGTTCGACGAGATCGAGGCTGTCGGCATCGAGATCGTCGCCGAACTTGGCATCGGGGACGACCTGGTCCTCCGACACCGAGAGCACCTCGACGGCACACTTGCGGAAGCGGGCGAAAAGTTCCTGGTCCACTTGGCTTCTCCTTGTTTGGGGGTTTGGGGTTTGGTGTCTGGGGGTTTGGGGGTTTGGGGTCTTGAGATATTAGCGAGTGGGTCTGGTGGGTGAACCCGTCAGTGACCCATGCCCAGGCCGCCATCCACGGGGATGACGGCGCCGGTGATGTAGGCCGCGTCGGCGGAGGCGAGGAACGCCACCACCCCGGCGATCTCTTCGGGGCTGGCCATGCGGGCGAGGGGCACCTGCGCCGTGAGTTCGGCCAGGCGCTTCTCGCCGAGCGCGGCAGTCATGTCGGTGGCCACCGGGCCGGGGGCGACGACATTGCAGGTGATGCTGCGCGAACCGAGCTCGCGAGCCACCGAGCGGGCGAAGCCGACGAGGCCGGCCTTGGACGCGGCGTAGTTGGCCTGGCCGGCCTGGCCGAGCAGGCCGACCACTGACGACATCAGCACGATGCGGCCCTTGCGGGCGCGCAGCATGCCCTGCGCGGCGCGCTTGGTGACGCGATATGCGGCGGTGAGGTTGGCGTCGATCACCGAGGTGAAGTCGGTCTCGCTCATCCGCAGCAGCAGGCCGTCGTTCGTGATGCCGGCGTTGGAGACGAGCACCTCGACGGGGCCGAACTCGGCCTCCACCGCGGCGAACGCGGCATCGACCGACTCGGTGGACGTGACGTCGCACTTCACGCCGAAGAAGCCCTCGGGCGGCGGCGACGAGTTGTAGGTGACGGCGACCTGATCGCCGAGATCCTTGAACCGTTGGGCGCAGGCCAGGCCGATTCCACGCGAGCCGCCGGTGACGAGCACCGTTCTGCTGGATGCAGGCCGGCTCATCACAGCACCTTCAGTTCTTGTGGGCCGCCCCAGCGCAGGATCGCGCTCGCGGCGGTCATTCCCGCGCCGAAGCCGACGAGCAGCACCAGGTCGCCCGGCTGCACCCGGCCGGCGTCGAGCGCGTCGCACAGGGCGAGGGGGATCGACGCCGATGATGTGTTGCCGGTGTAGTGCAGGACCGTCGCCGCCTTCTCGATCGGCACCCCGAGGCGCGAACACGCGGCCTCGATGATGCGGATGTTGGCCTGGTGGGGAACGACCAGCGCCAGCTCGTCGGCGGTGACCCCGGCGTGGGCCAGCGACTTCTGGCCGGAGTCCACCATGATGCGCACGGCGCGGCGGAAGACCTCCTTGCCGTCCATCTGGATGTAGCCGCCGAGCTCGGTGAACAGGTACTTCTCCGCGGAGCCATCGGCATCGAGATCCCACGCCAGCAGCTGGCCGGGGCCCTCCACCGCTTCGAGCACCACGGCGCCGCTGCCGTCGGCGAACAGCACCGCAGTGTTGCGATCGCTCCAATCGGTGATGCGGGCGAGCGTGTCGGTGCCGATGACGAGAACCTTCTTGGAGCCCATCGCGATCAACCCGTGGGCCTGCACGAGTGCGTACACGAACCCGCTGCACGCTGCGTTGATGTCGTACGCCCCGCACCGTAGGCCGAGCGCGTTCTGCACCGTCGCTGAAGTCGCGGGCACCGTGCGATCTGGGGTGGTGGTGGCCAGCACGAGCGCGTCGATGGAGGCCGGATCGACGCCCGACATCCCCAGCGCCTTGCGGCCGCTCTCGATCGACAGGCCGGCGGTGGTGCCACCGACATGGCGCTCGTGAATACCGCTGCGCTCGACGATCCAGTCGTGGTTCGTGTCGAGGGTCTTCTCCAGGTCGTGGTTGGTGAGCACCTTGGGCGGCAGGGCAGTGCCCCATCCGGTGACGACCGCGCCCCTCACCCCGTGCGGTACCGCAGGCATGTCAGACCGTCCTCAGCCAGGCGATGGGCTGACGCAGGGTGACCCGCTCGCCGGTGACGGCGATGTAGCTCTGCAGCACGCCGGCGAAGGGGGAGCGCACCTCGATATCGCCGATGTGGCCGAGCACCGTGCCAACCTCGAGCAGCGAGCCGTCGGCGACGCCACCCACAGGGGTGAACAGGCCGGCGGCAGGGCTGACCACGAGGCGCTCGACGGCGAACAGGTGCTCACCTTCATGGTGTTGGGCCATCGGCGCGGCGGAGGCGACCCACTCGATGAGCTTGTCGAGATCCTCCGGCGTGGCCACCGAGATCGTACGCGCCTCGTCGAGGGTGCGCTTGGCCATGCCCGTCAGCACCCCGCCAGGGCCGAGTTCGGCGTAGTCCGTGACGCCCAGTTCAGAGAGGGTGAGCAGGCAGTGCTTCCAGCGCACAGGGCTGCTGAGCTGGGCCGAGAGCAGGCTGCTCCATTCGCTGCCCTGGCTGTGCGCGAGCGCGTCGACGTTGGAGACGACCGGCACTTCGCAGTCGCGCGGGTTGGCGTTGGCGATGGCCTTGCGCAGGCGATCTCGGGCGGGCGTCATGAACGGGGTGTGGAACGCGCCCGACACCTGCAGCGGCATGACCTTCTTGGCGCCGAGTTCCTTCGCGTGCACCGAGGCCGCAGCGACCCCTTCGACCGAGCCGGCGATGACGACCTGGCCGGGGGCGTTGAAGTTGGCGACCCACACGTCCGCATCGGCAAGGCGGCAGGCGACTTCCACCTGGTCGTCGTCGAGGCCGAGTACAGCGGCCATCGTGCCAGGGCTGTCGAGGCCGGCCTGGTGCATCGCGTCGGAGCGCTCGCACACGAGGCGCACGCCCTCGTCGAACCCGAGTACGCCCGTGGCCGTGAGGGCGGTGTACTCGCCGAGGCTGTGGCCGGCGCAGAAGCTCGGCTCGATGCCCAGGCGCTCGGCCGCGTCGAGCACCATCAGGCTGGAGACGAACGTGGTGAGCTGTGCATTGCGGGTGTCGCGCAGCTCGTCGGCATCGGCGTCGAGCAGGAGGCGGGCGACGTCGCGCTCGGCGACCTCGGAGGCCTCTTCAACGAGTTCCCAGCTCTCGTGGTCGGCCCAGGGCCGACCCATGCCCGGTCGCTGAGAGCCCTGACCGGGGAAGGTGAACGCAAGCATGATCCGAGCAGGTTAGACGGTTACCCACGGGTACCCCAGCGTGGACGTGAAACTGATCGTCATTCGCGGGGGCGAGCGGGGTTGCGGCGCCGGACACGTCGCTAGCCTGTGGGCGTCCACTTGCCCGAGTGGCGGAATGGCAGACGCAGCGGACTCAAAATCCGCCGTTCGAAAGGACATGTGGGTTCGAGTCCCACCTCGGGCACCAACAGCGATTCAGACGTCGCCGGAGGGTTGCAGCATCACGGGCCGATGGCGGACGCCGACACGGCCAGGGACAGGATGGAGCCCACTCGCCGCGTTCGCTCAGCTACCCTCGGACCATGTTCACGGGCGGTGTTCCACAGCAAGGTCGGCGCGTTGGTGAGTCGGCGCGTCTCGCTTCACGGCTGGTGCGGGTCTCGGCGACTGCACTCCTGATCGCGACGGGAGTACTGGTCGCAACAGTGCCGTCGCCGGCGGCGGCAGCGCCGCGGGTAGTCGGCCATGACGTCGACGGCCGCGTCCTCGTCGGTCGCGCTGCCGCGATCGCCCCGCTGCAGGCCTTCACGGGCGGCACGGCGCGGATCGTCACCGGCGCCCACGGTGCGGTCACGTTCATCGGTGCAAACCCTGGCCGCCCACTCACGTCGCGCGGCAGCGGCGACGCCAGCGACATCGCTCGCCGGTTCCTCGAGACGTACGGCATCTCCTTCGGCGTCGATCAGCCGAATCGCGAGCTGGTGGAAGAGCAGCAGACAAGGTCGCTCAGCGGTGTGGCAGTGCGTTTCCGCCAGGAGTACAAGGGCATCCCAGTGCTCGCCGGGCAGGTGCTCGTCGCAGTGCACGCTGACGGCGCGATCACCTCCGCCACCGGCGACACCGCGCCCGTGGGTGGCATCGTCACCACGCCCGCAATCACGGCTGACCGGGCCGCGGCCACCGCGGTCGCGCTCACCGCCCGCGACGCGAAGGCCGACGCGGCGACCCTCGCCGCGGCCACACCCGAGTTGTGGATCTACGACCCCGCGCTGCTGCACGCCGATGGCGTGCCCGGCGGCGCCCGGCTGGTGTGGCGCACAGCGGTGCGCACCCCCCTCGGTGAGGTGAACCAGTTCGTGCTCATCGACGC
Organism: Ilumatobacteraceae bacterium; assembly: GCA_041918155.1. Lineage (GTDB taxonomy): Bacteria > Actinomycetota > Acidimicrobiia > Acidimicrobiales > Ilumatobacteraceae > UBA668. The sequence continues at coordinate 49,740 of JAYRWH010000075.1, read as the reverse complement.
GCTGACCGGTGGAGTGGCCCTGAGCTTCGATCAGGTCGCGGCCGGTAAGCACCGCGAGGTGTGCGACAACTCGAACAGCAGCGTGCTCGACGAGGCATGCAACACGCCGGTGCTCACCGAAGGTGGCGATGTCGGTGCGCAGAACCTCGAGGTGCGCAACGCCTACAACTTCGCCGGTGCGACCTACGACTTCTACTTCAACGTCCTGGGCCGCGACAGCATCGACGGCGCCGGGATGGATCTCCTGTCCACCGTGAACTACTGCTCGCCGTACTTCGACTGCCCCTTTGCCAACGCCTACTGGAACGGCTTCCAGATGGTGTATGGCGACGGGTACGCCAGCGCCCTCGACGTGGTGGGCCACGAGCTCACCCACGGCGTCACCGAGAACACCTCCGCGTTGCTCTACTTCGGCCAGTCCGGAGCGATCAACGAGTCGCTGTCCGACGTGTTCGGCGAAATCGTCCAGTTGGCCAACCTCTCCGCGGGCGACCCTGAGCAGACGGCATGGCTGATGGGCGAAGACCTGCCGATCGGCGCAGTCCGTTCGATGAGCAACCCGGGCACGTACGGCGACCCCGACAGGATGACGAGCGCTTCGTACTGGGCGACGAACTCCGACCACTACGGAGTGCACAGCAACAGCGGTGTCAACAACAAGGCCGCCTACCTCATTGCCAAGGGTGGCCTGTTCAACGCCTACGACATGGGCGCCGGTATCGGCATCACCAAGACTGCGCAGGTGTACTACCAGGCGCAGACGACGCTGCTCGCCGAGGGCTCCGATTACCTCGACCTGTTCCATGTCCTGCCCCAGGCATGCAATGCGCTGATCGGCATCGGCACGTACGGGATCACCGCGGCCGACTGCGCGATCGTCAACAAGGCAGTGGCCGCGACCGAGATGAACAAGCGGCCCGCCGCGGCCGCGGCGAACAGGTTGCTGGCCAAGTGCCCCGTCGGCCAAGTGGTGTCGAACCTGGTCTACAGCGACAACTTCAGCAACGGCGCCCCCAACTGGGGTGTCGCCGGCGTGCCGTCCGAGGCGGCGTTCTCGGTGGATCGCATCCAGTCCGACGCCGCCGGGCTGATCGGCCCCGATCTCGACATGACCGAGACCGGCAACGCACACATGGCCGCAGCGATCTCGATCCCGGCGACGGGCGCCACGTACGTGCAATTCACCCACGCCTTCCAATTCGACTACTACAACACGGACTACTACGACGGCGGTCGGGTCTTGTACTCCACGACGGGGTCCGCCGGCACGTATAGCGACCTCGGCCTGATCTCCGGTGCGTCGCCCGTGAACGGTTACAACGGGGTGCTGCTCAACTACGCGGGCAACACCAATCCGTGGACGGGCCAATCGGCCTTCGTCGCCGAGAGCCCCGGGTTCCAGACCACCCAGATCAATGTCTCCGCGCTCCAGGGCGAATCGGTGAACCTCGGGTTCTTCATCGCCACTGACGAGTCGATCGGGTACGGCGGTTGGCTGATCAAGGATCTCACCGTGTACCAGTGCGCGGCCGGCAACAACGGCTTTACGTCGATCACCCCGTGCCGCGTGGTGTCCACGTTGGCCGCGCCGTACACCGTGGGCCCGCGCTCGACGCCGCTCGCCGCCACGGAGACCTTTGCGGTGGACATGATCGGGGCGAGTGGCGACTGCAACCTGCCGTCATCGGCCACCAGCGTGTCCCTGAACGTCACCGTGGTCGGCGCACAAGGGCCAGGTTTCGTTACCGTGTTCCCGTGTGACAGTGCGCAACCGAATGCGTCCAGCCTCAACTACAGCTACGGCCAGACGATCCCGAACGCGGTGATCTCCAAGGTCGCTGCCAATGGCACGGTGTGCTTCTACACGCTGGCGGCGACGCATCTCATCGTCGACATCAATGGCTACAACCCGATCGGCTCCGGCTTCGTGCCACTCGTGCCGGCGAGACTGCTCGAAACCCGCCCCGCCGGCCCTGGCATCTCCACCGTCGACGGCCGCTTCCTCAGCGCCGGGCTGCGCTCGGCCAAGTCGACCACATCCCTTCAGGTCACCGCCCGTGGAAGAGTTCCCGTCGATGCTGCGGCCGCCGTGTTGAACGTGACGGTCACCGGCGCCACGGGGCCGGGGTTCGTCACGGTGTATCCCTGTGACGCGTCTCGACCGATTTCGTCAAACCTCAACTTCTCTGCGGGACAGACGATCCCGAACGCGGTGATCACCAAACTCGCGACGGATGGCACCGTGTGTCTCTACACCACTGCGGGTACACACCTCGTCGTCGACGTCACCGGCTACTACCCGGCCGGCTCGGGCTTCAACCCGCTTGTTCCTGGCCGCTTGATGGAGACCCGCGTGGGCCCATCGGCGACGACGATCGACGGCCTGGAACAGGGCATCGGCGTGCGCGCTGCCGGGTCGACCAAGACCTTGCAGATCACCGGCCGCGGGGGAGTGCCCGCCGGCGCCGCGGCGGTGGTGCTGAACGTCACCGTGACCGGCCCGGGGGCGCCCGGATACGTGACGGTCTATCCGTGTGATGCCGGCCGACCGACTGCCTCGAACCTCAACTACACGACGGGTCAAACGATCCCCAACGCAGTGCTGACGAAGCTCTCGGCCTCGGGAACGGTGTGTCTCTACACACTGTCGGCGACCCACCTGGTGGTCGATGTCGCCGGGTACTTCACCTCGAGCTGACGTCTCGGGGCGTTCCCACGCTCGCGCGCAGCGCGGTCGCCATACGGGCCCGGAAGGCCTGCATCGACGGTGCTTTCGCGCGCACGGCGTCCGCCCCGTGGTACATCCCCGGCTCGACATGGATCTCCACTGCCACGCCCACTTCGCGAAGGCGGTGGCCGTAACTGACGTCCTCGTCGTGGAACAGGTCGAGGTCGCCGACGCCGATCCACGCCGGCGGCAGGCCGGCCAGGTCGGCGCTGCGGCCGGGTACCGCGTAGGGGCGCACCTCGCCGACACCGGGGGAGTGGCCGAGGTAGGCGCTCCACCCGTAGTGGTTGGACGCGGTCGACCACACGAGCGCCTGGCGCGCCCGATGGTCGGTGCGCAGGGCGCTGACATCGTCGAGCATCGGATACTGCAGTAGCTGGAAGGCAACCGGCGCTTCGCCTCGGTCGCGGGCCATCTGCGCGAGCGCGGCGGCGAGTCCGCCGCCCGCGCTGTCGCCGCCGACGGCGATGCGTGCGGGGTCGACGCCGTGTTCCGCCGCGTGCCCGTGCAGCCACACCAGGGCATGGTGGCAGTCGTCGAGCGCGGCCGGGAACGGGTGCTCTGGGGCCAGGCGGTAGTCGATGCTGAACACCGGCAGCCCGGCCTCGTGGGCGAGTCCGCTCGCCAGCTCGTGGTCCTGCTCGGGGGTACCCATCACCAGGCCCCCGCCGTGGATCCACAGCAGCGCGCCGGTGGGCTGGGTGCGGCCTTCGGGCTCGTACACCACCACCCGTACCTCGGGCCGGCCATCGGCCGCGGGCACGAGCTCGTCGCTCACGTGCACCCCGTCCACGACGCGGAACGGGGCGAGGCCGCTCAGCCGCCGTGTGGCGCGTACGGAACGATGGCCGCGCAGGTTCAGCGGCAGCCACAGCACGGGGTGGCGCAGTTCGGGCAACACCGCGACGACTGCCGTGCGTCGGGTGGCAAGGCCGCGGCCGGCAGCTCCGAGGGTGGCGAGCAGGGCGACGCGCGTGAAGTTCCTCATCGTTCGCGAGTCTTCCCCATCGCGGCCTCAGCCTTCATGTCCGGTTCTGCGCACCCATCCACGGCTACCGTGGTCGCCATGGAGACGAGGCGTACAGCGAGTCTGGCGTTGGCCCTGGTGGCGCTCGTCGGGTGCAGCAGCACCCAGACGATCGGCTCACCGGCCGCATCCACCACGATCAGCGAGAACACGGTCACCACGGTGCCGGGCTCGACCACTGCGTCGACGGTGACCGCGACGTCGGAAGCGAGCACCTCCTCGACCACCTCGACGCTGCCCCCACTGCCGACCCTGCAAGTGGGCTCGTCGGGCCCGGCGGTGCAGCAGCTGCAGGAGGCACTCGCCGCTCGCGGGTTCGAGATCGACACCGACGGCATTTTCGGCCCGGCCACCCGCGCTGTCGTCGCCACCTACCAGGGCTCGATCGGCCTGACCGACGATGGCATCGCCGGCCCCACCACACTGGCCGCCCTGGGGATGGGGCAGCACCGCTCCGGCGACTACCCCAGCCTCGACGCGCTGATCGACGAGGTCGTGTTGTACCTCAACTCGAACGACGCGGGTGGCCTCCCGGCCGACATCGTCTCCAGCCTCGCGTGGTTCGTGTACACGACGGAGGGCATCACCCCGTTCACGATCCTCTCGAGCGAGCCCGGCTCGTCGGGCTCGGTGCAGGTGTCGCTCGGCGGCGCCGACCTGCAGGGCACCGGCCCCTACGTCATCCTGCAGCTCTGCTTCGACAACGCCCAGCCGTTCACGTGGTGCGGCCTGTGGGGCGCCTACGCCGACGACGGCGGCGACTTCTGATGGCCGCGTGGATTGACGAACTGCCGCCCGGTCCAGTCAGATAGCGCCATGCCCGACCCCTCACCGCGAGCCGCCCGAACGACGCGCCCGCGAGCGGCGGGCACCGGGCGCCCCTTGCGCAAGGCAGGGGCCGACGATCGCAGCCGTCAGGATCGCGGCACCGCCCGCCGCCAGCAGATCCTCGACGCGGCGGTGGAGTTGTTCGCCTCCAAGGGCTATCGCGGCACGGGCGTCGCCGCGCTCGGCGAGCGGGTCGGGATGACCGCCACTGGGCTGCTGTACTACTTCGGCTCGAAGGAACGCCTGCTGCACGAGGTGGTGGCCGAGCGCGAGATCGCCGATGCCCGCGACACCGACCTGCCCCTGACGCTGGAAGGCCTGCGCGCACTCGGCCGCCACAATGCCGACACGGCCCTGCTCACCATGCTCTATGTCGTGCTCGGGGCCGAGAGTATCGACCCGCGTGAGCCGCTGCACGCCTTCTTCGTCGATCGTTTCGACACGGCGCGGCACCTCACTCAGCTGATTCTGGAGAACGAGGTGGCCGAGGCCCGGGTGCGCGCGGACGTCGACACCGAGCAGATCGCCGCGGAGGTCATCGGCACGCTGATGGGTATGGAGATCCAGTGGCTCACCGACCCGGAGCGGTTCGATCTGGCGAAGCGCTTCGAGGCATACATCGACCGATTGGTCGCCGATCTGGCGCCCTGACCAGGGATTCTGCATGTCACAGGAGTTGGGGCTGGTGCCGGGCGTCACAATGGTGTAAATTCTCACTACCACAAGAATTTGGCCCTGGTCGGTCGATTCACCAGTGACCGGTCGCCCTCCGGTGCGAAAGGAACTCCCATGCGCAAGTCACTGCTCGTCGGTCTGATCGGCCTCGCCGCATTGGGAGCATGCACGACGAAGAAGGACGACGAAGCCGTCTCCACCACGGCGGCGGCGACATCGGCGACGACAGCAACGTCCGAGTCGACCGCCACCACCGATGGCGGGTCGACGGCGAGCACATTTGCCCCCGTGGTCGATGATCGTGCGCCCGGCGTCACCGACGACACGATCAAGGTCGGTATCACGTATGTCGACTTCAGCACCGTTGGGGCGATTCTCGGCTTCGACCATGGTGACTACGAGGGGGCCTACAACGCCGTCATCGACGACATCAACGCCAATGGTGGCATCCACGGTCGCACGCTCGAGGCCGTGTACGCCCCGGTCGATCCCAGCGTCAACGAGTCCCCGGCCGCAGCCTGCACCAAGCTCACCCAGGACGAAGAGGTATTCGTTGCAGTCGGGTTCTTCCTCGACGACGAACCGCTGTGCTACGTCGATGTCAACGAGACGCCCGTCATCGGTGGCAGCCAGACCGCCGAGCGGCTGGCCAAGGCCAAGGTGGCGTGGTACACCACTGATGTCAGCGAGGATCAGGCGGTCGCCGGCTTCGGCGTGCTGGCCGAGGCGGGCCGCCTCAGTGAGAACCTGGCGGTCGTGGGTTCCGCCGGCGATGAGGCCCTCTACGAGGAGACGATCAAGCCGGTGCTCGAGGCAGCGGGCATCTCGCCTGTGGATGTGGCCTTCATCGATGTTTCGTCCGGCGATGCCAACGCTACGTACGCCAGCGCGGAGGCGCTTTCCGAGCGGTTCAAGGCCGACGGTGCTGATCAGGTGCTGATCGTCGGCACCGCTGGTGGCTTCTTCCCTGGCGGCCTCGCCCGTACCGACTACCGGCCGATGCTGGTGTTCCAAGACCTCAACTCGATGAGCACCTACACGATCGGCGAGGGCAACGACCTGTCGGTGATGGAGGGGGCGATCGCCACGGCGGCCTTCGACACAGTGAACGACTACGAGACACTGGGCAGCCCCACCAGCGAGTGCGTGGATCTCATGGAAGCCGCGGGCCTCACTCTGATTCCGGCGGACGAAGTGCCCGAAGGCGAGTCGCAACAGATCGGGTCGTCGCTCATCGCCTGCCGCACGATCGGCCTGCTGGTAGCGATCCTGGAGAAGGCGGGTGCAGAGCTGAACTACGGCACCTTCACTACCGCTGGCAACAACCTCGGCGACGTCCTGCTCGCCAGCTCGCCCGATCCGTGGCACTTCGGCCCGCCGCCGTCGGCCGATGGCGACCCCCAGCTCTACATCTTCGCCTGGGACTCTGCTACCCAGACGATCGAACTCGAAGGCCCCTGAGCGCCGAGATTCTCTCGGCGGGTGAAGATTCATCCTGAGTAGCAAGTGTGAAGGAGACAGCAAATGCGTAGGCCACTGCTCGTCGGACTCACCGCCCTCGTGGCGCTGAGTGCGTGCACGACCAAGAAGGACGAAGCCGCGTCCACCACCTCGGCCCCGACACCGGCCACCACGCCGACCTCGGAGTCGACCGCCACCACCGACAGCGGGTCGACCGAGAGCACGTTCGCGCCGGTGGTCGACGATCGCGCGCCGGGCGTTACCGTCGACTCGATCAAGATCGGTATCACCTATGTCGATCTCAGCCAACTGAAGGCGATCCTCGGCTTCGATCATGGTGATTACGAGACGGCATATCAAGCGATCGTCGACGACATCAACACCAACGGTGGTGTGCTCGGGCGCCAGCTCGAGGCGGTGTTCGCCGCGGTCGACCCCAGTGTCAACGAGTCGCCGGCTGCGGCCTGCACGAAGTTGACCCAGGACGAAGGCGTGTTCTTGGCGATGGGCTTCTTCTTGAACGACGAGGCGCTCTGCTACGTCGACACGAACGAGACGATCGTCATCGATGGTGCACAGTCAGCCGAGCGCCTGTCGAAGGCCAAGGTCGCCTGGTACAGCACCGACCCGAGCGAAGACACTGCGGTCGACGCCGTGAAGGCGATGGCCGAGGGTGGCGCCGTGGGCGAGAACGTTGCCGTAGTCGGCGCTAGCGGTGATGAGAACCTCTACGAGAACTCGATCAAGCCGGTGCTCGAGGCAGCCGGGATCACGCCGATCGAGGTGGCGTACATCGACACCACTACTGCTGACCAGAACCAGGGCTTGGCCGATTCGGAGGCCTTGGCGGAGCGGTTCAAGGCCGACGGCGTCGATCAGGTGTTGATGATCGGCAGCAGCGTCGGTTCGTTCTTCCCGGGTGGCACGGCCCGCACCGACTTCCGACCCCAGCTGTTGTTCGGCGACCTCAACGCCGCGCTCACGTACATCGGTGGCGAGGGCAACGACCTGTCGGTGATGGAAGGAGCGGTGACCGCCGGTCCATTCGACGGCGGCAACTATTATGAGCAGCTGGGCAGCCCCACCACAGAGTGCCTTGCCATCCAGACCGCCGCCGGGCTGACGCTGATGCCCGGCGACGAGGTGCCCGAAGGCGAGTCGACGCAGATCACCGCTTCGCTGCATGCATGCCGCGATCTGGCCCTGCTGGTGGCAATCCTGGAGAAGGCCGGCCCCGAGCTCAACTACGGCACCTTCACCACCGCCGCCAACAACCTCGGCGACATCATGCTGCCGGGTTCACCCGACCCGTACCACTTCGGACCTCCTCCGTCCGCGGACGGCGACCAGAAGCAATACCTGTTCACGTGGGACCCGGTCTCTGAGACGATGAAGCCCGAAAATGCCTGACGATGAAGTGACGCCTTCGGATCGCCCCGGCTCCTTGGCCGGGGCGATCCTCGATCTCGAAGCCGAGCGCCGCGCTGCGCACGACGAGCGCGACGCGCTTGCCGACGATGTGCTTCCCGGTGTCAACGACGAGGAGTTGACGCTCAAGGACGCGCTGCGCATGGGCGGCACGGTCACCTTTGCCACCCTGGCCGTGCTCTCGGCGATGGTGAACCTCGAGTCGGCCGTGCTCGGCACCCTGGCGCCCGACATCCGCGATTCGTTGCACATCAGCAACGGCACGATCGTGTTCATCAGCGCCGCGTCTGGTGGCTTCCTCATCGTCGGGGCGTTGCCGATGGGCTGGCTGGCCGACCGCAAGAAGCGTGGTCGCACCATCGCGATCGCCAACGTCGTTTTTGCAGCCATGGTGGCGGTGTCCGGCCTCGCCGCGAACGCGTTCATGCTCGTGCTCGCCCGGCTCGGCGTCGGTATCGCCCGGTCGAACGAGTTCACCGTGCAGGGCTCGTTGATGGCCGACCAGTACCCGATCGGAACACGCGGCCGCGTCGCTGCTGCGTTGAGCATCGCCGGGCGCGTCACCGGCACGATCAGCCCTCTGCTCGTGGGTGCGTTGGCGACCGCGATCGGGGGTCCGTCGGCGTGGCGGTGGGTGTTCGTCATCCTCGCGCTGCCGGTTGCCCTGGTGTCGCTGAGCGCGCTCCGGCTGCCCGAGCCCCCGCGTGGTCAGTACGAGAAGAAGGACGTCATCGGCGAGGTGATCGAGGACGAGCATCCTCTGCCGATCTCGATGGAGGCCGCCTTCGCCCGGCTCATGCAGATTCGCACCTTGCGCAGCGTGATCCTGGCTTTTGCCTCCCTCGGCTTCGGCCTGTTCACCGTGCCGATCCTCGGCAACCTGTTCATGGAGGACGAGTACGGGTTGGGCTCGTTCGGCCGTGGTGCGGTCGGCACCGCCGGCGGCGTGGCGCTACTCATCACCATTCCGTTCGTGGCGAAGTACTACGACGGGTTGTACCGGCGTGATCCGGCGAAAGCCCTCGGCCTGGTCGGCAAGCTCATCCTTCCGTCGGCGTTGCTCGTGCCGGTGCAGTACTTCATGCCCAATGCAGTGTTGTTCGCCATCGTCGGTGTGCCCTCCGCTGTGTTGATGGGGGCTGCGTTCGGAATGATCGGCCCGATCATGACCGCCGTCGTGCCGTATCGCCTTCGTGGTTTGGGCAACGCCCTGGGCTCCGTGTACGTCTTCTTCATCGGCGCCACCGGCGGAGCACTCATGTCCGCCGTGCTCACCAACGCCTACAGCACACGCGTGGCCGTGATCGTGCTGTCGATCCCCTCCACGATCATCGGCGGCTACTTCCTCATCCGCGGTGCCCACTCGGTGCGCAACGACCTGGCGATGGTCACCGCCGAGATCCGCGAGGAACTCGATGAGCACGATCGCCGCCTGGCCGACCCCGCAACCGTGCCCGCCCTGCAGGTGCGCCACGTCGATTTCTCCTACGGCCAGGTGCAGATCCTGTTCGACGTGAACTTCGACGTGAAGGAGGGCGAGGTGCTCGCGCTGCTGGGCACGAACGGGGCCGGCAAGTCGACGATCCTGCGCGTCATCGCCGGCCTGGGCACCCCCGGCCGCGGCGTCGTGCGTCAGAACGGCCGCTCGATCACGTTCGTGTCGCCGGAGATGAGGTCGCGACTTGGCATCTGCATGCTGCCCGGTGGCAAGGGCGTGTTCAACGACATGAGCGTGCGCGAGAACCTCGTGATGGCGGCGTACAACCAACGTCGCGATCGTGCCGAGATGGATGGTGCCATCGAGCGCGCGATCGAGTTGTTCCCCGAGCTGAAGGAGCGCATCAGCGAACCCGCCTCGTCGCTGTCCGGTGGCCAGCAGCAATTGCTGGCGATGGCCGTCGTGCTCGCTGCCGAGCCGAAGGTGCTCATCATCGACGAGCTCTCGCTCGGCCTGGCGCCGATCATGGTCGAGCGTGTCGTGGGCATCGTGCGCGAGTTGAAGGAGCGTGGGCTGACGATCATCGTCGTCGAGCAGTCGCTCAACGTCGCCATGTCGATCGCCGACCGCGCTGTATTCCTCGAGAAGGGCCACGTGCGCTTCGAGGGAGCGATGAAGGAACTTGTGGAGCGCGACGACCTGGCCAGGGCCGTCTTCCTCGGGGCGGAGGGCGGCTGATGCTCGCAACATGGATCACCGGCCAGATCGTCCTCAACGGCGTGGTGCAGGGCATGGTGTACGGCCTGTTCGCGCTGTCGATCGTGCTCATCTACCGCTCCACGAAGGTGATCAACTTCGCGGTCGGCAACATCGGCCTGTTCGGATCCGGCCTCGTCGTCATCTGCAACCTCAACTACGGCGTGCCGTTCTGGTTGTCGGTGCTGGTCGGCCTCGTGGTCGGGACGTTGTGGGGTGCCATCATCGAGCTCACCGTCGTGCGCCGATTGTTCCGGGCGCCGCGGGTGATCCTGCTCGTGGCCACCATCGGCGTCAGCCAACTGTCGCTCGCGATCCTCACTGCGCTGCCCGAAAACGAGCAGCCGCGCCACTCGTACCCGATGGCGATCGGCAAGATCTGGAACATCGGCGACATGCGCCTCAAGGGTCCGCAGTTGCTGGTGCTGGTGGCGGTGCCGCTGGTCGCTCTGGCGCTCACGTGGTTCCTCAACCGCACCCTGCTGGGACGCACGGTACGCGCGGCGGCGGGCAACCCCGACCTCGCTCGTATGCATGGGATCAACCCGAAGTCGCTCTCCACCATCGTGTGGAGCCTTGGCGGGTTGGTGGGGACGATCTCGATGGTCCTGCTCGGCGGCCTGAACGGTTCGTCGGCCAGCCTGTCGTCGATCGGGCCGACGTCGCTTCTGCGGGCCCTCGTCGCCGCTCTGATCGCCCGCTTCACATCGTTCCGCACGGCACTCATCGCCGGTGTCGGCATCGGGCTCGTCGAAGCGGTGTTCAAGTTCAACTTCATCGCCGACCCGGGCCTCATCGACATGCTCCTGCTCGTGGTGGTACTCGTCGCGGTGGGTGTTTTGTCACGCGAACGTTCGCCCGGCGACGCCGTGTTCGCGTTCACCCCGAAGGTCGAGGCCGTGCCCGAGCGGCTGAAGACGATCTTCTGGGTGCGCAACCTCGACCGCCTCACCCTGCTCGTCCCGCTCGTGTTCGGCGCCATGGTGCCGCTGTTCGTCGACCGCCCCTCGCGCCTTCTCCTCTACGCGTCGATCCTGGCCTTCGCGATCTGTGCGCTGTCGATGACGGTGCTCACCGGGTGGGCCGGGCAGTTGTCGCTCGGTCAGATGGCCTTCGCCGGAATCGGCGCGCTGACGGCGGCAGCGTTCACGCGCGGCATGGAGATCGACATGTCGCTGGGCGACACGCAGCTGATCTACCTCAAGCTGAGCCCCCTGCCGTTCTTGGTGTCGGTCTTCTTGGCCGGCTTTGTCACCGCGGATATCGCGGCCATCATCGGTTCGGGTGCGCTGCGTGTGCGCGGCCTGTTGCTGGCGGTCAGCACCTCGGCGTTCGCGGTCGCTGCCGCGGCCTGGATGTACCGACAGGACATCCTCTCCGGCGGCAACTCCACGAGCGTCCCCTTCCCACGTGGTGCGTTCTTCGGCCTCGACCTCAACGAGCAGAAGAATTACTACTGGGTGGTGTTCGGCACGCTGGTGGTGTTGATGGCGCTCCTCGCCCGCCTGCGCCGCAGTGGTGTCGGCCGCGTCACGATCGCCGTGCGCGACAACCCCACCACTGCTGCGGGCTACACGGTGCGGCCGGGGGTCGCCAAGCTCCGCGCGTTCGCGTTGTCTGGGGCGATCGCCGGTATCGGCGGTGCCTTCCTCGCCGGTTGCGCTCAGCAGGTCAGCTTCAGTGACCAGCGCTTCCTCGTCGACGGCTCGCTCACTCTGGTGGCGATCGTGGTCATCGGTGGCATGGGCTCGGTCACCGGCTCGGTGATCGGTGCCCTGTGGGTGATCGGCCTGCCCACGTTCGCCGAGGGCAACGAGGTGTTGCCGCTGCTGACGTCCAGCGTCGGCCTGTTGGTGTTGTTGCTGTACTTCCCCGGTGGCTTCATCCACATCGCCTATCGCGTTCGCGCCGCGCTCTACCGCCGGCTGGAGGCGAAGCTGCCACCGGTCGAGAAGACTGTCTCGACGTCCCCTTCGTCATTGCGCTCAGCGACCCGCTCGCGGGCCGAGCACGACGTGCCGCTGAAGGCCACCGACATCAGCGTCGCCTTCGGCGGTGTGAAGGCCAACGACCGGATCTCGATCGAGGTGCGCAGCGGCGAGATCGTGGGCCTGATCGGCACCAACGGCGCCGGCAAGACCACGTTGATGAACGCGATCGGCGGCTACGTGCCCAGCAAGGGTCGGGTGGAACTGCTCGGCCACGATGTCAGCCATGATCAGCCGGCGGTGCGCGCGCGCAAGGGCATCGGCCGCACATTCCAGTCGGCCACCTTGTTCCCTGAACTCACGGTGCGCGAAACGGTGCAGGTGGCGCTCGAGGCGCGTGGCCGTTCCGGTCTCATCGAGACAGCGCTGTTCCTGCCGTCGGCTCACTTGAAGGCACGGCGACAGCGCAGTGAAGCCGCCGAACTGGTCAACTTCCTCGGCCTCGGCCGCTACGCCGACCGCCCGATCTCCGAGCTGTCCACCGGTACGCGCCGCATCGTGGAACTCGCGGGCCTGCTCGCCCTTGACGCGCGGGTGCTGTGCCTCGACGAGCCCACCGCCGGCATCGCCCAGCGCGAAGCCGAGGCGATGGGTCCGCTGCTGGTGGAGATCCGCAAGGAATTGGGTGCGTCGATGCTCATCATCGAGCACGACATGCCGCTGATCATGGGCATGAGTGACCGCGTCTACTGCCTGGAACTGGGCAAGGTGATCGCCGAGGGCACGCCCGACGTCGTGCGCAACGACCCGGCCGTCATCGCCAGCTACCTCGGCATGGACGAACGCACCATCCGCCGCAGCGGCAAGGTGGAGGAGAAGGTCGAGTGACCGGTCGGTCAGCCCCGCAGAGGGCGGGTGCTGGCCCGCACGACCAGCGTGGGCTCGATGTGCACCTCACGCGCCGCTGCGCCCTCGATCAGTTCGAGCAGCAGGCCGACGCTCGCGCGGCCCACCTCGTCGAGATCCTGGCGCACCGTGGTGAGCGGAGGGTGGAAGTACTCCGACTCCTGGGTGTCGTCGAAACCGACGACGCTGACATCGCCGGGGATGTCGCGGCCGGCGTCGTGCAGGGCGAGCATCACTCCGAGCGCCATCTGATCATTGGCGACGAAGATCGCGGTCACGTCGGGATCGGCCGCGAACACTTTGCCGGCCGCGTAGCCCGAACGCGCCGTCCAGTCGCCGACCAGCACCTTCGAGCACGTGCGCCGCTGTGCGCCCAACTCGTCGCTCCAACCGGTGGAGCGAGCATCGGCGTCGAGCCAGCCCTCTGGGCCGCGTACGTGGTGCACCGTGCGGTGGCCGCCGTCGAGCAGGTGGCGGGTGGCCAGGCGCGCACCGCGTGCCTGATCGATGGTGACCATGCCGGCCGCGCCGGCGGCACCGGATGTCACCACCAACGGAACTGGCGGCGCGATCGCTGCCAGCGACGAGAGCACGGTGTTCATCGGGGCGATCACGATGGCCCCGTCGACATGGGCGTCCTGAAGCTGCTCGAAGCACAGCTGGAGCTCGTCGACGGTGTGCTCGCGCATCGTCACGAAGTTCACCTTGAGCCCCGAGGCACGGGCGGCGGCCTCGATGCCGAACAGGGTGTAGAGCGGGCCGTAGAGGCTGGTCTCTGCCCCGATCGTGCCGATCACACGCGACCTGCCGCCGGCGAGCAGCCGGGCGGCCATGTTGCTGCGGTAGCCCAACTCGTCGATCGCCTGTTGCACGCGCGCCCGTGTCCCCGGAGTGACCGACGGGTGGTCGTTGATCACGCGCGACACGGTGATCGGCGCGACGCCCGCACGCTTGGCGACGTCGGCCATCACCGGCGATCGGCCGCCGCGGCTCATGCCGGTGCTCCTCGGGGACGAATCGAAGAACTCACGGTGCAAATGGTAGCGATACCAGCAATCGATAGAGGAGTGTTGTGACCCATCAGCGATGGAACTCGGGTTGGTCGTACCGGCCGGAAGCGAATGTGTTCTCAGAGATGGCCGGCCAGGCCGTCACTCCGTGGCAGCACGTCGAGTTGCCCCACGATGCGATGATCCATGGCACGCGCACGCCGGAGGCCGGGAATGCCACAGGCTACTACGAGGGTGGGGTGTGGGAGTACATCAAGACCCTCGCGGTGCCCGAGGAGTGGCGCGACCGCCGCGCGTACCTCCAGTTCGAGGGCGTGTACCGCGGCGCGATGGTGTACGTGAACGGAGATCTCGCGGCGTCGCGCCCCTATGGATACTCCGAGTTCACCGTGTCGCTCGACCGCTTCCTGCGCTTCGGCAAGGACAACGTGATCAAGGTCGAGGCGCGCGCGAACGCCGACTCGCGGTGGTACACGGGTGCGGGCATCTACCGCAACGTCTGGCTGTCGGTGTTCGAGCCGGTGCACGTCGCCCTCGACGGTGTCACGATCAGCACGCCTCAGATCGACGACCAGTCGGCGATCGTGGCCGTGGCCACCGAGGTGCAGAACGAAACGAACCACACCCGCACCGTTCGCGTCGCGCACGAAATCACCGATCCGAGTGGGGGTGTGGTGGCCACCGGCGTAGCACCGCTCACGCTCGTCGCCGGAGAGCGCGGCGTGGTGCGTCAGTCGCTGCTCGTCGCGGATGCGCGGCGCTGGGGTGTCGACCATCCCCACCTCTACTCGTGTCGCACCACCGTGCTCGACCCCGACGACGGCGGGCGCGTCGTCGACGAGGTGTCGGACACGTTCGGCATCCGCTCGCTCTCGGTCGACCCGCAGCGTGGTCTGCGGATCAACGGCGAGACAGTGAAGCTGCGCGGCGCGTGCCTGCATCACGACAACGGCCCCATCGGCGCCGCCACCATCGATCGGGCCGAGGAGCGCCGGGTCGAACTGTTGAAGGTCGCGGGGTTCAACGCGCTGCGCAGCGCGCACAATCCGATGAGCAGAGCGATGCTCGCAGCCTGCGACCGCCTGGGCATGTTGGTGATGGACGAGTCCTTCGACATGTGGACCGAGCCCAAGAGTGACCACGACTACGCCAACCAGTTCAGCGAGTGGTGGCATGCCGACATCGAGTCGATGGTGCGCAAGGATCGCAACCACCCGAGCGTGATCATGTACAGCATCGGCAACGAGATCCCCGATGTGGGCACACCCCTCGGAGCGCGCCTCGGCCGCGAACTGGCGGAGGCCGTGCGCGCGTTCGATCCGACCCGGTTCGTCACCAACTGTGTGCAGCCGTTGCTCGCGATTCGTGGCTTCCTGGCCGAGATGCGCGAGAAGGCCAGCGCCCAGAGCGACAGTGCGGGCGCCGAGCCGGGAGTCAACACGATGATGGCGGCGTGGCAAGAGGTGATGGGCCGGCTGCTGCAGGCGCCGTTCGTGGGCGAAGCGATCGAGGAGGCCTGCGCCCACGTGGATATCGCCGGCTACAACTACGTCGACGCGCGGTATGTCGTCGACGGCGAGCTGCACCCCAACCGGGTGATCGTCGGCTCGGAGACCCATTCCACGAACATCCACGCCAACTGGCCGCTCGTCGAGCAGCACAGCCACGTGATCGGCGATTTCACCTGGGTGGGGTGGGACTACCTCGGTGAGGCCGGCATCGGTCGCACCGAGTATGCCGAGGCCGGCGCCGACACTTCCGCACCACTCACACTGGTGGGCGCGTATCCGTGGATCACGGCGCTCACCGGCGACCTCGACATCCTCGGCCATCGCCGCCCGACGTCGTACTACCGCGAGATCGTCTTCGGCCTGCGCGCCGCGCCGTACATCGCCGTGCAGCGGCCCTCCCGACACGGCATGGCCGTTGCGTTCAGCGGGCCGTGGTCGTGGGGCGACACGGTCGGCAGCTGGTCGTGGCCCGGTTTCGAGGGCAAGCCGGCGCTCGTGGAGGTGTACTCCGCCGACGACGAGGTGGAGCTAGTGCTCAATGGCACCTCACTCGGTCGGCAGCCGGCAGGCGTGGCCAACCGGTTCACCGCCAAGTTCGAGACCACCTACACACCCGGTGAACTGGTGGCGATCGGCTATCGCGATGGAAGCAAGACCGGATGGACGACGCTGGTGTCGGCCGGCAGCGAGGTGGTGCTGCGGGCCGAGGTCGACCGAGCCGAGATCCGCGCCGACGACACGGATCTGGCGTACGTGGCCATCTCGCTCACCGATGCGGAGGGAACGCTGCACACCACACTCGACCGGCCGGTGACGCTGAAGGTCGATGGCCCGGCGCAGTTGCAGGGGTACGGCTCTGCCGACCCGGCGCCGCTCGAGTCGTTCACCGATTCGGTACGCACCACCTTCGACGGGCTCGCGCTGGCCGTCGTCCGTCCCACTGGTGCCGGCCGCATCACCGTCTCGCTGTCAGCCGAGGGGTGTGCCGACGTGTCCGTGGCGATCGAGGCGATGGGCATTGGGTGAGATGTCGGTCCGCAGCCTCCAGATGGGCGATCATGGGTAGGTGAGGTCGACGATCCCGGGCTCGCACCGGGTGGCAATGCCCGTCGAGATCGCCAAGACCGACCCCTACCTGGCCGTGCACGCGCTCGACGCCGAGCCGGGCGATCTCACCATGCACTTGTCGTGCACGCTCCACGAAGCCACCGCACGCCGCCTGGAGGAGCGACGGGTGATGTACACGAGCTTCACCCTGGCCCCTCGCAGTTCGAGACGCGCCAGGGCGCACGACGACCTGGCCGTACTGCGCGAGCAGGTCACCGAGATCTTGCGGGGATGAGCGAGGCGACCAGTCGGTCGATGAAGGCGTCGACGATCTCGATGAGTCGCACCTCGTCGGGATCGAGCAGCCATTGCAGCTGCACCCCCTGGAGGAAGGCGACCAACTCGGCGGCGGCTGCCGCCACATCGGCGTCGCCGCGTACTGTGCCGTCGCGCTGGGCGCGTGCGAGCGCGTCGGCGGTGAGGCGCCGCTGCCGCCGCTGCCGCTCGACGAAGTGATGGTGGGCGGGGAAGTCGACGTCGAGTGCCTCGGTCACCATCACGGCGCGCAGGCGGGAGAGGTTGGCGTACGCAGGGTCCCCTGCGAGTGATCGCGCCCAGGCGCGGATGTTGGCCTCCCAGTCGACATCCGGGTCGTCGGCCGCTTCCGCGAAGTCGGCGCGGTCGAGTTCATCGACGATCTCCAGGAGTAAGGCCCGTTTGGTGCCGAAGTGGTGTGTGATCGCAGGCGTCGTCACCCCGATGCGCTCGGCGATCGCCGCGAGCGGTGTACCGCGGCTGCCCCCCTTGGCGAACAGGTCCATCGCCGCGCGCAGGAGCTCGGCGCGTACAGACCGCCTGCGCCCCTCGGGCGTGGGATGGTCCGACGTCGGTCGCGGCTGGGGCACGGGGTCTCCTGCTCGGTGCTGCTTGCCGACCACACTTTATGCACATAAAGTGGACGACACCAGCGTCTCGGCCGGAGCGCACCGAGGGGAGAACAATGCCTGCTGCATCCGGACCTGTGATCGGTCGCACGGTGAAGGATTCGGTGCCGTGGTTCGAGCCGCGGCCTCATCCTGAGGGGGCTCCCAACGTCGTCGTCGTGCTGCTCGACGATGTCGGCTTCGCCCAGTTGGGCTGCTACGGGTCCGACATCGCCACGCCGAACATCGATAGGCTGGCCGCAGGCGGTCTGCGGTACAACAGGTTCCACGTCACGGCCCTGTGCTCGCCGAGCCGCGCGGCGCTGTTGACAGGCCGCAACCACCACGCGGTGGGCATGGGATTCCTCTCCGACATCGCGATGGGGTTCCCCGGGTACACGACGCGGATCCCGAAGTCGGCGGCGAGCCTCGCCCGTGTGCTTCGCGACGGCGGCTACAGCACGCTCGCCGTCGGCAAGTGGCACCTCACGCCGCGCGCCGACCGCACCGCCGCCGGGCCGTTCGACCTGTGGCCGCTCGGTGTCGGCTTCGACCGCTACTACGGGTTTCTCCATGGCGACGCGAACCACTGGACCCCGACACTCGTCTCCGACAACCACTACGTCGATCCGCCGGCCCGCCCGGAGGACGGCTACCACCTCACCGAAGACCTCGTCGACCACGCGCTCCAGATGGTGCTCGACCAGCAGCAGGCGAGCCCCGGGCGCCCGTTCTTCCTGTACCTCGCGCCTGGCGCGGGCCACGCGCCGCATCATGTGCCGTCGGAGTGGGCCGATGCCTACCGTGGTCGCTTCGACGACGGGTGGGAGCGGTCGCGTGAGCGTGTCTTCGAACGCCAGCGGGCGACCGGTGTCGTGCCCGCGGACGCGGTGCTGTCGCCGCGCCCGCCGTGGGTGCAGGACTGGGATGCGCTGTCGGCCGACGAGCGGCGACTGTTCGCCCGGATGCAAGAGGTCTTCGCCGGGTTCATGACCCACACCGATCACCACCTCGGCCGCCTGTTCGCCGGGATCGAACAGCTCGGCCAGCTCGACAACACCATCGTGATGCTCTGCTCGGACAACGGCGCGAGCGCGGAGGGCGGAACCATCGGCTCGGTGAACGAGCATCGCTTCGCCCACGGTCACGGCGACGACCTCGGCGACAACCTCGCCGGCATCGATGATCTCGGCGGGTTCCGCTCGTACAACCACTATCCATGGGGCTGGGCGTGGGCGGGCAACACGCCGTTCCGACTCTGGAAGCGATACACCTGGCTGGGCGGCACCCGAACTCCGCTCGTGGTTCGGTTGCCGCGCGACGTGCCCGACCCGGGTGGCGTTCGCTCGCAGTTCTGCCACATCACCGACATCTTCCCCACGATCCTCGACGTGTGCGGGGTCAAGGTACCCACCGCCGTCGACGGCGTCGAGCAGCAGCGCATCGACGGCGAGAGCCTGTTGGGCACGTTCGCCACGCCGGACGCCTCCGAGGTGCACACCACTCAGTACTTCGAGATGCTCGGCTCGCGTTCGATCTACCACGACGGCTGGAAGGCCACCACCGACCATGTGTCGCAAGGGGTTCCCGACGAATCCCTGCTCGAGGGCAGCCGCGATCTCGCCGCTGACCAGTGGTGTCTCTTCCACTTGGCGGACGACTTCACCGAGGCCCACGACGTTGCCGAGAAGCACCCCGAGCTCGTGCAGGCGCTGGAGGATCGGTGGTGGCGGGAGGCAGCGGCGAACAACGTCCTGCCGATCGACGACGGGCTTCGCTCACGCGTGGCGGCGATGGAGCGGCCGTTGTGGCCGACTCCGGGCCGCATCGTCTACCGGCCCGGCGGCAGCCCGATCGCCGATGAGGCCGTGCCTTCGCTCGCCGGCGGCGCTCAGCTGCTCGTCGACGTCGAGGTGCCCGATGTTGGCGCAGAGGGCGTGCTGTGCGCCATCGGCGACTGGACGAGCGGTTGGGCTCTTGTCGTGCTTGGCGGACAGCCGTGCTTCCTCGTCAACCTGGCGGGTCACGGCTATCGGGTGGCCGCCGATCGTCAACTGGCGGCCGGTCGGCACGCCATCGGCTTCAGGTACATGGCTGAGCCCAACGGTGGCGTCGGCGTGCTCACCGTCGACGACGAGGCGTGGGCAGCTGCCCCGCTGCCGCGGGGTTTGGCGGGCGCCGGGATGCAGATCGGCGGGGGAGGCCTGCGCATCGGACACGACGCAGGCTTCCCCGTCAGTGACGACTATGCAACACCGTTCCCTTGGAGCGGCGTGCTGCACACGGTCACGTTCGACGCCGTGACGCCGACACCGGCGCAGTTGCAGGCTGAGGTCGAGCACCTCCTGCGGACGGAGTGAGCGGTACGGCAGCGGCGCGACGATCGAACTAACGCGACCACGCCATGAGCGGGTCGAGCGCGTCGACGAGTTGCCACACCGAACGGGCGCGAGCGTAGGCCGTGTAACGCACGATCGTCACGTCGTCGACGAACCACGACTCAGGTGTGCCGAAGGCCAGACCAAGGGTCGTCAACCCGCCATCGTCGAAGACGATGTTCGCCACGGCTTCGCTCATCTTGAGGGCCTTCTCGACGAGCGCATCGTCGCCGGTCTGACGGCCGATGTGCACGGCTGCCGCCGTCGCCATGTAGGTGGTGCCTGGCCACACGTCGGCAAGCTCGGCGAGGAACCTGCCCTCGGGCTGCATGTAGTGCATCCCGAAGTGCTTGAGGTCGGTGTCGAGCATGATCGGCGGACCGACTTGTCTGCCGGAAGGATCGGTGGGGGCGAGGAAGGCGTCGAGGGTGTTGTTCCAGTGCGTCCGCGCGTTCTCGACGTCGATCAGATCCGGCAGCCCGAGCTGCGACGCGATGCACTGGGCGAAGAAGGAGTCGAGGAACACCACGTCGGGTGGCAGCACCGGCTTCTTGTTGCCGTAGATGTCGCCGGTGCGATCCTCGATGCCGCCGGTACCGTCGCAGTAGCGGTAGCGCCCGGTCGTCGGGTTCCAAAGGATCGACTCGAACTCGGCCTTCGCCGCGGCCAGTTCGTCGTCGAGCTCGGACTGTACCGCTGCGGTGGCCTCGGGGACGTCGAGCTCGATGGCCTTCGGCGTGAGGGTGGACAGGATCTGCAGCGAGAGGAGGTACAGCTGACTGTTGTAGATGCCGTGACCGTTGACCACGAGTTGGTCGTAGCTGTTCGCCGGGTTGTTCGACGGCGGGTCGGCGGGGAGGTGCGACCCGTCCGGGCGGTAGAACTGCATGTTGCGAAGGGCCTTCAGCATCGGCGCATACCCGTACGAGACGAGGCTCTCGTCGCCGGTCTCGTGGTACAGCGCGTACGCCCGGTAGATCACCTTGTGGGCACAGTCGCGGAACGAGTCGCCGCCCGCAGGGTCGAACAGGGCGCCGAGGTCGGTGGACGGGGCGGCGGGTGGGGCGCCGAAGACCGGCGGACTGTCAGCGCTGGGCGCGCCCTGGTCGGCCGAGGTGGTGCTGATGTACGGCCCATCGCCGGGGTAGAACTGCTGGGGCACCCGGCCGTACCGGTCCTGCTTGATGAGCTGCAGCCACGCTCGGACACGGCCGTGCTCGAGACCAGGGAACAGCTTGGTGTAGCAGAGGTAGCCGAAGCTGTCGACGTCCATCTCGTTGGCCGAGGCGCCACCGCTGCCGGCGTCGATGGTGAAGAACAGGCGGGTGCCCGGAACCTCCCCGCCAAGGCGGGGTCCGCCAGGGGTGGGGGTGATGGTGCTGCTCACCAATCCCGCCTCCCAGAACGAGGCGTTGAACACCATCTGGAACAGCTCGTTGAGGGCGGCCTTACGCAACCACACCGGGTACTTGTCGTTGTCGGCGATCGGCTTCCACCACGACTCGACGCTGGTGAGCGAGTCATCGTGCCGGGCCAGCTCGCGTGTGGCGATGGCGAACGCCTGCTGAAACGGGTACGAGTCGGCGACATAGTCGTTCGCGTCGGTCACCGTGGCGCCGAGGAACTCGGTGTAGCGACGCATCCAGATGGCCGTCCCTCGCCGGCGCCCGTACTGCACCTGGGGGAAGTCCCACGACAGGGCGTAACGGACTGTGCTCCGCTCGCCGGGCTCGAGTCGCACGGTGACCGCGACGGCGCCGGCCGTGTTCGACTCGTCGAGGGCGCTGTTGGGAAGTGCGCCTGCAGACGTGAACGGTTCATAGATGTCGCTTCCGTCACCCTCGGCGTTCCACGAGGTGACGTACGTCAGCTTCTGCTCCGCCGTCGGCAGGGCGGCGATCGTCCACTCGGACATGGCCGCGTCGGGAGTGTTCGAGGGGTCGTCGGAACCCAGGGTCACTCCGCTGACACCGGAGGCTGCGTCGGTGTCGAACCGGCTGTAGAGCCCGAGGCGGGTGGTGCCCTCCGAGTGTGAGGTCGCATTCGGGAACGTGAACATCACCGACAGGTCGAGCGCTGTGTCAGTGGGATTGGCCAGATTCACATCGAAGAAGGCCACCGGCATGGAGGTTCGTTCGTCCTCGCCGGCGACGATCGGCGACCAGAACCGCATCGACACCTCCGCCTCGAACGCGGTGTATGTGGTCCATCCGAACGGGTAGAGCGCGGCGTAGGTGCCGTCGCCGGGCTCGAGTTGGTTCCAGGCCGGCAGCACACCACCGAAGTTGCGCTGGGGTGCGATGTTGTCGTGGCGCGTCGCGAGGGTCTTCACCGTCGGGGTGGCAACGGTGCCGCTCACCGCTTCGCGGACGTGGAACGCTCCCTGCGGGAGCGTTCGCATCTGCCAGAACGATGACCCTTGGGAACCGCCCATGTTCCACGGGCCGAACGTGCCGAACAGGTTGTAGTGGAACGCGCCGGCGCCGACGCCGCCCAGCGGGATGCCGAGACCCGGCACGCTCAGCCCGCCGATGAGCGTACGCAGCCCCGAATCCACGCCCGTGGAGCACTCAGGATCACCGATCGGGCCACAGGGGCCGGGCCCGGTGAGGCCCCATTGGCGGAAGTACGCCGCATCCGGCACGGTCCACTCGGTGGCTGAGCCCGCGACCACAGTGGTCGATGGAGCGCCGCTGCCGTTGGTGGGTGTGGAGCCAGGTGTTCCTCCGTCGTCGCACCCGGTGACGAGGCCGACGAGGCCGACGGCGCTGCCGAGGATGAAGGCCCGCCGCCCGAACGGTGTGCCGTCGAGATGGGGGAGCGGTGCGGGCCGATCGTGCGCTGTCATGGGAGTCCTTGTTCGGGTGTGGCCGCCGGCCGCCGTTCCTGCGTCTCGACTCAGGATTTCCCGGCCGAGGTGATTTGTCCAATGAAACTTATGGTGGGTCACCATAGAGATGTTCTATGTGCGTCGGTTCCATGTGGTTCCATGTGGAGGTGGAACTCCATCACCTTCGTTGTGTGATCGCCATCGCCGACCACGGCAGCTTCACCGGGGCCGCCGCGGCGCTGCACCTCTCCCAACCGACGCTCTCGTATGCCATCACCCGGCTGGAGGGTGAGCTGGGCGCCCGCCTCTTCGATCGCTTGCCCAGCGGAACCGTGCTCACCGCCGCCGGCACCGCATTCATCGGTGCGGCACGTCGCGCCGTGGCGGAGGCCGAAAGCGGCCGGGCCTCGGTGTCCGCTGTCGCCGGCCTGGTCGCCGGCGAGCTCCGGGTGGGGTGCGTCCGCATGGCCGTCGTCGATGCGGCGCGCCTCGTCGCCGAGTTCCACCGCCGCTACCCGGCCCTGCGGATGATGGTGGACGACCCGGCGGGCGACGCCGGCGTGATCGAACTGGTGCGCAGCGGGCGCTGCGACGTCGGCATCGTGCGCTCGATCGAAGTGCCTGGCGACCTCGAAGCCGCAGTCGTCGCCGATTCGCAGGAGCTGGTGCTCATCTTTCCGGCGGCGACGGCACCGCGCCGCCCGACGATCCGGATGACCTCCCTGCCGGAGATTCCCCTGATCGTGCCGGTGACCGGTACGCAGACTCGCTCGTCAGCTGACGAGTACGTGCTGTGGGCCAGCGGTTCGCTGCCCACCGTCGTCTGCGAGTGCTCAGACCCGCAGATGATCGTCGAGCTGGTGCGAGGAGGCGTCGGTGCCGCGATCACCACGGCTTCCTTGGCCTCCACTCTCGGCCTCGATGGCATCGCGGTTCGCCGGATCCGCCCACGGACGGCCATCGAGCTGTCGGTCGTGACCCGCCCCTCCGCGTCGCCGGCGGCAATGGCCTTCTGTCAGATGGTCGGAGGTGCACCCTCCGGACCGTCGTCAGACTCGCAGTGAGGTCATTCCGCCGTCGACGCGCAGGATTGCGCCGGTGGTGGAGGCGGCGAGCGGCGACGCGAGCGAGGCGATTGCGTGGGCGACCTCGTCGGCGGAAACGAGACGGCCGAGGGGCTGACGGGCGCGAAGCGCTGCCGCGGCTGCAGCAGGATCATCGGCGGTGTCGAGCAGGCGAGCGACCCACGGCGTGTCGGCAGTGCCGGGAGCGACGGCGTTGACGCGGATGCCCTCCGCGGCGTGATCGGCGGCCATCGCCAGCGTGAGCGCGAGGACGGCGCCCTTGCTCGCGCTGTACAACGCACGCTGGCGCACGCCGACGAAGGCGACGGCCGAGCACGTGTTGATTATCACCGGGTGTGCCGACTGGCGCAGGAAGGGCAACGCCGCCCGGGTGACGCGGGCCATGCCGGTGACGTTCACGTCGAGCACGCGTGCCCATGTGGCGTCGTCGTTCGCGCTGACATCGCCGACGGCACCAATGCCCGCGTTGTTGACGACGATGTCGATCGCGCCGAACTGCTCGTGGACGGCGGTAACGGCGGCCTCCACGGACGCAGCATCCGTGATGTCGCAGGCCAGGGCGAGCACGCCCTCGGGCACGCCATCCACGCCGAGGTCGAGTGAGGCGACGCGAGCGCCGCGCTCGTGCAGCAAGCGCGCGGTCGCGGCGCCGATGCCGCTGGCACCGCCGGTCACAATCGCCACCAGGCCGGCGAGGTCGCTCATGTCGGTGCTCCAGTGCGCTTGGGGTCGATATGGATCTTCGGGCCGGGCCCGGCACCAGCTGGCCGTCGGCCATCGAGCACAGCACCCACCTCGTCGAGGCCGACGGTGACGGCCACGAGTGGGCGCGGGTCGATCGTGCCGTCGGCGAACGCGGCAATCGTGTCGTCGAGCGCCGGCGAGGCCGAGAGAATGCCGACCGCGGTGACATCTTTCAGCGCGATCGTGCGGGTGTCGACCAGACTCGGTGAGCCGGCGAGACCGATGTAGACGACGCGCCCGGCCGGCTCCACGAGATCGAGCGCAAGTGCGGGGATGTGCGCAGAATGCGAAGCGTCCACGACGGCATCGAATGGCAGGTCGTTGGGCACCTCGCCGAGCCATGTGTGCTCGAAGCCGAGGTCGCGGGCGAACGCGAGTGACCGCTCCGTCTCGCCCATGAGGTGCACCTCGGCCAAGTCGGCGCGTACGAACATCGCGACGAGCAGCCCGATCGTTCCTGGCCCGATCACCAGCACCCGGTCGCCTTCCCTGGCGTGTGTCGCCCGGGCCGCGCGCATGGCGTTGCCGGCCGGCTCGACGAGCGCGCCGAGCACGGCGTCGACGCTGTCAGGAAGGACGTGCAGCGACATCGCGGGCACCGCGATCTGCTCGGCGAGCGCGCCCGCCCGACCGTCGCGGATTCCGACCTCGTCGCGGTGGTCGCAGACGTGCTGAACGCCCCGCCGGCAGCGGCGGCACGTGCCGTCACCGATCATCGTGTCGCCCATCACCCGCTTGCCGATCCAAGCCGGATCGACCCCCTCGCCGACGGAGGCGACGACACCGCACCATTCGTGCCCGAGGCGCATGGGGTAGTGCGAGTGCCCCTGGTGCAGGTAGGCCATCTCACCGCTGTAGAACTCGGCATCCGTGCCGCAGACACCGACGCGCTCGACATCGATCACCACCTCGCCCGGCGCGGGGGTCGGGGCGGCGACGACCTGCACCCCACTGGCGCGTGGCCCGGTGAGCACGAACGCCCTCATCGTCGGCGGGCTCATCGTGGCGCGAGCACCGGTTGGCGCTGGGTTCCGAGGCCCTGGACCCCGAGTTCCATCACGTCGCCGGGCTGCAGCCAGATCTGCGGCTTCCAGCCCATGCCGACACCAGGCGGGGTGCCGGTGTTGATCAGGTCGCCCGGTTCGAGCACGAGGAACTGGCTGAGGTAGTGGACGATGAAGAACGGGTCGAAAATCATCGTCGATGTGTTGCCCGTCTGACGGCGAACGCCGCTGACATCGAGCCACATGTCGAGGTTGCCGACGTCGTCGATCTCGTCGGGTGTGACCAACCACGGTCCGGCGGGGTTGAACGTCTCGGCCGACTTGCCCTTGATCCACTGGCCGCCGCGCTCCATCTGGAACGCACGCTCGCTGACGTCGTTGACCACCACCCACCCGGCGATGGCGTCGCGCGCCTCCTCGATCGAGTCCAGGTAGCTGGTACGCCGCCCGATGACGATGCCGAGCTCGACCTCCCAGT
Organism: Ilumatobacteraceae bacterium; assembly: GCA_041918155.1. Classification (GTDB taxonomy): domain Bacteria; phylum Actinomycetota; class Acidimicrobiia; order Acidimicrobiales; family Ilumatobacteraceae; genus UBA668. The sequence goes on along the minus strand of JAYRWH010000075.1, from coordinate 23,555 downwards.
CGGGCTTCGTCGAACCGCGGGGAATGCGCACTGGGTCGTTCGGGCCGATGAGTGTGTTCGGCGACTTGGTGAAAAGGATCGGCTCGCTGGGCACGGCTTGGCCGGTCTCGGCGGCGTGGTCGCTGTAGTTCAGCCCGATGCACAGGATCTGGTGGGGACGGGCGATCGGCGCTCCGATTCGTTCTCCTGCAAACGCCGACAGCTGGCCGGCGGCGGCGCGCTCGGCCACGATCGGGCGGATGCGGGCGACACCATCGCTGCCGAAGAAGGCTTCGTCGAAGTCGGTGACGACGTCGGCGAGGTCAACGTAATGGTCGTCGTCGATGCGGGCGACGGGCTTCTCGGCGCCGACTGATCCGATGCGCATGAGGTACATGTGGTGCTCGCTCTCTACTCGGCGAATCCGGACCAGGCCGCGACGGGCAGGCCGGGTGTGTCGACGCGGATGGTGAACAGCTTCCCCGAGTCGGGGTCGGCCTGCAACTGTGCGTCGTCGAGCTCCGCTGTGGCGGTGGTGATGACGAGCGTCTTGAGGTCATCGCCGGCGAACGCGACGCAGGAGGTGTGCGGCGCAGGCACCGCGAGGCAGCCGACCTGCACGCCGTCGGGGGCGAAGCGCCGTACCTCACCGGAGCCCCACACGGCGACCCACAGGTGGTCGTCGGCATCGACGGCGATGCCGTCCGGGTAACCCTTGTCGATGCGGAGGTGCACCCGACGTTCGCGCACGTCGCCGGTGGCCACGTCGTAGTGGCGCACGTACACGGTGCCTCGCAAGGTGTCGACGCTGTACAGGCGCGTGCCGTCGGCCGACCAGGCGAGGCCGTTGGACAGGGTGAGGTCGTTGTCGAGCTGCGTGACATGACGATCGCCATCGACGCGGACAAGGGTTTCGTGTTCGGAGGGTCCATTCAGCGAGAGCGTCCCGACGAGGAAGCGACCGGCCGGGTCGGTGCTGCCGTCGTTCATCCGCCGCGGTGCGCCGACGGGGAGGATGCGGGGTCCGTCCTCGCGGCGGCCGTCGGGGTGCACGACGACGAGCTGCTCCTGCGCGGCAACGAGCAGGGTGCCGTCGTGTGCGACGGTCACAGCGCCGACCATGCACCCGAACTCGTGGCTACCGACATGGTGAATCGCAAGGCCGTCGAGCCGGCCGACGTGGACGGCGCCGCCGAGGATGTCGACCCACAGCAGCCGGTGCCGCGGGGCATCCCAGATCGGGCCTTCGGCGAGCGCGAAGACCTCGCCCGTCGCGACGTGCGGCGTGGGACTCACGCGGCTACTCCGTGCTGATCGAGCTGCCGGCGGATGTCGTCGACTGCGGAAACGAGGTGGGCGAGGGGAGTGCGGTAGGTCAGGGCACTGACGCTGACCGCCCCCGACGGGATGCTGGGCGACGCGAGGTACACCGGCAGCGCCACGCAGTTGACACCAACCTCGTTCTCCTGATCGTCGGTCGCGTAGCCGCGTGCCCGCGTCTCGACGAGATCGCGGTGGAGGGCATCGACCGTGCACCGCGTGTTGGGCGTCCGGCGCACGAGCGCCACCCCACCGACCCACTCGGCCACCGCCGCGCGGGTGGGCAGTTGGTGGGCGAGCAGCAGCTTGCCGACCGCCGTCGCGTGGGCGGGGTTGCGCCCGCCGATCGTCGAGGTCAGCCGCACCGCGCCCGCGGGAGGATCGACCTTGGCGCGGTACACGACATCGCGCCCATCGAGCACCGCGTAATGCACCGTCTCGCCGACGCGCTCGGCGAGACCCTCCAGCACTGGCCGCAGGCGCACCTGCTCGGGCCGCGCCTCGTGGTGGGTGAAGGCCATGCGCAGCAGCTCGTCGCCGAGCACATAGCGCCCGTAGGCATCGCGATCGGCGAGGCCGGCGCGGCGTAGCGCAGCGAGGGCGCGGTGCACCGTCGGCTTCGGACTGCCCATCGTGCGGGTGAGGTCGTCGAGCGTCGCCCCGTTCGGATAGGTCGCCAGTTCCTTGAACACCGCCAGGACGCGATCGGCACCGACCACCCGGGGGGCGGTGTGGTCGGCCGGCGTCATGGGCATGTGCGCATTTTGGTACGCTTCGGACGCTGTTACAACTATCGGATCATGTTTCCGGCAGTCGGAATCCGGTGCCGGAATGTGAGGAGTAGCCGTGGGTGACGCAAGCGAGACGTCCGTGAGGTTGCGCAGCCGGCAGTGGTACGACGGCGACGACCGCAACGCCTACATCCATCGGGCGTGGATGCGTCGTGGCGTGCCCGCGGATGCCTTCGGCGGCCGCCGCCCCCAGATCGCGATCGCCAACACGGCGTCGGATCTCACGCCGTGCAACTCACACCTCACCGAGGTCGCTGCGTCGGTGCGCAACGGCGTCTACGAGGCGGGCGGTATCCCACTAGAACTGCCGGTGGTGTCGCTCGGCGAGACCCAGGTGCGTCCGACGGCGATGTTGTGGCGGAACATGGCCGCGATGGCCACCGAGGAGATGCTGCGGGCCAACCCGATCGACGGCGTGGTGCTGCTCGGCGGCTGCGACAAGACGATCCCTTCGCTGCTGATGGCGGCAGCGTCCGTCGACCTCCCTTCGGTGGTGATCCCGGGCGGCCCGATGCTCACCGGTACGTTCCGTGGGGAGCAGCTCGGCTGCGGCACCGACGTGTGGCGCCTCGCCGAGGAAGTGCGCGCGGGTGCGCTGTCGGAGGAACTCTTCCTGCGCTCGGAGTCGTCGATGATCCGCAGCAAAGGCCACTGCAACACCATGGGCACGGCCTCCACGATGGCGCTCGTCGCTGAGGCACTCGGCACCGTGATGCCCGGTGTCGCCGGCATCCCCGCCCCGGACAGTCGCCTGCTCGAGGCTGCGCACAACACGGGTCGGCTCGCGGTCGAGATGGTCACCGTCGATCGGCGGCCGAGCACGTTCCTCACGAAGGGCTCGTTCCACAACGCGATCGTGGCGCTCGCCGCCATCGGTGGCTCCACCAACGCAGTCATTCACCTGCTCGCCATCGCCGGTCGCCTCGGGATCGAACTCGATCTCGACGACTTCGATCGCATCGGCGCCCACGTGCCCGTGCTCGTCGACCTGCTCCCTGCGGGCCGCTTCCTGATGGACGACCTGCACCGTGCCGGTGGTCTGCTCGCCGTGTTGCGCGAGGTGCAGGATCTGCTCGACCCGACCGCGCTCACCGTCACCGGCCGCCCCCTCGTGGAGCACCTCGAGGACGCAGCGGTGTGGGATGCCGAGGTCATCCGGCCGCGGGCGCAACCGCTGATGAGCGACGGCGGAATCGCGGTGCTGCGCGGCAACATCGCGCCTGACGGGGCGATCATCAAGCTCGCCGCCGCGTCGCCGAACCTGCTCAGCCACCGTGGCCCGGCAGTGGTGTTCGACAGCATCGAGGACTTCCACGCCCGCATCGACGACCCCGATCTCGATGTGGACGCGGACTCGGTGCTGGTGCTGCGCGGATGCGGCCCGAGGGGCTACCCGGGCATGCCCGAGGTCGCGAACATGCCGCTGCCGAAGAAGCTCCTCGAGGCTGGGGTGCGCGACATGGTGCGTATCTGCGACGGGCGGATGAGTGGCACCGCCTACGGCACGGTGGTGCTCCATGTCAGCCCGGAAGCCGCGGCCGGTGGGCCGTTCGGGCTCATCTGCACCGGCGACATGGTGAACCTCGACGTCGCTGCCCGGCGCATCGACGTCGAAGTGGCGCCCGAGGAGTTGGCCGATCGCTCGCCGACCGCCGCGATGACCGGCGCCTTCGCCGACCCGACGCGTGGATGGGAGCGGCTCTACGTGGAACACGTACAACAGGCCAACTCCGGTGCCGACCTCGACTTCCTCGTGGGCGGCAGTGGCTCGGCCGTGAGTAGGGAGTCGCACTGACATGACCACGAAGCGAACAGCACTCGTCACCGGCGGCGCCAGCGGCCTCGGCGCGGCATGCGCAGATCGGCTGCGTGCCGACGGGCTGCGGGTCGTCACGCTCGATCTGGCCGAGTCCGCCGACTTCACCGTCGACGTGAGCGACGAGGTCGCTGTACAGCGGATTGCCGACGAGGTCGGCCCGGTGGACGTGCTCGTCAACTCGGCCGGGATCGTCGGCCCGAACAAGCCCCTTGTCGAGACCACAGCTGCCGAGTGGCGCCACGTCCTCGACATCAATGTCCTCGGCACGGTGAACACGATGCGTGCCTTCGTGCCCGGCATGTGCGCCCGCGGGTGGGGGAGGGTCGTCAACTTCGCGAGCATGGCCGGCAAGGATGGCAACCCGAACCTCTCGATCTACTCGGCGTCGAAGGCCGCGGTCATCGCCCTCACGAAGTCGGCCGGCAAAGAGCTCGCCACCTCGGGCGTACTCGTCAACGTCATCGCGCCGGCGGTGTTCGCCACGCCGATGAACGCGGAGACCGCCCCCGAGGTGCTCGCCCACATCACCGGCCTCATCCCCATGCGTCGTGTCGGCCGGCCCGAAGAGGTCGCCGAACTCGTCGCCTTCCTCGGTTCCGACCGGGTCAGCTTCTCCACCGGCGCTGTCTACGACATCAGTGGCGGTCGGGCCACGTACTGACGGCGCGATCGGTCCTGTACTAGCGTATAAGAACACAGTTCTCTGCGTGATAGGTTCGGCGAGGGCCGAACCTGGCGCGAGAAGGACTGGCATGTCGACGACACCGGACATCTACTACGACCCGTACGACTTCGAGATCGACACCGATCCGTACCCCGTCTGGCGTCGGCTGCGCAACGAGTCGCCGTTGTACTACAACGAGCGATACGACTTCTGGGCAATCAGCCGATTTGATGATGTCGAGCGTGCGTTCAAGGACTTCAAGAACCTGATTTCGGGCAGGGGCACGATCCTCGAGCTGGTGAAGGCCGACTGGACCCCGCCGCCCGGCCTGTTCATCTTCGAGGACCCGCCCGAGCACGACATCCATCGCCGCCTTCTGTCGGGCGTGTTCACTCAGCGGAAGATGAGTGCGATCGAACCGCAGATCCGCAAGTTCTGTGCGATGGCGCTCGATCCGTTCGTCGGTAGCCGTGGATTCGACTTCATCCACGATCTGGGGGCACCGATGCCCATGCGCGTCATCGGGATGCTGCTCGGCATTCCCGAGGATGAGCAGGAGGCGATCCGCGCTCGGATCGAGTCCGGTCTGCGACTGGAGGAAGGCGCCGACGTGAGCGCCCAGATGCGCGAGGCCGACGCCGAACAGATGGCCGCATTCGGAGTGTTCGTCGACTGGCGCACCCAGCATCCGACCGACGACCTGATGACCGAACTCATCATGATGGAGTTCGAGGACGAGATGGGCACCACTCGGCGACTCAACCGCGACGAGCTCCTCGGCTACATCGGCCTGCTCGCCTCGGCGGGCAACGAGACCACCACGAAGCTCATCGGATGGACGGGCAAGGTGCTCTCCGATCACCCCGAGCAACTCGCCGAACTGGCCGCCGACCGCAGCCTCATTCCGGCAGCGATCGAGGAAGTGCTGCGCTACGAGGCGCCATCGCCTGTGCAGGCGCGCTATGTCGCCAGCGACGTCGAGTTCGACGGACAGACCGTTCGTGAGGGCAGTACGTTGTTGATGCTCAACGGTTCGGCGAATCGCGACGACCGCAAGTTCGTCGACGGCGATTCGTTCGACATCCACCGCAAGATCGATCATCACCTCACGTTCGGGTATGGCCTGCACTTCTGCATTGGTGCTGCGTTGGCGCGGTTGGAAGGGCGGATCGCCCTCGACGAAGTGCTGCAGCGCTTCCCCTCCTGGCACGTCGAGGCCGACCGCGCCGTGCAGGTGCGCACCTCCACGGTGCGCGGCTGGGACAGCCTTCCCGTGACGACCCGCTGACCGAGGCTGAGGGGGCTCCTTCGGCGTCGCGCAGCACAGGACCCGGTGATATCGCTAACATCTCCGGGGCGGTGGTCGCCTCGGGATGCTACGGACGCCGCAGATCAGCGAGGATCGGCGAGGATTATCGGGGGTCGAGGGTGGAGCGGTACACGCTTTCTCACGTCGGGATCGTGGTCGCCGACCTGGACCTCGCGCGTGAGCGACTCACGGCGCTGCTCGGTCTCGAGTGGGCGCCGGTGCGGTCTGTGATCGTCGAGACGGTTGACGCCGACGGCACTCGGCGCGCCTCTGCGCTGAGGATGTGCGACTCGTTCCAATCGCCCGGCTACGAGTTGATCGAGGAAACGCCGGGCACTCCATGGGTCTGCAGTGAGCTCAGCAATGTGCATCACCTTGCGTACGCGACCACCGACGTCAATGCAGCGTCCGGGTGCTTGCAGGCCAAGGGCTGCCCGCTGGAACTCACATCGGCCCCGGCCGCCGACGGCTCGCTCGGATTCGCGTATCATCGTGACCCGTGTGGTGTGCGGATCGAGGTGTCGTGGCCACGATCTCCGTCTCCGTGAGCGCGCCGTTAGCGGGGTGACCGCAGGTGCGGTGCGCAATCAGCTCGGCTGGACGGGTTCGGCGAGGGCCTTGATCTCGAGGTACTCCTCGAACCCGGCGACGCCCGACTCGCGGCCCACGCCCGACTGCTTGTACCCCCCGAACGGCACGTCGGCGCCGTACCACAGGCCACCGTTGACGCTCACCGTTCCGGTGCGCAGGCGCTTGGCAACCGCGCCGGCGCGCTCGTGATCCGCCGACAGGACCGCACCGGAGAGCCCGTAGATCGAGTCGTTCGCGAGTGCGACGGCGTGATCCTCGCCATCGTGCTCCTGGACCACGAGCACCGGCCCGAAGATCTCTTCGCGCACCGCCTTCGCCTCCGGCGCCAGGCCGGTGATCACCGTCGGCTCGACGAAGTAGCCGACGGGAAGTGATGCGGGGATCCTGCCGCCACGCACGATGGTGCCACCGTCGTCGCGGGCTGACTGGATGTAACCGAGCACGCGTTCCCGCTGCGCCTCGCTGCACAACGGCCCCATCATCACCGACGGGTCGGTCGGGTCGCCGTACGCGATGCCGTCGAGCATCGCGTTCATCTGGTCGAGGAACTCCTGGGTCCTCGCTCGCGGCACGATCGCGCGGGTATTGATCGCGCAGCCCTGCCCGGCGTGGGTGGTGATCCCGTAGGCCGCGAACATCGCTGCCAGCGCCATGTCGGCGTCGTCGAGCACCACCATGGCCGACTTTCCGCCCAGCTCGAGGAACACTCGCTTGAGCGTGGGTGCGGCCGCGGCCATGATTGCTCTGCCCGTCGCGGTCGAACCGGTGAACGACACCAGATCCACCCAAGGGTGCTCCACGAGGCGCTGGCCGGCGCTGTTGCGGGCGGACGTGATCACGTTGAGGACCCCCGCCGGGATGTCGGTCTCTTCCGCTACGATGCGGCCGATCACGCTCGCCGACCAGGGAGTCGCCGGGGCGCCCTTCAGCACGACGGTGCAGCCCGCCGCCAGCGCGGGAGCAGCCTTGGCCAGTTCGATCTGGATCGGGAAGTTCCAGGGCACGATCGCGGCCACCACTCCGGTGGGCTCACGCAGCAGATACCGATTCGATGGCCCTGCCATGGTGTCGGCCACGCCCAGATCCTGGCGCCACGCGTAGGTCTCGGCGAGCTGGGCCGCGTACGGCACCCCGGCCACCGGGATATCGAGTTGAGGACCGAACGTCAGCGTGAAGGGAGCGCCGACTTCGGCGATCACCATTTGGCGCAGCTCCTCCTTGTGTTGCTCGAGCCCCGCGTGAAGCTGGCGCAGGCACCGCGCACGGAACTGATGGTCCGTCGACCAACTGGTGTCGTCGAACGCGCGACGCGCCGCGGCTACTGCAGCATCGACATCGGCGTCGGTGGCGTCGGCCGCGACGCCGATCACCTGCTCGGTGGCCGGGTTCACATTGTCGTACGTGCCCCCGTCGGAAGCATGCACGAGCGTGCCGTCGATCAGCAGGCGCGAGTCGTCGAACAGCGAGGTCATTCCAAATCTCCTTGTGAAGTGGTCAGCCGAAACGGCCGGCGAGGAATTGTGCGGCCGGCGTGGCAGCGGGGAAGCCGCCCGAGAGGCCGGCGGCGTACCAGCCGGCATCGGTGATCAGCGTCGCGCCATTGATGTACGACGCAGCGTCGCTGCACAAGAACGCCAACGGGTGGGCCTGCTCGGCGGGAGTGGACGCTCCGACGCCGGCTGCGTCGCGGAAGTCGGAGCCGAAATCGAGCCACATCTCCTTGTTCGCCTGGGCGAGCGGTGTGTCGGTGGGGCCAGGAAGGATCGCGTTGATACGGATGCCCTGATTCAGGAAGCGCACGCACTCGCGAGCGACGTACTGGCTCATCACTCTCTTTGTGAAGAGGTAGTTCTTGGTGTTGTCATGGGTGTCGAACCACTCGACTGCCCCGTCGAAGTCGGGGATGTCGAGCAGGGTGTTGATCAGCTCGAGTTGCGCCTCCCAACCGAGGCCGGCGGACGAGGCGATCATGCCGATCGCGCCACCGCGGCCGATGTACCCGCGGGCTACCGCCCTGTCGATCAGGTGCCGATGACCGACGAAGTTGATCCGCTCGATCCCCGGCGTGGGATCAGCCGCGCCGGCACACGAGAAGATCGCGTGCAGCGGCCCGCCGCATTCGTCGATCGCCGCATCGATGCTCTTGCGATCGCGCAGGTCGAGGGCGATCTTCGTCACGCCGTCGAGCGCGATGTTCGCAAAATCCATCACCACGACCTGCGCACCCAGGTCGAGCAAGAGCTCGGCCGTGGCGCGACCCATCCCCGTGGCGCCACCGACCACCAGCACGCGCTTGCCGTCGTATCTGAACGCTTGTGCTCCCATGGTTGTTCACCCTTTCTACGCGACTGCGCCGCGTACCTTGAGGTCGACGACCGTGTCCCAGTCGAGTCCCAATGATTCGAGGATTGCATCGCCGTGCTCGTTGAAGCCTGGAGCACGACTCGGTGTTGCAGCCGCGCCGTCATATTGCACGGGAGCCGCGACGAGCTTGAACGGGGTGCCGTCGGCGGCCGTCAGCTCCTGGATCATGCCGTTCGCCTGCACCTGGACGTCGAGAGCGGCTTCGAGCGTGTCCTGGGCACAGACCCATTGTCCACTGAACGAGGCGAGTGCCTCGCGCCACTCGGCGGCAGTGCGCTCCGCGAACGTGTTGCGGAAGATGTCGGTTGCTGCGCCGACGTTCTGTTGCAGCGCAGCGGCATCGGCGAAGCGTGGGTCGTCGGCCAACTCCGGCCGACCGATCAGTTTGCACGCCTCCGCCCAGTAGCGGGCAGGTTGCAGGCACGAGAGTGAGATGAACCGCTGGTCCTTGGTGCGGTAGTTGCCCACGAGCGGGTTCCCCGTCGAGGCACCCGGGGGGAGCGGCTGCCAGGGGAAGCCGAGCTGAATCGACAGCGCCATCGTGGCGCCCATCGACCACAACCCTGTGGCGAGCAACGACACGTCGACAGTGGTGGCCTCGCCGGTGCGCTCCCGATGGAACAACGCCCCCATGATGCCACCAGCGATCGTCATCGCCCCGATCGAGTCACCGAACGCCGGGCCGGGAGGGGTGATCAAGTCGTCGGCGCCCGGTTGGGTGAGGCTCATCGCCACGCCTGTGCGCGACCAATACGCGAGCGAGTCGTATGCGCCCTGGTCGGCGTCGGGGCCACGCTCGCCCTGGCCGGTGCCGCGCACGTAGATGATGTTGGGGTTGTGCGCGCGGATGTCGTCGACGTCGATCTTCAACTTGGCCCGTACCGACGGCAACTTGTTGGTGAGGAACACGTCGCAGGTCGCGGCGAGCTTGTAGAGCACCTCGAGGCCGTCCGGATTGGTGAGATCGAGGCCGAGGCTCTGCTTGCCTCGATTTGAGTGCTCCAGCAGCACGTGGACGCTGCCGCCGAACAGGGCCAGACCACTCGAGGCGAGGCCGCGCATGGCATCGCCGCGCTCTACGTGCTCGATCTTGATCACCTCGGCGCCGTAGTCGGCCAGCATCGCCGATGCCGCGGGTACGAAGGTGTGCTCGGCGACTTCCAGGATGCGTACGCCCTTCATCACGTGAGTCATGCGTTCTCCCCTTGCTTGCCCTGGTCGGCCGATGGTACTTGTGCTGGCGTGCGCAGCACTATACATTCGTATAGTACTGCGCACGAGGGCATGTCGAGCCGTCGGCGGAGCTGCGAAGGGGAACAGCCATGCAGATGGATGACATGATCCTGGTCAGCATCGATGACCACATGATCGAGCCGCCCGACATGTTCGAGAACCACGTTCCTGAGCGGTTCCGCGATCAGGTACCGAAGGTGGTCCGCAACGAGTCCGGCCAGGACGAGTGGGTCTTCCAAGGCGCGTCCACGTCGACGCCCTTCGGGATGGCCGCGACAGTGGGCTGGCCGGCCGAGGAATGGGGCTTCGGCCCAGCCTCCATGTCGGAGATGCGGCCCGGCTGCTTCGACGTGCACGAGCGAGTGCGCGACATGGACGCCAATGGGGTGCTCGCGTCGATGAACTTTCCGACGATGGCCGGTTTCAACGCGCGTACGTTCAACGAAGCACCGGACAAAGAGTGCTCGTTGGTGATGCTGCAGGCCTACAACGACTGGCACCTCGACGAGTGGTGCGGCTCGTATCCAGGGCGGTTCATCCCCCAGGGCATCGTGCCGTTGTGGGACGTGAACCTTGCCGTGGCTGAGGTGCGGCGCGTGGCCGCGAAGGGCTGCAAGGCGATCAGCTTCCTCGAAGCACCGCACGCGTTCGATCTGCCGAGCCTGCTGTCGGGGCACTGGGATCCGATGCTGGCGGCGATCTCGGACACGGGCATGGTGCTCTCGCTGCACATCGGTGCCGCGTGGTCACTCATCCGCCTGGCGCCCGAGGCACCGGTCGACCACCTCATCGTGGTGCCCTCGCAAGCGACGATGCTGACGGCTCAGGATCTCCTGTTCGGGCCGACCCTGCGCCGCTTCCCCCAGCTCAAGGTCGCGCTGTCGGAGGGTGGCATCGGGTGGATCCCCTTCTACCTCGATCGCGTCGACCGGCACTACAAGAACCAGGCCTGGATCGACAACAGCTTCGGCGACAAGATGCCGTCCGATGTGTTCCGCGAGCACATCCTGGCCTGCTTCATCACCGACCCGTCTGGCCTGCGAGCAAGGAACGACATCGGCATCGACCTCATCGCGTGGGAGTGCGACTACCCGCACACCGACACCACATGGCCCTTCTCGCCGGAGCAGCTGTGGGGCGAACTGCAGCAAGCCAAGTGCACCGATGATGAGATCCACAAGATCACGTGGCAGAACGCGTGCCGCTTCTTCGACTGGGACCCGTTCGCCCATACGCCACGCGAGCAGGCCAACGTGGCGGCTCTGCGGGCCCGGGCGAGTGACGTCGACACCACGCGCATCCCGCGAGCGGAGTGGAAGCTGCGCAACGAGGCCGCCGGCGTCGCGTGACACATCTCGTGCGGTGACTACAGCGGCGCAGTTGCGCCCGGGCCGGCAACGGCACGCACCGACTTGGCGTCGAGTCGCTCGCCGCACGCGCCGCACGTCATGTGTGCGGTCGTGGTCTGCCCGCACTCGCGGTGCATGAGGAGCACCGGCTCGTTGCCCTCGCCGAGGATCCACTCGTCACCCCACTGGCGCAAGGCCGTCATGACCGGCCACAACGCGCGGCCCTTGTCGGTGAGGACATAGTCGTATCGGCCGCGGGCCTCGTCGTAGGGGCGACGCTCGAGGATGCCGGCGTCGACGAGGGTGTCGAGGCGATTGGTGAGCACGTTGCGCGAGATCCCGAGGCGCTCGACGAAGTCGTCGAAACGGCGCACGCCGAGGAACGAGTCGCGCAGGATGAGCAGCGTCCACCACTCGCCGATGATCTCGAGCGACTGGGCGATCGAGCAGTGCATGTCGGCGAAGGAGGCCTTGCGCATGAACTCATCCTATCTCGGTTGCATCATGAGACTCGACGTTCTAGGCTCAGTTGCATGACAGTACTCAAGGAGCTGGAGATGACGGAATTCGACCGGACGACGGCGCTCGTTCCGATCGAGGGGTGCCCCGGCGAGTTCACGGTGGAACTCGATCCGGGCTGGTCGTCGCTCGCGGGCGTTCACGGCGGCTATCTGTGCGCCATCTCCGTCCGCGGTGCCGAGTCACTCGCTCCTGATCGCCCGGTGCGCACCGTGACCACGAGCTTCCTGCGGTCAGGTCGTGTCGGGCCGGCCACGCTGTCGGTTCGTGAGGTTCGCCAAGGCCGTTCGCTCAGCACGATCATCGCCGACCTGATCCAGGACCAACGGCTCGTGACCACCAGTCGGCTGACGTTGCTCAGCGAGCGCACGGGTGTCGAGTGGAACTCGCCGCCGCTCGCAGATCTCCCCCCGCCGGAGCGGTGCGTGCCGATCGATCCGCCCGCCGGCGTGGCCCACTTCGGGCGGGTCGAGGCGCTCCTCGATCCGGCCAGCCTGCCCTTCAGCGGCGGCGACCGTGCCCTCGTGCGTGGCTATCTGCGCCCGCTCGAGCACCGGCGGGTCGACGCCGCCTGGTTGGCGATGGCCGCCGATTGGTTCCCGCCCCCGTCGTTCGTTCGTCTGGCGCCGCCCACGGGCGGTGTGAGTATCGACCTGACCACACACGTGCACCGGCAGGCGTTCGTGCTCGGCGAAGACGAATGGCTCACCGGATCTTTCGAGGTCGAGAACAGCAGCGGCGGTCTCGCCGTCGAGCACGGTCGGATTGCCCGGCGTGACGGAACGCTGGTGTCGGAGTCCTTCCAGACTCGCCTCACGGCTGAGGACTGAGCACCGTGCCCGACCACTCTCGCCGCACCTTGATCATCGCTTCGCTGGCGACGCTGGCGACCTTTCTCGACACGACCATTCTCTATGTCGCCTTCCCCGACATCGCGCGCACGTTTGCCGGCGAGAGCGCGTCAGCACTGTCGTGGGTGCTGAACGCGTACACCATCGTGTTCGCTGCCCTGCTGATCCCATTCGGGAAGCTGGCCGACAGGGTGGGTCATCGACGGGTGTTCCTGGCCGGCTCGACCGCCTTCACCGTGGCCTCCATGGCCTGCGGGCTGGCGCCGAGTGTGGAAGTGCTCATCGGGTTTCGCGTCCTCCAGGCAGCCGGCGCCGCGGCGCTCATTCCCTCCTCGCTCGCGCTCGTGATGCACGCCTTTCCACGCGAGCGCCTCGCGCACGCGGTGGCGATCTGGGGCGCCGCGGGAGCGATGGCCGGCGCGCTCGGACCCACTTTGGGCGCGGCCATCGTCGAGGGCTTGGGCTGGCGATGGGCGTTCTACATCAACCTCCCCGTCGGTGTCTTCACGGTCGTGTCCGGGTTCCGCACTCTGCGCGAGTCATCAGATCCCGACACCCGGGTCCCGTCCTTCGTCGGCGTCGTCCTGATCGCGGGCGCCGCCGGTCTGCTGTCCTACGGCGTCGTCGGGGCGGGCGAGTCCGGATGGCTGAGCGCCCGCACGCTCGGTGTGTTGGGAGCTGGGTTGCTGACGCTCGCCGTGTTCGTCGCCCATCAGCGTCGCACCGCGGCACCCGCGCTGAACCTCGACCTCTACCGGATTCGCAACTTCACCTGGAGCAATCTAGCGATGCTGTCGTTCGGCATCGCCTTCTCGGCGCTGTTCTTCGGCTCGATCCTGTTTCTCACCAAGGTGTGGGGATGGTCGGTGCTCCAGGCCGGCTTCGGCGTGGCGCCCGGCCCTGCGCTCGTCGCCGTGGTCGCGCCGCGGGCCGGCAAGCTCGCCGGCCGGATCGGTCAGCGACCGATCCTCATCACCGGCGGCGTGCTGTACGCGTTGAGCGGGGTGTACCGGCTGGCCATGCTCGGGCCCGAGGTGAACTATCTCGGCGACTACTTCCCGTCGATGGTGCTCTCCGGCCTCGGGGTCGCCTGCTGTTTCCCGCAACTGTCCAGCGCGGTGGCCCAGGCGCTGCCCCAGAACCGCATCGGCACCGGCGGTGCGGCCCTCCAAGCCGTTCGCCAGTTCGGCGGCACGTTCGGTGTTGCCCTCACCCTTGCCCTGCTCGGAACGTCCGCAGGTCTCGCCGACGCGCTCGTTGCCTTCGACCGCATCTGGTGGGTGATCGTGGCCGGTGGCCTCGTCACCTCGGCGTTGGTGCTCCCGCTGCGAACTCGGGTCATCAGTGCCGCGTGATCCGGCCACGACTCATTGCTCGACATCTCAACACCTGACGACAAGAAGGAGAGCAAGAAGTGCAGATCCAAGGAAGTACCGCACTGGTCACGGGCGCCAACCGGGGCCTCGGGCGCCATCTGGCCGAGCAGCTGGTGCGCCGCGGCGCCACCGTCTACGCGGCCGCGCGCCGGCCCGAAACCATCGACCTCGGTGGGGTCATTCCCATCGCGCTCGATGTGACCGACCCACGCTCGATCGCCGCGGCCGCGGAGGTCACCCACGACGTGTCGATCCTGATCAACAACGCCGGTTCGTCGACCGGGGCCGCGCTGCTGGACGGCACCTGGGACGACATCCAGTTGGAGATGAACACCCACTTCTTCGGCACGCTCGCCACGACCCGCGCCTTCGCAGCTCAGCTGGGCACAGCCGATACCAGCGCAGTGCTCAACATCTTGTCCGTGCTGTCCTGGTTCAACCTGCCGGGCTCTGGGGCCTATAGCGCGGCCAAGGCGGCCGAGTGGTCGCTGACGAACGCGCTGCGACTCGAGCTCGCCGGCCAGGGCACCACCGTCACCGGGCTGCACGTCGGCTACATGGACACCGACATGGTGCGCCACATCGATGCCCCGAAGAACGACCCAGCGGCGATCGCCACCCTCGCACTCGACGGCATCGAGGCTGGTCTGGTCGAGATTCTGGCGGACGACGTCAGTCTGCAGGTTCGCGGCGGTCTCGCTGGCGGCGCCGCAGCCTTGTACCCGCAGTTCGCCTGATGGCGCTCAGCCAGCCGTCATGCCGTTGTCGAGTGTGTAGACGCTGCCGGTGATCGACCGTGCCTCGTCGGATGCGAGGAAGGCGAACAACGCGGCGACTTCCTCGGGTTCGGCCATTCCGCGCATTCCGCCCATCCGGAGCGCCAGGTCGATGTCCATGTCGCTGGGGAAGCTCACCGACGTGGCGATGTTCGTGTTCGTGCCGGCGGGGGCGATGGCGTTCACGCGCAACTTCGTCTTGATGAACTCGACAGCCAGCGAGCGGGTGAGCTGTACGACTCCGCCCTTGCTCATGCAGTAGGCCGCCGAGTAGGGAACACCCTGAAGGCCCGCGTTGGACGCGATGTTGACGATGTTGCCGCCGCTGTCGAGCAGGTGCGGGATTGCGGCCTGCGCGAGGAAGAAGTAGGCGTCGAGGTTCACCGCCATGACCTTGCGGTACTGCTCACGCGTGGTGGTGACGGTGTGGGCTGCGAGGTAGATGCCGGCCACGTTGCCGAGCACGTCGAGACGACCGAACAACTCGACGCACTGCGCGACGGTGGCGAAACACGCGTCAGGGTCGCTGAGGTCGGCGTGATGAGTCACGACCTGGCTCGACGCGAGGTCCTTGGTCGCATCGAGTCCATCGGCGTTGACGTCGACGGCCAGAACCGAGGCCCCCTCGGCGGCGAGTCGGACGCTGACGGCTCGGCCGATGCCGGACCCGGCGCCCGTCACGAGCGCGACTCTTCCTTCGAACCGTGGCGATGACATCGACTCAGCCCGCCGACTTGTCGAGTGGGTTGGCGAACCAGATGTTCTCTTCGACGAGGCGCTCGCTCTTCCAGCCGTCTGGCGTGCGCACCACGTCGTGGTGGTAGTAGCCGCCGCAGTAGCTGAGCCCGTCCACCCCCGGCAGCTGCATCGGGTTGTAGAACATCGCCCGCACTTTGGCCCGGTCGCCGGCGAGGGCGATCTCGATGTTACTGATGAAGTGCTGCGTCATTGGCACGGTGCCCAGCGCGGCCTCGAGCCAGGCCGCGACCTCGTCGCGTGAGCCGACGGCGGCGCCGGCCGAGCTGTAGTCGAGGGTCGCGTCGTCGGTGAACACGGTCTTCCACAGCACCCAGTCCTTGGAGTCCACACCGCGGGCGTACCGGGTGAGCAACTCCTGGATCTCGAGCTTGTCGTGCAGGGCCTGCAGGTCCATCGATGTCCCCCTACCGGTGCGCGCCAGGGTGCTCGCTGCCGGGAGTGGCCACCATTGCAAATATCGCTGACATAGTCAAGACTTTGCCGACCCGCACCAGCCCGTGAAGGATGCAGACCATGAGCGACACGCGTTATCCGAACCGGCCACCCGAGGGCGATTGGCTGGGCAGTCAGTATCTGCGTTTCGAGCGACGTGGCTCGCTGGGCGTTGTGACCGTCGACCGACCCGAGCGTCGCAACGCACTCACGCCGAGCATGTACTTCGGGATCCGCGCTGCCGTGGAGCGCGTGTCCAGCAGCACCGACCTCGCCGGCCTGCTGCTGACCGGCACCGGCGACGTCTTCGTTCCGGGGGGCGACTTGAGTGGTGGGAACGATGATGCGTGGGGAGATCTCACCGTGTTGGGCATGGACATCACCCCGTTCGACGCGATCCGCCACGCCCCCAAACCCGTGGTCTGCGCGATCAATGGGCTGGCCCAGGGCGGCGGGTTGATGATGTCGATGCTGGCCGATGTGTCGGTGGCGAGCGACCGCGCGACCTTCCGGGCCCCAGAGCTGTTGCGTGGTATTGCCGACACGTACTACGGGCAGATCCTTCCTCGCCAGATCGGGCCCGCCCGAGCGCGCGACATGCTGATGACCGGTCGGGTCGTGTCCGCCCAGGAGGCGCTGGCCTGGGGCCTGGTCAGCCGTGTCGTGCCCCACGAGCAACTGCTGGACGAGGCGATCGACGCGCTGCAGTGGTGTTGTCGCTCGGCCCCGGGAGCGCGCAACGAGATCAAACGAATCGTCGATCGCTATTACGGCGTGTACGACCGCATGGCGATGGACGCGAGCCTGGCCGGCCCTGAATCACGCGAAGGGATGACGGCGTTCGGCGAACGCCGCAACCCGAACTGGGTGCCCGACGACCTGCGCACCGACGGTCGATTGTGACCTCCGGTCGCGCTGATCGCTAGGCCAGGGTGCCGCCGTCGACCAGACCCGTCAGAGGGCGGTCGGCGATCTCGGAACCTTCGAAGAACGGCGTGTTGACGGCGAGGTACTCGGTCCAGACCTGTCTCGCCCGTACGCCGTCACCCGCTTCGGCCGCGTCGAGGTACTCGCGGAGGAAGCGCAGCGCATGGACGGCGAGATCGTCCCACCACTGGCGCGAGCCGCGGTCGGTGGTGGAAATCCGTTCGACTTCGACCGCCACCAGACCGGTGATCTCGCCGATCAACGCGATCGCCGGGTTGCGGATCTCCGACAGCACGATCACCTCGCTGCGGTGCCAGGCCTCGACGAACGCGCCGCTGTCACCGACCGAGGCCGCGAGTTCGTGTTCGATGTGCCGGAGTGCGACGACGGCCGATGGACGCATGCGCTCGACCGCGAGCCGACGGATCTGCGGTTCGATCATCCGGTGTGCGCGGTAGAAGTCGGCGAAGGTCACTCCCCGACCCTCGAGGGCAATGCCCACGAGGCGCGCTGCCGCGAGCGTGGACGGCGTCAGCACCTTGGCGCCGCCGCGTTCGCCGGCCGGCAGGTCGATCAACCGCTCCATCTCGAGTACCCGCAGCGCCTCGCGCAGCGTCGGGCGGGACACATCGAACTCGATCGCGAGCTCGGGGAGTGCCGGCAGCCGGGCGCCTTCGGCAAGTGTTCCATCGGCAATGCGCGCCCGGATCTCATCCACCAACGCGGCGGCCCGCCGGTGTGGGCCGTGGCCGGTTGCCGACCCGAGCTGAGCGCGCCACAACGGCGTGATGTCGATGAGGGCAGGTCGACGGTTTCCGTCGCCGGCGAGCGAATCGGTCGTGAGGAGGTAGTCGTGCCACACCCGGTTCGCCAACCCACCGTCTCGGCGCTGCGCCGCGTCGATGAACGCCGCGTGACTGGCGACGACACCGCGGGGAAAGTCGTCGGAGCGGGCGCTCTCGGCCGCGGCGACGTTCTGGAACACCTGCCCGGCGTGGATCTCCCGGAACGCGCCGGCAAGAACCCCGAGCGTCCGGTTCCCGGACAGCTCGGTGACCGACTGGTCGAATGCGGCGACCGCGGCAGCGAAGGCGAGCGGTTCGCTGACCCGGGCCTTCTCGGTGTCGTGGCGAACGACGAGTTCGGCGAGTTCGATCGGGGTCGCACGAGTGGCGAATTGCTCGGCGGCGGGTGTCTCGAAGATGGCGCGGGCTTCGGCGAGCTGAGTGAGCGTCACCTGGCGACGCTGCAGGTGCAGAGCGATGTGGCGGCTCACCGCGTCAATTCCCGGCCGCCGGACGACTGGGCCACCACCGCGCCCACGTCGGATCTCGAGCAGCGACTGCGATTCGAGGATCCGCAGTGCCTCGCGCAGCGTCTCCTTCGACACCGAGAATGCCGTGGCGAGTTCCGATTCGGGCGGCAGCCGCTGATTCGCGGCAAGTTCGCCCGTGAGGATCATGTCGCGAAGCTGAACGGCGACGAGGTGCGACACTTTCGGGCGAGCGCCACGGGCGAGCCCAGCGAATGCCGCCGCCGAATACTGTCGCTCCCCAGTCACTGCGTCAGTATGCCCCGATCGGTCGGTGGCCTCGGTGGCGCCACCGTCGAGCATGTTTGCTTGTGTGAATCGCCACAAGTGCTACCATTGACTCGTCGGTGACGATCGCGCTGAGGGGGTAGTGGTCACGATGAGCGCTGCGCAGACGAACCTTGCGACGGAGGAGCGACTCAGCCACCTCACCGCGCGTCTCGCCGCGGACGGCTCGGTGACCATCTCCGAGGCGGCGGGCGAGCTCGACGTCAGCGAGATGACGATCCGCCGCGACCTCGCCGAGCTGGAAGAGCGCGGTGTTGCCCGCCGGGTGCGCGGTGGCGCGATGGCCCTCGGGCCACAGTCGTTCGCCGAACGCAAGCAGGTCAACGCCAAGGCCAAGGGGCAGATCGCGGCGAAGCTGGCCGACCTCATCCCGGCTGCCGGCACGATTGCATTCGACGCGTCGTCCACCGTGATGCGCGCGGCCGCAGTGCTCGCCGGGGCGCGCGACCTCACCGTTCTCACCAACGGCCCCGAGACATTCCAGGCCTTGCACGGCCGCCCTGGGGTGACCCCCCTCCTCACGGGCGGCCAGCTGGACACGCGAACGGGCAGCCTCGTCGGCCCGCTCGCCGCGTGGGGAGCCCGCCAACTCGCGGTCTCCCGCTTCATCACCTCGTGTGGCGCCGTCGACCCCTCGGTCGGCGCCACCGAGGTGGTGCTGGAAGAGGCCGACGTGAAGCGGGCCATCGTCGCCGGAGCGGCCGAAGTGGTGCTCGCCGTCGATTCCTCCAAGCTCGGGCAGCGGGCGACCGCGGTGTGCCTCGATTGGGACGCGATCGATGTGCTCGTCACCGAACTCGACCCAACCGACTCGCGCCTGGCCCCCTACCGCAAGCTCGCCACCATCCTCTGACCACCGCACGCCGCACACACAACGAGAAGCACCCAATGAACCCCGACGTAGCACACCTCATCGAACGCTCGAACCGCCTCGGCTCCGACAAGCGGATCACCAACTTCGCCGGTGGTAACACGTCGGCCAAGGTCACCCTGCCCGACCCGGTCACCGGGGACGACGTCGTGGTGCTGTTCGTGAAGGGCAGCGGCGGCGACCTCGGGACCCTGAAGGAGTCCGGCCTCGCCAAGCTCGTGCTCGACCGTGTGCGCGGCCTGGAGCGGGTCTATGCCTCAGGCGTTCACGAGGACGACATCGTCGCCTACTACCAGCACTGTTCGTTCGCCGACGGGGGAGCGGTGCCCTCGATCGACACCCCGCTGCACGCGTTCGTGAGCCAGGCACACGTGGATCACCTGCACCCCGACTCGATGATCGCCCTCGCTGCTGCAGCCGATGGCCCTGCCCTGGTGCAGGAGTGCTTCGGTGGCACGATCGGCTGGCTCGACTGGCTGAGACCCGGGTTCGAGCTGGGCCTCGCGATCCGTGACTTCCAGGCGGCGCACCCGGCCGCCGACGGAGTGATGATGGGCGGCCACGGGATGATGGTGTGGGCCGACACGAGTGCGGCCTGCGAGGCCGTGTCGTTGCGGGTGATCGAGCAGGCCGAGCAGTTCCTCGCCCGGCGCGGCAAGGTCGATCCGTTCGGCCCCCTGCGCCCGGCGTTCACCGCGCTGCCCGAGGCCGAGCGTGCCTTCCAAGTGGCCGCGCTGGCGCCGGTGGTTCGCGGCATCGCCTCCGCCGACAAGCGTGTGGTCGGTCACTTCACGGATGTGCCCGTGGTGCTCGACTTCCTCGCCGCGCAGGGAGCACCGCGGATGACGGCGCTCGGTACCTCGTGCCCTGATCACTTCCTGCGCACCAAGGTGAAACCGCTCTACATCGATGTGCCCGCGGGCGCGCCGGTGGTGGAGAAGGTCGAGGCACTGAAGGCCGCGCACACCGCGTACCGCACCGACTACCAGGCGTACTACGACGCCTACGCCGAGCCGTCGTCGCCGGCGATCCGGGGCGCCGACCCGGCGATCGTGCTCGTGCCCGGCGTGGGCATGTGGAGCTTCGGTGCCGACTCGGCCACCGCTCGCGTGGCGGGCGAGTTCTACATCAACGCGATCAACGTCATGCGCGGCGCCGAGTCCGTGTCGTCGTACGCGCCGATCTCCGACCACGAGAAGTTCCGCATCGAGTACTGGGAGCTCGAGGAGCGCAAGTTGCGCATGCGTCCGCCCGCCCCGCCATTGCAGGGCCAGGTCGCGCTCGTCACGGGTGGCGCCTCGGGCATCGGCCTCGCGACCGTGAAGCGGCTGCGTGCCGGCGGGGCGTGCGTGGTGATCGCCGACCGCGACCTCGACGCAGCCGAGAAGGCTGCCGCCGATATCGGGTACGAGACGGCGCTCGCCGTGGCGATGGACGTCGGCAACGAGGCCGCCGTGATCGCCGGCTTTGCCGCCGCCAACGCGCGCTTCGGCGGCGTCGACATCGTCGTCAACAACGCCGGCTTCGCCCGCTCGTCGGCCCTCGTCGACACGACGGTGGAGGAGTGGGACGCGCTGCACGACGTGCTCGCCAAGGGCTCGTTCCTCGTCAGCCGCGAGGGCGCCCGTGGAATGCTCGCCCAGGGCACGGGCGGCGACATCGTCTATGTGGTCTCCAAGAACTCGGTGGTCGCCGGGCCGAAGAACATCGCCTACTCCGCCGCCAAGGCCGACCAGGCGCACCAGGTGCGCCTCCTCGCGGCCGAACTCGCCGAGTTCGGCGTCCGCGTCAATGCGGTGAACCCCGACGCCGTGGTGAAGGGCTCGGGCATCTTCTCCGGCGAATGGCTGGAGCAGCGCGCCGCCGCGTACAAGGTCGCCCCGGAAGACCTCGGCAAGTTCTACGCGTCGCGCACCCTGCTGGGCGAGGAAGTGCTGCCTGAACACATCGCCGCCGCGGTGGCCGTCCTGGTCGAGGGGGCGCTGCCGCGCACCACTGGCCTCACCATCAATGTCGACGGCGGGCTCGCCGCCGCCTTCCTTCGCTGAACAATCGGCGCTGAACAGGAGCGATCTCACATGCCGAAGATCTCCACCGACGCACTCGCCGGGCACAACGCCGGGCTACTCGCCGCCCACACCGCCGACCTCGATGCCCTCACCGCGCACCTCGCGCGCCGTGGCGTCGATGCCGAGGCAGTGATCGCCGAGGTCGCCCGCTTCAGCGTCGCCGCGCCCTCGTGGGCCGTGGGTACCGGCGGCACTCGCTTCGGGCGCTTTCCGGGTGGCGGCGAGGCTCGCGACACGTTCGAGAAGCTTGATGACGTCGCCGCGCTGAACGCCCTCACCGGGGCGAACCGCACGGTCAGCCTGCATGTGCCGTGGGACGACCCGAAGGATCCCGACGCGCTGCGCGCGTACGGCGAGTCGCTCGGCCTCGGCTTCGACGCGATGAACTCGAACACTTTCCAGGACAACCCGCAGACGACTCGTGAGGGCGCGGTGACGTACAAGTACGGTTCGTTCGCGAACACGTCGGCGGCGGTGCGTGAGGCGGCGGTCGAGCACAATGTGCACTGCATCGAGTTGGGCCGCAAGCTCGGCTCGAAAGCGCTCACGGTGTGGTTGGCCGATGGCACGAACCACCCTGGCCAGGGCAACTTCCGGGCGATGTTCGATCGCGTCGCGGAGTGCATGCAGCAGGTGCACGCGGCCTTGCCCGCCGACTGGCTGATGTTCACCGAGCACAAGCCGTACGAGCCCGCGTTCTACAGCACGGTCAACGCCGACTGGGGTTCCTCCTTGCTGCTCGCGCAGGCGGCGGGGGAGAAGGCCCGCTGCCTGGTCGACCTCGGCCACCACCTGCCGAACACGAACATCGAGCAGGTGGTCAGCCGGCTGGCGATGACCGGCCGCCTCGGCGGCTTCCACTTCAACGACTCGAAGTACGGCGACGACGATCTCACGGTGGGCTCGATCAAGCCGTTCCAGCTGTTCCTGGTGATGCTCGAACTCATCGAGCACGGAGCGGTTCTGACCGGCGTGCCATCGATGCCCGACGTCGCGTACATGATCGACGAGTCGCACAATGTGAAGGACCCGCTGGAAGACCTGTTGCAGGCCACCACCCAGATCCAGCACACGATCGCCCAGGCGCTCCTCGTCGACCGGTCGGCGCTCGCCTCCGGGCAGGAGGCGAACGATGCGGCTGGGTGCGCCGAGTTGATCCACCGCGCGTTCCGCACCGACGTCACCCCGGTGGTGGCCGAGGCCCGCCGCCGCAACGGCGCCGCGCTCGATCCGCTGGCCGCCTACCGGGCCGGCGGATACCGCGCCGCCGCCGTGGCCGAACGCGGCTCGGGTGGCGCGGCAACGGGACTGTGAGGCAATCGCCATGAAGGTCGCCCTGTTCGTCACGTGCGTCAACGACATGCTCTATCCGCAGGTGGGGCGCGCAACGGTGGAGGTGCTGGAACGGCTCGGCCACTCGGTGGTGTTCCCCGAGCGTCAGACGTGCTGCGGGCAGATGCACACGAACACCGGTTACTGGCAGGAAGCACTGCCGATCGTGGCCAATCATGTCGACGCGTTCGAGGCGGCCCTCGCTGACGGGGCCACCGCGATCGTCACCCCATCGGGCTCGTGTGCCGGCTCCGTTCGGCATCAGCACGACAAGGTGGCAGCCCACGCCGGTGACGACCGCCTCGCGGCGCGTGCCGCAGCCGTCGCCTCGCGCACGTTCGAACTGTCGCAGTTCCTCGTCGACGAGCTGGGCATCACCGATGTCGGGGCCACGTTCCCGCACCGCGTCACCTACCACCCGACCTGCCACTCGGTGCGCATGTTGGGCCTCACCGATCAACCCGTGCGCCTGCTGCGCGAGGTGCGCGGCATCGACCTCGTCGAGCTGCCCGCCCACGAGCAGTGCTGCGGGTTCGGTGGCACGTTCGCGCTGAAGAACTCCGACACGTCCACGGCGATGCTCGCCGACAAGATGGCGTCGGTGCGTTCCACGCGGGCGGAGGT
>JAYRWH010000074.1:0-12154 GCA_041918155.1 Ilumatobacteraceae bacterium | reverse complement strand
CGTCTTGGCCTCGGCCTCGCGGGTGGTGTCGATCATCGTTCTCAGCGCGTGGCTGAGGTGGGCCGCTTCGGTGTTGCCGGGAATGGCCTCGATGGTGACATCGTGGGCGCCGCCACTGATCGCGTCGGCGGCTTCGGTCATGCGGCGGATCGGGCGCAGGCCGAGGCGGATCACCCACCACGTCACCAGTCCCACGAGCAGCAGCACGATCGCGGCCGCGACCGAGAGCGTGGTGACGAGTCGCCGCACTGCGTCGTCGGCCTGGGCGGTGCTGACCGCGAAGACGGCGACGCGGTTGTTGGGCAGGTGGACGGTGACGACGCGCACCTGATCGGAGTGGCCGGACAGCGTGGGGCGGGTGATCGGTGTGGTGGGCATCTGGTCGGCCAGCAGTGAGGGCACGAGATCGGGGTCGTCGGTGGGGGCCTGCACGGTGGTGAGCTGGCCGCTGTCGATGAGGCCCACGTAGATCTCGCCGATGAAGCTGGAGTTCGGGCTGGGGGCGCCGGCCGCCAGCCGCTGCAGCGTGGCCCGCGGACGTTCGGCGGCACCGATGAGGCGGTGGTCGAGCTGGTCGTACAAGTAGTCGCGCTGCACGATCGTCACCACCACGCCGGAGGCACCGAGCGCCACGACGAGCACGACGAGCGCGGCGAGCAGGCGGGCCTTCAGGGTCATGACGGCGCCCCCGGCTCCGGGTGGCGCAGGCTGTATCCCACGCCGCGCACGGTGTGGATCAGCTTCGGGCCGTGTGCATCGACCTTCTTGCGCAGGTTGCTGATGAACGACTCGATGATTGCCGATTCGCCGTCGAAGTCGTATTGCCACACATGGTCGAGGATCTGCGCCCGCGTGATGACGCGGCCGGCGTTCGTGATGAGCATCCGCAGCAGCTTGTACTCCGTGGCCGACAGGTGTACTTCCGCGCCGCCGCGCCACACGCGGTGGGCGTCGTCGTCGAGCACGAGGTCGGCCACCTCGTGGCGCAGGGGTGCCGCGGTCGCGCCGCGGCGGCGCAGGGCAACCTGCACGCGGGCGACGAGTTCTTCCAGCGAGAACGGCTTGACGATGTAGTCGTCGCCGCCGGCCGTGAGGCCGCGCACCCGGTCGGCGGTGTCGCGGCGGGCGGTGAGGAACAGCACCGGTGCGTCGCAGCCGTTGGCGCGCAATTGGCGCAGCACCTCGAAGCCGTCGAGGTCGGGCAGCATCACGTCGAGCACGACGACATCGGGTTCGAAGCGGGCCGCTTCGGTGATGGCGCCGCGCCCGGTGTCGGTGGTGCACACCTCGCAACCGTTCACCTTCAACGCCGAGCCGACGAGGAACGAGATGTTCTCCTCGTCGTCGACGACCAGTACCCGCGGAGCGCCCATGCGTGAAGCGTGCCAGACCCGGGTGGGGCGAACCTGGACGGAAGCTGGAGATCAGCTGGAGATGAGGTCCGGGCCCTTGATCTCCAGCCGATCTCCAGGTTTCACTGCAGTGGCGTCGAGGGTGGTGGCGCAGTGTGTGCCTCACCAGATCCCCACCGGATCATCCCCCGAAAGGAAACCCACCATGAAGATCACCCCGCTCCGCCTCGCACTCGTCGCCGGCGTCGTGTCCATCGGCGCCGGCGTCGCGTTCACTTCCACCGCCTCGGCCCAAGTCGCCGAAGGCAGGGGCGTTCCGATCCGCATCGTGCAGATCGTCTCGAACCTCACCGACGAACAGCGGCAGTGTCTGGAAGACGCCGGCATCACCCGCCCCGGTGCCGACGCCACCCCGGAGGAGCGTCAGGCTGCCCGGGAAGCGTTCCGAACCGCCGCGGAGACGTGCGGCATCACCCTGCCCGACCCGCACGGCCCGCTGGCCGATCTGACCGACGAGCAGAAGGCATGCCTGGACGCGGCCGGCCTCACCCGCCCCGATCGTGACGCCACGTTCGAGGAGCGCAAGGCGGCCCGCGAGGCGCTGAAGGCTGCGGCCGAGGGTTGCGGCATCGAGCTGCCCGAGCGCCCGGCCGGCCCCGGTGCCGGCCCCGGTGCCGGTCACGGCCCGCTGGCCAACCTGACCGACGAGCAGAAGGCGTGCCTGCAGGATGCGGATCTCTCCCGCCCCGGCCCCGGCGCCACCCCCGAGGAGCGTCAGGCGGCCCGTGAGGCGCTGAAGGTCGCGGCCGAGGGTTGTGGGATCGAGCTGCCCGCTCGCCCCGCTGCCTGAACCCGTACACCCCTACACCGAAGAAGGGCGGCCCTGTGGGGCCGCCCTTCTGCGCGTGATGGCGCTCACCTATAGTCAGGCGCGAGAGCCCCGGCCGCACCGGCGTTGGTCCCGAGTCAGCGTGGAGACGAAATGAAGCGATCCGGAACCGTGACGTTTGCTCTGGTGGTTCTTGCTGCATGTAGCTCTGGGGACGGCAGTGATCAGGCGGGCGGGACGACCACCGCCGCCTCGACCACCGCGACGACCTCGGCCACCGACACGTCGGCCACGGCCCTACCGGTCACCACCTCGGCGCCCGGCCCCGAGGCCATTCCGGCGAAGCCGTCCGCCGGCTGTGGAACCTCGACGGCTGGTCCTGGCCGGCTGGAGGGTGCCTTCCCGGTCGACGACTTCGAATGGACCTGGGTGGCCGAGCTTCCCACCTCGTACTCGTCCGACGTGCCGATGCCGGTCGTCATCGGGTTCCGCGGTGCGGGCGAACCCGTCGATCATTTCGAAGCAATGAGTGGTCTGCCGGAAGTGGGCGAGGAGAAGGGCTTCATCTCGGTGTTTCCCAGCGGAACCTTTGGAATCCTTGCGCCGATCGATGTTCTGGGGTCTCACGCCATGGCGGTGAGGACACTGCTCGATGAGCTCGGCGCCACGGCCTGCCTCGACGAGAACCGGGTGTTCGCCACCGGCATCTCGATGGGCGGCTTCTTCTCCAGCTTCATCGGCTGTGCCCTGTCCGACCGCGTCGCTGCGATCGCGCCGATCGCCGGCTCGTTCGTTCCCGAGGACTGTGCCCTCACCCGGCCGGTGCCCGAGGTGGTGTTCCACGGAACGGAAGATCACAACGTCTTCTATCTCGGTGCGGAGAATCAGCCGATCCTGGAGATGCAGGTCCCCATCCCCGAGACTGCCGCAGCGTGGGCCGAGATGAACGGCTGTGCGGCCACGACGTCGGAGGAGACGATCGGCAGTGATGTCACAGTGATCGCCTGGGACTGTCCCTCCGGTCAGGATGTTGTGCTGTATCGCCTCGAGGGTGGGGGACACACGTGGCCCGGGGATCACTCCGTGCTGCCCGGGAGCGATCCTGGGGCTGTCATCAACATGACCATCGACGCCACCGAAGTCATGTGGGACTTCTTCGTCCAGCACCCGATGACGCCCTCCTGACAGACCGGGCGGTGCCGGCGGCCGTCAGCTGGAGGGCACGATCAGCTCGAAGGTGGCGCCGCGGCCGGGGCCGGGTGAGTTCGCTGTCAACCGGCCGCCGTGGGCGCGGGCGATGGCGCGGCTGATGGTGAGGCCGATGCCGGTGCCACCGCTGTGGTCGTGGGGATCGGTGCGGTAGAAACGCTCGAAGATGCGCTCGAGATCCTGGGGCAGCAAGCCGCGCCCGGTGTCGGTGACGGCGATGCGCGCCTCGCCCCGTGCGGCGGCCGCCGCCAAGGTCACCCTGCCGCCGGCGGGCGTGTAGGCGAGTGCGTTGCCGACGAGGTTGGTGAGCACCTGCACCATCCGCTCGTGGTCGATGAGGGCGGGCAGGGCGGTAGGCGCCTCCACCGCCAGGCCGATGCCGGCCGAGTCGAAGCGCGGGCGTAGACGCTCGGCCACCGACGTAATAACCTCGCGCAGGTCTCCGGGCTGCCGGTCGAGTTCCAGGCGGCCCTCCTCGGCGCGCGACACGGCTGCGAGATCGCCGGCCAGGTGGTGCAGGCGGGCGACCTCGTTGCGCACCGTCGTCGCCAATTCGTCCGCGCTGAACAGGCCGTCGCCGAAGCCCTCCAGCACCCCGTTGAGCGTGGTGAGCGGGGTGCGCATCTCGTGGGCCACGTCGCCGATGATGGCGGCGCGCCGCTGTTCAGTCTGGGCGAGGGTGGCGGCGAGATGGTTGATGTCGTCGGCGAAGTCAGCCAGTTCCGGCTCGGCCGGCCGCACGACCCGCTCGTCGTAGTTGCCGGCGGCGAGGCCGCGTGCGCTGGCGCGCAGCCGGTCGAGCCCGCGAAGGCTCCGGCTGCTCATCACGAGCGCGATGAAGGCCGAGCACACCAGGCTGGCGGCGAGGCCGATGAGCATCGAGGTGTTCACCGCCGACGCGATCGCATCGTGTTGGGAGGCGAGGCTCGCTCCGGTCGAAGCAGTCGACTCGCCACCGCCTCCACCGGCGCCGTTCATGTTGCCCATGCCGGCGCGGTTCATGTTGCCCATACGCTCGTCGAACAGGTTTGGCACCAGGACGCGGGCGGCGATGAAGAACGCTGCCGCTCCGGCGAGAGTGACCATCGCGAACGAGAGCAGGAGCCGGGAGCGCATCGACGGGTGCTTCACTGTGTCGCCTCCAGGAAGCGGTAGCCCACGCCGCGCACGGTGGCGATCCAGGTGGGCGCTTCGGCATCGTCGCCCAACTCGCGGCGCAGGTTGCGGATGTGCACATCCACCACGCGCTCGTCGCCGTAGTAGTCGAAGCCCCACACTCGCTCGAGCAGTTGGCGGCGGGTGAACACCTGGCCGGGCTTGGAGCACAGCGCGTCGAGAAGGTGGAACTCGAGCGCGCTGAGCTCCACGGCGCGGTCGCCCACAAGCACCTCGTGGCGGTCGCTGTCGATGGTGAGGCTGCCGACCTGGCGCCGGGTCGGTGTCGCTCCGTTCATGTGCGGGCGGCGCAGGAGGGCCTTCACGCGAGCCGTGAGCTCGCGGGGGCTGAACGGCTTGCTGACGTAGTCGTCTGCCCCGACCGACAGGCCGACGATGCGATCGGTCTCCTCCGTGCGGGCCGTGAGCAGGATCACGTAGGTGTCGGCGGTGGCGCGAATGCGGCGCAGCACCTCGATGCCGTCGAAGCCGGGCAGCATCACATCGAGCACGACCACGTCTGGGTGGTGGGTGGTGAAGGCCTCGATCGCGCTTGGACCGTCCGCGGCTTCGATCACCTCGATGTGTTCGGCCTGGAGGTAGCGGCGCACGATCTCGCGGATCGGGTCTTCGTCATCGACCACCAACACCAGCGGCGAGCGCATCACGCGGCCATTCTGACGCGCCGGAGCGCCGCCCCGGCGGGACGGCGCTCTTGCGAGGTGCGGCGAGTGGTCACCGGCCGTTGCGGTTCTGCTGGCCGGTGCCGTCCTGTGGGCCCTGCTGCGCTTGTGTCTGGACCGTGTTCTCGGCCTGGACGGTGGTTGCGGTCGCCTCATGGTTCACGCCCGTGCCATCACGGACCTGGAGGCGATCGCGTGTCTGGTCCGCCGACTGGTTCTGCGTGCGGTCCTGCATCCGGTCCTGCATACGGTCCTGCATACGGTCCTGCATGCGGTCCTGCATACGGTCCTGCATCTGGGTCTGGTCGCAGTCCTGGGTCATGGCCCCGTTTCCGTGGCCTGCACCGTTGCCGTTGCCGCCGCCGTTGCCGCCGCCGTTGCCGCCGCCGTAGCCGAACTGGTCGGCGGCCACGAACCCTGCGGGCACCAGCACTGCCAATGTGGCCCCGCCGATGATCAATCCCTTGTGAAGCTTGCGCATCGTTCTCATCTCCTCGATCTCGTTGTTGCTTGCACGGTCATTGAACGTCGGGGCCGATGAAGCGTGGAGGAGGGGGTTCGTGAAGCTTCGATGAAGCGCTCGGATACCCCAAGGGGTTTGTGGAGGATACCCCTAGGGGTATAATGGGACCATGAACTCTGTTGCGGCTCCCTCCCTCTCGACCACCAACGTTGCGCCCCGGCAGGTGCGCTGGCCGCTCGAGCGAGTGCTCTTCGCCATGGCCGCCACGGTCACCCTGGTGAGCGCCCTGCTCGCCGCTGTGGTGAGCCCGTGGTTCCTCGTGCTCACCGCGTTCGTGGGCGTCAATCAGTGGCTGTACGTCAGCCTCCGCGCGTGCCCGGCGTCGCTGGTGCTGAGGCGCCTCGGCGTGAACGCCCAGTGCAAGTGGTGACCCTGCCCTCACGGCAGTGGCGGCCCGCGTGGGCCGCCACTGTGCTTTGGAGGGTCAGGCGGTGTGGCGTGGCTTCTTCGCCGTGGTCAGCTCACCCACTGTGGGCAAAGGGGGTCGCGGTGCGTGGCGTGTGGCTCGCCCCGTCGGCGAGTTCGGCGCCACCCGGTCAAGCCACTCTCGGTGGTATGCGAAGATGCCGCATGCGTCGCCTGCTCGCCCTCGGTTCGTGTCTTGTCCTGATCGCTGCCTGCGGCGACTCCGACACCAAGTCGTCCACCACGTCCGCCGCGCCGTCGGTCACCACGGCTGAGAGCGTCACGAGTTCTTCGGCCGAGACGGCAGCGGCCCCACTCACACCCGAGGTCGTGTGCATCGCCAACGACGGCAGTGGTGAGGGGGGCGAACACGACTACGCGTTCGCCTACACCAACGCGGGCGCCGCAGCAGTGGTGCTTGATGCCGGTGGGAGCACCGTCGCCAACGGCGAAGCGGCCGACCTCATGTTCGTGCCGAGGGTGTTCGGTGTCGGCCACGTCTCGCCGGCCTTCTTCGTCACGGGCGACGGCAGCGGTCAGCCGCCGTCGTGGACGATCATCGGGCCCGACGGGCAGACGCGCACGGCGACGCCCGATGCCTCCACGCCGAACTGCTCCGACGATCTCACGCTGTTGGCGCGCACCCCCGCCGACCAGCGCGACCCAGTCGTGGAGGTCTCCGGTGTGCAGTTGAATGCCGACGGCTCGGCGGCCTTCACCACCACGTTCACCGGCGCGGACACCAGTTCGTGTCCGGAGGGCCTCGACCCGCAGCCCACGACGATTACCTGGGACGACGGCCTCGGCGGCAACGTCACCGACGGCAGCACCGCCGAGTGGACCGTGGAGCGGTACGACGACAACGGTACGGGCGTCCCGTATCGCACGATCGTCGCGGTCCTCGTGCTCGACGAGTGCACCCACGGAGACACCAGCCAGGCCGTCTGGCCGGGCGGGGTGTTCGAGTCGTTGTACACGGGTGTGTACGTCTGCATCGCCGACGACGGCGGCACGCTCACGGCCTCCACCTCGCAGGACGACGACCAGTGCCAGGGCCTGCCCCAGACCGGTGGCAGCAGGATCCGCCCCGCCTGATGCAACCCGAGCACGCCAGCCGGTTGGCGGCGGCGTGGGCCGCCGACCGAACGGCACCGCGGTGGCGTGAGCTGCACGGGTCGGCCGTGCTCACCGACATCTCGGGGTTCACCCGACTCACCGAACGGTTGACGTACGGCGGGGCCGAAGGGCCCGAAGTGCTGCACGCGGCGATCTGCGCGGCACTCACCTCGCTGCTCGGTGCTTGCGTGGACGCGGGCGGCGACATCATCGGTTTCGCCGGCGATTCGGCGCTGGTGTGGTTCGATGCCGCCGATCATCCCCAGCACGCCGAGCTCGCGGTGGAGGTGGCGTCGTGCATGCCTCGCGACATCGACGCCCTGCCGGCGGCGATGTCGGGCGGTCGCCGGCTGCGCGTGTCCGTGGGGGTGCACACCGGGGTGGTGCAGGCGCACCTGGTGGGCTCTTCGCAGCTCGGGCTGTTCCTGTGCGGCCCCGACACCTCCACGCTCGTCGCCCTGCAGACGCGTGCCGACCCTGGCCAAGTGCTGATGAGCGCGGCGACTGCCGCGCAGGTGGCGTCGACGTGGTGCGCCACGCCGGTGGGCGACGCGTTCGCGGTGCGGTCGCGCCGCCGCAGGCCCGCCCGGGCGCACGAGCCGGCGGCGGAGCCGATGGCACTGCCCGACTCGTGCCAGGCATTGCTCGCGCCGACAGTGCGCGAATTGATCACCGATGGGGCGACGCACGGCGACTTCCGCACCGCCTCGTTCGGGTTCCTGAAGGTGTGGGGCCTCGACGGCATCGCCGCGTGCGACGGCGCGGCGGGCGTGCACGCCGCGCTCGCCCAGGTGGTCGAACTCGTCACCCGGGTCGCCGCCGAGGAGGCGGTGGAGTGGCTCGATGTCTCCCCCGGTGTCGACAGCACCAGCCTGCTGCTGTCGGCGGGTGCGCCGCGCTCGATCGAGCACGACGAGGACCAGATGCTCATCGTGCTGCGCCGCCTGGTCGACGAGTGCGCGGTGCCGGTGAGCGCCGGGGCGCAGCGCGGCCGGGTGTTCTCGGGGCTGCTCGGCGTGCCCGGCCGCCGCCGCAATTACACGGTGATGGGCGATGCGGTGAACGTTGGCGCGCGGGCCCTGGGGCTGGCGGCGCCGGGCGAGGTGGTGGTGGGCGAGGGGATGGCGGTGCACGCCCGCCGCTCGTTCGTGCACTCGTCGGCGCTCGGCCCGCAGGCACTGAGGAACCGGGTGCGGCCGGTGGAGATGTGGCGCGTCACCGGTGTTGGCCCTCGGCCGGTGCGGCGGCGGGCCGTGGTGGGAGCCGGCTCGGGGTGGTTGCGCAGCGCCGAGGCCGCGCTGCTGGCGGCGGCCTGGAAGCACACGATCGATCACCGAGGGCGAGTGGTGAGCGTGATCGGTGAGCCGGGCATGGGGGCTTCGGGGTTGCTCGCCGACACGGCCGCGCTGGCCGGCGGCGCGGCCACCGCGGTCGTCACCGATCCGCAGCGCCGGCATGTTCCGTATGCGGGCCTCGCCGCGGTCGTCGACGGGCTGGCCGCAACCGTCGGGGCGCAGGTGCGCTCGGCGAGCGATGGCTGGGCGTGGCTGGGTTCGTTCGCCGATCGACTGCCGCCATACCTGCGCGTGTGGGTGCCCGCCGCGTTGGCGGCTGCGGAGCAGCGCGAAGTGCACGATCTCGACCCGGTGTCGGCCGCGCAGCGCGCCCGGATGGCGTTGTCCGCGCTGATCGCCGCGGCGGCGCCGCGCCCGTGGTTGCTCGCCATCGACGATGTCGATCTGATGGACGAGGCGTCGTGTCAGGTGGTCGCGCGGCTGTGTGCCGGAGCGGGCGATCAGCGGCTGATGGTGCTCGCCGGCCAGCGGCCCGGCACCGAGCCCCTGGGGTCGTTGGGTCCGTCGGCCCTGGTGGACGACGAAGTGCTCACGATCGAGCTGGGTCCGCTGGGCGACGAGGAGGCCGCCCAGCTGGTGATCGACACTGCGCCCTCGCTGCGCGACGATCTCGTCGCCCGCATCGTGGCCGCGGCCGCGGGCAACCCGTTCGTGCTCACCGAACTGGCGCGCACGCCGATTGACGGCGAGCTGCCCGACTCGCTCCAGCGCCTGGGGGCCTGGTTGCTCGACTCGTTGCCGGCGAAGACCCGCTCGCTCGTGCGCGACGTGTCGATCCTCGGCGCGACCGTGCCGGTCGCGTTCGCCGCGGAGGTGCTCGGCCGACCGGAGCTGGCGAACCGTCAGGCGTGGGAGGCCGCAGCGCCGGTGCTGCGACTTGCCGATGACGGCACCGTCGCCTTCGGGCACGAGGCCTACCTGCGGGTGGCCTATGACACCCTGCCGTTCCAGCGCCGGCGGGCGCTCCATGCCGCCGTGGCCGACCACCTGGCCGGCGTGCGCGATGCGAGCGATGCCGTGCGCGCCACCCACCTCGAACACGCCGGCCGCACTGCCGAGGCGTATCCCCTGGCCGCCGCCGCCGGCCGCACCGCCAAGGCCGCGGGCGCGTTGACCGAGGCGGTCGACCTGCTCGGCCGCGCGGCCGCGATGGCGCGGGTGCACGACCCGGCCGCGGTTGCCGGGCTGCTGATGGACGAGGCGGAGGCGCGCGGCTGGCTGGCCGACCACCGTGCGATGGAGCAATCGCTGCGCTCTGCTCGGAGGGCCACCACCGACCCGCTGGTGATCGGGCGCATCTGCCACCTGCGCGCGGATCTGGCCCTGCGCCACAATCAGTTCGCCGCGGCGAAGCGTTGGGCGAACCGCGGGATGGCGGCGACGGTGGGCTGCTCGTCCGCGGGCGAGCTGCGCTGCTTCCTGCTGCTCGATCTCGGTGCGGTGCGCGACCTTTCCGATGATCACCTCGGCAGTGTGCCGATCTACCGCGAGGCGTTGGAGCGGGCGACGGCGATCGGTTCGCAGTTGATGGAGGGGTTGGCGCACATCCACATCGAGATGGCCTACAGCGCGGTGATGGACCCGAGGGCAATCGAGCATGGTGACGCGGCGGTGCGCATCCTGTCCGAGTTGGGGCACCACCGCTATCTGCAGCACGCGCTCACCAACAGTGGCCTGACGGCGATGTACCTCGGCCGGTGGGACGACGCGGTCGATCGCTACCAGCGGGCGATCGAGGGTTACATGCAGTACGGCCACGCGCTCGGCGCGGCGACCGCGGTGGCGAATGTGGGGTTCCTGCGCTACCGCCAGGGGCGCCTGGAGGAGGCCGACGAGCGCGGCCGCCAGGCGATCCGCGTGTACGAAACCGCCGGCGTGCCGCACAACGCGGCCACGGCGCGCCTGCTGCGCGCGCACGTGGCCGCCGCGGAACGGCGCTTCACCGACGCCGCGGCGCTCGTGGCGGAGGCGCGGGCCGCATTCGTCGCGGTTGACCAGCGCTCGATGGTGCTCGACTGCGACGTATCGACGATGGAGCATCTCGTGTGCGCCGGACGCTATGGCGACGCTGTGGATGCTGGTGGCGCACTGGTCGACCGGCTGGCGATCGCCGAGCCGGAGCTGCGGGTGACGTACGATCGTGTGCTCGGCCGGGCCGAGGCGGCGCTCGGCGTGGACACTGGGGTTGCGCGGGTGGAGGCCGCGCTCGCCGAGGCGCGTGAACTGAACCTGGTGTACGAGGTGATGCAGTGCCTGGCGACCTTGGTGGACATCGCCGACGATGGCGGGCCTGCGGTGCAGCAGACGGTGCGCGACGAGCTGGAGAGGGTCCGCCGCTCGCTCGGCGTCGTGTCGTGAAGCGGCTGACGTCGTCGCTCCAGCGGTTCGACCGGTGGCAACGCCTGCGCACGTGGCGCGCGTTCGTCGTGGGCGTGTTCAAGAAGTTCGGCGAGGACCGGGCCGGTCAGCTCGCCGCGCTGATCGCCTACTACAGCTTCTTCTCGCTGTTCCCGCTGCTGCTGGTGCTGACCACGTCGCTCGGGTACATCTTCGGCGGCAACGCCGAGCTGCAGCACAAGATCGCCGGGTCGGCGTTGTCGCAGATTCCGGTCGTTGGCGACAGCCTGCAGACCGGTGCCTTGCAGGGGCATGGGGTCGGGCTGGTGGTGGGGTTGATCGGCGCGCTGTGGGCGGGGATGGGCGCGATGGGCGCCGCCCAGAACGCGATGAACACTGTGTGGGACGTGCCCCGGCGCGACCGGCCCAGGTTCTTCCACAAACGCCTCCGGTCGCTCGTGATGTTGGGCGTGCTCGGTGTCGGGTTGATCGGCTCGGTCGTGCTTTCGGCGCTCGCCTCGACGCTCGGGTGGCTGCCCATCGGCGCGCAGATCGTGCTCGCGTTCGGCACGGTTGCGTTGAACATCGCGGTGATGGGGCTGGCGTTCAGGGCGCTCACCGACGAGCCGCTGACCGTCCGCCAGATCCTGCCGGGTGCGGTGGTGGCCGGCGTGCTGCAGTACGGGTTGCAGACGCTGGGCACGACCTTGGTGGCGCAACGCATCAAGGGGGCCAGCGACGTCTACGGCACGTTCGCGACCGTCATCGGGTTGCTGACGTACTTCTACGCGCTGGCCCAGGTGCTCGTGTTCGCGGCCGAGATCAACGTGGTGCGCGTGGCGCGGCTGTACCCGCGCAGCCTGTTCGGCGGCGAACCGACCGACGCCGACGAGCGGGCCCACCTGCGCCGTGCTCGCTCCGCGCCGGATCCGGGCCCCGTGGAGTGATGGGAGGGGCGTTGTCGCCGGTTGCGATCGCGGTGTTCGGTCGCTACCGTTCAGATTTCCGCCGCGGGGTGGAGCAGTTCGGTAGCTCGTCGGGCTCATAACCCGAAGGTCGCAGGTTCAAATCCTGCCCCCGCCACCAAGGAAATGCCAGGTCAGGCCCGGTCCCTAGGACCGGGCCTGAGGCGTTTTCGGGGCTCGAAGCGGACCGATGTCAGCAGTTTGTAAGCACGACGCTCGCCGACG
>JAYRWH010000073.1:0-13912 GCA_041918155.1 Ilumatobacteraceae bacterium | reverse complement strand
GTCGCAGGAGCGGACACGGAGGAGCTGCCAGTGCTACTGGTCTCGGCGCCGCTCGCCGCCGCCTGCGCCACCAGCGCCGCCCACTCGTCGTCGGTGGGAACCCGCACCGAGTTCGCGGACGTCACCAGCTCGTCGATGGTCGCCGAGCCCACCATCAGATAGCTCACCCCGCCGATCTGCCACATGAGCATGTGGACGGAGTCGCTCCCGGGAAACGGTGCCGTGGAGTAGGCAGTGCCGGGCACCTGGGTGCGTTCGGGGAAGTACAGGGCGAGTTGAGCCGTCGCCATCCGCGTGTCCGGGGTGGTGGTGAGCACGATCGCTTCCAGGTCGCTCGTCCCGTCGGCCGAGGTGGTGGTGCGTTGGTAGCCCACCCCGCACAGCCCGGCCGGCAAACTGGAGCCCTCGGGCGTGCTGACCAAGGCCCAGAGGTTCGGCGACACACCGAGCAAGTCCAGGCCGCTGGGCAGTTCGTCCGCATTGATTGTGTCGTCCAGCGCGGCACGCCCGATGACGACCAACGCGTCGTCGGCGAGACCGTGCGCCCCGATCGCGTACCACTTCGTGTCGCCCTGCAGCACCAGCATCCGCATCCCAGCCGCGGTCGGCCCGATCGAGTCGAACAACGAGCCGTCGTGGCCATCGATGCTCACCGGAGTGGCCGTGACCGCCGCCGGATTCGGTGCGTCGGCCGCTGCAATCGGCGCGATGAACGCCACCTGGGTGAGCGTCGGGTCGGCGACCCACCACCCTGCCGACAGGTTCACCGGTGCATCGGTGCCCTCGCCCGGGCCGAATGCACCCGTCGCCTCGAAGCCCGCGGGGAGGTCGTCGATCACCCGGCGCGCATCGGGCACCCCGCCCGCGGGCTGTCGTGTGTCGTGACTGTCATTGCGCACCACCAGAGCAACGCCGACCACGCACGCTGCCGCCACGCCGATTGCCACGAGCGGTCGCCATCCCAGCCGTAGTCGTCGCGGCGGCGACCCAGCGGAGGTGACCCGCCCCACCGGCGGGATCGGGCGGGCGGCGGTCGCGGCCCGCAACTGTGTACGCGCCGCGTCGGCGCGCTGGTCGATCGTCTGCTCGTTCATCGTGCGTCTCCTTCCCGGAGTCTGGTGGCCAGGGCCTGGCGGGCCCGGGAGAGGTGGGTCTTCACCGTGCCGCTCGAGCACCCGAGCACTGCGGCGATGTCGTCCACCGATTGGTCGTCGGCGTAGTGCAGCAGCACGACGTTGCGTTGCTGGGTCGGCAGCGTCGCCACTGCGGCCCAGAACCCGTCGTCGATCGCGCTGTCGGCCGCCGCCGCATCGACTGCCACCGGCATCCGCCCGAGGGCGGCACGCTCGCGGCCCAGCGACCGCCATCGCGACGACACGCGGTGCAACAGCACGAGCCGCAACCACGCGCCGGGGTTGTCGTAGCCGCCGATGCGGTCCCAGCCGCGCCACGCTTTCACGAACGTCTCGTGGGTCAGGTCTTCGGCCGCTTCCCAGCTTCCGGTGGCGGCGCGGGCGATGCCCACGAGCGCGCGGTGGTTGGCGAGATACACGGTGGAGAAGTCGTGGGTTGTGGCAGGGGCCGCCATGCGAGTGTCCGATCCGGTGACGATCACGCCCATTACACCCCGCAGCGCCCTCGTAGGTTGACATGCAGCGGGCGCGGTTCCCCGCCGGCGGCCCGGCCGTGCGATGCTGGCGGGCCCATGCCGAACTCCGACAACGTCCCCTGGCAGTCACCGGCCGGCCCGGCCACCAGCACCCCGCCGCGCCGGCCCGGCTCGATCCGGCGCACCAGCTCGGTCGACATGCGCTGGCCCGGCGAGATCGGTGGCACGCTGCAACTGCTCGGCCTGGGTCGCGACCTGCACACCGACGCGGACGGTCACGCCCATGTCCTCGCCGTGGCGACGACCCGCGTGGAGATCGTCGCCGGCAACGTCGTCGCCCTGGTCACCGATCCGGCGATCGACCTCGCCGGGCTCACCGACGTTGCCGCCAAGTCGTTCCGCCGTCACCTCGATCGGCTCCACCCGAACCTCACCGACGACGGCTCGTTGCTCGGCCTGTTGCTCGACGAAATCCCTGTCGCCACGCTCATATCCGGTGCTGCTCGCCGGCTGGTGCCGCACCTGCCCGGGGCAGGCACGACCCGCCTGCACCCACCCGTCGACGTGTGCAGCGGATGGAAGGCCGGCGGCATCAAGGTGCGCGCCGTCGACGAAGGCCGGGGGATGATCGCCCGCCTCGGCGGCCCCGCCCCGGTGCTCGCCACCGACGACCCGCTCGCCTGGCATGGCATGGTCACGCTCACCAAGCCGGGCGACATGCGCCGCCGCCGGCGTCTCGACATCCACGCCGAGCGGGACACCCTCCATGTGGAGGGCATGTTCCGCGACACGCTCATCGAGCGCGACGGCGTCGACACGGTGGTGCACGAGTACGCGCTCGCGGCGACGATCGATGTCGCCACCGGCACCGTCACCTCGGTCACCGCCGACGGCCGCGCCCTGCCCGGCCTGGATTGTCCGGGCGCGATCGCCAGCGCCCAGCGCATCGTCGGCGTGCTGCTGTCCGACGTGCGCCGCCTGGTGCGCGACGAGTTCGACGGCCCCAGCACGTGCACCCACCTCAACGACGAGCTGCGCGCCCTCGGCGACGTGCACGCACTCCTCGCCCTCTTGTAGACACGCTCGGGTGTACGGTGCGCGCCAGGGAGGTCGCCATGTGCACCATTCGTCGGATCCGGACGGGCTCGCTCCTCGCCCTCACACTCACCCTCGGCTCCCTCGCCGCGTGCAGCGACGACAAGGGTGGTGGTGCGGCCACGACGGCGCCGGCCGCGACCCAGGTGGCGGTGAGCACCACTTCGGCGGGCAGCGCACCGGGCACGATCACGGTCTCGGCCACGACGATCACCGGCCAGAACGGCAAGGCTCTGCTCGTGTTCGCCACTTCGGCCACCCAGCAGGGTCAACTCGGCGTCGCGTGCATCATGATCACGAGCGACTACTTCGATGTCCCGTCGATCGCGCTCGCAGAGGTTCCCACGGACAACCCGTGCGCGGGTGGCACGCCGGCGGTCGCCTTCGCCGACGGCAGCTACACGATCTCGGCCGGCATCTACACGCCGGGTTCGCAGACAGCCGAGGCCACCGCCACGCTCACCGTCGACATCGTCGACCAGGGCGTCGGCAGCGTGCAGTTCACCGGGTCGGCCCTGTCGGCCTGACCGGTTCGACCCACGGGTTCAGCCCACGGGCTTGCCGTACATCTCCAGCAGCGGATCGCTGATCAGCTCGAGGCGCTCGCCGTCGGGGCCGCGGAAGTAGAGCGACGAACCGTCGACATGGGCGTACTCGATGCCCGCCGCCTCCAGCCGTGCCCGCGCCGCCTCCCACTCGCCGCGCTCCATCGAGATCGCCAGGTGGTGGTGGCCGCCGAGCACCTCGGCGTACGGTCCGACGTCGAGACCGGGTAGGTCGAAGTAGGCGAGCGTGTTGCCGTGGCCGAGGTCGAAGAAGAAGTGCGTGCTGCCCTGGTAATCGCGGTTCTCGAACATCTCCAGCAGTGGGAAGCCGCAGATGTCGACATAGAAGCGGATGGTGCGCTCGACATCGCTGGAGATGTGCGCGGTGTGGTGCACCCCGCGCGCCGAGGACGCCGGCCGCTCCTCGCGTGGCTTGAGGAATTGCGCGGTCAATGCCGCGCGGCGTGCCGTCAGTGCGGCGCGGTCTTCACCTTCTAGTCCGTGGCCCATACCAACAGTTCAGCACCTTGGGAGGTGGCCGCGAACCGCAGACCCGCGGCAGGGTTGGTGAAGCGCACCGCGTCGCCCGTCGACAGGGCTCCGACACGGTCGAGTTCGCCGTCGCCGGCAGCCACGTACACGTGCACCTTGGGGGCAGTGGGAATCGTGACCTGGCCGTCCGAGCCGAGGCGGGCGCCCCACAGCACCGCGCCCTGCTGGTGGATGCCGACCGCTCCCTCGTGGCCCTGCCCGCTGGCGATCGCGACGAAGTTGCCGCTGCGGAGCGCGTTGGTGAGATCGCTCTGTTCGTAGCCGGGGGCGACGCCCTGGGTGTCGGGCAGCACCCACATCTGCACGAAGTGCACCGGCTCGGTGGTGCTCGCGTTCATCTCGCTGTGGCGAATACCGGTGCCTGCGCTCATCCGCTGCGCGAGCCCGGGGAACAGCACACCATGGTTGCCCTCGCTATCGCGGTGCTCGAGGCGGCCCGACAGCACCCACGTCACGATCTCCATGTCGCGGTGGCCATGCGTGCCGAAGCCCTGCCCGGGCGCGACGACATCGTCGTTGTTGACGAGGAGTAGCCCGTGGCCCTGGTGAGCGGGGCTGTAGTGGTTGCCGAAGTTGAAGTTGTGCCACGAGTTCAGCCAGCCGGCATCGGTGAAGAAGCGCTCGCCCGCCCGCTGGACGGTGATGGTCGATTGGTTCATGACACCTTCAACATCATTGCGTACGCAAGTATTCCGCGATGGCTAGGGTGTGGTCGTCCGCGGTCGGGCAACATCGGCGACCGATGTCCAGGTGTCGGGCGTGTCGAATCCCATCGCCCAGAACACCACCCCGCCGATGCGCATCTCGCGGGCCAGGTCGACGCGGGCGCGCACCCCGACCGCATCCATGTAGTGCACCTCGCGGGTCTGCGTACAGACCCCGGAGCCGTCGGGGCGCTGGTAGGTGAATGCAGCCTCCTCCACCGCTGGATCGTGTGTCGGCGTGATCGAGTACTTCGACAGCAGATCGGCGACCTCGGTCTGGGTGGGATCCGCTCGCCCGGGTACGTCGGCGGGGCAGGTGCCGGTGGTGCCGGTGACCCAGTTGCGCCCGTAGAGGGGGATGCCGAGCTGAATCTTGGAGTCGTCCCCGACCAGCTTCTTGGCCGCCTTCAGGATCGTGCGCACCCACCCGATCGGGGCAATCGGCCCCGCCGCGGAAGTGCTGTAGTCGTAGGCCATGAAGCGCACGGTGTCGGCCACCTTGCCGACCGCCTTGGGGTCGTACACCCAGTAACCGCTGTCGTGTGTGCGCTCGGTGTCGTACACCGGCGGGATGGTGACCACGAGCAGCTTTCCGTTGGTGTGCAGCGCCACGGCCAACTCCTCGATGAAGGCCACCCAGTTCGGGCGGGTGGTCTCCCACGACGAGTAGTCGTCGCCGAACGCGAATCCCTCGTAGTCGAGGTCGATCCCGTCATAGGCGCTGGCCAGGAGTGCCAGCGTCTGCACATGCTTGGTGCGCTTCACCGGGTCCGCCAGGATCGTCGCCATGATGCCCTTGCCGGTGGTATCGGTGACCGAGGGGATCACCTTCGCACCCGAGGCGCGGGCCGCTTCGGCGAACGTGACGGTGTCGGCCTCGACGATGTTCGCCGAGTACTGGATGGTGGTGGAGCCCTTGGCCGTGAACCAGAACGGCGACACCTGATGCAAGGTGCTCCCGTTCGTGGTGATGCTCGCAGTGGCGGCATCGAGTTCCCAGTACGGCGCCCATGCGTTGATCGGGACATCCTTCAGCGGGGGCGGCGTGTTGTCGCGCAGGATGAGCGCCGCGGCCGCGCCGACGGCGAGGACTGCCGTCATTGCGAGGTACGCGACCCACGCGGGGCGACCCTTGCGGCCGTTGCGCGCCGCCCGCGGCCGCGGTTGTTGCGGTGGCACTCCGGGCACCGGCCGGGTCCTGCGCGCCGGGGTGGGGTCGCCGACGCGGGGCGGGGGCTGGTCGAGGCCGAGCGCGCTGCGGGGGATCTCGGCCAGTGAACCAACGACCGTGTAACCGTCGCCCGGGGCGATGTCGACGACGTTGGGCACGGCCCACGTGGCGCACCCCGCGGCGACCGCCGAGCGCACGCCGGTGGGTGAGTCCTCGATCGCCGTGCACCGTTCGGGGCGCACACCGAGGGTGGCGGCGGCGGTGAGGTAGGGCTCGGGGTGCGGCTTGCCGTTGTGCACCATGTCGCCGCTGATCACCGCCTGGAACGCGCCCTGCGGGAGGGCGTTGACCACCGAGAACGCGAAACGCTGCCAGCTCATTGTCACCAGCGCGCAGGGGATCGCGGCCGAGTTCAGGTCGGCGAGCAGCTCGCGGGCGCCGGGCCGCCACGGCACTCGCCGGCGCACGCGCTCGATCACGCCGTCGAGCAGCAGGTTGACGATGACATCGACCTCGAGGAGGACGCCGCCGCGCTTCTGCATGATGCGGGCCGAGTCGCGCAGGTCGTGGCCCACCAGCGAGTGCGCCTTCTCCATGTCCCAGTGATCGCCGTACAGTTCGACGATCTCGTGCTCGACCTCGATCCAGTAGGGCTCGGTGTCGACGAGGGTGCCATCCATGTCCCACAGCACCGCCGCGGGCCGCACCGCGTGGCGGGGGCGATCGGTTGGCGCACTCATGACGGCCTGCAGGCTAGTGGGCGCCGGCTACACCGAGAGGGCGGCGCGGCGGCCTTCCAGCACGGCCTCATGGATTGTGCGTGGGGCCACACAGTCGCCGGCCTGGGAGTGGGCACCTGGTAAGACGTCGGTGGGCAGGCGGAACCCGCAATCCACCAGGGCAGCGGCCGCGACGGTGCGCTGCTCGCCGCTGAAGCGGTCTTCCAGCTGCACCTCGCCTGGGCGCACGGCACGTAGGACACTGCGCCGCTCGATGTGCACGCCGCATTGCTGCAGGCGGACATTGGCCGGGGCCAGGTCGCCGGTGCGTGACAACTCATTGCCGGCGATCTG
The DNA here is from genome assembly GCA_041918155.1 of Ilumatobacteraceae bacterium. Classification (GTDB taxonomy): domain Bacteria; phylum Actinomycetota; class Acidimicrobiia; order Acidimicrobiales; family Ilumatobacteraceae; genus UBA668. The sequence goes on along the minus strand of JAYRWH010000073.1, from coordinate 7,163 downwards.
GTCGGCGGTGATCAGGATTGCCCGCTCGCCGAGTTGTTCCGCAAGGGCGACCGCGATCGGCCCGCCGATCGGGTCGAACAGGGCGATGGGCCCATCGGGCAACGTCGCGCCGCGGTGTACGTCCAGCGCATCCACCACGATCGCGCCCTCAGCGATTGCGTATGCCCGCCGCCCGGGCTGCCCGCCGGTGGCCTGGATGACGACCTCGCCAGCGCGCGCCGAAGTGTGATCCGCGCCGACTTCGATCTCGACGCCTGCGGTCGCGCACTCGGCGGCGAGCCACTCCACCAGCAGCCCGCCGGGGCCGGTGACGGCAGCGACCCCACCGACCAGCTCGCCGCGTTCCACCACCCTGACGCGGTGGCCGCGCAGGGCGGCCACCCGAGCGGCCTCGAGACCGGCCACGCCGGCCCCCACCACGAGCACATCGCGCGGGCGGATCGTAGGTGCGTACCAGTCGGGGTCCTCGGTCTCGCGGCCACTCGTCGGCTCGACCACACACGTCACCACCGGGCTGCGCGCATCGCGTACCTGGCAGGTCTGGTTGCAGCGCAGGCACGGCCGCACGCGGGCGCCCTCGCCGGCGCTCATCTTGGCGAGGAGGTCGGGGTCGGCGATCTGGGCGCGGGTCATCTCGACGCCGTCGCACACCCCGTCGGTGAGCGCCCACTCGGCCTGGCCGGGATCGACCACCGAGCCCTGCAGGAACACGGGCACTGCGCCGACGGCGGCCCTCACCGCGCGGCACACGTCGATGTTGTGGCCGGTGGGTTCGTGGAAGTCGGGTCGGGTCTTCTCCACAGAGAAGATCGAGCCGCGCACGACCACCAGGTAGTCGAGCCCGGCGCCCGCCAAGCCGGCGGCGATGTCCGGCGCCATGTCGGGGGTGATGCCTGCCCACGGCGCCAGCTCGTCGCACGACAGGCGCAGGCCTACCACTGCCGTGCCAACGGCGGCGCGAACCGCCCCGATCACCTGGCAGGCGAACTTGGTGCGATCCGCGCCCCACTCGTCATCGCGGTGGTTCGTCAGCCCGGAGAGGAACTGGCGGATGAGGCTGTGCTGGCCGGCGTTGAGCTCCACCCCGTCGCACGAAGAGGTCACGGCCGAAGCGGCGGCAGTCGCGAATCCGGCGACGACGGCAGCGATGTCGGCCTCCTCCATCCACTTGGGCACTTCGCGGGTGTTCACCTCGGGCACCCGACTCGGCGCCCACAGCTCGCGTTGGCTGTACGCACTGCTGCCCTGGCCACCGGCATGGTCGAGCGCGGCGAGGGCGAGCCCGCCGTGGGCGTGCACCACAGTAGCGATGTCGGCCCAACCCTCCGCCGCCAGCGCGGCGAGCGGCGCCCGCTCGTACGGCCAGTCGCTCTCGTGCACGCTCGCACCCTCGATCACTACGACGCCGCACCCGCCGCGAGCGCGGCGCTCGTAGTACGCGGTGTGGCGGTTGGTGAAGCGGCGATCTACGGCACCGAGGTTGGTGACGTGCGGGCCGAACATCACCCGGTTGGGTGCCGTTCGCGACCCGAGCGTCAGCGGCTGCAGGAGGCGCATGGGTCAGCTCCGCACGAGCCGCAACACCGGGATCACCCGCTTGCCGGCAGCCTTCTGCGCGTAGCCTCGGAACTGGGGAAGCGCGGCGGCGTGCTGCTCGAACAGCCGGTCGCGCTCGGTGCCCTGGGTGTCAACCGCCGTGGCCGCGTAGCGATCGGCGCCGAACTCGACGGTGATCGCTGGGTGAGCGACGAGGTTGAGGTACCAGTGCGGGTGCTTCGCGGAGCCAGCCTTGGAGGCGGCGATGATCACGTCGTCGCCATCGACGCTGCACACGAGTGGCGTGGTGCGCTGATCACCGGTGCGGGCGCCGGTGTGGGTGATGAGCACCATTGGCATGTGCGCGAAGTTGCCGCCCACCTTGCCGGCGTTGGCGCGGAACTCCTCGATGACACCCCGGTTGAACTCGTGGAAGTCGGACATGGCCGTGACGCTAGTGGTCGGTCACTTCTGGCGTTGCGACGAGAGTTCGCGCCCGGTGAGCAGGCGCTTGATGTTGCCGAGGTGGCGCACGAACACGAGCGCGTTGATGGCGATGATGGTGGCGATCTCCCAGCCCTCCGTGCCCGTGATCGCCACGCCGACCGGCAGGCCGATCACGATCGCCAGCGAGGCCAGCGACGCCTTCCTGGTGAGCTTCAGCACGGCGTACCAGAGCACGAACAGTGAAGCCGCCACCCAGAGCTGGAGCACGAACGCACCGCCAGCCGTCGTAGCGACGCCCTTGCCGCCCTTGAACCCGCGGGTGACGGGGAACATGTGGCCGACGACCGCAGCGGCCACCAATGCCCAGGCCAGCTTGCGGTCATCGAGCAGTACCCCCCCGGCGGCGGGGATCGCGCCCTTCAACCCGTCGAGCAGGAACACCAGCACGCCCCACCGCCTCCCGAGTGTGCGCGAGATGTTCGACGCCCCCGGGTTGCCCGAGCCCACCTGGGTTATGTCGACGCTCTTTGAACGTGCGATCCACACGGCACTGGGGAACGTGCCGAGCGCGTACGCGGGAATGAGCAGCAGCCAGATCAACCTGCCCCCTCCCTCCTTTCTCCGGTGCCGGTGGCGGTCACTGTAGGCGTCAGGGCCGCGTCAGCCGACGACCGGTGCCGGTCGCGAGTGGTCAGGGGAGGGGCGCGGGGTGAGGGCGACGTGCACCGCAGTGGCGAGTTCGCCGTGGCCGGTGACGCACTCCGGGTCGGGGCCGTCGAGGGGCAGGCCGGTGAAGAACTTGGCCGCCATGCAGCCGCCCTGGCAGGCATCGAACGACCCACAGCTCGCACATGCGCCGGCCGACTGGGGTTCGCGCAGCTCGCGGAACAGCTCCGACTCGCGCCACACCTTGGTGAAGCCGCCCTCGGCGCGCACGCTGCCGGCGCGGAAGTCGCCGTGGATCACGAACGGGCAGGCGTACACATCGCCCACCGGGTCGACCAGGCACACCACGCGGCCGGCGCCACACATGTTGAGGCCGGGCAGCGGGTCGCCGAGCGCGTTGAGGTGGAAGAACGAGTCGCCGGTGAGCACCTGCTCGCCGTTGGCCATCAGCCAGTCGTAGATCTCGCGCTGCTGGGCGTTGGTGGGGTGCAGCTCGTGCCACGTGTCGGCGCCGCGGCCGCTGGGGCGCAGACGGGTGAGGCGCAGCTGGGCGCCGTACGAGTCGGCGAGCGCCGTGAACCGGTCGAGCTGGGGCACGTTGTGGCGGGTGGCCACGACGCTGATCTTGAACGGCCCGAAGTCGGCCGCGGCGAGGTGATCCATCGCCGCGATCACCGTGTCGTAGCTGCCCTCGCCGCGCACCGCGTCGTTCGTGGCCGCGTCGGCGCCGTCGAGGCTGAGCTGGATGTCGAGGTAGTCCATCGCCGCCAGCCGGCGGGCGTTGTCGGCGTCGATGAACGCGCCGTTCGTGGAAAACTTCACGCCGATGCTGTTGTCGACGCTGTACTCGACGAGCTCGAAGAAGTCGCGGCGCACCATCGGCTCACCGCCGCCGATGTTGACGTAGAACACCTGCAGGTCGCGCAGTTCGTCGATGACTCGCTTGGCCTCGGCGGTGGTGAGCTCGCGCGGGTCGCGCCGCCCCGACGACGACAAGCAGTGCACGCACTGCAGGTTGCACGCGTACGTGAGCTCCCACGTGAGGCAGATCGGCGCGTCGAGCCCGGTCTTCAGCTGGGCAGCGAGGGATTCAGCGCTCACGCACGACCTGCGATGCCAGCAGCGACTCGAACGCCTTCGCAAACGACGGCCAGCGTCGTGGCTCGACCCCGCACGCGGCGAGCGCGTCGGCGAGGGTGGCGTGGTCGGCGAGCGACTCTGCGACCCTCACCATGTCGGGGTGCTTCAGGAACACCAAGCGGCGGTTGCCGTAGTGGTACGCGAGCGCGCCGAACGGCTCGGGCCGCAGTGCCACCTGCGGGTGCAGCTCGAGCGCCCGGTCGAGCAGGTCGTCGAGCTGCGGGTGAGCGCTCAGCTCAGTAGACACCGCACATGCCGTCGATGGAGATCTCCTCGACGAGCAGCTCTTCCTCGACTTCGATGACCTCGACCGCGTTCGCGGTGCCGGCGGCTTCGTTCTCCATGCGACGCAGACTAGCGGCACCGATAGCGTGTGCCCCCCCTGTGGACGAGGTGACCTTTCCCGAGCTCGCTGCCGAGCAGTCGCACCTGGGGTACGCGCGCGCCTGTCGCGACCGGATGGTCGAGCGCTTCTCCGCGCTCGACCCCGAGGGTGCTGCCGACGAGATCACCAAGGAGTACATCGAGGTCACCGTCGCCGAAGCACTCGCCGACTTGCGGACTCCCGGTGCCGGCGACTTCTTCGGCCGCATCATCGAGGAGGGATCGGCGCCACGGACCATCGGCGACACCTGGTACATCGGCCGACGCCACATCGAGAACGACCGGCACGATCCGGTGGTGGTCGACTGGCGGGCACCGATCGCGGCCCCGTTCTACCGCGCCACTCACGCCGACCCGTTCGGCCTCGCCCACCGCCGCCGGTTCACGCTCGCCGAAGGGACGATCACGGCCTACCTCGACGAACAGCTCGACGACCCCGATCACGAGGCGGCCGGTTCGGGTATCCCCGACCCCGTGCTGGCCGAGATCGGTGCGGCTCGCACGGGTGCGATGCGCGAGATCGTCGCCACCATCCAGGCCGAGCAGGACGAAGTGATCCGCGCCCCGCTCACCGAGTGCCTCGTGGTGCAGGGCGGCCCGGGCACAGGCAAGACCGCCGTCGGCCTGCACCGCGCTGCGTACCTGCTGTTCGAGCACCGTCGCCGCCTCGTGCGCGATGGGGTGCTGGTGGTGGGCCCGAACAAGGTGTTCCTCGACTACATCGGCCACGTGCTTCCGAGCCTCGGCGAGCGCAGTGTGCAGCAACGCACCGCGCTCGACCTGTGTGTGCCGAAGGTGGATATCACGGGCGAGGACTCGCGCGAGGATCGGCGCCACAAGGGTTCGCCGCCGATGCTGGCGGCGCTGGAGGCTTCGGTCACCCAGCATGTGACGGTGCCCGCCGAAGACCTGCGCATCCCCCTCGGCGCCCGCACGCTGGTGATCACCCGCGACGAGTTCGCCGGTTGGCTGCGGCAGGCGCTCGCCGCGAACGCCCCGGTCAACAAGCGTCGCGAGTCGATGAAGGGGCTGGTGCAGCGCGACATGCTGCGCCGCCTCGACCGCGACGACGTGTGGGAGAAGGCGCCCGCGCTACGCGCCGCGATCACGAAGGCCTGGCCCACCCAGCTACCGGTGAAGCTCGTCGACCGCCTGCTGGCCGCCCAGGTGCCCGGCCCGTCGGGCAAGAAGCGGCGCTGGACGGTGGCTGACCAGTTTCTCATCGACGAGGCCAACTCGCTGCTCAATGGTGCGCCGTTCACGTTCGGTCATGTGGTGGTGGACGAGGCGCAGGATCACAGCGCGGTCGCCCTGCGCTGCATCGGCCGGCGTAGCCCGACTGGCTCGCTGACGATCCTCGGCGATCTGGCCCAGAGCACCACGCCCGCCGGCCAGCGCGACTGGGCCGAGGCGCTGCGGTTCCTCACTCCCTCGGCGGCCGCCGGTGGCGGTGTTGACGATGGGGCCGTGGCCGTGGCCCACCTCACCATCGGCTATCGCGTGCCGGCGCCAATCCTCGATGTCGCCAACCGCCTGCTGCCACACACCGAGGTCGATACGCCGGCGAGCCGCAGTGTGCGCATTGACGGCACCGCCCCGGTGGTGCGGTTGGTGGCGCCTACCGAGCTGGCCGATGCCGTCGCCGCCGAGGTGCTCGACGTGCGTCATCGCCATCACAACAGCGGTCTCGTCGCCCCGATCGCGCTGCACGTCGCGCTGACCGAGGCGCTCGAGCGGATCGGTCTGTACGCGGTTGATCGGGTGCACGATCTCGGCCACGACGACGTGCCGCTCTTCCACGCCGAGGCCGTGAAGGGCCTCGAGTTCGATGGGGTGGTGGTGGTGAACCCGCACGAGATCTTCGACGGCTCGGCCCTTGGCGCGCGCCTGCTCTATGTGGCGATGACTCGCGCCGTGCAGGTGCTGCACATCGTCACCGACGCACCGCTCCCGTCAGCCATCGACCAGGGGCGTCCGAGGTCGGTGTAGGACACAAGCGGGGGATGTCGCCGCGGCTCTCTACGACACGACGGCTCGGATGGTCGACGGGTAACGTGCGGCCCAGCAACGACACACCACGTGGGGGTACCTCGGTGAAGACGAAGGCAGCGATTCTCTGGGAGCGGAACACGCCCTGGAGCGTGGAAGAGATCGACCTCGACCCGCCGAAGGCCGGGGAAGTGCTGGTGAAGATGGCGGCCAGCGGCATGTGCCACAGCGACGAGCACGTCGTCACCGGTGATCTCGCCGGGCTCACCCCCGAGCCGCCGGTAATCGGTGGCCACGAGGGCGCCGGCGTGGTGATGGAAGTCGGCCCGGGCGTCACTTCGGTGCAACCCGGCGACCATGTCGTGTTCTCGTTCATCCCCGCCTGCGGCCGTTGCCCGTCGTGCGCGAGCGGGCACTCCAACCTGTGCGACCTCGGTGGCATCACCGGGTTCCAGCTCGACGGCACCACCCGCCACCACGCTCGCGGGCAGGATCTGAAGCTCGCCATCGGCGCCCTGGGCACGTTCGCCCACCACTGTGTGGTCAACGAGGCCAGCCTTGTGAAGATCAACAAGGAGTGGCCGCTCGACAGGGCCTGCCTGCTCGGCTGCGGCGTCGTCACCGGCTGGGGTTCGGCGGTCTATGCGGCTCAGGTGCAGCCGGGCGAGACGGTGGCCGTGGTCGGCATCGGCGGCATCGGTGCCAGCGCGGTGCAGGGCGCCAAGCTCGCCGGCGCCCGCGTCGTGTGCGCGATCGACCCGGTGGAGTTCAAGCGGGAGAAGGCGATGGAGTTCGGCGCCACCCACACCCACGCGTCGGTGGAGGAAGCGCTGATGGCGCTGGAGACCACCACGTGGAATCGTGGCTTCGACAAGGTGATCATGTGCATGGGTGTGGGCAGCAACGAAGTGCTCGCCCAGGCGTTCTGGCTTGGCGGCAAGCGCAGCAAGATCGTCATCACCAACATCCACCCCACGCACGAGCAGAGCATCGCCGTGCCG
>JAYRWH010000072.1:0-58132 GCA_041918155.1 Ilumatobacteraceae bacterium | reverse complement strand
GCTACCTCGACGAGGACATGTACGTCACGATCAGCGACCGCAAGAAGGACGTGATCATCACCGGCGGCGAGAACGTCAGCAGCATCGAGGTGGAGGACGCGATCTTCAGCCACCCCGAGATCGCCGAGGTGGCGGTGATCGGTGTGCCCGACGAGAAGTGGGGTGAGCTGGTGATGGCATTGGTGGTGACGACACCTGGCTCAGCGCTGACCGAGGCCGAGGTGATCGAGTACACACGCGCCAAGTTGGCGCACTACAAGTGCCCCAAGCGGGTGGAGCTGCGCGACGCGCTCGCCCGCACCGCCACCGGCAAGTTGCAGAAGTTCAAGCTGCGCGAGCCGTTCTGGACCGCCATGGACGGTAAAGTTCACTGAATCGTCGGCGTGGCACCAAGGATGTCGGCGGCCCCGACAGATGACCATTCCAGAGTCTCCTCTCACCCCAAAGCCGCTACGGCTGCTGTTCATCATCGACAGCCTGGCGCCTGGCGGGGCGGAGGTGTCGTTGGCCGAATTGGCGGCCGCTCTCACACGGCGCGGACAAGAAGTGCACGTGGCGTGGTTCGGCGAACGGTTCGATCTGAAGGAGCGATTCGTCGCGGCAGGGGCCATCTTGTGGCACGTACCCGCCCCGTCACGCCTCAGGCGGATCCGACGGGTCCGACGGCTGTGTAAAGACCTCCGTCCCGACATCGTGCACACCACGCTCTTCGAAGCAGACGTCGCTGGACGGATTGGTGCTCGTCTTGCTCACGTCCCCGTCACCTCATCCCTGGTCAACGAGATGTACGGGCAGCGCCAGCTCGACGCTGGCCTTAGCCGGTGGAGGATTCTTGGCGCGCGGCTGCTCGACATGACGACCCTCAGGCTCACCTGCGGCGTCCACGCCATCAGCGCGACCATCGCGGAGACCATGGGCGAACGGTTACGCCTCGATCGAGGAAAGGTGACCATGATCCCTCGCGGGCGCGACCATGAACTCCTCGGCATCAGATCTGCCGAGCGTCGCGCGGCGGCACGCGGACGGCTCGGCGTGAGTGATGATCGTCGGCTGCTTGTCGCCGTTGCCCGGCACGAGACGCAGAAGGGCCTCGACACGTTGATCGCAGCAATGCCATCAGTGCAAGCGGCGTGTCCCGACGCGCAGTTACTCATTGCAGGCCGAGAGGGGAACGCCACACGCCAGCTGCACGACCTGGTCGCTGCGCTGGGCAGCGAACCAGCCGTCCGCTTCCTCGGAGCCCGCGGCGACGTCGCCGACCTGATGGTTGCGGCTGACGCCCTGGCATTCCCGTCACGCTGGGAGGGCTTCGGGGGCACCCTTCTCGAGGCAATGGCCCTCGAGTGTCCGATCGTGTGCAGCGATCTGCCTGTAGTGCGCGAAGTCGTTGGCAGTTCGACAGGCGCGCAGTTCGCCCCGGTGGACGACCCCGGCGCGCTGGCGGAGAGACTGATCGAGGTCCTGACTTCCGCTCGGCCCGAGGAAGCACTCGCCGCCAATCGGCGACGCTCGATCGAGCACTTCTCGATCGACGCGTGTGCACACCAGATGGAGAACTTCTACCGGCAGCTGCTCGACCAACCAACGCGATCCGGGCTAAGTGGCATAGAGCGGTTGGAGCCGCGCGTCGTCGCGATCGCGGTGACGTTCAATCGCTGCGGGGTGTTATTCGAGATGTTGAGGAGCATCGACTCACAGACTCGACAACCTGACCACATCATCGTGATCGACAACGCGTCACCGGACGATACGGTCGCTCAGCTCAACGCCAAGCGACCCGAAATCGAAGTTATCCGTATGCCAGCGAACCTTGGGCCTGGGGGCGCAATCGCAGCCGGTTTGCGGCGAGCTATCGAGCGTGGCTTTGACCTAGCGTGGCTGGTCGAGGACGACACCACATACTCGCAGACGTATCTCAAGCAGGCGCTGGACATCCTGAAGGGTCGCCCGACGCTCGGCATGTTGGGAGCGCGGGGGTTTCGGTTCTCCCGCGGTGCCCTGTACCCGCTGCGCCTCGACATCGACGTCGACGACACAGCGAACCCACTACTCGACGGTGCCGTATTGCGTCTCGACGTAGCGGCAACACATGGCACGCCAGTCGAGGACTTCTTCACGATGATGACCGACATCGAGTACCCGATTCGCCTGCGCGACGCCGGGATACACGTTGCGGTGAGTCGGTTGCTGACAACCGCGCCGCTGGCGCTCGGAGCCACCGACAACACCCAATGGAAGTTCCGCGCTTACTACCAAACTCGGAATCATCTCGTTCTCGCTCTGCGACGTCGATCACCACTGATGTTCCTGTTCTTCGTCTATCGAACCGGACACCAGATTCTGGGGACGATCCGCCACCGCGACCATCGAGCGACGAACATCTACCGCCTGCGTGGAGTACGAGACGGTCTCCGCGGACGAATGGGGCGGACACTCATGCCACAGCACCCTTCCGCGCTTTCCACGCCACCAGTGCACCCTGAGTGAGGCGCCTGGCGCCCGTGGTAGCTGCTGCCGACGAGACGCGCGGTCCTCGAACTGATCTCAGTATGGTGCACCTGATGTCGCTGCAAGGAAAGATCACCCCACTGACGCACGGAAGGGCCCGGTTCGCCGAGGGCGAGGGCCGGAGCACTCCATCGTGACAAGTTCGCCCGACACCGACTCAGCAGCACGGCCCATCATCAGCGTGTTGGTAACAGTGTGCAATGCACAGCACCACATCGGCGGCGTTGTCGAGATGCTCGACAGACAGGAGTTGGATGGGCGATGGGAGATCGTGGTCTGTGTTGGTCCGTCCAACGACAAGACCCTGGAAGCGCTGTCCAGCATGACGGCCAATCACCCTCGACTGGTCGTAGCCGCGACTTCGACACCCGGCATTCCAGCGGGCCGGAATGCCGCAGTTCGCGCGAGCAGCGCCTCCTTGCTCCTGTTCTGCGACGCCGACGATGAGCCTGAGGATGGTTGGCTGGCGACGATGGCGTCTTCTCTCCGAGAACACCGCTTGGTCGCAGGCTCCGTGCAGATCAGAACGCCCACAGGGACGGACGGCACCACACCCAAGACGCTCGACTCCGCCCCCTACCTGCACCCCTACGGCTATCTGCCTTATGGTCTGACAGCAAACCTTGGTGTCCGCCGAAGCGTGTGGGACTTGCTCGGCGGTTTCGACGAGCGAATGAGGTGGGGTGACGATGTCGACTTCACGTGGAGGGCACAGGAACGCGGAGTGTCGCTCGGTCGATGCGACGCGCTCGTCTACAAGGTGGCGCGGTCAACCCCTTGGGCTCGCTTCCGGCAGCACTACCGATTTGGACGCACGGACGTACTGCTGTTCAAGGCGCACCGCGACAAGGGGATGCCCCGACACCTCGCGAGAGCCGTGAAGACCTGGGTGTGGCTCGTCGGCGCTGCCCCGCTGTGCCTCAGACGTCGGGACCGCTTCCGCTGGGCTGGTGTCCTCGGACACCGAATTGGACGACTCGCCGAAAGCGCGAAGCAGCGAACGCTCTACCTGTGACCGCAAGGTGCCCTACCGCCGGCGAACCGGGACAGTGCGACAGACCGTGGCACCGAATCTGCCGCTGACCAGGCGTCACCAGAGTTCCGCTGGGTCGAGAACAAGATCCTCGCCGTCGACGAGTTGCCGCATCCAGTCAGCGACGTCGGCCTCCTGCTTTCCCTCGAACACAAACCATTGGGGCAACGAACTGTCCTTGCCGCCAACCTCTCGTCGGGCCGCGATGCCGTCCTGGGCCTTTCGAAAGACCTGAGCGGCCGTTCTGGTGCGGAAGTGGGCGATGCGCAGTCCGCCGCCAACTCGCATGTCGGGCAGTGATACGCCGTGGTTCCCGACACTGATTCGGGCCAACCAGTTGGCGCGGAATGCAATCTTCTGCTGGGGGTGGGGGGCAGCCCGTCGATATGGGAATCTCCGCACGATCGGCCCATCGGCCACCACCGCGAGTGGCACGAAGTCCCACCACGACGCCGCCACAACGTTCGTCTCGGCTGCGCGAAGGACGGTCGCCACGGTGAGGCCGTCCTCGCCCTTCCACATCTCATCCGCGTCGAAGGGGACAATCCAGGCCGCACCCATCCGGGTGGCAGCCCGAGCAAGATGGCTCATCTTGTCACCCTGCCAATACGCCACGATCGGATCGTCGACGACGTGAACTCTGCCGGCCTGGCTAAGGCGAGAGAGGATCGCACGCGTCGAATCAGTCGATCCATTGTCAGCCACCAAGATGTGATCGACACCCTGATCAAGGAGATTCTGAATGGTCTCCTCGACAATGTCGGACTCATTCTTGACCATCGAAACCGCCCAGATCGGGCCGTTGACAGCCGGCTCACGAAGTAGAGATCGTGCTGCGTTGGCCATCCGTGTCCGCCGACTTACGCCGACGGTTACGCCGCCAAAGTCGATCGAACGCCAGACGAGAACGAGAATTCGGAGCTGACGGGGGCGAATTGTTCCGGCTGTCCGCCGCAGGACCCACATCATGCGCCCAGTAGCGGCACGGCAAGTCACGCCCCGAGACTAACTGCGCGACGTCTCGCAGGTGTCAGCAGCGGGCCCGACAGCGATCGGGTCCATTAGCGACATCCTCGCGATGACGTTCACTATGGTCGACGCCCCGACCTCAGTAGCCTGCCGGCGACGACTGCTGGATGCAGCCAGCGCTGGTAGTAGGCGGCAGCCTCCCTCTCGAGTGCCAACCGGTAAGTGTTATCGCGACGCAGACGGGTGATCGCATCGACGATCGATTCGGCGCTGCCATCGACAACGTGCACGTGCACACCATCGACAAGAGGCTCCGGAAGTTCGCGATCGATCGGGAGGGTCACGATCGCCTTCCCGAGCGCCAAGAACTCCCCCAGCTTCCAGCCAAGACAACCGTGCACCGCCGGGGTGTTGAAGACCACCACCGAGCGACCGGTGCGATCGAGGTAGTCGCTCATCGAGTACCGGTGCTGAGCCGCCGTGCCCAGATCCGGGTCGCCGACTAGGCCACCCTGGAACCGGAGTCCCTCCATCCCGCGCACCGCGCGTACGAAGGTCTGGCGCGGGGGATTGGCGTTGGTGTGCTTCGACCAATAGGTCGCGATAAAGAACAGCTCGTCAGGGTCCGACACGGACGCCGAGTACAGGTGGAGAGGCACCCTGTCCCGGTGATGTTTGCCCGCTGCCCTGAACCGTGACAGAGGACGCGCGAACGCGTTGCCCCCAGCCGCACCGGCCCGCGCCACGTACAACGCGTCATGGCCCAGGGACCTCCATCTGATACCGAAACCCGGACCGATGGGCACCACCTTGGGCGACCGAGAGAGCTCATCCAAGGACCTATCGAGGTTCACCTTCCCGTACACATCACACCAGTGCAGCGCCTCGGGGTTGATGGTGGGTGTGTCGTCAGCCGCGATGAAGATCCGCTTGCCGTCATCGGTGATCACTGCCAGACCGTCACGGGGGCCGAGCAGCGCGGGGAGGTCGCCGAGACTGAATCTCAGCTTGATTCGCCCAAGCGCTTGCTCGAAGCCGCAGAGGTAATAGCCGTAGTACGACAAGCTGGAGTCAGGATGAATCGTGAGCGTGCGCCTCAACTAGCCCTCCCCGTGATGACGATGGCAGCCGAGTCTCTGCGTCGTACATGGCGATGGCGACCGAGACTGAAGGATCGATCATCGTCTCGCCCCCGGCCAACCGCGCACCATCTCGTCGAAGCTCCCCCCTGCGTACCGGCCGGCCAGAGTGGCGGCCGCAGCACCGATTCGTCGCACCGCCTCGGGCGACGACGCAAGATCGAGCGTCGACTGCACCAACTCGTCGATCGAGTGCCATGTGCCGCCGACCGAATCGGTGAGGATGTCGGCCTGGCCACCGTCCGGGTACACGAGAGGTACCGCACCGGCCGACATCGCTTCGATCGTCGACATCCCGAAGTGCTCAGCAGCCGCTGGGTCGTCGGCTCGCCGCCCGAACCCGGCGGCGTGCCAATAGATGCTCGCCTCGCCGTAGAGCCGCTCGAGCGTCTCCGATGTGGCATCGAGCACCAATTCGGCACCTCCGATCTCGTCGGCGAGGCGCTGCAACTCGCGCACGTGGTCGCTCGCCGACGACCCTCCGCCAGCCAGAACCAGCCGCCAGTCAGGGAGTAACGGCCGCAAGCGTCGCCACGCTTCGAGCATGACGTCCTGTCGTTTCAGGTTCGAGGTCGTGCTGAAGCGACCGACCGAGAGAATGGTCCGCGTTTTTAGGACGGCCCGAACGCCGAACTGACGTACCGGCATGTCGATCACCTGCGCGTCGGAACGCCCCCAGCGGTCCTTGACGTGGTGAGCCACATACGACGAATAGACCAGCAGTTCGTACCGGTCGAGCGCCCAGCGCTTGAGATCACGGCGTGGGTGAGGGTGAGCGTCGAGAACATCCGTCGGAAACTGGACGTAGAGGAGCGAGCGGCGGGCGAACGACGGAAGTGGCAGATGGTTGGTGACTGCGACGCCGATGTCCGCGCCGAGGGTCGCGCGAGAGAATTGGCGGGCACTCATCAGACGGACACGTCGATGCAGTCCAGCTGGGAAACCAAGTCGTTCCCATCTCTCATGGTCGACCGGCCGTGGCGCACCGATGACGACGTCGCACTCCTCGGCGAGGAGTTCTGCGCTGCGGACGATGATCCGCTCCCCCCCACCCAGCGTGTGGAGGTACGGAGCAAACACCACGGCCGCGGGCCGACGGCTCGAACTCCCACCGCTCATTCGCAAGCCGGCAGCGGCTCGCGTGAGTTTCGCTCTGCAGCAGCCATTGTCCACTCAGCCTACTGCAGCCATGGCGGGCCGATCAGGGCGAAGGCGCACACACGCGAGACCGAGCGCCGACAACGCACCGGCAATACTGCAGTGATGCTGCCGCCCCGGGCCATACGGATCTTGCAGGTGATCACCGACACGGATCGTCGGGGCGCTCAGGTATTTGCTTCAGACCTCGGTGCTGCCATGCCACACGAGGCGGATGTGCGCACCGTCGCCCTCGCCTCCGGAACTCGACAGCCACCGCTGACGTTCGACGTGCTAGGCCGACGCTCTCGGAGCCTCCGGGCATTGAGGGCGCTCCGAGCGCTGATGAAGACCCACGACGTCACGGTTGCCCACGGGTCGTCGACCCTCCTCGCTTGCTCGCTCGCCGGCCTGGGTCGGAAGCGCCCCTTCGTCTACCGACAGATCAGCGACAGCAGGTTCTGGGCACGCTCATGGCACCGCCGCCTGCGCGTCCGCCTGTACCTACGTCGACCTGCACACATCGTCGCCCTGTCGGCGAGTGCTGCGGCGACGCTCACCGACTACCTCGGTGTGCCTCCTGCGCGTATCACGGTGATCCCGAACGGGGTGCCGGCCGCTGGTCTCACACCCGCTGATCCCGAACGGGTCGTGGCCTGCAGGACGAAGTTGTCACTGCCCCTCGAGTCGTTCCTCGCGCTCTACGTCGGCGCGCTCGTCCCCGAGAAGGGAGTGGACGTCGCCATTCGAGCAGTCGGCGCGACTCCTGGTACGCACTTGGCCGTCGTCGGCGATGGGCCCCAGCGCCCCGACCTTCAACGTCTCGCCGACGAGCATGCCCCGGGCCAGGTGACTTTCCTCGGAGGCCTCGACGATGTGTCGCCGGCCTACGGCGCCGCCGACGCGCTCATCCTCACGTCGAAGGGCGGTGACTCCATGCCGGCGGTGCTGATCGAGGCCGGCTTCTGCGGCCTTCCCACCATTACCTGCCCGGTGGGAGCGATCACCGACGTCGTACTCGATGGCGACACCGGGATCGTCGTGCCCAGTGACGACGTCGGAGCGACTGCCGGGGCGCTCGAGCATTTGGCCACGGACCCGGCACGAGCGAAACAGATGGGTGGGCGGGCGCGCGAGCACTGCCTTGCCAACTTCGAGATCGGAGTGATCGCCGGCCAGTGGACCGATGTCCTGCAGCAGGTCGTCAGAAGAGGGCGACGTCACCCATGAACAAGTGCCAATCGCGCAACGGCGGTGCGGGCTCGTCGACCAGCATCAGGCAGGTCAGCCGCGGCCCGGTGCCCGGCACGCGGATGTAGCCACGCCGCCACCTGGCCGGGCCGAGGCGGATGACGACGTCGGCGCCTACCTCGCGGGCAGTGGCGACGAGCAGATGATCGATATCGGCTGGGTCGCCCCAGCTGGCGAGGCGCACCAGCTCGGTGATCCGTCCACGGCGCCTCACCTGCACCACCGCCACCGTGTCGCCACCGCCGACCACCCGGCACGGTTGCAGCGGCGAGCCGTAGCGCCAGCGGGCGAAGTCGATGTCCACCACGGTGCGCAGGCCAGAGCGGCTGCGCGAGCCCGGGAGCACCGCGTCGGCATCATCGCTCAGCCACTCCTCCACCGAGCGACCGGTCGTGATCGGCAGCGGCCAATGATCGGCGGGCACCCGCGACCGCAGGATCGCGGGCAGCTTGCGCACTGCCACCGGCCGTAGCACCGGAGGCAGCGTCCCAACGTCCTGCCAGCCCATCTTCAGATAACCGGGCCGACTGAGCGTGTTCGGGGTGTTGAAAACCATGTCGATGCCCTCGGCACGCAACTCGGGCAGCGCTCCGAGCGTGAGCGCGGTGAACAGGCCCTTGCCTCTGTACTCGGGATCCGTGGTGGTGTCGACGGCTCTCACGGCCTGCACGATCCGGCCGTCGAGGTCGAAGCGCCAGCGCATGAAGACGCGCAGGCCCACGATCCGACCATCGGCCTCGGCGACCCACGTCGGCGACTCGCCGAACGGGTTCTCGTAGTGCTTCCAGCGGTAGAAGCCCCCCCAGTCGCCCTCGACCCACCCGAGCGTGCTCCTGCACAGCTGGAGGATCGCGGGCAGGTCGACGGCAGTGGCGCGGCGAACAGTGACGCCCGCAGCCGGCGTCGGCAACGTGGCCGGGGGCGGCGCTTCGGCCAGGTACCAGCGGCTGAGCTCGGCCACAGCCGCGCTGTCGTCAAAGCGCGCCGCGGCGGCCTGCGCTGCGACTGCATGGCTGCTTCGACAGGCGGGATCGGCCGCCATCGCCGCCATCGCGTCGGCGAGTGCTTCGGGCGAGGCGGCCGGAACCCACAGCGCACCGTCGTCGCCGATGGCAGCGCGCATGCCACCCACGTCGGTGAGCACCGCGGGCAGGCCCAGCGCGCAGGCCTCCATCAACGCGACCGGCAAACCCTCCCACTTCGAGCCGAGCACGAACGCGTCGCACGCGGCCAACACGTCGACCGCGTCGGCCCGGTAGCCGAGCAGCGTCACCGAGTCGTCAAGGCCGAGCTCGTGCTGGAGTGCGCGCACCTCACCCTCGAGCGGCCCCTGCCCCACGGCCACGAGACGCACCGGAGTGCCGCGTTCGGCGAGCAGCGCGCAGGCGTGCAGCAGGTTCGGGTAGTCCTTCTGCTCACGGAAGTTGGCGACCGTGCCGAACAGCACGGTGCCGGGGGCGATGGCCAGCTCGGCACGCATGCGCTCGCGCTCGGCCAGTCGGGAGCGCACTTGCACCACCGGGATTCCGTGGGTCAGTACGCTGACGTGCTGCGCGGCCGGCCCGGTGACGGATTGCGCCGCCTCCTTGCTGACCGCGAACGTGTGCCGATCCCACCGGCTGGTGAGCCGGTTCACCAGGCGGGTGGCGCGGCGGTACGTGGCCCACGAGTTGTGCTCGGTGGTGAGCACCATCGGCCGCCTGGAGCGCGGCAGGGTGCGCGCGGCGAGGCGGGCGATGCTGCCGGGCAGCGGCGAGTGCACGTGCACCACATCGAAACCGCCCCGGCGCACCAGCCGGGCGAGTCGCACCGGCCACAACGGGTCGCGCGAGCGAGTGCTGACACACTCGCAGCGCACGCCGGCGGCCTCCATCTCCGGCACCAGGTGCCGTTTCACGGGAACGACGTACGCGCACGTGAGCGCGATCTTCGAGGCGGCAAGTTTGGCCGCCGTTCCCACCAGTAGTCGCTCGGCACCGCCAGGACCGAGCCCCTTGATTACCCACAGTATCCGCCGTGTCACGGTGGGTGACCTTAGTGCCTGGGTCGCATGGAGCGACGGTCGATGAGCACCAGCCCGAGGGTCAGCAACGAAGCTGCCGCGGCGCAGACAGCCGAAGCCCAGACCGCCGGAGGCAGCGACGTGGCGATGCCGCCGGTGCGCGCCATCGTCGCCGCGGCAACCACCCATACCACGGCCACCGCCGGGCTTCGCCAGCGCGACCCGTCGCGCACGACCGCTACCGCGACGATCGGGATGAGTGCGAACAAGCCACCCGCGAGCGCGCGTGCCTGCCCGGTCGCCCCGAACAGAGCCGACCACTCGACGAAGGCGGCGGCGGCGAGCAGCGCGGATGTCGGCAACCGGTGACGCAGCAACACTTCGGCGACCCCGCCGGCGGCGACGACGATGCCGACCTCGCGCATCTGATCTGTCTCGGGCACGCACCCATACACCGCGACGGCACTGCCGAGCAGCGCCCACCACGCGCCGCCCCACACCGCCAGTCGCTGGTGGGCGCGCGGGGCTGCCCACCACAGCGCGACCGCAGCACCGACACCCACCACGACGGCCCACTCGTTGTGGCGGGCCTCGAACGACGGCCGCCACGTGGACTTCACCAGCAGCACCGCCCCAGCCGCCGCCAGGGGAACTCGCAGCAGACGGCGCGTGGGCCACACCACCGCCAGCGCGAGCAGGGCGATGGCGGCTGCTCTCACCGGCGTACCGAGAGCACGACGTCGACGATCATCTGCACGTCGTCGCTGGAGAGCCGGCCCGAACTGGGCAGGCTGACACTGTTCGCGAAGTGCTCGGCAGACACGGCCCCGCGGACGCACGTGGAGCCGGCGAACACGGGCTGCAGGTGCATCGGCATGAAGCCCGGGCGCGCCTCGATCGCCTCGGCACGCAACGCTCCGAGCACGTCGGCCGAAGTGGCCCCGAACTCGTGAGGATCGAGTTGCACGGTGGTGAGCCAGTAGTTCGGCTCACAACCATCGGGCACGTGCTGGAACGTCACCCCGGGCAACTCCCCGAGGCACCGTTCGTAGTGGTCGCGCACGCGGCGCCGCTGGACGATGCGGTCCGCCAGGGTGGCCAACTGCCCGCGCCCGATCGCCGCGTTGATGTTGCCCATGCGGTAGTTGTGGCCGATGTCGTGGTGCTCGTAATGGGGAACCGGTTGGCGGGCCTGGGTGGAGAGGTAACGGACGCGAGCGGCCAACGCCTCGTCGTCGGTGACGACCGCGCCGCCGCCACCGGTGGTGACGATCTTGTTGCCGTTGAACGAGTAGATACCCACGCGACCGAAGCGACCGGCCGACACGCCATCGCGGCGCGCGCCCACGGCCTCGGCCGCGTCCTCCACCAGCGGAACGTCGTACTCGGCACAGACCGCGGCGATGCGCGTGTTGTCGGCCACCGAGCCGTAGAGGTCGACGGAGACGACCGCCGCGGGCAAGGCACCGAACACGGCTCGACGGGCCAGCTCCTCGGCCAGCAGCGCGGGGTCGAGCTGCCACGTGAGCGGATCACTGTCGACGAAGCACGGGCGAGCGCCCAGGTAACTGGCGGCGAACGCGCTGGCGGCGAACGTCAGGTCGCTCATCAGCACCTCGTCGCCGGTACCAACGCCGACGGCTTGCAGCGCCAGGTGCAGGGCCGCGGTGCCACTGGAGAGGCCGACGGCGGCGGCGGCGCCGGAGAGCGCCTTCAGCTCACCCTCGAAGGCGTCGAGATCCGGGCCCGCCGGAGCGATCCAGCCGCTGTCGAAGGCCTGCATCAACATCTCGCGTTCGAGCCCCGACATCTCGGGGGGCGACAGGTACAACTTCCACTGCATCGCACCAGTGTGCCAGGGGCACCCACCGCGAGCGTGCCGCTGTTGCGCCAACCGCCGCCACTACAGTGGCCCGTCGTGGACCATCCACATTGCGCGACGCCCGCGATCCCCTCATGAACCGCATCCCTCCCCTTCAGGCGTTCCGCCGCTTCTGGTGGGTCTGCTTGCTGTTCGGCATCGTCGGGGCGGCGTTCGGGGCGATCCCGCAACCGGCGGCCACCACGGACACCACGGTGCGCTACAGCGCCACGTACGCGATGCTCATGGTCACCGACGACGCCAACAGCCTGTACGGCACGGGCATCGTCAACCAGATCAAGGTGTTCGCGACGCTGGGCGAGGTGCCCAAGCGGGCCGCCGTGCGCTTGGGCAGGCCCGAAGGGGACGGCCCGTCGCTCGCGGCCCAGCTCACGGTCAATGTCGACCCGGCGAGCGCGGCCGTCACCATCGCCACCACCCAGGACACTGCGAACGCCGCGGTCGATCTCGTGAACACATTCGGTGAGGAGCTGGCGACGTTCATCGCCGAGCGCCAGGACGACACTCGCACCACGCGCCTGGCCCGCCTCAAGACCCGCCTCGCGGATCTGAAAGTCCAGCTACAGAACCTCCAGGCGCAGCTCACGGCCACCCCCAACGATGCTGTGCTGCAGGCCGAACTCAACGCCGCGCAGAGCCAGTACAGCGTGATCGCCCAGCAATCAGACACGATCACGAACGACACCTCGATGCTCACGCTCAACGAGTTGCAGCGCGGAACCGCCACCGCGGTGAAGGCGTCGTCGGGCCTCTCCGCACCCAAGAGCCGCACCTCACGCGGCGTCTTCGGTCTCGGCCTCGGCCTGTTGGTCGGCGGCGCGGTGGCGATCGTGCTCGGCCGTCTCGACCGCCGCATCCGCAACCGCGAACACGCCGAGTCCGTGTTCGGCGGCACGGCTTCCACGAACATCCCGCTCGTCTCCACCAAGTCCGACGGGCTCGACGTGCGCTCCGAGCGCCACGACCAGCTCAGCGACTCGTACCGCACCCTGCGCAGCGTCGTCGCCTTCTCGCAAGCAGCCCTCGACGACGACGGCAGCGCGCCACACGCACGGGTGACCCTCGTGGTGAGTGCGTGCGCCGGTGATGGCAAGACCTCCGTCGCGGCCAACTTGGCCGCCGCCATGTCCGAGACCGGTAAGCGGGTGGTGCTGGTGAACGGCGACTTCCGCCGCCCCACCCTCGCCAAGCGCCTCCTCGAACACGCGCCGGCCGTGCTGCCCTACGCGCTGGAAGACCTCAGCACCACGCCTCTATTGCAGCTGCTGCAGCGCACCTCCACGGCCAACCTGGCCCTGTTCGACCTGTCGTCGGTGAAGGCCTCACCGGGCAACCTCGCGAGGGCCACCAACCGGCTGATGCCCGACATCATCGCCATCTCTGATGCCGTGGTGATCGACTCGTCACCGATCGGCCTCACCGCCGAAGTGCTCGACCTGCTGCCCCTCGCCGACACGGTGGTGATGGTGATCCGCCTCGGCCACACACTGGCGGCCACCGCCCAGCGCACCATGGAGATGTTGCAGAGCCTCACCAGCGCCACCATCCACCTCGCGCTGATGGGCGATGCCGGCGACCAGTCGCCGTACTACCAATACGAGAGCCACCCACAGAAGAAGCCGGCCAAGGACGGTAAGTGAGCCAGTGGCGGCACCGAACACCAACCCGCCCCGCTCACTCGTTGCCCTGATCCTCGTCCTGGGCGCGGCCCACCTCGGATTCGTCGCCACCCAGCTGAGCAGCGCGTCGAACAAGCTGCTGATCACCGAGGTGCTCGGCCCGCCGGCAGTGGTTGCCGGCCTCTACGCGATATGGCGGTCGTTGCGGCGCAACGCCAACACCTCCTCGTTGCTCGCCGCCGTGCAGATGCGTCTCGGCAACACCACCAGCTGGGTGATCGTCGGCGCGGGCCTGGCCTACCTGTTGGGCACCGGCTTGCTGATGGTGCGGGTGAGCTACGACATCTGGGGTGCGTTCGTTGCCGCGCCAGTCATGGGCTGGATC
Source organism: Ilumatobacteraceae bacterium (assembly GCA_041918155.1). Lineage (GTDB taxonomy): Bacteria > Actinomycetota > Acidimicrobiia > Acidimicrobiales > Ilumatobacteraceae > UBA668. The sequence goes on along the minus strand of JAYRWH010000072.1, from coordinate 44,207 downwards.
GCTGTCCGCCTCGTGCAGCGCACGCTCAGCGGCGACCAGGCGCCGCTGCAACGGGCTGCGATCGTCGGTCTGGCGGCGAAGGCAGCAGGCACTGCCGCCCGCTACTGGGTGGCGAGCGACGCGTACGGAGGCGCCGCCGACGCGTTCGAGTACCACCGCACCGGAAGGCTGATCGCCGGTCGGCTCTACGACGGCGACCTCTCGATCATCGATCTGATCCCCCACACCCAGGGCACCAAGTTCATCGCCGAGGTGACGGGCCTGCTGTATGCGTTGGTCGGTTCCAGCCGGCTCGCTGCGTTCTTCTGGTTCGGGCTGCTCGGCTATATCGGCGTGTTGCTCACGGTGAAGGCGGCCTGCACTGCGGTGCCCGGCCTGATGGCGCGGCGGTACGCGTGGTTGTGCTTCGTCATGCCGAGCATCGTGTTCTGGCCGTCCAGCATCGGCAAGGAGGCATGGCTCAGCCTGACGATGGGGGCGACTGCACTCGGCGTGTCCAAGCTGTTCGGTGGCCGCCAGCGTTCCGCGTTGCTCTGGGCTGCCGGGGGCATCGCCGGCGCGGCGATGGTGCGCCCGCACATGGCGCTGCTCTGCGTGGCCGGGCTCGTCCTGGCGGTCCTCGTCGGGGTGCTCTCGCGGCGCGTGAGCGGCAGAACCCGCGGCGGCCGGCCGGCGTTCATCGTCATCGCCGTGCTCGCGCTCGTGGGGCTCGCCGGGCTGGGGCGCGCCACCCTCCAGTTCCTCAGCCCGGACGACGAATCGTCCACTTCGGTGTCCTCCCAGATCACGAACATCCTCGACACTGCCGGGCAGCGCACGGCCAAGGGCGGCAGCTCGTTCACACCCGTTCACATCGGCGGTCCGCTCGACTACCCGGAAGCGATCCTGCGCACCCTCACCCGGCCGTTGTTGTACGAGATCGTCAACGTCGAGACGATGCTGCCGGCGCTGGAGATGACGTTCTTCGTCGGGCTGTGCATGTTGTCGTGGCGGCGGGCCGTGCGGCTGCCGCTGCTGATGCTGCGTTCGCCGTTCGTGGTGTACGCCGCGACGGTGTGCCTGATGTTCGGCCTGGCGTGGGCTTCGTTCGGCAACCTGGCGATCCTCGTGCGCCAGCGGTCGCTGGTGATCCCCCTGATGCTGCTCCTCCCGTGCCTGCCCGGCCCCGAGCCGCGCATCATCGAACCGCGGCGCACGATCGCGCCCAGCCGCATCTGGCAGCCGCTCACGCGAGCGTGAGCGCGACCCGCCCGCCGCTCAGAGCGTGGCGCCGGGGAAGTCGAGACCGCGCAGGTGGTTGCGCGCGTCGAACACGAGCTGCGAGTGGCGGGCGATCGTGGCGGCATCGAACACCGGGTGCTCGACCATCACCACCACGATGTCGGCGGCGGCCAGTTCATCGACGGACCAGGGCACGATCCCGTACGGCAGATCCTGCAGGTTCACCTCGGGCACGTACGGATCGCACACCACGACGTCGGCATGGGCCTCGCGCAGGCGTTCGGCGAGCGGCAGGGTGGGGCTCTCGCGCCAGTCGCTGGTGCCGGCCTTGTAGGCCAGGCCGAGCAGCAGCACGCGACTGCCGTTCACCGACTTGCGGCGATCGTTGAGCAGGCTCGTGATCCGCTCGAAGACGTGGATGGGCATGCTTTCGTTGACATCGTTGGCCAGCTCGACGAAGCGGAACGAACGGCCGAGGTGCTGCTGCACCCGCCACGACAGGTACGACGGGTCGACCGGCAGGCAGTGCCCACCGACACCCGGGCCGGGCGTGAAGCGCATGAACCCGAACGGCTTGGTGGCGGCCGCATCGATCACCCGCCACACGTCGATGCCGAGCTGTTTGGCGAACACGGCGAGCTCGTTGATGAGCGCGATGTTGACGTGCCGGAACGTGTTCTCCAGCAGCTTGGTCATCTCCGCCTCGGCGGTACTGCCGACGCGCACTGTGCGCTCGACGATCTGCGAGTAGAACTCGTCGACAGCGGCCAGGCCTTCAGCGGTGGTGCCCGACACGACCTTGGGCGTGTTGATCAGCGTGAAGCGCTGATTGCCCGGGTCGATGCGCTCGGGCGAGTACCCGAGGTGGAACTCGACGCCGGCCTTCAGGCCCGAGCCGTCCTCCAGGATCGGGGCGAGCAACTCCTCAGTGGTGCCCGGGTAGGTGGTGCTCTCCAGCACGACCACGCATCCGGGCCGCAGGTGTGGGGCGAGCAACGCCCCGGCCGACTCGATCATGCTGAGATCCGGAAGGCCTTCGGTCAGTGGAGTGGGGACACAGATGACCGCCACGTCAAAGCCCGCGAGGCGGGCCGGGTCACACGTGGGGAGGTATCCCTTGGCCAGTGCCGCCCGCAGCTGCTCGTCGGGGATGTCGCCGACATAGCTCTCTCCCACGGCGAGCGACTCGACCCGTGACTCGGAGACCTCGAAGCCCACCACGCGGTAGCCCTGCTCCGCGGCGCGCATCGCCAGCGGGAGACCGACATAGCCCTGCCCGATGACGGCGAGACTGCGCTGAGTGGTGCTCGACACAGGGTGCAGCCTACTTCCCGACCGCGGTCGGTGATGAGGACGCCTTAGTCAGTGGTGGCAGCTCGTGCATCGTGACACCGTCGGCATGGTCGATGCCCGCGCGCCGGAGCACCACCGGCACGGTGCGAGCGACGATCGACAGGTCGAGCCACAGCGAGCGGCGCTGCACGTACTCGACATCGAGCGCCAGCCGCTCGGGCCAGTCGACTGCGTTGCGGCCGGCGATCTGGGCCAGACCGGTGAGCCCAGGGCGCACTTCGAAGCGACGCCGCTGCTCGTCGGTGAACCGCGGCCAGTAGTGCACGGGCAGCGGACGCGGCCCGACGAGGGTGATCTCGCCGCGCAGCAGGTTCCACAGGGACGGCAGCTCGTCGATGCTGGAGCCGCGCAGCGTGCGGCCGAGACGGCCGAGGCGCTCGTGATCGAACTCGGGGCCCTCGCGGCCGGGCGCGGCATGGGCCATCGAACGGAACTTCAGCAGGGTGAAAGGAGCACCCCCGCGGCCGAGCCGCTGCTGGCGGAAGAACACGGGGGGACCCATCTTCAACCGGATCGCAACGGCGGCCACCAACGCCACGGGCGCGGTGACCACCAGCCCGATGGCAGCCGCGACTACATCAGCGACGCGCCGCACCACATCGGCGACGCGGCTCATCGGCTGCCTCGCTCGCGCGCCGGCACGCCCACCACCGTCGCGCCGGCAGCCACGTCGCGCACCACCGCGGCGCCGGCACCGACGACCGCGTCAGCGCCCACCCGGACGAGCGGCACCGCACAGGAGCCGACGCCCAGTAGCGCCCGCTCGCCCAACGTCACCCCGCCGGCGAGCGACACACCGACCGCGACGTGGGCGAAGGGCCCGACGTACACGTCGTGGTCGATCGAGGCGCGGGTGTTGACGATCGCGCCGTCGGCGATGATCGCCGATGGGTTCACCACCGCACCGGGCAGCACGGCCACGCCGAGACCGAGCTCGGCTGCCGGGGAGACCATTGCGAACCGGCTGACCGCATTGACCGGCGTGAGCCCGGCCTCCCGACAGCGATGTGTGATCGTTTCGCGCGTGCGGTTGTCGCCGATGCCGACGAACACGTGCTGCACGCCCATCCGCTCGGCGAGCTCCAACAGTTCTTCGTCGCGGCCGAGCACCCGGCACGGCAGCCCGCTGACGCCGGTGCCGTCGCGGCTGACGCAGCCGACCACATCGAATCCGGAGTCGAGCAGCGCCTCGATGCACACGCGGGCGTGGCCGCCGGCCCCCACGACGATCACGCGGGCAGGCTCGGAGGCGTTCACGCGGTTCAGAGTAGCGGTGAGGTCCGCCGCTGAGCGGGAGCCTCGCCTATCCTCGGGAGCCATGCGTGTCGTCGTCACCGGTGGGGCCGGGTTCATCGGGGCCAACCTGTGCCGCACCCTGGCGGAGCACCCCGACATCGACGCCGTTGTCGCCTTCGACGATCTGTCGGCCGGCTCGCGGGAGAACCTCCGAGGGGCGAACACCGAGCTGGTGGTGGGCACGATCCTCGACTCCGACGCGCTCGGCGCGGTGTGCGCCGGCGCCGGCGCGATCGTTCACCTGGCGGCAATCGGCTCCGTGCCGCGGTCGGTCGCAGAACCATTGCCCACCCACGCGGCGAACGCCACGGGCACCGTCAACGTCCTGGAGGCGGCCCGCGCCGCACGGCCGGGCGGTGCCCAGGTAGTGGTGGCGGGCAGCAGCAGCGTGTACGGCGCCAACCCAACCCTGCCCAAGCACGAGGGGCTCGCACCGCGCCCGCTCTCTCCCTACGCGGCGAGCAAGTTGGCCACCGAGGCCTACGCGCTTGCCTGGGGCGCGTCGTACGGCCTGCCCGTACTCTCGTTCCGCTTCTTCAATGTGTTCGGCCCGCTGCAACCGGCCGACCATGTGTACGCGGCCGTCGTGCCCCGTTTCGCCGCCGCAGCCCTCGCCGGCACGCCGCTCACCGTGTACGGCGACGGAACCCAGAGCCGCGACTTCACCTACGTCGGCACCGTCGCCGGCGTGATCACCGACGCCGTGGTGCGCGGCGTCACCCACCCGGAACCGGTGAACCTCGCGTTCGGCACGCGCAACACCCTGCTGCAGCTGATCGCGATGCTCGAGGAGCAGCTGGGGCACACGGTGGGGGTGCGGTTCGAGGCACCACGTATGGGAGATGTCGCCCACTCGCAGGCCGACCACGCCAGCCTCGACTCGCTGTTCCCCGGCGTCACGCCGGTAACGCTCGCCGACGGCCTACGGGCCACGATCGAGTGGATGAAGGGCGGCCTGCGATGAGCCAGGCCCTCTCGCGCGTACGCCGCAACGCGATCACGCGCCGCGATCTCCCCGTGGTGTCGGCGCTGGCTGTGGCGGCGGGCGTGGGCGCCGCTTTCGCCGGCTGCCGGCCCACCGGCCAGCCGGGGTTCGACGCGGTGCTCACCGGTCTCGTGGCTGGCTTCACGGTGTGGCTCGGCGCGTCGGCGTCGTGGTGGTCCCTCTGCGCTGCCGGCTTCTTCACCGCCATCGTCGCCGGCACCACGGTGGGTGCAGTCGGCGCCGTGCTCACCACCATGATCGGCATGTACCTGGGCAGTCGCCGGCGCCACCTGGCCTGGGCGCGCAGCCTCGGTGTGGCCATCGTGGTGCAGGTGCTGTTCCGTCTGCACGTCAATCCGTTCTTCGGTTTCAGCGCCCTGATCGCAGGCAGCGTGTTGGTCTTCCTATGGGGCCTGTGCATCACGCGGCGGCGACATGTCGTGCGCCGGCGCGTGCGGTTCGGTGTATACGTGTTCGGCGGTCTCATCGTCGGCGCGTTGGTGCTGTTCGCCGGCCGCGTCGCCTTCGTCGGCTCCGACCTCGAGCAGGGCTACCAGGGCGTGCTCGACGGTTTGTCGCAGCTCCAGGGCGGCGACGCCCACGCCGCCGCGCAGACGCTGCACGCCGCAGCCGACCGGTTGTCCGCCGTGGGCTCGGCTGCCGACTCACCCTGGACCCAGCCGGCACGGCTGGTGCCGGTGATGGCCCAACACCGCAATGCCCTCGCCGACGTGGTCACCGAGGCCGGCTCTGCCGCGGAGGCCGCGGCAACCGCCCTCGACATGGTCGACCTCGACTCGCTGACGGTGGATCAGGGGCTCATCGATGTCACCGCCATCGCCCAACTGGCGGATCCACTCGCGGAGCTCTACGACGCGGTGGAGCAGCTGCGTGTCGCCCTCGACGACGCCGACTCCCCGTGGCTGATCGCCCCGGCGGCCGAGCGCCTGCACCGCTACCAAAGCCGCGCCGGGCAGGCCGCGATCCAAGCGCGGGCGAGCGCGGCCGCGGCTCGTGTCGGCCCGGAGATGCTCGGCGCCTCCGAACGGCGCACGTACCTCATCGGGTTCGTCTCGCCGGCCGAGGCCCGTGGCGCGATCGGCATGATGGGCAACTACGCGGTCATCACCATCGACCGCGGACTCATCAGCCGCACCGAGTTCGGGCGCACCAACGAACTCGGCAACGAGGTGGCCGCTGCCGGCGGGGTGCCCGTCGAGGTGTCCGACGACTTCGCCAACCGCTACGGCCGCTATGGAATCGACGCGCAGAGTCGAGCGACGCGCTCGATGTGGTCGAACGCCACCATGAGCCCCGATGTGCCCACGGTCGCCTCGCTGATGGCCCAGCTGTGGGCCGGCACGGGCCACGAACCGGTCGACGGGGTGTTTCTCATCGACCCTGCGGGGCTCGCGGCCCTGCTGCGCGCGACGGGCCCCATCGAGGTCGAGGGTCTCGACAGGCCGCTGGATGCCGCCACTGTCGAACGCTTCTTGTACGTCGATCAGTACCAGGCCGACACGCCCGAGCGCAGCGACCTGTTGGAGAAGGTGGCCACCGCCACCCTCGACGCAGTGCTCGCCGGGCAACTGCCGGCGCCGCAACAACTGGCACGCGTACTCGGCCCTGCAGCCACGAGCGGCGATCTCGTCGGTTGGGCCAGCCGCCCGGAGGAGCAGGAGTTGATGCGCCTCATCGGCATGGACGGCAGGTTCCCCGTGTTCGATGGAGACGACGGACTGGCGGTGGTGACCAACAACGCGTCGGCGAACAAGATCGACAGCTTCTTGCAGCGCAGCTTCGCCTACGACGCCGACGTGCGCGACGGGATGGTGCACGCCACGCTCACGATCAACCTGCGCAACAACGCACCAGAGGCCGGTTACCCCAGCTATGTCATCGGCAGCGAATTCCTCGACCTGCCGCCCGGTACCAACCGCACCCTGCTGAGCGTGTACTCGCCGCTCATCCGCGCCTCGGCGACACTCGACGGTGAGCCGCTGGCGATGAACAACGGCACCGAGTTCGGGTCGAACGTCTACACGGTGCAACTCGATCTTGAGCCCGGAGGGACACGCACCATCGTCATCGAACTCACGGGCCAGGTGGGCAGCGACCCGTACGCGCTGGTCGTGCGCCCACAACCGATGGCCGCCGCGGACACCTGGTCGATCCATGTCCGTGGCGATACCCGCATCGACCATGTCGGGCCAGTCGCCCGCCGCAGCGAGTTCACCGCCAATGACATGACCGCCTTGCGCTGAGCCCGACGGCTTTGCCACACCGGTAGAGTGGCGCACCTTGAACACCGCTTCTGTGCTCCAGGCGGTCCGCCGGTTCTGGTGGGTCACGCTCTTGTTCGCTCTTGCTGGCGCGATCCTCGGCGCGCTCCCCGAGCCGGCCACCACGGCCGAAACCGAGACCACCACCTACTCGGCGCACTTCTCGATCCTGCTGAGCACCGACGATCTCAACGGCGTGCAGAACTCGCCGCTCGTCAACCAGCTCGCCGTGTTCGCCACGAGAGGCGAGGTCCCCGTGCGGGCAGCGGTCAAGCTCGGCAGGCCCGAAGCCCAAGGGCCCGTGCTCGCGGCTCAGATCCAGATCACCGTCGACACCGGCGGTGCCGCGGTCGACATCTCCACCACACAGACCTCGGCGGAACAAGCGGTCGGCATCGTCAACGCGTTCGGCGACGAGCTGGTGACGTTCATCGCACAGCACCAAGACGATGTGCGCACCGCCCGGCTCGACAGGTTGTTGAAGCACCAGGCCGAGCTCGAGAAGGACATCAAGGACCTGCAGAAGGATCTCGCCGCCAGCCCCGATGACGAACTGGTGCAGGCCAAACTCGATGCCGCCAGCCGTCAGTACGGCATCGTCAGCGAGCAGTACGACTCGCTGAGCGCGGACACCGCCACGCTCACGCTCACCCCGATCGAGCGTGGCGTCGCAATCGCGCAGACCAACACTTCGGGGGGCCTCGCCGCCCCGAAGAGCCGCACATCGCGCGGCCTGCTCGGCCTCCTCATCGGCCTCAGTGCCGGCATCGGAGTGGCACTCGTGCTCGTACGTAGCGATCGTCGCGTGCGCACCCGCAACCAGGCCGAGCACATCTTCGGTGGCGCAGCCTCAGTCACCATCCCGCTCGTGCCGGGCAGCAACGAAAGCCTCGAAGTACGCCCCGACAACCACGACCAACTCAGCGACGCCTACCGCACCCTGCGCAGCATCGTCACCTTCTCCCAGGCCGCCCTGCCCAGGCCCCGAGATGGGCGCAAGGCCCGGGTGACGCTGGTGATCGGCGCCGGACCTGGCGACGGCAAGACATCGGTCGCGGCGAACCTTGCAGCTGCGGCAGCCGAGGCGGGGCGCCGCGTCATCGCCGTCAATGCCGACTTTCGCCGTCCCACGCTGATGGCTCGCATCGTGCAACCGCCACCGCCGCCGCTTCCGCTCACGCTCGACCAGCTCCACGACACCCCGCTGCGCCAACTGCTGCGTCGAACGGGAATGTCCAACCTGGTGGTGCTCGATCTCACCTCGATCGTCGCGTCGCCCGGCATCCTGGCCCGCGCCACCGCCCAGGTGCTGCCCGAGGCCGCGGCCATGTGCGAAGTGGTGGTCATCGACTCCTCGCCCATCGGACTCACCGCCGAGGTACTCGACCTGCTGCCGATGGTCGACACGATCGTGATGGTGATACGGCTCGACCACACCCTCACGGGAGCGGCCGTACACACCCTCGAACTGGTGCGCAGTCTCACCAAGGCACAGCTCCTGCTAGCAATCATCGGCGATGCAATGGAGACCGCGTCGTATCAGGAGTACGGAATGCAGTCCCACCACCACGGGCCTGCCGCGGCCCGTGACATCACCCGACCGACGGCACGGCCCGTGGCCGAGGTCGCCGTCGACGACAACCACGACTGAGCCGATGCGGCAGCGACTTCACGTGTCACTGTGGCGAACCCCGACGGACGCCCTCGTCGTCGGCATCGGAATGCTGTACCTCGTCGTCGTCGGCCGGTTGATGGCCACGATTCGATATGACCTGTGGGGCGCGTTCGTCGCCGTGCCCGTGATCGCGGCGATCGCAGTTCCCCTCGTTCGTTGGTTCTTCCGCGACGATCTGGCGCACCTCCGTCGCATTGCCGTCATCGGGTTGGGGGTCAAGCTCGCGGGCACCATTACAAGATACTGGGTGGTGAACGACGCGTACGGAGGCTTTGCGGACTCGAACGGGTACCACGCGCTGGGGCGCACCTACGCCGGCGGCTTCTGGAACGGCACGGTGACGTTCATCGGTCTCACGCCCCACACTCGGGGCACCGCGTTCATCGGTGAACTCACCGGTTTCATCTATGCCTTCGCCGGCTCCAGCAAGCTGGCCGGGTTCCTGTGGTTCGGTCTGCTGGGCTACCTCGGGGTGTGCTTCTGCGTGAAGGCAGCCGCGATCGCCGTCCCCGGCCTGCGCCAGCGGCAGTACGCATGGCTCTGCTACCTGCTCCCTAGCCTCGTCTTCTGGCCATCCTCGATCGGTAAGGAGGCCTGGATGAGCCTCACCCTCGGCGCCGTGTCGATGGGCGTCGCACGCTTCACCACCGGCCGCCGCTCCCTCGGCACCTGGGCGTGGCTGGTGCTGGGATTGCTGGGCGCCAACATGGTGCGGCCCCACTTCGCCGGCATCTGGCTGGCCGCCTTCGCCCTGTCCACCACCTGGTGGCTTGCGGCCGGCCGTCAGGACCACCAGCGCGTGAGCCAGCGTCAGAACCCATTGGTCGCTGTCGCACTGGTGATCGTGGCCGTGTTGGGCATCGTGGCCATGGCCAAGGCCACCACGCAGTACTTGCTTCCTTCCGCAGAAGGCTCCTCGACCTCGGTGAACGACCTACTCGTTCTCACCTCGGAGCGCACCTCCACCGGTGGCAGCCGTTTCGAACAGGTGAGCATCGCCTCCCCCCTCGACTACCCGTGGGCGGTGGTCCGCACCCTCACCCGCCCGTTCATCTGGGAGGTCAACAACATCCCCACGACGCTCGTCGCGCTGGAGGCCACGTTCGTGCTGGTCCTGTTGGGGGCCCGCCTCCGGCATCTGAGCTCGCTACGACGGTGGGCAAACCGCAATGCGTACGTTCTCTACTGCATTCTGGTGTGCATCCTCGGTTCGCTGGCGATGGCGACGTTCGGCAACCTAGCCATCCTCGTGCGCCAGCGTTCGTTGCTGATGCCGTTCCTGATGCTTTTGCCATGCCTGCCGCTCATCAGCTTTGGCTCCAGCCGACCACAAGACGCCGCCGACCGGTGGGCGGGGCTATACCATTTCCGTGAGCGCTCCTTACGCTGAATGCCGAGAGGATCTGCATACGTGGACAGGCGAGAAGCACTGAAGAAGCTCGGCATGGGCGGCGCCATGGCTGTCGGCACGACAGCCATGCTCTCCTCAACGGCATTTGCGCACACCGTGCCGACGGCGCCTGCGAGTGCGGGATCATCGGCCATCATCGTCTCGCTTACAATGACGGGCGCCGGCTCACAAGCGACACTGAATTGGAGCGTCGCCAGCTCCAATTCATGGCCAGCAGGGACCTGCCCAGGTAGCGCAAATGGTACGCCGTCAATCGGTGACAGTGGCATGTATTGGGTAGTCAAGAACAGCACCGGCATCGTGCAGAACTCGGGGAGTTCGACCAGCCCGGGAAACGTGACGATCAGCCGCGGCTCGGGAAACTGGGATGTCACCGACCCACGCGACACCTGCACAGTCATCATTTCGCGTAAGTACACCTGCACCTACGGAGCCGGATCGGCCAGCATCTGCGTCGGTGCGACGCAAGTCTTCACAGCCGCCTCCGACAGACTGGCCGGTAGCAGCTGGAGCGGTGCTGCGGCTACCTGGGGCGTCGTCGCCAACTGCGTCTGACTGCGCTAAGGCGGGTCGATCACGCACGTGACTCCTCCGAACGCGGTGCTGCACCTGCCGTGCTCGCCGTTCGTCAGGTTTGGCTCCAGCCGACCACAAGACGTCGCTGAGCGCCGACCGCGGCTGCTATCATCTCCGTCAGCGCTCGTGAGGCTGACTGCCGGGAGGATCTGCACACATGGACAGGCGAGAAGCACTGAAGAGGATCGGGATCGGCGGTGCCGTTGCTGTCGGCACGACTGCCATCCTGTCGTCACCGGCATTCGCTTACGCACTGCCCTCCGTCGGCGCTGACCCCTCCATCGCCGTCAACACGAGCGACAGCAACGACGCCACCATCAGTTCCGGCAGTTGGCCCGTAGGGTCATGCCCCACCAGTTCCACCAACGCCAGCGACCAGCCCGCTCGCAGCAGCATCACGTACGAGTGGACCCTGCGTCGCTCGAACACCGACGGTTCTGGTGGCCTCCCGACGAGCGGCACCGGCACCGGCGTCCACCGGCCGAGTGGATCATGGGACGGTAGTGAAATCCAAGCGGGCCACGATGTCCTCGATGTCGTCGTCAAGCGCGCCTACCGCTGCACGTACGGCTCCGGCAGCGCCACACGCTGCGTGTCGTGGACGCGCACGTTCGACTGCAGCGGCATTGGATCGACGGCCACCTGGACCGGCGGATCGATCGTCCGCAACGAGAGCGCCACCGGCTGCTCCGGCACGTTCCCCTGATCCTGCATGGGCGAACCGAAGGCGTTCGCCGCGCTCGACCGAGTGTTCGCACTGCGCTGTTCCGGCCCGCTCCGTGCGGTGCTCACCGATGCGCTGCACGACCTCCTGGTCGATGAGCAACCCCAGCACCGGCTGTCCGTACGGCCGACACTCTCGCGGGGCTGGCGTGTCCGCTGGGACCGCACGAAGGGCTACGAGGGGCGCGACAGGAACCTCGCGCTCTACGACGCGCTGATCACGCTCAACGACCAAGCCGCGAGCTGCGGGGCCGAGACCGGCCCGGTGCTGCACGGCGGGTGTGTGGAAGTCGACGGCAGGGCAGTGGCGCTCGTCGGCCACAGCGGTGCCGGCAAGTCGACACTCACTGCGGCATTGGTGCGCGCCGGGCACGGCTACATCGCCGACGAGGTCACTGCCGTCAGCCCCGACCTGTTCGCACGACCGTTCCACCGACCGATCGGCCTGCGCCCGAGCAGCGTCGCCCTCCTCGGAGTCGACCACCCCGAGGGTCCGTTCGAGACGATCTATCCCCTGCGCGTGGGCACGGGTTGGGGACCGCTCAGCAATGGCGCTCATCTGGCCGCGGTGTTCATCGTGCAACGTGGCGCGGACATGCGCCCGTCGGCCGACCCGATCCGTCCAGCGGAGGCCCTGTTCCGGCTGGCCAACGAGACCTTGGGCGGCACCGGCGCGGAGACCACGATGTTCCGCCACCTCGAACGGCTCGTGCACCAGGTTCCCGTCATGCACCTTGCCTACAGCGAGGTGGAGCAGGCGGTGGACTTCCTCCCCGGCGTGGTTCCCCGGGATGCCTGACCCGACGGACGACGCCGCGGCCCGTACAGCGGTACTCGGTTGGGCGCTGCCCGGCGCCGCAGCCCGCCCCGTCACCCTCACCTCTGGGCAGGCCGACCCCCTGTTCACATGGGCCTCCGACCACCGACTCGGTGGCCTCCTGTGGGCCGCTCTCGACGGGGGGGCGATCACCCTGGCAACCGCAGACATCGAGCGCGCTCGCGACCTGCAACTGGGCGAGCTGCGCAGGTCGCTACGTATCGAGGCCACCGCTGCCCAGGTTGTCGAGGCGCTTGCCGAGGCCGGAGTCAGAAGCCGGTTGTTGAAGGGGCTTGCGGCAGCGCATCTCGACTATCCCGACCCGGCGTGGCGCAACTCTGTCGACGCCGACGTGCTGATCGGCCGCCGCGACCTCACACGAGCGCTGGAGACGCTCGCCGGCCTCGGCATCACCCGATCGCGACCGGGCCTGGCACCCTGGTGGGAGCGCCGCTTCGCCCGAACTGTGGAGCTGAGCAGCCCGGCCGGCGTGGAGGTCGATCTGCACATGGCGTTGGCCGTCGGCTGGTTCGGCGTCAGGCTCGATCACGACCACCTGCTCGCGCTGCCGGCGGACACCTTCGCTCTCGGGGGGGTGCCGGCACCTACCCTCCCGGGCCCGGCCCGGCTGCTGGCCACCTGCTACTCGATCGTGCTGAGCCGCGGCGACCACGATCGCTTGCTGCGCGATCTGGCCCAACAACTGTTGGTCAGTGGCTGCGACTGGTCCGCCGCGCTCGCGATCGCCCGCTCAGGCGACGGCGAGGCCGTACTGCACGAGGCACTTCGATTGGCCGGCAATGCCATCCCTGCCCTCGCGGCGCACTCCGCGGTCCGCTCCGGCGCACTCACGCCGAGCCGGAGTGCGGCCGAGGCCCTGCTGTTCGCCCGCCGCGCTGAACGCGACGGGTGGGCTGCCGATGCACGCAGCACCCTTCGTGCACTCGGCCGAATCGACCGCGCACGGTTCCTCGCCGGACTCGCCGTGCCGCCCCGGGCCAGCCGAAGGGCACGCGGTCGAACGCTGCCTGATCAGTTGCGCCGAGGGGTGGGGCTCATGCGCGGCGGAACCGGCGGCGCTCCCGGTGGGGGCGCTGCGGGCTGAGTTCGGCCCCGAAGCACCCGATGCACGGTGGCCCATCGGGCGGATCGTGTCCGGCCAACAACGCGAGGTGCACCAGGTGGATGAACGCCACGCGGAGCGCATCGAGCACCTGCTCGCGATCACCAACTCCGGCTTCCACGAACTCGTCCACCAGCGCTTCTGTGGCCGTGGCGCCGTCGCAGGCATCTAAGAGCAGCGCCTGAAAGCCCGACAGGAGGTGCACCATGTGAACCTGTGGGTCGAACACCACCAACTCGGTCCCGAACTCCGCAATCTCGAGGTGCGCGTGCCGCTGGGGCAGGAGGTCACCGATCGTGACATCGGTCGGAGTGGCGGTCACGATGCGGAACTGTACTGCGGGTGTGTTCCAGCTTCGGCAGCCCGTGGGAGACTGAACGCGTGTGCACGTATCAGCGGGTTGCCCGGGTCGTGTGGCGTCTGGCTGCTGACCGCGTGCTCGTCGCCCGTCTCGACGGAGACAGCGCGGACCTTGTCGGCGCTGCAGCGTTGCTCTGGCTGGCGCTGGACGAGCCGCGGCCCATCGACGCGCTTGCACACGAACTGGCCGAGTTCGGCGTCGGTCGCGAACTGCTGGAAATGGCTCTCGAGCAGCTGCTCGATACCGGCATGCTCGAGGAAACGGGTGGACACGCTCACCGCTAGCCTCGCGACGGCATGCGCATCCTGCTGGTGGTGAAGGGACTCGACCTCGGCGGCGCCGAGCGGGTGGTCACCGACCTCGCCACCCACCTCGCCGGGCGCGGCGCCGAGGTGGAAGTCGCGGTGATCAACGCACAACGCGTGGCGCTGCTGCCCGCGCTGGCGGCCGCCGGCATCACCGTGCACGAACTGCCGGGCAGCGACCGGGTGGGCCTGCGCGGCCTGCTCGCCCTGCGCGCCCTGATTCGCGGCGGCGCGTACGACGTGGTGCACGGCCACGGGCCCGTACCCACGGTGCTCGCCCGGCTGTTCGCCGGCCGCCGGGCGGTGGGCACGATCCACTCGATGTGGCCCGCGCTGCGCCGGCCCAGCCGGTGGGCGGTCACCACACTGTGCGCGGGCACCCGTCTGATCGCCGTCTCGGCCACGGCTCGCGACGCAATGCCCCGCCGCCTGCGGCGCACCACCACCGTCATCCCCCATGGCGTCGACCTGACGGCCGTCGATGCCGCGGTCGGCAGGCCACGGCCCGCCGGCCGCGACCATGTCGAATTGCTCACAGTCGCCAGCCACCGCCGGGAGAAGAACTACTCCAACCTGCTGGAGGCCGTGGCCATGGCCCACCAGCAGGGCGCGAATGTGCGGCTGCGGGCGATCGGCGAAGGCCCACGGCTCGCCGCACACCGAACCCTCGCCGCGGAACTGGGCATCTCCGGCATCGTGCGCTTCGAGGCGCCGCGCCCCGATGTGTTGCGCGACATCGCCGCCACCGACGTGTTCGTGCTCGCCAGCGACAACGAAGGCCAGCCGATCGTGCTCACCGAGGCCCTCGCTTGCGGTCGGCCGGTGATTGCCACAACCGTCGGCCGGGCGCCCGAACTCGTCACCCCCGACGTGGGCATCCTCGTGCCCACCCGGGATCCCGTCGCCTTCGCCGCAGCCATCTGTGCGCTCGCCACCGACCCTGAGCGTCGGGTGGCGATGGGCCGGGCCGCCCGCCGCACCGCGCAGACGTTGTCGTTGGAAGGCGACATCGACGCCCACCTCGCCCTCTACCGTGAGATGTCGCCATGAACCGCCCCCTGCGCATCCTCACCGTGTGCACCCACAACCGCGCCCGCTCGGTGGCGATGGAGGCTCACCTCAAGGCCCACCTCTACACCCGTCGCATACATGCCCACCTCGTCGGCGCTGGGTTCAACGAGGAGGGATTGCCACCTACCCCCGAGGTCGTGGCCGCGCTCGCCGCCGGCGGCATCGACGTCGCCGGCCACCTCAGCCGGCGCATCAACGGCCCGATGGCCGCCGGGGCCGACCTCATCATCACCGCCGAGCGGATGCATGTCGTACGCATCTGCGAGGACGATCACAGCCTGTTCGCCCGCACGTTCACCCTGCCCGAACTGGTCGTGCGCGGCGAGGCCGTCGGCCCCCGCAGACGGGCACCGCTCGTGGAGTGGCTCGCCGCAGCGGGCGAAGGGCGCTCGCAGGCGACCTTCCTCACAGCCCCCGTCGGCCAGATCGCCGACCCCACCGGCCTCGCCCCGATCGCTGTTGCGGCGGCCGTGGCCGACATCGGCGACTGGTGCCGGCGACTGGCGGTGCTGCTATGAGCGCCCGCCGCTGGCTGCAGCAGGCCGCCACCACGTACGACCGGCTGCGGCCTCCCCCGCCCGGGTTGGTGGTGTTGATCTACCACCGCGTCGGCGGCGGCACCGACAGCGCGGTCGACCTGCCCGTCGACGTGTTCGAGGCGCAGATGACCCTCCTCGCGGCGACGCGCCCGGTGCTGGCGCTCGACGACGCGGTCGATCAGTTGGCCGCCGGGCACACGCCCGATGGGGTGGTGCTCACCTTCGATGACGGCACCAGCGACTACACGGAAGTGGCGCTGCCGGTGCTCGAGCGCCACGGGCTGCGCAGCACGCTGTATGCCGCCACCGGGTTCATCGACACGGGCAACCCGATGCCGTGGGGCGCCCCCGCCGCGACATGGGACGGTCTGCGCTCCGCGGTCGCCACCGGGCTGGTCACCATCGGCTCGCATACCCGCGACCACCCCCTGCTCGACCGCCTGAACCGCGAGGAGGCCGCAGAACAACTCGACGCCTCGATCGCCTCGATCACCGAGCAGATCGGCACACCGCCGCGGCACTTCGCCTATCCCAAGGCGATCGCCCCCAACCCAGCCGCGGAGATCGCCGTGCGCTCGCGGTTCGTGTCCGCGGCGCTCGCCGGTAGCCGGGTGAACCACGCCGGCAGCGACCTCCATCGCCTCGGCCGCACCCCCGTGCAGCGCAGCGACAGCCCCGAAGTATTCTCCGCGAAGTTGCACGGAGGTCTCCGGCTGGAGGGAGCCTTGCGCGATAGGGTCACCCGCTGGAGGGCCAAGCGCTGACACGGTGAAAATCATCCATCTCACCACCACCGACATGAGCCTCGATTGGCTGCTCGGGCCTCAGTTGAAGGCATTCCGCGAGGCCGGCCACGAAGTGGTCGGCATGTCGGCCCCCGGCGACCATGTGCCCACGATCGAGGCCGCGGGCATCCGCCATGTCCCACTCACCGCACTCACCCGGCGGCCGACCCTGCGCGCCGACATCCGCGCCAGCTGGCAGATGCTGCGTGCCATCCGTCGCGAGAAGCCCGACATTCTGCACACCCACAACCCCAAGCCCGGCGTGCTCGGCCGCGTGCTCGGCCGGGTCGCGCGGGTGCCGGTGATCGTCAACACCCAACACGGGCTGTACGCGCAGCCCACTGATCGGGCCAAGCGGCGCCTCCCGGTCTACATGGCCGAGCGCTTCGCGGCCGCGTTCGGGCATCTCGAGCTCGTGCAGAACCCCGAGGACGTGCACACCCTCGTGCGCACGCTCAAGGTGCCCGCACGCAAGGTCGTGCTGCTCGGCAACGGGATCGATCTCAGCCACCTCAACGGCGATCGCAGCGCTCGCGAGCGCGTGCGCGCCGAATGGGGTGTCGCCCCCGACGACGTGGTGGCGGGCGTCGTCGGACGGCTCGTGCGCGAGAAGGGCATGCACGAACTGTTCGAAGCCTTGCATGCGCTGATGGCCGATCATCCCAAGCTGCGCCTCGTGGTCGTCGGGCCCCAGGACCCGGACAAGCCCGACGGCCTGCACCCCACGGCGATCTCCGAAGCCGAGGAGTTGGGGGTCGTGTTCACCGGAACGCGACGCGACATGCCCGCGTGCTATGCAGCAATGGACATGTTCGTCACGGCCACTCATCGCGAGGGTTTCCCTCGTGCGGCGATGGAGGCCTCGGCCAGCGGACTGCCCCTCGTCGCCACCGACATCCGTGGCTGCCGCCAAGTGGTCGACAACGGCGTCACCGGATTGCTCGTTCCCGTGAGGAACCCGGTCGCGCTCGCGTCCGCCATCGCCGAGCTCGCCACCAGCCCCGTGCTGCGCGAGCGGATGGGCGCTGCCGCCGTGGCCAAGGCGCACCGTGAATTCGACCAGCAACGGGTCATCGAGCTCACGCTGGCCACCTACGAGCGGTTGTGGGCCGCGCTTGCGCCGCGGCGTCGCAGGTAGCCTTCCCGGTCGAGGAGCAGCATGACCGACGAGCCCGACAACGGCCTCACCAGCGGCGACACCAGCGCCACGTTTGACAATCGTTGGCGCATCGTGCTGGTCGCGGTGTTCGACATGCTCTGCTGGCCGTTCGCCGAGTTCTTCACGCTCACCGTCGAGAAGCTGCCCTACCTCGAGTGGCGGGTGCTCGAGGTGACCCTGCTCGGCATGGGCTACCAGCTGCTGGTCGGCCTCGCCACCGCGCTCTACCGGAGGCGCTGGCTGCCGTTCAGCTTCGAAGAGCTCGGTATGGCCGCGCTCACCACCGGCCTCGCCGGGTTGATGGTGATGCTCACCGGCTATGCCGTTCACGGCCACCCGCAGGGACCGGTGATCTGGTTCACCGCCAGCGCCGGCATGTCGGTACTGGTCGTGCGCTACGCGCGGCGAATGCGTGCCCGCCACCGGCGCACCGCTCGTGCCCGCTCGCGTACCCCGCTGGTGGTGATCGGCGCCGGCGATGGCGGCGCCCGTGCCATCCGCGCCATGCTCACCGCCGCCGACGGGCTGTACCGCCCCGTCGCCCTGCTCGACGACGACCCCACCAAGGCCCACCGGCGCATCATGGGCGTACCGATGCGCGGCACCACCGCCGACCTGGCCCGTGTGGCCCACGCCGAGCACGCGAAGGCTGTGCTAGTGGCCATCCCGTCAGCCGGCCCCGAGCTGCTCCAGCAGCTCCACGCCGTCGCCCAAAGCGCCGGACTGGAGACGCTCGTGCTGCCCCCGGTGCAACAGCTGATGGGCGGGGGCACCACCGCCGAAATGCGCGCCTACACCGACGAGGACGTGCTGCGCCGCAAGATGGTGAAGCTCGACATGACCGCCGTGCGCGAGCTCATCACCGGCCGGCGGGTGCTGGTCACCGGGGCGGGCGGCTCGATCGGCTCGGAGTTGTCGCGCCAGCTGGCAGGCTTCGATCCGGCGGTGCTCGTGCTCGTCGACCACGACGACTCGCTGTTGCATGCGGTGCACCGCTCGCTCGCCGACCGCCCCAACGTGCACCAGGAGCTGGCCGACATCCGCGAGCCGGCTCGCCTCGACGAGATCTTCACCGTGCACCGCCCCGAGGTGGTGTTCCATGCCGCGGCGCTCAAGCATGTGCCCGCGCTCGAATCATTCCCCAACGAGGGGTGGAAGACGAACGTGCTCGGCACTCGCAACGTGCTCGTCGCCGCCGAGGCGGCCGGCGTGGAGCAGTTCGTCAACATCAGCACCGACAAGGCCGCCGACCCGGTGAACGTGCTCGGCCGCACCAAACGCTTGGCCGAGCAGCTCACCGCCGCCGTCGCCGAGCGCACCCACCGGCGCTATGTGTCGGTTCGCTTCGGCAACGTGATCGGTAGCCGCGGCTCGGTGATGGAGACGTTCCAGTACCAGATCGAATCTGGTGGCCCGGTGACGGTCACTCACCCCGATGTCACCCGTTTCTTCATGGCCGTGCGCGAGGCGGTGCGCCTCACCCTCCAGGCCGCAGCCATCGGCAGCCCTGGCGAGGTGCTCGTGCTCGACATGGGCGCCCCCGTGCGCATCCTCGATGTCGCCCGTCAACTCATCGAGCAGTCGCACCGCCCGATCGAGATCGAGTTCACCGGCCTGCGCGCCGGGGAGAAGCTGCACGAGGTGCTCACGGCGCCCGGCGAGTCGGCCTCGCGCCCTCGCCACCCGCTCATCGACCATGTGCAGGTGCCCCCGGCCTGGCCGGATCTGGGTGATATCTACCAGCCCGACATCGTTACAACGCTGGAGGATGCCCTCAGTACCGGCTATGCTGCTGGAAACCATTCGGTTGTTGAGGAGGCTGACTCGTGATCAAGCGCATTCTGCTGGCAGGGAGCATCACGCTCGCTGCGATCGGCCTGGGTTCGGCCACGTCCGCACACGCGGGTCAGTACCCGCCCGGGTGCGCAATTGTCGCCACCGGCGCGGCCACCGTCAACCCGGATACCCAGATGACGATCACCGCCTCGGGCTACTCGTCCATCGGTGCGACGATCTCGTTCTACCTCATCGCCACCGTCGAGGACCACAGCCAGGGAGCTGTGCTCATCGGCACGGCCACGGTGCAGGCCAACGGCAAGGCGACGATCACGATCACCACGCCCACCACGCTCGGTAGCTACGACATCATCGCCGTGGGTGGCGAGTGCAACGATGCCAAGACGTCGTTCGCCGTCGGCAACCTGCCCACCACCGGCTCCGATTCGCAGCAGTGGCTCGTCACCGCCGGCGCACTGCTGTTCACGGGTGTCGGCTTCTCGCTGGTGGCCTTCCGCCGCCGCCGTCACGCCACCCCGGCCTGACCCACCACAACTCCTCAGCCTGAACGGGCCGGGCCTTCGGGCCCGGCCCGTTTCGCGTCCAAGCCCAGGTCACCGTCCTGAGTGATCGGTCGGTCGCGCTGACCGACTCGTCAGCCTCGCTGTCTGCTGCATCAGTAAGTAGCAGTCCGGCGGAGAACTCGTTAAGTTCTCGCACTCGTGCCGGACAGTCCGGCGGAAGGAACCGATCACACCCCCCTTCGTTCGAAAGGCAGCGCCGCCATGAGCGACAGCATCACCCCCGTCTTCAGCCAGACCCCCTTCTTCAGCCAGAACGGCCGTAAGGGAATCTCGTACGACTGGCAGAGCCTCTATGCCGAGGCCCAGGCCGAGTTGATCGACCACGAGCTGGCACAGCTCGCCCCAGCGCTGGCCGAATGACGCGTCACCCCCAGCGGGTGCTGGTGTTGGGGTGCGGATCGGTCGCGCAGGCCACGGTTCCGCTCCTACTGCGCGACCTCGGGATCGAGGGTTCGCGGATCACGATCGTCGATTTCGTCGACAATCGGGCGCGGGTCGCCGACTGCCTTGCGCAGGGCGTCACCTACGAACAAGAGCGGATCACTCCCGACAACCTTGATTCGTTCTTGTCGGCGCGGGCGGGCGACGGCGATCTGCTGCTCGACCTGGCCTGGAACATCGACAACCCCACGATCCTGCAATGGTGCCGCGATCACGGGGTGCGCTATCTCAACACCAGCGTCGAGGTGTGGGACCCCTACGAGGAGCTCACCGCCACCTCGCCGCTCGATCGCACCCTGTACCGCCGGCACATGTCGCTGCGGCGGATGAAGGCCGCCTGGCCCGACAACAAGGGCGCCACGGCGGTGCTCGAGCACGGTGCCAACCCCGGCCTGGTGAGCCACTTCACCAAGCAGGCGCTCACCGAGATCGCCACGCGCATGCTGCACGACGCGCTGGCCGGTGGTCACCAGACCGAACTGGAGCGGGCGCTCGCCGATCGCCGCTACAACGAGCTGGCGATGCTCACCGGCACCAAGGTGATCCATGTCGCCGAGCGCGACACCCAGATCACCTCGGTGCCCAAGCGCACGAACGAGTTCGTCAACACCTGGTCGGTGGAGGGGTTCTACGAAGAGGGCGTCGCGCCGGCCGAGATGGGCTGGGGCACCCACGAGCGGCGCCTCCCGCCCAACGCCTTCGTGCACTCCGGTGAGGGCCCGTGCAACCAGATCTGCATCGCCCGCCCGGGCATGGAGACGTGGGTGCGCAGCTGGGTGCCCTCCGGTGAGATCCGCGGCATGGTGATCCGCCACGGCGAGGCGTTCACGATGTGCGAGCACCTCACGGTGAACGACGCTCACGGCACGCCGATCTACCGCCCCACGGTGCACTACGCTTACCACCCCAGCGACGCGGGCATCAACAGTGTCCTCGAATTGCGCATGCGCGGTTGGGAGATGCAGCCCGAGCAGCGCATCCTCAACGACGAGATCACTTCCGGCCGCGACGAGCTGGGCGTGCTACTGATGGGCCACCCGTACAAGAGCTGGTGGACGGGCTCGCTGCTCAGCATCGGCGAGGCCCGCGCCGCGCTGCCCGGTCAGAGCGCCACCACGATGCAGGTGGCCGGCAGCATCACCGCCGCCGTGTCGTGGATGATCCACCACCCCAACGAGGGTGTGTGCGTTCCCGACGACCTGCCGTGGGAAGACGTGCTCGGCGTCGCCAACCGCTACCTCGGCACATTGCACTCCGGCCCGGCCGACTGGGACCCCGTGAGCAGCCGACGAGACCTGTTCGCCGCCTTCAGCGACGAGGCCAACCATGTCGACGCCACCGACCCGTGGCAGTTCACCAACTTCCTCGAACCAGCCTGACTCGACGGGCACGCACGGCCGGCACGCCGCACGTGCCCGTCGGTAAGCCGATCAGCCCGTGGTGGGGGTCAGGCAGTTGACGACGGCCGTGCTGAACGCCGACTGGGCATCGGCGCTCGGCTCCTTGCCACTGGCCACCTTGGCGAGGTCGTCCTCGCTGAGGTTCGAGTACAGGGCGTCGACCACGCACTCGGCGACTGCCTGGTCGATCCCGCCCGACTTGACGAGCTCTTTGACGAGATCATCGCGCGAGGGCACATTCGACGAGTTGTCATCGCTGCAACCGATCACCAGCAAGCTGGCGACGACACCAATCACGAGACCGAACTTCCGCATACATCTCTCCTTTTCGAGGGTCCACCGTCCCCCGGCGGAACACACTGTGAGCGGCCAACGTATCTCGGGGCGCGGTTGGGCACGAAAACCAATGGTGCGTTGACAAACGGCGCCGCACTCGGCAGACTTTGCACCCAATGCGTACGCGCCACGGCCTCCTTCTGCTTATGTAGGGCAAGCGCCGCATACTCCGCGCTTGCCCGCAGCCCCAGCCCCCGAGGCCGGGGCTTCTTGATTTTTCCGGGCCCGTCGCCCGACGTGTTCTCCCCCCTCCCGATTCATTGCCGCCAGAGGAAACCCCAGATGTCACGCCAACCCGTCACCGTCAAACAGATGCCCTTCGAGCGTTACGAGCGCTGCATCCCGCTCGTGCTGCACGATCGCACCTGGCCGAACAAGGTTCACGAGACCGCCCCCACCTGGTGCAGCGTCGATCTGCGCGACGGCAACCAGGCGCTCATCGACCCAATGGATCCCCAGCGCAAGCGGCGCATGTTCGACACCCTGGTGAACATGGGTTTCAAGGAGATCGAGATCGGCTTCCCCTCGGCGAGCCAGCCCGACTTCGACTTCTGCCGCCAGCTCATCGAGGAGGGTCTGATCCCCGACGACGTGACCGTGCAGGTGCTGGTGCAGTGCCGCCAGGAGCTCATCGAGCGCACCTACGAGGCCCTGCAGGGCGCGCCGCGCGCGATCGTGCATTTCTACAACTCCACCAACCCGCTGCAGCGCGAGGTGGTGTTCGGCCTCGACAGGGCGGGCATCGTCGACATCGCCGTCAACGGCGCCAAGCTGGTGAAGAAGCTGGAGGACACCGTCAGCGGCACCGAGATCCGTTACGAGTACTCCCCCGAGAGCTTCACGCTCACCGAGCCCGAGTTCGCCGTGGAGGTGTGCCACGCGGTGATGGACGTGATCGAGCCCACGCCCGAGCGACCGCTGATCCTCAACCTGCCGGCCACCGTCGAGTGCTACACGCCGAATGTGTACGCCGACGTGATCGAGTGGTTCTGCCGCCACATCCGCAACCGCGACAGTGTGATCATCAGCCTGCACCCCCACAACGACCGCGGCACCGCCACCGCCGCCGCCGAGATGGCGATGCTGGCCGGTGCCGACCGGGTGGAGGGCACTCTGTTCGGCAACGGCGAGCGCACCGGCAACGTGGATGTGCTGAACCTGGCGATCAACCTGATGGTGAACGGCGTCGACCCGCGGCTTGACGTCAGCGACATCGATGCCCTGCGCCGCGTGGCGGAGTACAGCAACCGCCTGCCCGTGGGCCCGCGGCACCCGTGGGTCGGCGACCTTGTGTACACCGCGTTCAGCGGCAGCCACCAGGACGCGATCAAGAAGGGCTTCGACTCGATGCAGCGCAAGGCGGCCGCCGGGCAGTCGCCCACCTGGGGCGTGCCGTACCTGCCGCTCGACCCGAAGGACCTGGGCCGCACCTACGAGGCCGTGATCCGCGTCAACAGCCAGAGCGGCAAGGGTGGCGTGGCCTACATGATGAAGGCCGAGCACGGCTTCGACCTGCCGCGCCGCCTGCAGATCGAGTTCTCCAAGACGATCCAGCACATCACCGAGGACACGGGCACCGAGATCAGCCCGATCGTGATGTGGGACACGTTCGAGTCCGAGTACCTGCCCACCGAGCCGCGCATGCGCCTCAATGCCCACGAGCTGCGCAGCGATTCCGCGTCGGGCACCACCACGATCACCGCCCAACTCGTCATCGACGAGCAACCAGTGACGGTCACCGGCCAGGGCAACGGCCCGATCGACGCGTTCGTGCATGCCCTGCACGACGGCATCGGGGCCACCCTCGATGTCGTCGACTATGCCGAGCACGCCCTCGGCGCGGGCAGCGAGGCCACCGCCGTCGCCTACCTGGAGACCAAGGACGGCGCGGGCAATGTGCGCTGGGGTGTCGGCAAGGATCCGAGCACGATCACCGCGGCCCTGCGCGCCGTGCTGAATGCCCACGAACGGCACCAGGGCTGACCCCGTGGCCTGCTGTCGCCGTTCCCGCCGCATGGTGCTCCTCGCGCTGCTCGCCGCCGCTGCCGTCTGGCTGTACCGCCGCCGCATGACCCAAGTCGGCGTTCAGGCGGGTCCGGAGCCCTCCTCAGCGCCGACTTGGACGGAACCGGTGGACGGGGGATGCCCAGAGGGGTACCCGGTGAAGGTCGCCGCGTCGGGCATCTACCACGTGCCCGGTGGACGGTCCTACGACCGCACAACTCCCGTGCGCTGCTACGCCGACGCTGCATCGGCCGAGGCCGACGGCTACCGTCAGGCCAAGGCATGACGGAGGTGCGGCGATGAAGGTGACGGTCGACTACGACGTGTGTGCCAGCACGGGTTCGTGCCAGCAGATCTGCCCCGAGGTGTTCGAGGTACGCAAGGACGGCTACCTCTACGTGCTGCACGAACAGCCGGCACCCGAGTTCGAGGCCACGGTGCGCCTCGCCGCCGACATGTGCCCCACTGCCGCAATCACGATCACCGACTGAGGTTCAAGTTCGGGTCGCCTCGCGCCGATAACTCGGCACCGGTAATGCGCCGGGGGAAAGGCGATCATGGATCGAAGGACGACGACGGCAGCAACGGTGATGATCGCCCTGACCTTTGCCCTCGGCACGGCGGCCTTCGCCCAACTCGGCGGCTTCGGCGCGCCGGAGCAGACGAGCGCCGCGTCGACGGCCACCCAGCCGGCCACCGACGTGGTGGGTTCCACGACGCCGCCCACCGTGCCGACCGCCACGGAGACGGCCCCAGGAGCCCCTGTGGGGCCGACCGGTCGTGTTGGCGGCCCGCACACGCCCGCCGCTTCGGGCGGAGGCTTCACGGCGGGCGGCGCCCCGACATCGGCCACCAACACCCCGGTCGCCGCCGACGGCGACACCACCACGGTCACCATGCCGACCACGCCCGCCACCGCGGCGCCCACGCCCACGGCGGCGCCCACGCCCACCGCCGCGGCCACGGTTCCCACCGCGGCGCCCACCGTCCCCGCCACTGCGGCCACCACGACCGCGGCGCCCACGACCTCGGCCGCCCCCACCACGACCACCAAGCCGGCGCTCTACACCGTGAGTGGCCAGCTGATTCCCTCCGACTTCAAGGTGCCCTCCAAGTGGTGGACCAAGCAGATCCCCAGCTACCCCGCCGGCTGCAGGAGGGGTCAGTTGGAGGACAACGGCGTCTGGAACTGCGAGGACTGACGCGCTGCACCTGACCGGCACCGAGCCGGCCGGTTAGATTCGCAGCGATGGCGTTCCACGACCACCTCCGCCGCGCCTGGGATCGCTCGGGCTCGATGCTCTGCGTCGGCCTCGACCCCGACATGGCCCGGATCCCCGAGGTGGTGCACGGCTCGGTGTTCGATTTCTGCCGCGCCATCGTCGATGCCACCGCCGATCTCGTCTGCGCGTTCAAGCCCCAGATCGCCCACTTCGCTGCCGTCGGCGCGGAGGCCGATCTCGAGCGCCTGTGCGTGTACATCCGCGACTGCTACCCCGACGATTTGCTCGTGCTCGATGCCAAGCGAGGCGACATCGGCAGCACCGCCGAGCAGTACGCCCGCGAAGCCTTCGACCGCTACGGCGCCCACGTGGTGACGGTGAACCCGTACCTCGGGGGCGACTCCATCGAGCCGTTCCTGCGCCACCCTGGCGGTGGTGTGTTCGTGCTGTGCCGCACGAGCAATCCCGGCAGCGGCGACTTCCAGTCGCTGGCCGTCGACGGGCGCCCGCTGTACCAGCACGTGGCCGAGCGAGTCGCCCACGAGTGGCAGCAGATCGGTGACTGCGGGCTGGTGGTGGGTGCCACCTACCCGGCCGAGCTGGCCGAGGTGCGCGCCCTCGTCGGCGACCTGCCGCTGCTGGTGCCCGGTGTCGGCGCGCAAGGCGGCGACATCCCCGCCACCGTGCAGGCGGGGCGCGATGCGAGCGGCTACGGCATGCTCGTCAACTCGTCGCGAGCGATCCTGTACGCGTCGAGCGGGGCCGACTTCGCCGAGGCCGCCCGCGCCGAAGCCGAGGGAGTCCGCGACGCCTTGCGCGCCGGCTAACCCGCGAGCGGGACGACGCTGATGATGCCCGGTGCCTGACGCAGTTCGAACAGCACGTCATCGGCGACGGCTGAGGTGGTGGCGATGAGCATGACCGCGGTGCCCGTGTTGGCCGCGCTGCCCACGTCCATGTCGGCGATGTTCACGCCGGCCGTGCCGAGCAAGGTACCGACCGTGCCGATCACGCCGGGGCGGTCGTCGTTCTTCACCACGAGCATGTGCTCGGCGGGCGGCACGTCGAAGTGGTGCTCGTCGATCATGACGATGCGCTGCTCCTTCATGCGCCGCACGAGCGTTCCCGACAGGTTGTGCCCGCCACCCCGGATCGAGAGCAGGTTGACGAACACAGGCGAGTCGGCCGACTTGGCTTCGCGCAGCTCGACGCCCTTCTCCTTGGCCAACGCGGGCGCGTTGACGTAGGTGACCGGATCGTCGCTGACGTTGCCGAAGAAGCCCTTCAGCGCGGCCAGGCTGAGGATGCGCGTGTCATAGCCGGCGATGTCGCCCTCGGCGCACACCTCGATACTGTCCGGAAGGCTGCCCACGAGCGAGGCGAACAGGCGGCCGAGTCGCTCGGCGAGGGGCAGGAACGGGCGCAGGGTTTCGCTGGCCTCGGCGGCGTCGACGTTGACCGCGAAGGGCACGAAGTCGCCGGCCAGCGCGAGTTGCACCATGTCGGCGATCGTGTCGCCGGCCTTGTCCTGCGCCTCGCGGGTGCTGGCGCCGAGGTGGGGAGTGACGACGATGCTGTCGAGCGCGAACAGGGGCGACTCGGTGGTCGGTTCCTTGGCGAACACGTCGAGCGCGGCGCCGGCGATGATGCCGTCGCGCACGCAGTCGGCCAGCGCCTGCTCATCGACGATGCCACCGCGAGCCACATTGATCACCCGCAGGCTGGGCTTGGCCTTCAGCAGCAGATCGCGGTTGATGAGACCGGTGGTCTCCTTGGTCTTGGGAAGGTGGATGGTGAGGAAGTCGGCCTCGGCCACCGCTTGATCGAGGGTCACCAGCTCGGCGCCCATCTGGCGGGCACGCTCGACGGATACGAACGGGTCGTAGGCGACGATGCGCATGCCGAACGCCTTGGCCCGATCGGCCACGAGCTTGCCGATACGGCCGAGGCCGATGACGGCCAGCGTCTTGTCGAGCAGCTCGACGCCCTCCCACTTGCTGCGCTCCCAGCGGCCGGCGACGAGCGCGGCGTGGGCCTGGGGCACATTGCGGGCCTGGGCGAGCAGCAGCGCCATCGTGTGCTCGGCGGCCGAGACGATGTTGCTCTGCGGGGCGTTGACCACCATCACGCCGCGGCGGGTGGCCTCGGGCACGTCGACATTGTCGAGGCCGATACCCGCCCTGCCCACCACGAGAAGGTCGCTGCCGGCCTCGAGCACCTCCTTGGTGACCTGGGTGGCGGAGCGGATGATCAGTGCGTTGGCGCCCTTGATGACGTCGAGCAGCTTGGACAGGTCGAGCTCGACGATCACTTCGTGACCCGCGGCGCGAAGCCGCTCGAGCCCACCTTCGGCGATCTCTTCGGTGACCAGGATGCGTGACATGCGCCCATCGTTACCCGCCGCGTTCCACGATGTGAACCTCGTTGAACGTTCTGTAAGGCGCCGGGTCACACGTCACACCGACCAGGCCGGGTTCCCTACACTCGCTGACGATGCAGTCCCGGCGCAGCGACATGGAGCAGTGGTTCATCCACCGCGGCTTGCCCCACTTCATCGAGCCCTACAGCGCCGGTCCGGCGATCTGGAACCGGGCGGCACCGGTGCTGATGGTGGCTTACGTGGCCGGCGGCTTCAACGGCCTCGATCTGCAGGGCTGGTCGGTCGGCCGCAATCTCGCTGCCGCGGCGGTGGTGCTGGCCGTGCTGCTCGCCACCTGGATGGCAGCCAATGTGTTCCGTCACCGCCCGGCGCTCTCGCGCCCCACCAACCTCGGCGCTGCGGAACTCGTGGCGTTCGTCGTCGGCCCGGCCATCCCCTCGCTCGTGTTCGAGCAATGGGGCGACGCCCTGCTCGCCGCGGTCGAGGGCTGTTCCGTGCTGCTCGTGATCTACCTCGTCACCAGCTACGGCGTCATCCCGCTGATCAAGTGGGCGGGTGCGCAGACGTTCCACCGGATCGGCTCGGTGGGGCGGATGCTCACCCGCGCCCTGCCCCTGCTGCTGCTGTTCACCGTGTTCCTGTTCATCAACGCCGAGGTGTGGCAGGTGGCCGGCACCCTCGACGGCCCGGCTTACGCGCTCACCATCGCCCTGTTCTTCCTGATGGGTAGCGCGTTCGTGTTGTCGCGGGTGCCCGACCTGGTCCGGGCCGTCAACCTGTTCGACGATTGGGGCGAGGTCGGCCGCCTCGTCGGCGACACGCCTGCCGCCGGGCTGGATCTGCCCACCGAGGGCGACCCGATGGAGATCCCGCTGTCAGTGCGCCAGCGGGTGAACATTGGTCTGGTGAGCGTGTTCAGTCAGGCGATCCTCATCACGATGGTGGCCCTCGCCATCGCCCTGTTCTTCGCGGTCTTCGGCGTGCTGACGATGACCGAGCAGCACACCATGGCGTGGACCGGCCTCGACGACCTGCACGTGCTCTGGCGCCTGCACCTCGATGGGCGCGAGCTGATCATCTCCGAGCCATTGCTGCGGGTCGCCGGCTTCCTCGGCGCGTTCACCGGCATGTACTTCACCGTCGTGCTCGGCACCGACGCGACCTACCGCGACGAGTTCCACGAGGACGCCGGCCCCCAGATCCGCCAGGCCCTCGCCGTGCGCCTCGCCTACCGCCATGCGCCCGCGGCCGGTGGCCCTCAGCGCTAGTTTGTGCGCCATGTCGTACGCGTTCTTGTCCCCCGAGTGGATCGAAGCCGCGAAGGAGATCCGCGCCAAGTACGCCGATGAGGCCGCCGCGGTGTCCACGATCATCCGCCTCAACGGCATCGTCACCGAGACCCCGTTCAGCGACGGACCGCTGAGCATTCAGCTCGACACCTCGTCGGGCATCGTGCACATGGAGCTGGGCCTGCTGGAGAACCCCGATCTCACGATCACCACCGACTACGCGACGGCACGCAAGATCTTCGTCGAGCAGGATCAAGCTGGGGCGATGCAGGCGTTCATGGGCGGCCGCATCAAGGTGCAGGGCGA
The DNA here is from genome assembly GCA_041918155.1 of Ilumatobacteraceae bacterium. Classification (GTDB taxonomy): domain Bacteria; phylum Actinomycetota; class Acidimicrobiia; order Acidimicrobiales; family Ilumatobacteraceae; genus UBA668. The sequence goes on along the minus strand of JAYRWH010000072.1, from coordinate 14,786 downwards.
CATGATGAAGCTGATGGCGCTGCAGACCCAGATGCCCAACGACCAGGTCGCCAAGCAGATCGCCGGCGAGATCAACGACATCACGGTCTGACGCTGCCGCGAGGGGCGGTGCCGGCCCCGCCGGCACGTCACATCTGCATCAGTTCACGTCTTTCGGACGCACCAGGAGAAAGCCCTCCCAGTGGAGGCAGCGCCAGCGCGTCGATCGGCTGATGCTCCCGGGCACTACCGCGAAGGTCGCCGGTGCCGTCTTCACGACCTTGTTGATCTTCACCTGATGGCCAGCAAGTCGGCGAATCGGCAAGGGCGCCCGGCCGCGTCCGAGAGAAGTGAACACGCCAGTGCTCTGCCGGACAAGCCCGGCCGGCCCCGTCGGCCGTTCAGGCAACCTGACGGGGGGTGCTGTGCACGAAGGCGGCGCAGACTCCGCCGCACGCGGCCACCACGGCGGCGATGATGAAGGCGGTGTGGAACGGGCTCATGTTGTCGGCCGTGGCCGTGGCACTGGCAGTGGCGAGCACGGCCGAGCCGAGCACGGCACCGAGCTGGGTCATGAGCTGCTGCATCGCGCCGGCGACGCCGAGGTCGCCCGGGTCGACCGAGCCGGCCATCAGCGATGTGAGCGCCGGCGAGGAGATGCCGAGGCCGACGCCCGACATCGCCGTGGCGGCGATGATGAATGGGAAGCCGGCGCCCTGCCCCACCGTGGCCCACATCAGCATCGACGTGACGAGGGCAACGGCCCCGGCCATACCGGCGACGCGCTCGCCGACCCTGATGGTGACGATTGCGGCCAGCGGAGCAAGCAGGGAGAACGTCAACGGGCGAGGGATCACCAGGTTGCCGATGGTCGTGGTCGACAGCCCGAGGCCACGCCGGCCGAGCACTTGCGGGATGAGGAAGAAGCCCCCCATGTACGCGAAGTTGGCCATCATCTGGCTGAGCACCGGCCAGGCGAAGTTGCGCGTGCGGAACCAGCGCAACACCACCAGCGGTGCCGCCGCCCTCTGTTCGATGCGAACGAAGGCCACCACGAGCACCACCGAGCCGACGAAGCAGCCGATCGTCGCTCTACTGCTCCACCCCCAGATGCGCCCCTGGCTGATCCCGGCGAGCAGCAGGCAGGCCCCCACCCCGAGCGTGATCGAACCCCACACGTCGAACCTGACATCACGCCCACGATCCGTCTGGGGCAACAGCCACGCCGCCAAGAGGAACCCGGCGAAGCACAGCGGTGCCTGCACAGCGAAGATCGCCCGCCAGCCAACATGATCGACGAGCGGGCCACACAGGACCACGCCGATGACCGGCGACCCGGCGGTGACGAAGCTCCAGTACCCGAGTGGCTTCACCCGCTCACCGGCGTCGAACATGCGGTTGATGTAGGCCATCGCCGACGGGCCGCACGCGGAACCGGCCGTGGCCGCGAGGATGCGGAACAAGATGAGCACGCCCGCGTTCCACGCCAGCGCTGACAGCAGTGAGAACAGCGCGGCGAACAGCAGGCCGCCGGTGAAGATGCGCTTGTGGCCCCACAGGTCGCCGGCCTTGCCGAAGGCCGGGCCGACGACGCCGAACGCGAGCATCGGGCCGGTAATGGCCCACGTCAGCACCGTCGGCGTCGTGTGCACCTCCCCGGCGATGCGCTCGAGCGACACCACCAGCAACGTGATCGTGAAGCCGGTGGTGAACAGCCCGCTCAGCACCACCCACAGCACCGCCCAGCGTTGGTCGAGGCCAACCTTCTGCGCCAACCGGCGACGCAGCAGGATCGGCCACGGGATCACCCCGATCTCGTCGACGCCCGCCGAATCCACCGCGACGGTGTGGTCGGCGCGGTCGCGGACGGACTCCCGGGGGGCCCGGTCGTTCACGACGCTCCGACTACGACCGGGCGAGCAGGGCGAGTGCCTCGGTCAGCTCGCCGACCGACCACTTCGAGTCGCGCTCGACGTGGCGCCCGCGGGCCCAGCTCTCCACGAGCGTGACGTTGCCACCCGACACGAGGAACGTCTCACCGTTGAACACACAGTTGGCGGAGGCCAGGTAGACCACGAGCGGCGAGATGTTGGCCGGATCCCACGGGTCGAACGCCCCGTCCTTGGGCTGCATCACGTGCTCGATGCCCGACAACGCCATCGTCAGCCGCGTGCGAGCGGCCGGGGCGATGGTGTTGCTCTTGACGTTGTAGCGCGCGAGTTCCTTCGCCGCGATCTGGCTGAACGTGGCGATGCCGGTCTTTGCCGCGCCGTAGTTGGCCTGGCCCGGGTTGGCGAACAGGCCCGACGTGCTGGAGGTGTGCACGAGGTTGCGCGGCTTGTGGATGCCCGCCTTGTGCTGCTCGCGCCAGTAGGCGGCGGCCCAGCGGGTGGGCGCGAAGTGGCCCTTGAGGTGGACGGCGATGACCGCATCCCATTCCTCCTCGGTCATGTTGACGATCACGCGGTCGCGCAGAATGCCCGCATTGTTGACGAGGATGTCGAGGTCGCCGAACGTCTCGATGGCCTGGTTGACCATCCGCTGCGCACCCTCCCAGTCGGCGACATTGTCACCGTTGACGACGGCCTCGCCACCGAGCGCTGTGATCTCCTCGACCACCTGCTGGGCGGGGGTGAGATCGGTGCCCGTGCCGTCGTTGGCCCCACCGAGGTCGTTGACCACGATCTTGGCGCCCTCGGCGGCGAACAACAGCGCATGCTCGCGGCCGATGCCGCGACCGGCGCCGGTGATGATCGCGACGCGCCCGTCGAGTGAACCCATTCCGTGAACCTCCATGTTCGCCGTTGGTGACCGAACGTTACTGATCGGCCGCCGGAGCGGTGAAGTCGGTCACTTCGGCTTGAAGAACAGATTCACGGCAGTGCCGCGGGGGAATGTCTGGCCGGGAGCGGCGGGCAACCCGTTGACGCTGAATGACAGGAACGGGAGGGCCGGGTTGCCGTTCACCTGACCGATCGTGAAGCCGGCCAGTTGCAGGGCGGCAATGATCGCGTTGTAATCGCCGGACACCGCCGGGAGCGCCACCACGTCGGGCCCCTTCGACAGGCTGACCGTGACGGTGTCGCCGATCGTGACGGAGGCGTCCTTCGCCGGGACCGCTCCCGCGATCATCCCCACGGGCACCGCCGGGTCGAACACGTCTTCACCCTTGGCGATGACGAGGCCGAGGCCCTCCAGGATCGTGGTGGCTTCCTCGTACGTCTTGCCGATGAGGTCGGGAACGATGCGCGGGGCCGGACCCTTGGAGACCGTGATCTTCACCACGGTGCCCTTGGTGACGGTGGCGCCGGCCGACAGGGTGGGCGAATCGGGGACCACCCAGGCGATCACGACGCCCTCGGGAACATCGTCGGAGAACTCGGGCTCGGCCTCTTGCACCTCGAGCCCCGCGACTGCCAGTGCCTGGCGAGCGCCCTCCAGCGTGAGGCCGCTCAGCTCGGGCAGGACGCTCGGAGGTGGGCCGCTGCTCACCACGATCGTGAGCGTCTTGCCCTTCTCCACGCTGGCGCCGGCGGCTGGGTCGGTGCGGATGACAAGTCCCGTTTCCACCTCGTCGCTCGGCTCGCGTTGCACCGTCGTGTCGAAGTCGCCACTGACCTGGTTGAGGGCAACGCCCTCCTCCAGCCCTGTGAGGTCGGGGACGGCGATCATGTCCGGCTTCAGCGCGAAGTAGGCGGCGGCCGCGCCGGCCAGTGCCAGGACCGCGACGAGCGCGATGAGCCACTTCTTGCTGCGCTTGGGACGCTCCTCGTAGTCGCCCATGTCGACATCGGGGTCGATCTCGGGCACCGCCCGCGTGGGCGCCGACATCGCCGGCGTGGCCGAAGTGGCGATCATGATCGGCGGGGCGACTTCGCGCGGGCGCGTCGCCGCGGCCTCTTGCGCAGCGGCCGCCGCCGCGTCGGTGAACGTGGAGCCACCGAGGATCGGGATCGGCGCCGGCCGGGGCAGCTTCTCCGCCGCCTGCACGAGCGCCCGACCGAACTCGGCCGCGGTGTAACGATCGGCGGCACCAGGGCGCCCGGCGCGCTCGAGCACGGCGGCGAGCGGGCCGAGATCGGCCGAGACGGGCATCAGCTTGTCGACGCGATTGGCCAGCGTGGCCACGGCCGAGTCGGCCTCGAACGGCACACTGCCGGAAAGCGACTCGATGAGCGTGAGGCACAGCGAGTAGACGTCGCTGCGCGGCTCCGCGGGCTGGCCGAGGGCCTGCTCGGGCGAGCTGTAGCGCACACGATCGATGCCGACCGCGGCCGCGTCGGTGACGCCGTGCAACACCTGCGACAGGCCGACATCGATGATCCGCAGGCGGCGGTCGTCACCGAACACGAGCGTGGCCGGGCGGATGTCGGCGTGCACGAGGCCGGCGCGGTGGATCGCGTCGAGGCCCTTGCAGGCATCGAGGCCGACCACGAGGGCCTGCGACGGGGCGAGCAGGCGGCCGCGATCGAGGATGTCGCGCAGGCTGCCGCCGTTGTAGTGCTCGGTCACGAGGTAGAGCACCTCGCGCGGACCCCACCGGTCGGTGCCGAAGTCGTGGATCGGGGCCACGTTCGGGTGGTCGATGCCGGCCGCGACCGCCATCGTGCTGCGGAACTGGCGCCGCACCTGGGGCGCGTCGCCGAGCTCGGGGTTGACGATCTTCAGCACGACCATGCGCTGCAGCTGTTCGTCGAAGGCCTCGAAAGCAGCGGCCTCGACCCCTGTGCCGAGCCGTGTTCCGAGTCGGTAACGGCCGGCAACGATGCGGCCCGAGTTCTGTGGCTTGTTCTCCACCATGGCGACCCCTGAACCTAGCTTGGATGGGCGCGCAAACCGCCGCGCTGCGGTGCGAAACGCGTTCGCGTCCGGCGAGAATGGGCGGGTGCCCCTCCGCTTCCGGCGTCCCCAACTCTCGCTCGTGGTGGTGTCCGCGATCATCGCGGTGTGCATCGTCGCCATGTTCATGGCCCTCGACCTGGCGATCACCGGCGACGAGGGCTACCAGTTGCCGGAGGCGATCGAGAGCATCGATCCCGTGCGCGGCGCCACCCAGGTGCCCGTCCAGACGCAGGTGTTCGTCGACCTGCTGCCCGGCTACACCGGTGTGCTCATCATCGACGGGCTGGAGCTGGAGACGGTGAACCTCGATGAGCTGCGCGGCCAGACCAAGCCCGGCCAGCAGATCGAAGTCCCGCCCACCACGGTCTTCGAGCCCGGCAACGCCACGCTCACGTTCGACCCCGTCGAGGGTTCGAGCATCAGCAAGTTCACCCCTGGCGTGCATCTCGTCCAGGTCATCTATTGGAAGCTCATCGACGGCCGCAGCCACGCCCGCTCGTTCAGCTGGACCTTCGAAGTCTTCTGACCCGGATCACGAGCCCGGGAGTTCACCGGTCTCCAGCAGCGTCAGGAAGCCCTCGCGGTCGAGGATCGGGATGCCGAGGTCATGCGCCTTGGTGAGCTTGGATGCACCCGGCTCCGCGCCCACGACGACGGCGTAGGTCTTGGCGCTCACACTGCCGGGGCTCTTGCCGCCGCGGTCCTTGATCGCGGCCTCGGCCTCCTCGCGACTGAAGCCCTCCAGCGTGCCCGTCACCACCACCGCCTTGCCGACCAGATTCTGCGGCAGGCGACTGACCTCGACCCGGCCGAACTCCACACCGGCAGCGCGCAGCTTCTCCACGAACTCACGGTTGGCAGGCACCGCGAACCAGCGCACGATCGCGCCGGCGATCGTCGGGCCAACGCCATCGGTGGTGGCGAGGTCGGCCTCGCCCGCCTGCATGATCGCGTCGAGCGTGCCGAACGCGCGCGCCAGCGACTCGCTCGCCGACGGCCCGAGGCCCTTGCACCCGAGCGCGGTGAGCACCTTCGGCAGCGGCCGCGACTTCGAGCCCTCGATCGCGGCGAGCAGGTTGTCGGCCTTCGTGTCGCCCCATTTGTCGAGCGTCAGCAACTGCTCGCGGGTGAGCGAGTAGATGTCGCCGGCGTCGGCCACCAGGCCCGCGTCGCTGAGCTGGAACACGGTGCTCTCGCCGAGGCCCTCGATGTCCATCGCCCCGCGCGACGCGAAGTAGATGATCCGCTGGTCGCGCTGGTACGGGCAGGAGGACTCGACGCAGCGGGTGTCGGCCTCGCCCTCGGGGCGCACCAACTCGGTCTTCAGCGGGCACGGGCACACGGTGGGGAACTGCCATGGCGGCAACCCGTCGGGGCGTAGCGAGAGCACCGGCCCGACGACCTCGGGGATCACGTCGCCGGCCTTGCGTACCACCACCGTGTCGCCGGGGCGCACGTCTTTCGCAGCCACCTGATCCTGGTTGTGCAGCGTGGCCATCGACACCGTCGAGCCACCGACGAACACCGGATCGAGCACGGCGAACGGCGTGGTGCGGCCGGTGCGACCGACGGACACTTCGATCGCCTTCAAGATCGTGGTGCGCTCCTCGGGCGGGAACTTGAACGCGATCGCCCACCGCGGCGCACGCGAGGTGAAGCCCAACACCTCACGCTGGGCGAGCACATCGACTTTCACCACCACGCCGTCGATCTCGTACTCCAGCGCGTGGCGCTGCTCGACCCGCTCGCGGCAGAACGCCATCACCTCCTCCAGCGTGTCGACGACGCGGATGAGCGGGTTCACGGGGAAGCCGAGGCCGCGCAAGTACTCCAGCGTCTCGTGATGGGTCGTGAACTCAGGCCCGCCGATGACCTCGCCGAGTTGATAGCTCCACAGCGCGAGTCCCCGCGACGCGGTGATGGTCGGGTCCTTCTGGCGCAGGCTGCCCGCTCCCGCGTTGCGCGGGTTCACCGGTACCGGATCGGGCTTGCGACCGGCAGCGACGCGCTCGATGTTCTCTTGTTCTTTGGTCGCCTTCAGCCGCTCGAACGCGGCGATCGGCAGATACACCTCGCCGCGCACTTCCAACACCTCGGGCGCGCCGGGGGGCAGTTGTTTGGGCACATCGGCGATCGTGGCGACGTTGAGTGTGACGTCCTCTCCCACCCGCCCGTCGCCGCGGGTGGCGGCCTGCACGAAGCGGCCGCCCACGTAGCGCAGGCTCATCGCCAGCCCGTCGATCTTCGGCTCGCACACGAAGCGTGGAGTCTCACCGGCCAGGCCCTTGGCGAGGCGTTCGCCCCACGCGGCCAGCTCGGCGACATCCATCGCGTTGTCGAGGCTCGTCATCGGCACACGGTGCACGACCTCGCTGAACGACGTGGAGAGCGCCCCGGCGCCGACCTGCCGCGTGGGCGATTCGTCACTGGCCAGCTCGGGGTGCTCGGCCTCCAGCGAAGCGAGTTCGCGCACCAACCGGTCGTAGTCGGCGTCGCTGATCTCGGGAGCGTCGAACGCGTAATAGCGCTCGTTGTGATGGGCGATCTCGCGGCGAAGTTCGTGGATGCGCTCGGCTGGCGTCATGCGCTCAGTGTCGCCGGGCGAGCACCGCCACGAAACCCACGAGCGACAGCAACGGCCCGGCGAGGCAGAGCACCGTGCCGAGCGAGTACTGCACGTCGAGGCTGGAGGGCACACCGATGTTCTCCGCCCGCTGCACCATCGAGATGAGCAGGTGGAACACCCCGGCGCTGAGGATCACCCCGAGGCCGGCGGACCAGCGGGTGAACCGGCCGAGTGCGCACAGTGCGGCGAGCAACAGCACCATGATCGTGACCAGCACCGCAAGATCGCGACGCTCGAGCAGCAGCGTGATCGTGTTGTGCTGGCCCACCGACCAGGCGACGGCGTTCCCGACGGGGATGTCGGAGCCGGAATAGGAGCGACCACCCACCGACATCAGCGGCAAGAACGCGCCGACCAGCGCCAGCAGGGCTCCTACCCCGGCGGCGACGGCCCATCCGTTCAGCTTGCGAAAGTCGACGTGCGTCATCGAACCTCAGCGTCGACGCTTGGCGATGGCGACGACGTTGCCGGCGATGCCGAGCAGCGAGCCGATCAACACGACGTAGAGCCCCGATCCGGTGGAGACGGCGCTGCCGCCGACATCTTTCAGATCGGACATGTCGCCGATGTCGGCGAAGGCGGCGATCATCGCGAACACCTCGAACACGAGGACGACGATTGCCAGCGCGAGCACACGCCGGGCAGCGAGGAACGTGATGCCCGCGCCGATGGCGAGGACGGCGAAGAACACGAAGGCGGGTCCGTCGTTGGACACCGTGTCTCCCGTGGCGTCGAGCGCCTTGGAGAAGCCGTTGTACTTCTCACCGAAGACCGTGTACCAGTTCAGCACCGAGCCGAGAATCAACAGGGCACCGGCGGCGAGACACAGGTAGCCGGCGACCGGCACGGCCGGGCGCGGTGGCTTCTGTACAGCGACCGGATACCCGGCATAGCCGGGAGGCGGCGCGTAGCCCGGGGGCGGCGGCGGGGCCGACGCCGCAGTGGGCGGGGGCGGAAGCTGAGGGTCTGATCCGAAGTCGCTCATGGAGTCGAACTCTAGACGGCCGGAGATCAGGCGCCGAGGACCCAGCGCGACGCGACCGCCTGGTCGCGAACGCGCGCCCCCACCTCGGCCGCGATCCGGTGCACACGTTCGGCCACCGCGGGCGAGTGCGAGGCCAACCCACACTCGGGGGTGACAATCGCCTGCTGGCGCAACATCGCCGGATCGGCGCCGCGCTGCACGAGCTCGCACCACAGCGCGGAGAGCTGCCGCCACGGCCGTTCGACGGACGTGATGATCGGGCCGGCGGTGGGCACCACGCCCCAGGCGATGACCCCGCCCTGCTCCATGAACCGCACCAGATAACCCGCAGCTTCGGCCACCTCGGGGCGCACGGGGAGCGAGAGGATCGCCGGCCCGGCCGCGAGCTGTGAGGGGATGTCCGCCAAACCGCACACGTGCAGACCCGAGACAGCTGTCGTCTCGACCGCGGCAAGAGCGCCCGAGACGAGATCGATCGCGGTGTCGGGCGCGAGCGGGAACCCGGGGTGCATCATCTCGTCCAGCGACGGCTCTTCGATGATCACGACCTGGGTGCTGTGCGGCAGTGCGGCGGCGACGGCATCCATGAGGTGCTGCAAGCGCTCGCGCACACACCGCACCGCGGCCTCGAAGGCTTCGCTCATCGGCACGCCGGCGCGCATCAGCGCCAGGCCGAGCGTGACCGGCCCGACGAACTGCCACTTCACCGGGCCGCTGAACGTGCCCTCGCGCCGGGCGACCGCGGCCCGTTCGAGGAAGGTGCGGAAACCGACGAACGCATCGTCGGACAGATCAGTGACGACCGGGGCGAGCGCATCGACCTGGTGCACGTCGATGGCGATGCTGCCGTATTGGCCGACCGTGATGCCCTGCATGCCCACCATCGCCTTGGCGACATAGCTCTCCGCCGGTGAGCGGCGAGGCAGGGTGGGGATCGCCGGAATGCCCATGTGCTGCAGGGCGAAGTCGGCGGCTTCGACGGCGTCGAGGTGGGGAAGCCCGCCGATGCCGGTGGCGATGCCACCGCCGATGCCATGGGGAATGCGATGCGAGCCTGCTGCCATCGGGGAACCTCCTTCCGTCGCGCTCGGGGGTGCGGACGCACTATCCGGACCATCGTCGCGCGCCGCCCCCACCGGCCACGAGGCGGGATGATGGAGGAGGCGCAGACAGCCCTTCGCCGATACGTTGGCCCGGTGCTGCCCCACTCGACAAATCTGGTGCGGTGCCGGTGAACGCCGCGCCCACACCCAACACGTTCCTCTGGACGCTGCGCGCCGCCACGGTCGCCACCGCGGTGCTGGTGGGCCTGGCGATCTCCGCGGCCGGCGACGGCCGGGCCGCTGGTGCCGCGGTGCCGGCCGCTGTCATGTGGTGGGTGGTCGTCGCCGCGCTCGTGGTGTCGCTCGTCGTGCCCGGCGCTCTCGGTCTCACCGCGGTGCGCATGTGTGGCCCGCTCGGCGTCGTGGCCGCGGGTGCAGCCCTCGTCGCCGGCACCGATGGCGCGGTCGGTGCCGTTGCGCTCGCGGCGGCGCTGCTCACCGCGGCCGTGGCGTTCGCCGCCGAGACCGGCGAAGCGATGGTGCAGGGCGCCGCCTACGGCGAGGAACGCCGCTTGCCGCTGCACATGCCGGCTGCGTTCGTGCTGCCGGTCGCCCTGTCGTGGCTGGTGTGGTGCGCTCTCGTGGTGGCTGCCGCGCTGCTGCTCGGCGCGCATGCGTGGGTGGCGGGCGGGGTCGACGCCGCGCTCGCGGTGGCATCTGGGTACGCACTGTTCCAGCGGCTGCAGCGCTTCTCGCGGCGCTGGCTGGTGGTGGTGCCCGCCGGCCTCGTGGTGCACGACCATGTGGTGCTCGCCGAGACGATGATGGTGCCCACGGCCAACGTCCGGCGCTGTTGCCTGGCCATGGCCGACACGAAGGCGGCCGACCTCACCGGCCCCGCCGGCGGCCACGCGCTCGAGGTCACCGTCGGCGAGATGGTGACACCACTGTTCGCGGCCACCCGCGCCGAGCCCAAGGGCCGCGCCATCCATGCCGCGGCCTTCCTCATCGCCCCTTCGCGCCCCGGCCGCGCCCTGCACGCCCTGTCCGACGCCGGCCTCCCCGTCACCTGATCCGGCGTTTGAAGGCTCCGGCGCGTACGGCGCCGATTCGACTTCAAACGCGACCGTCGGTGGGGGTCCGTAGCCTGTGGGCAATGCGTGACCTCACCTACCTCGACCACGCGGCGACCACGCCGATGCGGCCCGAGGCCGTCGCGGCCATGCTCCCGTTCCTCTCCGAGCAGTTTGCCAACCCGTCGGGCTCGCACCGCTTCGCCCGCGAGGCCCGCCAGGCCGTCGATGAGGCCCGCGAAGTCGTGGCCGGTGTGCTCGGCTGCTGGCCGGGCGAGGTGGTGTTCACCGGCAGCGGCACGGAGGCCGACAACACGGCGATCCTCGGTTCCCTCGTGCGGCGGCCCGAGGCCGTGGCGATATGCCCGGCCGCGGAGCATCATGCGGTGCTGGAGTGCGTGCACCGCGCGGGCGGCATCGTGGTAGCCGCGACACCGACGGGCGCGGTCGATCTCGATGCACTCGCCGCTGCACTGGATGCGCTCGACGGGCGGGACGCCGTGGTGAGCGTGATGGCGGTCAACAACGAGGTGGGCACGATCAACGACATCGCGGCCGTCGCCGCCGTCGTTCGCGCCCACGGGCCCGGCGCGGTGCTGCACACCGATGCGGTGCAGGCCCCGTCGTGGCTCGACCTGCGCACGATCACGCCCCACGTCGACTTCCTCGCAATGTCGGCGCACAAGTTCGGCGGCCCCAAGGGCGTCGGCGTGCTGTTCGCCCGCGACGGCGTCGCGTTCGAGCCGCTCATCATTGGCGGCGGGCAGGAGCGCGAGCGGCGCAGCGGCACGCACAATGTCGGCGGCATCGTCGCCCTCGCCGAGGCGCTGCGCCTCACCGACGCCGAGCGCGGCCAGCAGGTGCCGCGCATCGCCACCCTGCGCGACGCCCTCGTCGACGGCATCGTCGGCGCCCTCGACGGAGTGCACGAGACCGTGCCGCGCTCGGCCAAGGTGGCGGGTTCCGCGCACCTGTGCATCGAGGGCATCGAGAACGAGGCCCTGTTGTTCCTGCTCGACGAGGCCGGCGTGTGCGCAAGCGCCGCCTCGGCCTGTGCGGCGGGGGCGATGGAGCCCTCGCACGTGCTCGCCGCAATGGGAGTGCCCCGCGGGCGCGCGATCGGCGCGCTGCGGCTGACGCTCGGCAGCAGCAGCACCGAGGCCGATGTGGAGCGCGGCATCGAAGCCGTCACCTCGGCCGTGCGCCGCCTGCGGAGGCAGCCGTGAAGGTGCTCGTCGCGCTGAGCGGCGGCGTGGATTCCTCCGTCGCCGCGGCCGAGCTGCTGGGCGACGGCCACGAGGTCGTGGGCATCACCATGCGCCTGTGGGGCGGCGACAGCGACACCGGGTGCTGCTCGATCGCCGATGTCGACGATGCCCGCCGTGTCGCCCAGCAGCTCGGCATCGACCACCTCGTGTTCAACTTCACCGACGATTTCGACCAGCACGTCGTCGGGCCCTACGTGGAGGCGCACCGGGTCGGGCTCACCCCCAACCCGTGCATCGAGTGCAACCGCCACCTCAAGTTCCATCGCCTCAGCGAACGCGCCGACCTGCTCGGCTTCGACGCCGTCGCCACCGGCCACCACGCCACCATCGTCGAGCACGACGGCCACCACTACGTGGGCCGCGGCCGCGACGAGGCCAAGGACCAGAGCTATGTCGTGCACATGCTCACCCAGCGCGACCTCGCCCGCACCCTGTTCCCGATCGGCACGATGACGAAGGCCGACGTCCGTTCGCGGGCCACCGCGCTCGGCCTGCGCACGGCGGCCAAGCCCGACAGCCAGGACGTGTGCTTCATCACCCACGCCGGCGGCCGCGAGGCGTTCCTCGGCAGCCGCATCCCGTTTCGCCGCGCGCAAGTGATCGAGGCCGCCGACGGTGCGCCGGTGGGCGTGGTGGAGTCGCTGGAGCTGGTGACGCTCGGCCAGCGACGCGGGCTCGGCCTGCCCGGTGGCGGACCCAAGCAATATGTCGTGGGCATCGACCACGCAACGGCGACGGTCACCGTCGGAAGCGACGACCTGTTGTTCACCGAGCGGATGCGCGTGCACGACATGGTGTGGGCCGCGTCGCCCGTCAGCGGCGAGGTGCGCGTGCAGTGCAGCGCGCACGGCGCGACCGCGGTGGCAACCATCGGCAATGCGGACGGCGGCGTGGAGGTGCGCTGGCACACGCCGCAGCGCCGGGTGGCGCCCGGCCAGAGCGTGGTGTTCTACGACCCAGCCGATGAATACGTGCTCGGCGGCGGCATCGCCGGCTGAAGCGGCGGCGGGCGCGGTCGGTCGTGTCAGTGGCGACCGAACTTGGCTCGCTGGTACCGGCTGATCACGCAGAGCAGGTACGTCTCAGGGTGCACGATGCCCTGATCGTGGCGCAGCACTGCCGCCGCCCGACCAGCGAGATCGCGGGCGAGCGTGTAGCGCGCGTCAGGCGTGAGCTCGCGGTTGTGCATGAGAAACGATCGGATCACGGTGTACTGCGCGTCGGTCATCGCCGTCGGGTCGATCGTCGCCGCAAACGCCTCCATCCCCGGCGGCACCGGAAACCACACGGCGGGCGGCAGGCCCATGCGCACCGGGTCGCGGATCACGATCGTGCCGGCCAGCAGGTCGCCCACCCGTTGGTGGCGCGCCGTGGCGAGCACGAACAGGATGCCGGTGACGCCGATCGGCGGCAGGTAGCGGTCGACGAGGCCGCCCATCATCCGCAGCATCGCGTGGCGCAGTTGGATCGGCGCGCCCTCGACGGTGATCGCGCGCAGGCCCATCGCCCGCTTGCCGATCGTGCGCCCCCGCCAGAGGGTCTCCTGCACCACTGGGTAACCCATCATCACCGCGGCGAGGAGGATCACCGTGACGGTGCGGTCGGAGGAGTTCATCAAGCCGACCAGGCTCAGCAGCATCCCGGCGACGATGAGGATGCCGAACTGCACCGCCAGGTCGATGAGGCCGGCGAAGGCTCGAGACGCAAGGCCCGCGGTCTCCAGTTCGAGCACCACCGCCTCGGGGGTGACGATGCCGTCCCTTACGCCGTCCATTACTCGGTTACCCTACGCGGCGGTGGACATCGACGCGTTCGTCGCGGCACATCAAGGTGCCTGGTGGCGACTCCAACAACTCACGGAGCGGGCGCGTCGGCTGACGTCGATGGCACCCGACGAACTCGACGAGTTGGTGCACCTCTACCAGCGCGTCGGCGCCAACCTCGCGCTCGCGCGAGTGGAGTACGCCGCCGACACGGTCCTCATCAGCCGGCTCACACTGCTGGTCGGTGATGCCCACGGCGTGCTCTACGGGCAGCGCGACCCGGAGGTCAAGCGCGGTGTCGTGCAGTTCGCCACCGTCACGTTCCCTGCCGCGATCTATGCGCTGCGCCGGTTCATCGCGGTGGCCGCGCTGCTCACATTCGTGCCGTGGGCCGTGTTCCAGATCTGGCTCGCCGTGTCGCCGGCCGCGTTCGACGTGGTCGCACCCGACGCCGCCGGCCAGCAGTACATCGACCAGGACTTCGAGGACTACTACTCCAATCAGCCGTCCCAGGAGTTCGCCACCCAGGTGTTCCTCAACAACATCCGCGTCGGCTTCCTGGCGTTCGCCGCGGGAATCCTCCTGTGCGTCGTCACCGCGGCGCTGCTCGCGTGGAACGGCGCCAACGGTGGCGTCGCCGGGGGTCTGTTCACCCATGTGGGGCAGGCCGACAAGTTCTGGGGACTGATACTCCCGCACGGAATGCTGGAGTTGTCGGCCGTGGTGGTGGCCGGCGCCGCGGGGCTGCGCATCGGGTGGGCGCTCATCGCGCCCGGCGACCGGCCGCGCGCACACGCCCTCACCGAGGAGGCGCGCCGCTCGGGCAGTGTGCTCACCGGCCTCGTCGTCGCGTTCCTGCTCGCGGCGACGGTGGAGGGTTTCGTCACCGGCCGCCCGTGGCCCACCTCCGTGCGCATCGGGATCGGCGTGTTCGTGTTCGTCCTGTTCTGGGGCTGGACGGTCGTCTATGCCATCCGCGCCCGTCGCACCGGCCAGGAGAACTACACCCCCGACGCCCCGCTCTGACGGCGCCCACCCGCACCCCTCCGTGCCCTTTGCGCTTTGTGTCGGGGGGGGGGGGGGGGGGGGGGGGGGGGCGGGGGGGGGCGGGGCGGGGGGGGGGGGGGGGGGGGGGGGGGGGGGGGGGGGGGGGGGGGGGGGGGGGGGGGGGGGGGGGGGGGGGGGGGGGGGGGGGGGGGGGGGGGGG
>JAYRWH010000071.1:0-20572 GCA_041918155.1 Ilumatobacteraceae bacterium | reverse complement strand
CGGGGCCCACCATGGAGGATGTCGCCGCCCACTGGGCCGACATCAACGACGAGGCCGGCTACACCGTGCCCCACGACCTCATCGACTGGTCGACCCACTTCACCGGCCACCTGCACCGCGCGGTGGAGTAGGCGTCTGCCTCACCGCACAGAGCGACACAACGTCTGTGCGGTGACACAGAAGCAGGAGGCGGGACGAGCGACCCGCCCTACTCCTCGAGCAGGTCGGGCTGTTCGTCGACGATCCAGTCGTACAGGGGCTGGAACTGGTACCAACCGGCGCGGGGAACGCCGACCTGGGAGTAGGTGAGGGCGGCGTGATCGGGGTCGATGAGCACGGGCTTGCCCATGTCCTCGGCGATCATCTGCGCCTGGCACGAGCGCTCCATGGAGAGGTACCACCACACCGCCTCGTCGACCGTGCCGCCGACGGTGATGAGGCCGTGGTTGGCGAGGATCGCGGCCTTGTGGTGGCCGAGCGCCTGGGCGATGCGCTGGCCCTCGTCGAGCTCGAACACGGCGCCGGTGAAGTCGTCGAACACGACATGGTCGTTGTAGAACGCGCAGGAGTCCTGCGTGATCGGGTCGAGCGGGCGGTGCAGCGTCGACCAGGCCTTGCCGTACAACGAGTGCGAGTGGGCGGCGGCCACCACGTCTGGCCGGGCCGCGTGGATGCGCGAATGGATCACGAACGCGGCCCGGTTCACCGGCCAGGTGCCCTCGACCACCTCGCCCTCGTGGTTGACCAGGATGAGGTCGCGCACGCGGATCTTCCGGAAGTGCTTGCCGAGCGGGTTGACCCAGAAGTGATCGAGCAGCCCGGGGTCGCGGGCGGTGATGTGCCCGGCCGACCCCTCGTCGAAGCCGTAGTGGCCGAACAGTCGGAACGCTGCCGCGAGGCGTTGCTTGCGCTGGCGACGCTCGTCCTCCACGTTGGCGAACCTCGGGAACTTGTGCGGGCTCTGGTCCGACGGCATCGGCCGATCGTACCGACTCGGGGGAAGCCGTTAACATCCGAGCGCCGTCGCACCGGGGGGTTCCGCAGTGGCCGTCAACATCAGGACCGAGGAGCTGACCGACACGGTCGGCGTGGATGTGCAGGGCGTCAGCATCGACCAACTGCTCCACGATCCCGACATACCCCAGTGGGTGCACTCCACGCTCGAGGCAACAGGAGTGCTCGTGTTCCGCGAACTGCACCTCGACGACGCGGCCCACATCGCCTTCAGCAAGCGCCTCGGCCAGGTGGAGGTGTTCGGCAAGGGTGAGAACGCGGAGATCTTCCGGGTGACGCTCGACCCGGCGAAGAACCCCGTGGCGGCCTACCTGCGCGGCACGTTCGACTGGCACATCGACGGACTCACCGACGACATCCCGATCAAGGCCACCCTCCTTGCCGCGCACGGCGTCGCCGACTCCGGCGGCGAGACCGAGTTCGCCAGCACCTACGCCGCCTACAACGCGCTCAGCGCCGAGGAACAGCAGCGTTTCGACGCGATCCGTGTGGTGCACTCGATCGAGGCCACGCAGCGCCGCCTGGAGCGGAACCCGACGCCGGAAATGCTGGCGATGTGGCGGGCGCGGCCCTCGAAGACGCAGCCCCTCATCTGGCACCACCACGACGGCCGCAAGTCGGTCGTGCTCGGCCCCACCGCGGAGAGCGTGGAGGGCATGAGTCACGCGGCGGGCGAGGCCATGCTCGCCGCCCTCCTCCAGCGCTCCACCGCACCGGACCGCGTGTACCGCCACGAGTGGAAGCTCGGCGACCTTGTCATCTGGGACAACCGCGGCGTACTACACCGGGCGCTCCCCTACGACCCGATGTCGCCGCGCGACATGCACCGCACAACACTTACGGGTGACGAGCAGATCCAGTCGTCATGACGCCCCGCATCAATCCCATCCCGATCCGCGACTGGCCGCCGGAGATGCGCGACGCACTCGCGTCGATGACGCCCCCCGTGAAGCGTCACGCCCAACCGATCTCCGAGGGCCGGCCGAAGGCGATGAACCTGCTCTCCACGTACGCCCACCACCCCGCGCTGGCGAAGGCGTTCTTCACGTTCAACGGGCACATCATCATGGCCACCACGCTCAGCGAGCGTCAGCGTGAGCTGATCGTGTTGCGCATCGGCGTGCGCCGCAAGGCCAACTACGAGTTCACACAGCACCTGTTGATGGCCAACGACGCCGGCATCAGTGACGAAGAGATCAGGCGCGTCGAGAGCGAGGCCGACTCGCCGCAGTGGAGCGACCACGACCGGGCCCTGCTGCGCGCCGTCGACGAGCTCATCGACGACGGCGGCATCACCGCGGCCACGTGGGCCGTGCTGGCCACCAAGATGGACGACCAGCAGATGCTCGACATGATCTACACCGTGGGCGCGTACGAGACGCTCGCGTTCATGCTGCGCTCGATCGAGATCCAACTCGACGACGGCCTCGCCACACTCCTGGCCGCGTTCCGCTCCGGCTGACGGGAGGCACCCCAGGCGCCTAGGCGCCTTCGCTGACCGCCGACCAGGTGTCGCCGGGAATCTCCACGTGGATGATCTCGGGGGCCGCGCTCAGCCAGCGCGGCATCTGCTCCATGGCGGTCTTGAAGTGGGCCGAGTCGACATGGATCTTGCCGGCGGCATCGTCCACGAACGTCTCCACGAGCACGTAGAGGTTCGGGTCGTCCACGCTGCGGCACCAGTCGTACGACAGGCAGCCCGGCTCGGCGCGCGTGGCGGCGACGAAGTCGGCGACGAGGCTCGGAAACTCATCGGCGTACTTGGCCCGAACCGGTTGCTTGACGACGTTCAGGATCATTCTTCCCCCTCTTGGCCGGGCCAGATTACCGGGGTCGCCCGACTACGGTGAAAGCGATGGCGACCAGCACAGCAACACGACGGGCACTCATCACGGGGGGCAGCAGCGGCATCGGGCTGGCGGTCGGGCGGATGCTCACCGAGCGCGGCTACGAAGTGGTGCTCAACGCCCGCCGCGAGGGCCCACTGGCCCAAGCCGCGGCATCGATCGGCGCCCGCCACGTGGCCGGCGACTGTGCCCTGGAGGCCGACGCCGACACCGTGGTGACGGCAGCGGGCCCGATCGACCTGTTGGTGCACTCGGCGGGCGTGCAGGACGGCACGTTCGTGCGCAAGGAGACCGCGGCCACCTTCGACGCCGTGCTGTCCGCCAACCTGCGCTCGCCCTTCCTGGTGGCGCGGGCCGTGCTGCAGACCATGCCCGCCGGTGGGCGCATCGTGTTCATCTCCTCGGCGGCCGCCCACCAGCCCCAGCCGGGCAAGGCCGCCTACACGGCCTCCAAGGCCGGCCTCAACGCATTCGCCGGGGCGTTGGCGAAGGAGGTCGAGCGCGACGGGATCTCCGTGCACGTGGTGACGCCCGGCCCGGTGGCGACGCCGATGCTCGACGACGTGCGCTTCCCGATGCACGCGCTGGAGGTCGATCAGGTCGCGGCTGCGGTCGTGTGGCTCGACACGCTCGATCCATCGGTCGTGCTGCCCGAGATCGAACTGCGGGCGACGAACGTCGGCCCGTTCGCGGTGGACCTGTTCGTGCCCGCTGCCGCCAAGGCACTCGGGCGCACCGAACTCAGCTGAGGAGCGGAGATGGCCAAGCTCATCTATGCGGCGATCACTTCGCTCGACGGGTACGTCGAGGACGCGGAGGGCAGGTTCGACTGGGCGGCACCCGTGCGGGGCTGGTCGACGAGTGCCACCTCTTCTTGTGCCCGATCGTGGTGGGAGGCGCGGCGGGCTACTCGACCGGCAGCTTGACCTCGACGGTCGCGGTGGCCATCGTTGCGCCGGTCTGGTTGGTGAGCTCCACGCTCACGATCGCCAGGCTCTGGCGCTTCTCCACCTTCGTGTCGACGACATAGCCGTTGATGATCGTCGCGTCGCCGGTGAACGCAGGGTGGCGGTACTGGGCGTTGGAGTGGACGATCTCGCCCCACTCCCCTGCCCACCCCGAGACATAGTCGAGCACCCACGCACCCATCGACGCGCCGTAGCCGTAGCCGCGGGCCATGCCCACGTGCTGCGCCCACCGCGGCTGCAGGTGCCCACGCGACGGCCCGTAGTAGGCGCCATCGGTGAGCTCGGGGTTCGTGCGCTCCATGCGCTTGTCGCCCTCGTGGCCCGCCATCTCCTTCGTGTACCCGAGCTCGAGCGCGCTCACCGTCGTGGGGCCGGTCTTCATGCCACCCCACACCGTCATCGGATAGGCACGCCATTCGGTGGTGAAGCTGGCCAGGCTGTGCGGCCCGAGGACGTGCTCGGCCAGCTTGTCGCCGACCTTCACGCCGGCGAACAGGCGCTTGTCGTGGCCGAGCTGCTGGATCTGGTCGATGAACGCCTGCTTGCGCTGCTCGAGCGACTCCAGCTCGACATCGGTCCACTCCGGGTCGCCGGCGCCGTCGAAGCGCTTCTTCTCCTTGGCCTCCTGTACCGGATAGCGAATTGCCGTGGAGCGCTGCAAGGCGATGCGCTCGCCGCGCTGGTTGATGTAGAGCGTGTCGCCGCGCTGGAAGCACGTGGGCCCGGCGAAGCTGGTGTTGGACACCTTGTAGTCATAGGGCATGCGGTGGCACACGATGTGGTCACCGGGCACGATGCGCGGCCCGAAGAACCACCATTCATCCCCGCCGAAGATGAGGTGCGAGTTCGGGATGCGGCCCACCTGCGCGGGCGAGCAGCCATGGCTGGTGTCGGTGGCGACGGTGAACGACTGGGGCGCGACGAGACCCCCGAAGCGGCTCTCGACGGCCCACTTCGCGTCGTAGTGCAGCGGGTTCGGGTAGTGCATCGCCTGCACCCAGCGGCGGATGTCGCTGCGCTCGACGTCGTCGTTGAGTTCGCCCGGGCGCATGGGAACGCCCATGTGCCGATCGAGGTCGGAGGTGTCGAGCACGAGTTCGTCGGTCATCACCGCGCATGCTAGAGGTCGATTCCCCCTGCTGGAGAACCGCACTTCCCGGCCGCGGTGATGGCTCCGGCCTAACCTGACGAAGTGACCGCCCCCTACCTCGTCCTGTCGCCGCGCGAGTACGACGACTTCGTGCGGTCACCGTTTTCCGATGAGGCGATCGGCGGCGCCGACGGGGTGACACTCGTGGTGGTCACCGACTCGCCCACGCACCTCATCTCACCCGGCGCGCTGCCGGTCGTGGTGGCGACGCTGGCCACCGACGGCCGCACCGGCCCACGAGAGGCCGACGTCGTCGTCGACGAGGTCGCGCTGGAGGCCCTCAGCCGCCTGGTCACGGCCAACCCCCTCGCGGCAACCTCACTCGCCGTGCTGCTGCGCTCGGCGCCGTGGGCCGAGGTGGAGGCTGGCCTGGCCACTGAATCCGCGGTCTACTCCACGCTCCAGGCGGGGCCGGAATTCGCTGCCTGGCGGGCGCAGGCCGCGCACATGGCGGCCGGCGACAGCAGTCCGACGGTGCTCGTCGAGCGCGACGGCGACGTGCTGCACATCCGCCTCGACCGCCCCGACCGCCACAACGCGATCTCCACCCGCCTACGCGACGAACTCACCGCCGCGCTGCAACTGGCGGTGCTGGACACCTCGATCAGCTCGGTACTCCTCGGCGGCAATGGCCCGTCGTTCTGCAGCGGCGGCGACCTCGGCGAGTTCGGCTCGCGGATCGACCCCGCCACCGCCCACCGCACCCGTCTCGCCCGCAGCCCGGCGCGCTTGGCACACCTGCTCCGCGACCGGCTGACCGTGCACCTGCACGGCGCGGCCCTGGGTGGCGGCATCGAGCTGGCGGCCTTCGCCGGTCATGTGACGGCACACCCCGACACGCGGATCGCCCTGCCCGAGCTGGGCCTCGGGCTGATCCCGGGCGCAGGCGGCACGGTCAGCCTGCCGCGGCGCATCGGCCGCAGGCGCACCGCGTTGCTCGCGCTCACCACGGTGGAGATCGACGCGGCCAAGGCCCTCCGTTGGGGCCTGATCGACGAGATCAGTCGCTAGCCGGCAAGGGCTTCGCATCCTTCAACACGAGCACCTCGCCGGCCACCGCCGGAAGGCCTTCCCCGGCCTTCGTGCAGAGCAGTTCCACGCCGCCCGACGAGTCCACATAGCGCTTGCCCATACCTGCGCCACCGCCATGGCCCTCGGCGACGTCGGTCGCGCCGGTGCGGCCCGACGCATCGGTGAGCGCCGGGTGGCCGCCGATCGTGAGCTCCAGCTCGGTGGCGGGGGTCTTGACGACGATCAGCTCGGTGGTGCATGTCGCCCCATAGAGGCGGGCGCCGGCCTTGACGGTGACGGGCATCTTCGTATCTCCTGTGGTGACGAGGGTCAGCTGGGGTCGAGTTTGGCGGTGAGCTCGGTGAGCACCACACGCCGCAGCATCTTGCCAGTATCGGTGTGCGGCAGCGAATCGCGCACCACGATCGTGTCGGGTGTTTTGGAGCCGCGCAACTCGTTGCGCACATGATCGCGCAGCACCTCGAGATCCACGGTGTGGCCCGGGTGCAGCACGACGGCCGCCGCGATGCGCTGGCCCCACACGTCGTCGGGCAGGCCGACCACGCACGCCTCGCGCACGGCTGGGTGGGCCAGCAGCACGGTCTCGATCTCGGCCGGGGCGATGTTCTCGCCGCCGCGAATGATCGTGTCGTCGGCGCGGCCCTCGATGAACAGGTACCCCTCGCTGTCGAGCGAGCCACGGTCGCGGGTGCAGAACCAACCGTCCGCGTCGAGCACGCTGCCCGACGCGTACTCGCCCGAGATCTGCTCACCGCGCAGGTAGATCATGCCGGTTTCGCCCGCAGCCACCAGCTGCTCGTGATCGTCACGGATCTCCACTTCGATGATCGGCAGCACCTGGCCGGCCGACGACAGGCGCCGGCGCACGGCCGGATCGTCGCTCGTGATCGCGGCGCGGTGCGCCTCGGGGCCGAGCACGGCGATCGTGGACGCAGTCTCGGTGAGGCCGTAGGCGTTGACGAAGCCGGTGGTGGGGAACGCCTCCAACGAGGCCACGAGCACTCGCTCACTGACCTTCGAGCCGCCGTACGAGAGCGAACGTAACGTGGGCACATCGGCCTCCGCGCCGTCGAGCGCCTCGACGATGCGGGCCAGCATCGTCGGCACCACCATCGCGTGGGTGACGCCTTCGGTGCGCACGGTGTTCAGCCAGGTAGCAGCGTCGAAGTGGCGCAGGTACACCAGCCTCCGGCCGGCGAAGGTGTTGGAGAGCATGTTGGCCACACCGGCCACGTGGTACGGCGGCACCGACACGAGCACCGCTTCGTCCTCACCCGCGCCGCCGAACTCCACCGTGCCGAGCAGGTAGGCCATCAGGTGGCGGTGGCGCAACAGGGCGGCCTTCGGCTCGCTGGTGGTGCCGCTGGTGTAGAGCACGACGGCGACTTCGTCGTCGTCGAAGGGCGGCTCGCTCGGCGGGGCCTCGGCGGGGAGGGCGGACAGCCATCCGTCGAACAACTGCACCGGCTCGGAGATGCCACCCAGGCGGGCCGCGGTGTGCTCGTCGGCGAGCACGAGCGCACCGGGCTGGCGATCGATGAGCCCCACGAGGTGGTGATCCTCGAGGCGGTAGTTGACCGGCACGAACGGGATCCCCGCCCACGCCGCGGAGAACAACGCCACCGGCAACAACGGGTGGTTCTCGCCCGCGTACACGAGCGCTGTGTACCCGGGCAGGGTGCTTGCGCCGGTGCGGACGAGTTGTCCGAAGCGAGTGCCAGTGACCGGATCGGCGTGCGTACCCAACAGGACGCGCTCGTCGAATCCGGACTCGACCATCTCGACCAGCGAAGCCAGGTGCATGGCGTCCTATTGTTGACGGCGATGTCTGTCGAGGGCAAGCCAGAGCGATTCGTGCTCCCCGCGGCGATGCAATCGCCACTCACCGGAACGGTGCCGCGACGCGTTGGCTCGGTGCGCCGCACCAGCCATGTCGACATGACGTTCACCGCGAAGGGGCTGCTCCTCACGGGCGCCGCCCGCGATCTGCTGACGGATGCGGGGGGCGCCGCGGCCATGCTCGGCGAGGCCACCGTACGCGCCGAGTTGACCGCAGGCGACGTGCTGCTGACGATCACCACCGCGCCCGTTCACTCGGAACTTGGGGCCCTGAACGGCCTGGTGGTGGGCAAGGGCTTCCGCGCGGCCCTACACCAGGCACTACCCGACGAGATGGCCGCGTGCACCCCCCTCGCGCTCGTCCTCGACGAGTTGCCGGTGGCGGCGATGATCTCCAAGTACGTGAATCTGTACGACGGGTCTCCGATCCGCAGCGATAGGTCCGGGGTGGTGCGTCTCGACATCTGCTCGGGTTTCCGTCACGACGGCACGATGCTCGTCGGGCTGCGCGACCGCGGCCGTATCCCTGCCCCACAAGGGCCCCCGGCCCCCGAGCTCACTCACGCGGACGATCCGCTGGCCTGGCATCACCTGCCCGCGCTCACCCCGGTCTCCATGCGCCGCCGCCGCCTGCTCGACGTCACACCCGGTATCGACGGCGGCCCGCACGCGGTGTATGCGATGTTCCGCGACACCGCCATGCTCATCGCGGGCGAGGAGACCGTGCTCCACGAGTACGCACTGCTCGCAACCGTCGACCCTGCGACAGCGACGCTCATCGAGTGCAACGCACTCCCCCGCGTGCTGCCATGGGTGGAATGTCCGGTGGCCGGCGCCAGCGCGTGGCGGCTCCACGGGCGCAAGGTCAGCGAGATCCGCGACACCGTGCGCAACGAGTTCCACGGGGTGTCCACCTGCACCCACCTCAACGATCTGTTGCGCTCGTTGGGCGATGTCGAAGTGCTGCTTCGGTGATGGCCGACACCACCCAGGCGACAGGGGTCACCCGTCGCGCGAGCTATGGGCCGGCCAGCCCGGCCGTCGGCGCTCGCGGGGCGCGCACCCGCCAGCATCTCCTCGACACGGCGTTGCGTTGTTTCGCCGAGCGCGGCTTTCACACCACCTCGATGGACGACATCGCCACCGCCGCCAACATGTCGCGCGCCACGGTGTACCAGTACTTCGCCGACAAGGAGGCGATCTTCGTCGAACTGATCGGTAGCGCCGGGGACGCGATCCGGCGCGTCACCCGCCGCCTTGGTGCGCTGGGGCCGACCGCCGAGGGGTTCGACAACCTGCACTGGTGGCTCGGTGAGTGGGCCTGGGTGTTCGACCGCTACGCCGTGCTGTTCATCGAATGGGCGCGGGTGAGGTCGGCCAGAAGCCAGCTGCGACCAGAGCTGGACGCCTTCAACGAGGGCTACCACGACCGGTTCGGCGCAGCCCTCATTGCCGGTGGTGTGGAAGCGGCCGACTCCCGCGGCCTGGCCAACCTGGTCCTGGCGATGATCGAGCGTTACAACTACTACCGTCACGTGTACCCGCCGGGCATCAGCGATACCCGGATGCTCGACAGCCTCGCCGCCGCGCTGCAGATCACCCTGTTCCCCGCGACTCCACTGGAGGTACTCGTCGCCGGCCCACAGAGTGTCGACCAGCACGACGGGGCCGTCTCGCCAACGCCCGTGCACCGCATGGGGGCCCTCGCTGCTGTTCCCGAATCGGCAACGGTCGACGTGCCGGATCCGCTCGCCGGGTTGGGCCCACGGCCGGCCGCCACGGTCCGCCGGTTGCTCGACGCGGCCGGCCGGGTGTTCGCCGATGTCGGCTACCAGATGGCCAACGTCGACCTGATCGTCACCACCGCCGGTGTCGCGCGCGGCACGTTCTACCGCTACTTCGACGACAAGCTGCAGCTGATGAACGCGCTGGCACACGAGTGCGCAGCGACAATGGGGCCGGCGCTGGCCGAACTCGCCGTCGTGGGGAGTGAGCCCGACCCGCCCGCCCTGCGCCGCTGGCTGCACAACTTCCTGCTCCTCCAGCAGCAGTACTCAGGGGTGCTGCGAGCGTGGGCGGAGGGGACGCCCGACACACCCGCGGTGATGGCCTGCAACCGGGTGGTGGTCACCGAGCTCGCAGCCACTGTCCGGGCCTTGTTCGGCCCGAAGCGGCCGTTCACGCTCGATCGGCGGGCAGCGGGGATGATGATGTCGATCCTGCTCGAGCACTTCCCGAACGAGGCCAAAGGAACGGCCTACCAGCCCAACCCGGACGAGCTCGTGGAGACCGAGGCGCGGTTCATCGAGCGGGTGCTGCTCGCCCGCTGAAGTGTGCAGACAGTTAGATTCCGGGAATGATCGAGCGCGAGATCGACGTCACCACGCCCGAGGGGTCGATGCGGACGTTCCTCTTCCATCCCACCCACGAAGGCCCGCACCCGGTCGTGTTGTACCTGATGGACGCGCCGTCCATCCGTCCGGTGCTGAAGGACATGGCGATGCGCCTGGCCACCGCCGGCTACTACGTGATGCTGCCGTTCCTGTTCTACCGCGGCAGCGAGTTCCGCGAGTTAGGGATGAGCGACGAGGACATGCACGCCCGCCGCGAGCTGATGGGCACCGTCACGCCCACGAACATCGTCTCCGACGTGCAAGCGCTCTTGGCCCGCGCCGACGCCGATCCGGCGGCCCGGCCCGGCCCGGTAGGTGCGGTGGGCTTCTGCATGAGTGGTGGCCTCGCCGTCTCGGTAGCCAGGGCGCTGCCCGAGCGGTTGGCCGCGGCCGCCTCGATTCACGGCGCGTGGCTCGTGCGCGACCAGCCTGATTCGCCCCACCTCGGACTGGAAACGGTCAGGGCCGAGCTGTACTTCGGCTGGGCCGACAACGACGCCACCGCCCCGCCGGAGAGCGTGCCGGTGATGCGCGCCGCGCTCGACGCAGCTGGAGTGCGCTACACCATCGACTGGATCACCGATGCGGTACACGGTTTCGCACCCGCGGGTACCGAACGCTACAACCGCGCCGCGAGCGAACTGCACTGGGAGCGCGTGCACGCGCTCATGCGCCGCAACCTGTAGCCCAGCGCCGGCCGGTCAGCGGCCCTTCCATTCGGGGGCGCGCTTCTGGGCGAATGCAGTCGCACCCTCCTTCGCGTCTTCACTTCCGAACACGGTGCCGGCCCACTGGCCCACGCGTCCGGGCGTGTCGGGGCCGATCTCAGCCCACATCAATTCCTTGGTGGCCTGCAATGCGAGCGGCCCGTTGGCGGCCACGGCGGCGGCCAGCACGAACGCAGCCGTCATCACCTCGGCGGCGGGCACCACCCGGTTGACGAGGCCCAGCTCGAAGGCCCGCTGAGCACTGATCGGATCACCGGTGAGGCCCAACTCCAGCGCGATCTGCAGCGGGATGCGCGCGGGCAGGCGGGTGCCCCCGCCGGCGGCGAACAGGCCCCGCTTCACCTCGGGGATGCCGAAGCGGGCATGGTCGGCGGCCACGATCAGATCGGCCTTGAGGGCGACCTCGAACCCACCGGCGAGCGCGGCACCGTTGACCGCGGCGATGACCGGCTTCGGGCATTTGCCGATCGCGTCGATGCCGGCGCCGATGGTGATGATGTCCTCACCCGCGGCGAACGCCTTGAGATCCAACCCCGCACTGAACACCTTCTCGCCGGCACCGGTGATGATCACGACGCGGATGTCGGGATCGTCGGCCGCGTTGGCGAAGCTCTCGACCAACGCCCGGCCCACCTCCGCGTTCAGGGAGTTGCCGGCCTCGGGGCGGTTGATGGTGATGATCATCACGCCGTCGCGGGTCTCGCTCAGCACGCTCATGGGTGTTCCTCCGTCGTCGTCGGTGTTCGCGTCGAGTTTGTCAGAGCGCCGACGAATAGCCCCCGTTGAGCGGATACGTCTGCGCGGTCACCCAGTCGGCCGCTGGACTGGCCAGGTAAAGAACGAGGGCCGCCGCGTCGTCGGGCACTCCGGGCCGGCGGATGAGGTAGCGACCGAGGATCGCCTTGGTCTGCTCCTCGCTCGCGTTGGCCCACAGCGGCTCGGTGAGCGGAGTGCGCATCGTGCCGAGCGAGATGTTGTTGGCGGTGACGTTGTAGCGCCCCAACTCGTGGGCGATCGCGCGGGTGAACGCCCCGGCGCCACCCTTGCCCGCCGCGTACGCGGCGAGGTTGGCCTCGCCCACCCTGCCGGCATCGGAGATGATCGTGATCACCCGACCCCATTTGCGCTCGATCATCACCGGCACCGCCGCGTGGGTGCAGTTCATGACGCCGTAGAGGTTCACGTTGATGAACCGGGCCCACTCCGACGGTTCGCTCTTGTGGAACGGCCCGCGCCCAGCCCAGCCGTCGCCGCCGGCATTACCCGCGTTGTTGATCAGGATGTCCACACCGCCCACCTGTTCGATCGCGGCCGCCACCGCGGCGTGGTCGGTGACGTCGAAGGCGGCCGCAACCGCGGCCAGGCCCTGTTCGCTCAGTTCGGCGGCGCCTAGCTCGGCTCGTTCGGCGACGAGATCGTTCACCACCACCTCGGCCCCCGCTGCGGCAAGAGTGGCCGCGATGGCCGCGCCCACACCCTGGCCGGAACCGGTGACGAGCGCCCGCTTGCCGGTGAGATCGAACGACGCCGGCATCGCGGGCACGGGCATCGCGGTCAGAGCGCTTCGAGCACGAGGGCCGAGCCCATGCCACCACCGGCGCACATGGACACGACACCGATCGACTTCTTCTGACGGTGCAATTCGTGGATCATGCTCGTGACCTGGCGGGCGCCGGTTGCCGCGATCGGGTGGCCGAGGCCGCAGCCGCTGCCGTACGGGTTGACGATCGCCGGATCGAGCCCGAGGATGCGGGTGGTCGCGACGGCCATCGAGGTGAACGCCTCGTTGATCTCGATGAGGTCGATGTCGCTGATCGCCAACCCGCCGCGCGAGAGCGCCTTGGGGATCGCCTTCGTGGGGGCGAGGCCAGTCTGGATCGGGTCGATGCCCACCGACGCCCACGACACGACGCGGGCGAGCGGGGTGAGGCCGTGTGCACGGGCGAACCCGTCGCTGACGATCATCACCGCGGCGGCCGCGTCGTTGATGCCCGACGAGTTACCGGCGGTGACGATCGCGTTCGGCATCTCGGGGTGCAGCAGCTTCAGCGCGGCGAGGCTCTCCATCGTGGTTTCCGGGCGGGGGTGCTCGTCGCGGGCGAACAGGCGGGTGCCGCCGGCACCGTCGGGCACCTCCACCGGGATGATCTCCGCATCGAAGTTGCCGCTGCTGACCTGCGCCCACGCCTTCAGGTGCGAACCCATCGCCCACGCATCGGCCTCCTCACGGGTGATGCCGGCGATGCGGGCAGTGTTCTCGCCCACCGTGATGCTCATGTCGAAGGCCGGGGCCTCGGGGCTGTCGGGGTGGCTCTGGGGCGACCACGGCTGGAGGTCATTGGCCGACGCCGGCACCGACTTCAGCGAGCGCGGCATGGAGCTCATCGACTCGGTGCCGCCGGCGATCACGACCTGATCCATGCCGGCGCGGATGCTCGCGGCGGCGATCTGCACGGCGCTGAGGCCGGCCGCGCAGTGGCGGTTGTCGGCCAGGCCCGGGATGTCGAGCAGGCCGAGCGCGACGGCCACATAGCGGGCGATCACGCCGCCACCCTGCAGCGACTCGGCGACGACGATGTCATCGATGAGCGCCGGGTCGATGCCGGCGCGGTCGATCACCCCACCCACGGCGATCTTGGCGAGGCCCACCGCGTCGATGTCGACCATCGAGCCCTTGCGGGCGCGGGCGATAGGAGTACGAGCGGCGGCAACGATCACGGCTTCAGGCATGAGAATGATCTTGCCACACGGCGCGAACGCCGTTCGAAAAAGCGCGGAGCGCGTTCGCCCGACAGACCGCGCCGGTGACGGTACGGTGAGGGCCGTGACCTGCCTGTCCGTCGTCATCGCCAGCGGCCTCGACCCAATGTCGCCGAGGGTGGAGACGTTCCCGAGCGGCATGGTCAACATGCGCGCTTCACGCCCGACCGGCGCCTGATGGCCCAGAACATCTACGACGACGAGGGGTTCTTCGCCGAGTATGGCCGGCTGCCGCGCTCGTCGCAGGGCCTGACGGCGGCACCCGAGTGGCCGGCGTTGAGGGCGATGCTGCCGTCGATGCACGACCTGCGTGTGGTGGATCTCGGCAGCGGACTCGGTTGGTTTTGCCGCTGGGCCGCGGAGCAAGGCGCGCTGAGCGTGCTCGGCCTCGATCTCTCCGAGCGGATGCTCGCCACCGCTCGCGCGGCCACCACGGCGCCACACGTGACCTACGAACGCTGCGACCTCGACCATCTCGAATTGCCGGCGGCATCGTTCGACGTGGCCTACAGCTCGCTGACGCTCCACTACCTTGCCGATCTCACCGGGTTCCTCGACGCGGTGTACCGCACGCTCGTACCAGGGGCGACGTTCGTGTGCTCGCTCGAGCACCCCGTGTTCACCGCGCCGTCGCATCCCGCGTTCGTTCCCGACGACGACGGCTCGCCGCGCTGGCCGCTCGACGGCTACTTCGCCGAAGGTGAACGCACCACCGACTGGCTCGCGCCCGGCGTGCGCAAACACCACCGCACGGTCGCCACCTACCTCGGCACGCTGCTCGATGCCGGCTTCGCGCTCACCTCGTTCGTGGAGTGGTGCCCGAGCCCGGCAGATCTCGCCGAGCACCCCGAGTGGGCACCCGAGCGGGAGCGCCCCGCGTTCTTGCTGCTGGCGGCCACTCGTCTGCCCTGATCACACCCCGCCGTCGGGACCTTGTGCCCTGGTGATCAGCGATCGCGGATCGGCAGTGTACGGATTCAACAGGTCGGAAGATTCCCCAGCCCCGGGTCCGGCGACAGCGGCGGAGGTCGCCGGGCCTGCGGGGCATCTGCAGGCGCACGGCCCGGCCGGCTACTCGGCGTGGCGGTGACGGTGGTGCAGGTCGGGCACGTGGGCATGCGAATGCACCTCGGCCACATGCTCGTGAGGGTGCTGGTGGCGGCCCACGAACCCGTCGGGATGCACGTGCTGGTGGTGGCCGTCGCCCTCGCTCCCTCCGTGCACATGCTCGTGGTCGTGCAGCAGGGCCACGTGCCGGTGCTCGTGGACGTGCCCGCTGCGCACCACCAGCGCCACGCCGCTGGCCGCCGCTGTGAGCGCCGCGACCTGGCGCCACAGCACCGGTTCACCCAGCACGGTCCACGACACGACGGCCCCCACGAAGGGGGCGCCGGCGAACACCAACTGCCCTCGAGCCGCGCCGAGGTCGCGGGCGCCTGACACCCAGAGCGTGATCGATGCGCCGTACCCGACCGCCCCCACGACCAGGGCGCCCACCACGGGCCAGCCCGACGGCACCCCGGCCACCAACCCGATCGCGAGGTTCACCGAACCGGCGACGACTCCCTTGGCGAAGGTGATGTGGGCCGGCGCAAGCTCGGCGAGGTTGGCAGTGACGGAGTTGTCGACGGCCCAGCACGCGCACGCTCCCACCACCAACAGCGCACCCCAGCGCAACCCGGCCGTGCCGCCGCTGCCCAACAACACCGCCGCGCCGGTGACGAGCACCATCCCGCTGATCACCCAGCGGCCGAGGTGCTCGGCGAACACCACGGCCGCCACGAGCGCGGTGAGCACCAGTTCCAGGTTGAGCAGCAGCGAGGCGGTGGCGGCCGACGTGCGACGCAGCCCAAGTGCGAGCAGCACGGGGCCGACGGCGCCACCCGCCACGACCGCGACCGCGAGGCGCGGTAGTCCGCGGCCGATCGCGGCGCGGGTGGGGCGGGCCACCACCGCGACGACCGGCAGCACTGCCAGCGCGGCGCCGACGTAGAGCAGGCCGGCGAGCGTGAACGCGTTCATCTGCCCGGCAAGCTTCGAGGCGGCGGGCGTGGATGCACCGAACAGCACTGCCGCAGCCGCACAACGCAGAATCCCGCGGCGGTTCACGGCGCCGATGCTATGCCGCCGCGTTCGGGGCGCTCGCCTCGGCTCGGGCCAGGGCCGCTGCGCGAGACTGCGCCGATGGGGACACCACCGAAGGAAGCCACCGCGCACACGCGCGCCGCGAACGCACCGGTCGAACTGGGCTTCGACCCGGCCGACTTCGATCGCGCATCGCGCGGGCTGGTCGCGCAGATCCCCGACGGCCGTATCGAGACACCGTTCGGCGTGGTGTGGGACATGAGCCGCTATGCCTTCATCGAGCAGGACAGCGCCAACCCCGACACGGTGAACCCGAGCCTGTGGCGCCAGGCCCAGCTCAACAACATCCACGGCCTGTTCGAGGTGGCCCCGGGAATGTGGCAGGCCCGCGGCTACGACATCTCCAACATCACGTTCATCGCCGGTGAGACGGGTTGGATCATCGTCGATCCGCTCACCGTCGAGCCGTGCGCCAAGGCGTGCCTCGAGCTCGCCAACGCAACGCTCGGCGAGCGCCCGGTGACCGCCGTCATCTACACCCACTCGCACACCGATCACTTCGGCGGGGTGCGCGGCGTCACCACGCAGGAGGACGTCGACGCCGGCCGCTGCCGCATCATCGCCCCGGTCGGGTTCATGCGCGAGACGATCGGCGAGAACGTGATCGCCGGCTACGCGATGATCCGCCGGGCGATGTACCAGTTTGGGCCGTTGCTGCCGGCAGGGCCGCGCACCCATGTCGACTGCGGGTTGGGCAAGGCGATCCCGTTCTGGCCGCCCGGGCTCATCGCGCCGAGCGAGGAGATCACCGAGACGGGCACCGAACTCGTCGTCGATGGCGTGCGGATCGTGTTCCAGCTCACGCCCGAGGCCGAGGCCCCGGCGGAGATGAACTTCTTCTTCCCCGACCACGGCTGGCTGTGCACCGCGGAGAACTGCACCCACAACATGCACAACCTCGTGCCGATCCGTGGCGCGCTCGTGCGTGACTCGCTGAAATGGAGCAAGTACTGCGGTGAGCTGCTCGAGATGTTCGGCGACCGCATCGAGCTGATGTTCGCCTCGCACCACTGGCCGCGGTGGGGCAACGCCGACGTGGTCGCGTACCTCACCCTCCAGCGCGATCTGTACCGCTGGGTTCACGACCAGACGATGCGCCTGGCCAACCACGGGTACAACGCGACCGAGATCGCGGAGATGCTGACGATGCCACCCGAGTTCCGCGCCGAGGCCCACACGGTGGGCTACTACGGGCACCTCGCACACAACGTCAAGGCCGTCTTCCAGCGCTACCTCTCGTGGTACGACGGCAACCCGGCCAACTTGTGGAAGCTGCCGCCGGTGGAATCCGGGCGCCGCTATGTCGAGGTCGCCGGTGGGGCGGATGCGCTGCTCGCGAGCGCCCGCCGCTCGTTCGACGCCGGCGATTACCGCTGGGTCGTGGAGCTGCTCAACCACCTCGTGTTCGCCGACCCCACGAACACCGAGGCACGTGAGTTGCAGGCCGACGCGTTCGAGCAGATCGGCTACCAGTGCGAGTCGGCCACGTTCCGCAACGCGTTCCTGATGGGCGCGCAGGAGTTGCGCAACGGTTGCCTGCCGCGCTCGCCGGCGGGCCGCCACGGCTATCTCGACGCGATGACGCCCGAGCAGTTGTTCGACACGTTGGCGGTGAAGCTCAACGCCGATCGGGTGGGTGGCCTGGCGGTACGCATCAACTTCACGTTCACCGATCTCGGGGAGCAGTGGGTGCTCGGGCTGTCCAACCGCGCCTTGCACGCGGTGCCCGGCCGCCACGATCCCGCGGCGGAGGTGACCTTCACGACCACCAAGCCGGTGCTCTACAAGGTGATCGACGGCAGTGTGCCGTTCGCCGAGGCGATGGCGACAGCGATCGCCGCCGGGTCCGTGCAAGCGCACGGCGATGTCGCTGCGGCGGAGCGAATCTTCGCCAACCTCGACACGTTCCTCTCCAACTTCCCGCTCGTCGAACCCTGACCCGTACTCCCCCAATGGGTGCGGCCTGGGGCATACTGAGTGCATGTCGAACGACGAAGTGACCCCCGACGACGCCGAGCTGGCGGCCTATGACGCCGACGAAGACGGCAAGATCGGCCTCATCGATGGCTACCGCGCCACCCTCGGGTTGGTCGATGCCGAGCTGGAGATCGCCGCGGAGAAGGCCGACCACAAGGGCGTCAAGGGCCACCTCGCCGACGCCGCGCACAAGATCGTCGACAAGCTCGACAACGACTGAGGCCGGGTCGGGGCCGGCGCCCGTCGTTCAGACGAGCGAGCCGACCTTCAGGGCGTCGAGTACGGCTTCCTCCACCGTGCGCGGCGCGAGGCAGTCGCCCACCAGATGAACCTCGAAGCCCGCGGCTTCCAGCGTGGCCGACAGGTCGTCGACCGGGGTGTGGCCTTGTGAGAGCACGAGGCCGGTGACCGGCTCGATGATCACGGGCTCGCCGGTCAGCACGTGCTGCAGGTACACCGTGTCGTCGTCCGCGCCGTAGGGGCGCACGAGGGGCACGATGTCGACGCCGCGTTGCACCGCTGTCTTGATCATCTCGTCGCGCACGTACTGCTGGATGCGCTGGCCGGCGTGGTAGCCACTCACCGCGAGCGTCACCTGGTGGCCGCGCTCGGCGAGCAGGGTGGCGATGCCGAGGCCGATCCAGTCGCAGCGCCAGTCGGCCACCACCACGCGGCCGGGGGCGAACTGGGCGCCACGCAGTACCTCCCACGCGTCATGCACGACGGGGCTGCCGAGCACCTCCAAGGGTGGGCGGCGGGGCAGGGCGCCAGTGGCGAGCACGACGGCGTCGGCGGCGAGATCGCGGATCGTGGTGACGTCGGCGCGGGTGCCGAAGCGCACCTCCACCCCGGCCTTCTCCAACTCGTGCTGCAGGTTCGTGATCGCCCCGCCGAACTCGCCGCGCCCGGGAATCTCCTGCGCGAGGAGCACCTGCCCGCCGAGCCGCTGCGTTGCTTCGAGCAGGGTGACGCGGTGGCCGCGTTCGGCCGCGACAGCTGCGGCCTTCATGCCAGCCGGGCCAGCACCGACCACCACGACGTGGCGCGGCGTGGTGGCGCGAAGGCGCACGCCGAGGGTGAGCTCGCGTCCGGTCTCGGGGTGCTGGATGCACGAGATCGGATAGCCGGCATGGAAGTGACCGATGCAGGCCTGGTTGCAGCCGATGCAGGCGCGGATGTCGTCGACGTCGCCGGCCGCGGCCTTGGTGGGCATGTCGGGGTCGCAGATGAGGGCGCGGGTCATCACGACCGCGTCGGCATCGCCGGCGGCGAGGAAGCGCTCGGCGTCCTGGGGCTGATTGATCCGCCCGGCGACGATCACGGGCACGTCGATGACGGCCTTCACCCGAGCGGCGAGGGGAACGGTGTAGCCCGACTCCATCGTCATCGGCGGGACGATGTGATCCGAGCCCGAAAGCGTGGCCGACGTGCCGGCGACGATCGATACGAAGTCGAGGGAGCGATCGGGGGCGAGGGCGGCCAGGGTGGCGAGCGACTCGTCGACGGTGAGGCCTTCCTCGGCCTCCTCCCCGATCGAGATGCGCAGGCCGACGGCCATCGCCGGCCCGGTAGCCGCCCGGACGGCGGCGATCACCTCGCGCAGGAAACGCAGCCGATTGTCGTCGCTGCCGCCGTACTCGTCGGTGCGGTGGTTCGTGCGCGGGCTGAGGAACTGGGCGGGCAGGTAGCCGTGCGAGGCGACGATCTCCACCCCATCGTGACCGGCGATGCGCATGCGGCCCGCAGCCGCGCCGTAGCAGGCGATCATCTCGCGCACCTGCGCGATCGGCATCGCCCGGGGCATCACGTGGAAGCGCTCGTTGGGCGCCGCCGAGGCGCTGAGCGCGACGGGCATCGTGCCGTCGCCGCTCTCCATCATCTCCCGGCCGTCGTGGAACAACTGCTGGAACAGCACACCGCCGTGGGCGTGCACCGCTTCGGCCAGCCGGGCGAGGCCAGGGATGCACGAATCGTCGTCGGCCATCAACACTTGGCTCGTGTACTTGGCCGACACGTGCACGCCGGCCACCTGGGCAACGATCAGGCCGACGCCGCCACGGGCGCGGGCCGACTGGTAGGCGACGAGGCGATCGGTCACCCTGCCGTCGACCGCCATGACCGTGTCGTGACCCGACGACACGATCCGGTTGCGGATCGTCACCGGCCCGATGGTGAGCGGGGTGAACAGGTGCGGGAAGTGCTCGGCCATGGCGTGATCGAGCCGATCCTAGGAGGTCGTCATCGAGTGGTGGCGATCTACTCTGTCACACCCCTGGCGTACGGTTGTTCGTATGGATGTCGGGCGTATTCGCTGGTTGATCGAGGGGGGCCGGTTGGCCGATGTCGATGCCTGCCGTGCCGAGTTGGCGGCGATCACGTCGGTGCGGGCGATGCTCGCCCAGCGCGAGTTGCGGGTGACGCAGCGGTTGGATGAGCTGTCCGCCGACACCGAGGGTGAACTGGCGGCGCACACCAAGTCGACGGCCTCTCGGGCGGACAAGGTGCGCAAACGCAAGCAGGCGTGTGACGACGTCCCCCAGTTGGCTGAGGCGTTGGCGGAGGGTGAGACGACCGAGGCCCATGTCGATGCGGTCGCGCGGGCGCTGGCCGATCTGTCCGCGGCCGATCGGGCGAGCTTGGCGGCCCACGGTGACGCGATCCGCGCCAAGGCCGGCTCGTCGGACGAGTCGACGTTCCGCGACTGGCTGGCCCGCAAGGT
>JAYRWH010000070.1:0-47208 GCA_041918155.1 Ilumatobacteraceae bacterium | reverse complement strand
GTCGGGCACGTCGTTGTTGACGATCTTCTGGGCCAGCCCCTCGACGATCGCCGTCTTGCCGACGCCCGGCTCGCCGATGAGCACCGGGTTGTTCTTCGTGCGCCGGCTGAGGATCTGCATCACGCGCTCCATCTCGCGGCTGCGACCGATGACCGGATCGAGCTTCTTCTCGCGGGCGAGCTGGGTGAGGTTGCGGCCGAACTGGTCGAGGATCTGGCTGTTGCCCTTGTCGCCGGCTTCTTCCTTCTGCGCGGTGCTGGAGGCGCCGGCGGCCGCGGCGGGCTCGCCCTTGCCCTGGCCACCTTGGTAACCCGAGAGCAGTTGAATGACCTGTTGGCGCACGCGGCTGAGATCGGCGCCGAGCTTGACGAGCACCTGGGCGGCCACGCCCTCGCCCTCGCGGATGAGGCCGAGGAGGATGTGCTCGGTGCCGATGTAGTTGTGGCCCAGCTGCAGCGCCTCGCGCAGCGACAGTTCGAGCACCTTCTTGGCACGCGGCGTGAACGGAATGTGGCCCGACGGCGACGAGCCGCCCTGGCCGATGATCTCTTCGACCTGGCTACGGACCGCTTCGAGCGAGATGCCCAGCGACTCCATCGCCTTGGCGGCGACGCCTTCGCCCTCGTGGATGAGGCCCAAGAGGATGTGCTCGGTGCCGATGTAGCTGTGGTTCAGCAGGCGAGCTTCCTCCTGCGCCAACACGACTACTCGACGGGCCCGATCCGTGAAGCGTTCGAACATGGCGGAAGTGTACCGGGCTCGCTTCTCCGGCGCGTCGGATTGCGAGCGGTCGTTGGGGCTCGGCGCCGCTGTGGCGTAGCCTGGCGTGCGTGTCGTCCGCCCCGTTGTTCGCGCTGCCCACCCACGCGGCCGACCTGGCGCGGATCGAGGAAGCGCTGACGGAGTCGGTGCGCACCCACGATCCGTACCTCAACGAGATCGCGTCGCACCTCATCGTCGCCGGTGGCAAGCGGCTGCGGCCGATCCTCACGGTGGTCGCCGCGCAGACGGCCGGTGCCGCCGACACCGATCTCCACGAGCGCTCGGTGCAAGGTGGCATCGCCTGCGAGCTGGTGCAGACCGGCTCGCTCTACCACGACGACGTGATGGATGAAGCCGACACCCGCCGCGGTGTCGACACGGTGAACGCTCGGTGGGGCAACCTGCAGGCGATCCTCGCCGGCGACTTCCTGTTGTCGCGGGCCTCGGAGATCGCCGCCTCGCTCGGCACCGAAGTCGCCGGCCTGCTGGCCCGCACGATCGGCCGCCTGTGCGAAGGCCAGATCGAAGAACTGCGCCACACCTACAATTCGGCGCGGCCAGAAGGCAGCTACCTCAGCAGCATCAGCGGCAAGACCGCCTCGCTGTACGCGACCGCGGCGCGCATCGGTGGCCTTGTCGCCGGCTTCGACCGGTCCACGATCGAAGCGCTCACCGAGTACGGCGAGGCGTTCGGAATGGTGTTCCAGATCGTCGACGACCTGCTCGACATCACCGCCACCGACGAGCAGTTGGGAAAACCCGCGGGCCATGACATGGTGCAGGGCGTGTACACGCTGCCCGTGCTGCGTACCCTCCAGGCGGGCGGCGTCGCTGCGGTGGAGCTGCTCGCCCTGCTCGGCAAACCGCTCGACGGCGCCGAGCGCGAGAAGGCGATCGGGATCGTGCGCGGCAACGGCGGAGTCGACGCGTCCATCGTCGTTGCCCGCGAGTGGGTGGCGCGAGCCGAAGCGGCGTGCGAACTGCTGCCGGTCTCCGCGGCGACCGACGTCCTACGCGTCGCGCCGTCGGCTCTGCTCGCCACGCTCTGAGGCTCCGGACTTACTGGATCGGCTCGTACCCGACGATCGTGCAGCGGTGCATGTCGCGACCCGAGGACTCGGTGTAGGGACGGCCACGGTGCATCGTGCCCGTGTTGTCCCAGATGAGCAGGTCGTCGAGCTGCCAGGTGTGGGTGAGCACGTTCTCGGGAGCGGCGGCGCGGGTATTGAGGTCATCGAGAATCGCGTCGCTCTCGGCCGTGGGCAGACCCTCGATGCGATCGGCGGTGATACCGAGCACCAGCGATTTGCGGCCGTTGAGGTGGGTCCACACGAGGGGGTGCAGGTTGGCCGCCTCGGTGGCCAGACGGTCGCTCTGTGCGGGCGTGAGGTTGATCGTCTCCGTGTAGGCCTCGGGGCGTACCTTGTGCCACACCTTCAGCCCGGCCAGCTTGTCCTTTTCGGCAGCGCTGAGCTGGTCGTAGGCGATGTAGGTGCTGAGCGCCTGGGTCTCGCCACCGGCGCCGGGCACGCCCCGGCAGGTGAGCATGGTGGCCTTGGGCGGGATGCCGTTGGCCGTGGCGCCGTCGATGTGCCAGTCCCACGAGCCCTTCACGTACAGCTCGTCGTTGGCCTCGGGATCGAGGGCGATGCGATAGATGCCGGGGGTCTGCTTGCTCCAACCGGGGGTGCTCTTCACCACGATCTCGCCCATGCGGCGGGCGAGCGCCAGCTGGGTCTCGTCGTCGAGGTGCAGGCCGCGCACGAGCAGCACGCTGTTCTCGTCGAGGGCCTGGGTCAGCTCGGCACCGGCATCGGGGTGGTGGAGCAGGTAGTCGATGTCGGGATCGGTGATCAGGGCGCCGATCGGGTCTAGCTTCTGGATCGTAAGGCTCACGGACAGTCTCTCCTGGTGCTCGCTCGCGGGTGCCGCTGATCGTAAGGTTCCCGTACTACCTATGTCAAGCCCTTCACCTGAAACGGCGCCCTACCTCGGCGCCCTGTTCCGACTCCTCTGGCAGCGCATGCGTGACGAGGCCCACGTGCGCGTCGTCGCGGCCGGCTTCCCCGACGTGCAGCCGGCTCACCTGCAGGTGTTCCGCCGCCCCAGCCCCGACGGCGGGCGCCCGTCCGATCTGGCGGCGCGCCTGCAGATCTCCAAGCAGTCGGTCAACGATCTGCTCGGTCACCTCGAAGAGCACGGCTACCTCGTGCGCGAAGCCGACCCCAGCGACGGGCGCGGTCGTGTCGTGCGCCTCACGGAGAAGGGGCGGCAACTGGAGGGCGAGGTGCACGCCGCGGCGCGCGCCGCGGAGGAGGAGACCGCCGCCCGCCTGGGGGCGAGCCGCTACGAGACGCTGGTGGCGACGCTCAACGAGATGGCCCGCAACCCCTGAGGGGGTCAGCGGATCGACTCGTCAGCGGATCGACTCGTGGCCGGCGAGCGTGAAGCGGTGCATGTCGCGGCCCGACTCGCTGGTGAACGGCCGCCCGCGGTGCATGGTGCCGGTGTTGTCCCACATCACGACGTCGCCCACGCTCCACACGTGCTGTAGCACGATGTCCGCCGCCGTCGCGCGGTCGAGTAGATCCTGCAGGAGCGCGGCGCTCTCGTCGGCGGGCATCCCGTCCACGCTCAGCGCGGTGATGCCGAGCACGAGCGACTTACGACCGTTCTCGTGGGTCCACACGAGGGGCTGCAGTTGGCGGGGCTCGGCGGCGAGGCGTTCGAGGTCGGCTTGCGTCAGGTTCAGCGGCGCGGTGTAGCGGCTGGGTTCGACGCCGTGCCACACCTTGAGCGTCTCACAGCGAGCCTTCTCCGCGTCGGTGAGCCGGTCGTAGGCAATGTAGGTGCTGACGAGCTCGGTCTCGCCGCCCTCACCGGGTTGGGTGGCGGTGTGGCAGGACAGCATCGTCGCCCGCGGGGGGTTGCCGTTCGTGGTGACACCGTCGATGTGCCAGTCCCACGAGCCCTTCACGTACAGCTCACCGTTGGCCTCGGGGTCGAGCGCGACGCGGTAGATGCCGGGGAACTCCTTGCTCCAGCCGGGCGAATGCTTCACGACCACGGTGCCGAGGCGGTCGCCGAGCGCGAGTTGGGTGGCGTCGTCGAGGTGCAGCCCGCGAAACAGCAGCACCGAGTGCTCGGCGAGCGCCGCGTTCACCTGCTCGGCGGCCGCGGGGTCGTGCAGCAACTCATCGGCGGTGGTGATGATCTCGGCGCCGAACGGGGACAGTGGGTGGATCGTGAGGCTCACCAGCAGATCGTAAGGCAACCTTACTGTCACCGTCAAGCGACGTGACGGATCAGGCGTTGGGGGCCAGCTTCACCAGCTTGGCCGCGGCCTTGTAGGCCATCTCCGCCGGGCCGAGTTCGTCGTCGCGCAGCAGGTTGGCCATGATCCGCAGCACCCACTCCATGAGCGTCCGGCTGTTCATGCCCACCCGGGTGAGCTCGCGCATCAGCGTCGGCCGGCCGATCACCTTCGCGAACAGGCGGGCCACCTTGAAGTACTCGCCGTATTCGTCCTCGATCATCCGCGGGTACTGCTGCAGCACTGACGGGTCGTTGCTGATCAGTGCCTCATGGAGCACGCCGGCCGCCATGCGGGCGGTCTCGTACGCGTAGTCGATGCCCTCGCCGTTGAACGGGTTGACGCTTCCCGCCGCGTCTCCGACGACGAGATAGCTGGGGCCGGCCTTGGGCCCCACCGAACCACCCATCGGGATGCGGCCGCTCGTGGCTTTCACCTCGGGGTGGGCGGGATCGATCTCCCAGCGCTCGGCGACCTGGTAGGCGTAGGCCTCGAGCAGGTTCGTGGTGTTGACGCTCTTGAAATCGCGGAAGGTGGAGAGCAGACCGACGCCGATGTTGACGGTGCCGTCGCCGACGGGGAAGATCCAG
Organism: Ilumatobacteraceae bacterium; assembly: GCA_041918155.1. GTDB lineage: Bacteria > Actinomycetota > Acidimicrobiia > Acidimicrobiales > Ilumatobacteraceae > UBA668. The sequence continues at coordinate 42,543 of JAYRWH010000070.1, read as the reverse complement.
CCGTAGCCGGGCATCGGGTTGCCGTTGCGATCCTTCACGTCGAGCGCCGACTCGATCCACGGGTCGGCGTGCTTGGGCGACTGCCAGTACGTGCGGATGGCCGTGCCGTAGGGCCATTCGCGGGTGCGGAACGTTCCGAGCGCGCGGCCGAAGCGGCTGTTCGCGCCGTCGGCGACGATGACGTATTTGGCGTGAATGTCGAAGGTGTCGCCACTCTTGGCCTGCCCACTCTTCACGTGCACCGTGGCCCCGCGCACGAAGCCGCGGTCGAGGATCGGTTGCACCGCCTCGTGCCCTTCGAGCAGGGTGGCCCCGGCGGCGACCGCGTTCCGGGCCACCATCTGGTCGAGGTCGCGGCGGCGCACGACATAGCCGTGCTGGGGGAACTTGGAGTGCGCCGGCCACTGCAGCTCCAGCGCTTTACCCATGCCCGTGGCGCGCAGCCCGTGATAGCGGTGGTACGGCGTGAGCGCGTCGGCCAGGCCCATCTCGCCGAGCTGGTACACGGCCCGTGGGGTGAGCCCGTCGCCGCACGTCTTCTCCCGCGGGAAGTGCTTGCGCTCGACGATGGTGACGTCGTGCCCTTCGCGGGCGAGCCAGTAGCCGGCCGCCGCACCCGCAGGGCCGCCGCCGATCACGAGCACGTCGGTGGTGATGGGGTTCACAGCGAACCAGTGTGGAGGCTTCCCCGGCGAAGCGGGCGAGATCAGCCAGCGGTGGTGCCGGCGAGCGGCACGGCGCCGATCTCCAGCACACCTTCGAACTGGGTGTGGAGATCGGAGAAGGTGGCGGTGCCGGCCTCGAGCGCGGCGTAGATCGCCGAGTCGGGGGCGCACCACTGGAGGAACTCGGCCGAGGCCTCGTCGCCCCCGGCAAGGTCGTAGCGCTCGTGACACACCACCGCGAGAATCTCGGCGTCGCTGAGACCGGGGGTCTGGTTCGGCATCACGCCGAGGGCGCCGGCGATGTGCGGGCCACCCTCACGATTGGGGTCGCCGGCGATCTGTACGCCGGCCGACTTGTAGGCCGCGCTGCCGAGGCTGACCCAGCGGAGCTGGTCTTCGATGTGCGGGAACGTCTTCACCACTGCGCCGTTGTTGAACGCGTAGCCGATGCCGCCTTCGCCGGCGGCGCCGTGGCAGCCGGAACAACCCTTGCCGGAGTACAGCGTGGTGCCGGCGCCGAGCGGACCCACGGCCTTGGCGGCCTCGGGGCGCAGGGCGAGCACGTAGAGGAACGCCCAGACCGGCAGGATGCTCAGTGTGAGCATTGCCCACACCGGGATCTTCTTGCGCGCCTTGTAGGCAGCGACGACGGGGAGGTCGGGCTTGGCCGGCGGCGGACCGGCGGGGATGGCCGGGGCCTTCGGCGCGGCGACCGCAGGAGCGGCTGCCGCCGTGGTGGCAGGAGTGGCGGCGCCATCGGTGGAGGCCGCGGCGTCACCACGGCGCGCCTGGCTGCGCTTCAGCAGGTGCTCGGGAATCTCGGTCACGGGGGAGACGATAGACGCCAGGGGAGGGGGATCGGGAAATCCTCCGCGCGTGCACGAGTTCACAACAGGACTGGGGCGGATGGCGTCCGCGTGCTAGACCAACGTGACACACCACTTCCCAAGGGGCGGTCGACATGTTCGCGCGTGCGAACTGGCATCCCCCCGGGCCGTGGTGGCTACAGTTCGTGCCAACGTTCACGAGGCCGGAATCACGAGGGAGACAGCACCGGTGCTGATCGCATACAACTGGGTCGATTTCGATCACCTCGACAAACTCTTCTTCCTCAACCAGGCCTTCTTGGTCTCGTTCGTCCTGTCGACGGCGATGGCGCTGGCCGTCATTCCCTATTCGAAGCGTCGCCCGAAAGGCACTCCCACCACATGGGGCGAAGCGATGCTTGCCGCCGTGTACGCCTTCGCGGCGATGTTCATCGCGTTCGGCGTCGTGCCCCACCAGTTCATCGACCACACCGACAAGGAGTTGGGGTGGACCAAGAGTCGCCTCATCTTCGGGCCGTTCGACCTCCTGAAGCCGAAGGCCTATGGCGGGCACTTCCCGTTCACGATGTCCTACGAAGCGATCCGCGACATCCTCGTCACCGTGATCCACGTCTGGTACTTCGGGCTGATCATCTTGCTCTGGAAGATCTGGCAGAGTCGCGGCGACGGCAAGCCCTCCACCGAAGTGGCCACGTCCACGTTCGGCCGGCCCTTGGTGAAGAAGGGCTGAACGGATGGCGAAGACCGATGCCAACCCGCCGATGATGCCGTACGCCGACGACTACGTGCTCGTCGAGGTCGATGCGGACTACTTGTCGAAGGCGGTGAAGCCCAAGCAGTTCATTCACATCGATCAGACCGAGTGCATCATGTGCGAGGGCTGCGTCGACATCTGCCCGTGGAAGTGCATCCACATGGTCACCCCGGATGCGATCGCGGAGGCCAACGGCACCGAGCGCCCGGGGCTCGACCCCAGCGACAATGTGCTCTTCATCATCGACGACGACATCTGCACCCGCTGTCAGCTGTGCGTCGACCGCTGCCCCACCGGCGTGATCATCCTGGGCAAGGCGGGGGCACCGGCAAGCGCCGGCGACTCGCACACCCGTACCAACAACCATGGCTATGCCTACGGCATGAGGCTCTGAGGGAACAACGATGGCAAAGATCCTCGACGAGACACCAAGCCCCACCGTCAAGGACCGTCTCACCAAGACGGTCGACGGCGTGCAGGGCAGCCAGGCCTGGAACAGCATTTTCCGGCCCGGCAGCATCTTCCGCAAGGGGTACACGGACAGTCCTCGTAACCGCAGCTACGTCATCATGAACTCGGTGCTGTACCACCTGCACCCGGTGAAGGTGAAGCGGCATGCGGTGAAGGTGAGCTACACCCTGTGCCTGGGTGGCCTCAGCTTCTTCCTGTTCATCCTGCTCACGGTTACCGGCATCTTCCTGATGTTCTTCTACCGGCCCACCGATGTGCAGGCCTGGAACGACATCTCCAATCTGCAGACCTCGGTGACCTTCGGGTTACTTGTGAGAAACATGCACCGCTGGGGTGCCCACCTGATGGTGCTCAGCGTGTTCTTGCACATGGCCCGCGTCTTCTACCACGGCGCGTACAAGCCGCCGCGCGAGTTCAACTGGGTCATCGGCGTGATGCTGCTCATGCTCACCCTGCTGCTGTCGTTCACCGGCTACTTGCTGCCGTGGGACCAGCTGGCCCTGTGGGCCGTCACCGTGGGCACCAACATGATGGGCTACTCGCCGGTCATCGGTACACAGGTGAGATTCGTACTGCTCGGTGGCAAGGAGATCGGCGGCGACACCCTGTTGCGCTGGTACGTCCTCCACGTGCTGTTCCTACCCTTCGTCATCATCATCTTCATGGCGATCCACTTCTGGCGTGTCCGCAAGGACGGCGGCATCTCAGGGCCGCTGTGAGCGAGGGAAACGAGCCATGACCGAGATTCCCGAACACCTCCTCAAGCGGGCGCAGGCCGCCCGCGACAAGGCAGCTGCGGAAGAGCCCGCGGCCGCTGCCGGTGGCGACGCCCCGGCCGGCGACCCGCGCATCCCCGCGCACCTGCTCGAACGCAGCAAGGCCCGCAAGGCCGCGTCGGCCAGTGAAGGTGAAAGTGGCGGCTCTGTCGCCGTGCAGGAGAAGGTGGCCAGCGTCGTCGGCGCGGCCCCCGCTGGTGGCGGCGTGCCCTTGGCCGCCGGTCCCGGTGGCCACACCCAGCGCTTGCTGACCGTCATCAAGAGCGGCTCGATCCAGGACGTCAAGGCGTCGCCGGTCGACAAGGTGCACACATGGCCGCACCTGCTCGTCGTCGAGTTCGTCGCCGCCCTCGCGTGTATGTCGTTCCTGTTCTTCTTCTCGGTGTTCGTGAATGCCCCGCTGCTGCAGCAGGCGAACATCAACAAGACGCCGAACCCGTCGAAGGCGCCGTGGTACTTCCTCGGCCTGCAGGAATTGCTGACGATGTTCCACCCGATGGTCGCCGGCGTCACCATCCCCGGTGTCGGCCTGATCGTGCTGATCCTCGCCCCCTACATCGACAAGAACCCGTCGAACAAGCCCGAGGATCGCAAGTTCGCGACCTCGCTGATGACGGTGCACATCATGTTCTGGGCCGTGCTCGTCATCATCGGCTCGTTCTTCCGTGGTCCTGGTTTCAACTTCACGCTCCCCTGGCGTGACGGACTCTTCTTCGAACTGTGAGGCCGACGCTGTCATGAGTTCCTCAGTCATCATCGCCATCGCAGTCGCCGCCGTCGTGGTGTTGGCCGCCGTGGTGCTGCTCGGAGCCGCTCGCAAGAGCGACGTGCGCGGCGCCGGCGCCCTCAGCCGCGAGACTCGTCGCCGCGACCGCGACACCGACATCGACCTGCCGCCCACGGGCCGCGAGGTAGAGCGCGCCGCCTCCAGCCAGGGCACCGTGCCCGCGGTGCCCGCCGCATCCGCGCCCGCGCCCTGGGTTGCCCCGGATCCCGAAGAACTCGGCGTCAGCCGCCGCCAGTTCCTCAACCGGGCCACGGTCACGCTCATGACCACGAGCCTGTTGACGTTCGCCGCGGCGAGCTTCGTGGCCTTCCTGTGGCCCACGGCCGTGCCGATCTTCGGTGGCAAGGTGAACGTCGGCAAGCTCGACGACATTCTCGCCTCGATCCGTAGCAACAGCGGGTTCTTCTACTCCTCGAGCGCCCGCTCCTATGTCACGGTGTACCCGCCCGAGGCGCTGCCGAAGGCCAAGGGCATCAAGGAGTACGCGCCGATCCTGGCGGGCCTCGAACAAGGCGTCATCGCGTCGTACCAGAAGTGCCCCCACCTCGGTTGCCGTGTGCCCCAGTGCAACAGCAGCCAGTGGTTCGAGTGCCCCTGCCACGGTTCGCAGTACAACCGAGTCGGCGAGAAGAAGGGTGGACCGGCCCCGCGTGGCATGGATCACTTCGCGATCACCATCGGTGGCTCGGGCGACGTCGTGATCGACACCTCGACGGTGTTCTCCGGCGTGGCGATCGGCATCAACACCACCGGCCAAGAGGCCGAGGGTCCGCACTGCATCACCGGTGGAGGTGGACACAAGTGATCGCGCTGAACACGTCAGCGGTCGCATGGGTGCTCTTCGTACTCATCGTCATCGGCTGGATCGTCTATTTCATCCTCAACCAGTTCAGCGCCAAGCGCGAACTCGGCTCCGAGATCGAAATGGCGCCGAACCGCAAGCCGTACTACGACGACGAGACGCTCGAAGGCCGTCGCCTCGAGCGGATGCAGATCCTCGCCGTCCTGCTGCTCATCACGCTCGTGGTCGGTCTGCCTCTCTACTGGGCGTTCGAACCCAGCCGTCAGGCCGGCGCCATCGAGAAGAAGCACGAGGAGTTCGTCGGCTGGGGCCAGGCGCTGTTCGACACCACCGCCAACGGTGGCTTCAACTGCTCCGGCTGCCACGGCGGCATGACCGGCGGTGGCGGCCAGGCCGCCTACGCCGTCACCGACCCGAACACCGGTGAGGTCAAGTCGGTGAACTGGTACGCCCCCGCGTTGAACACCGTCTATTACCGCTTCAGCAAGGAAGAGGTGCGGTTCATCCTCAACTACGGCCGACCGTTCTCGCCGATGTCCGCGTGGGGCGCGCCCGGTGGTGGCCCGATGACCGAACAGAACATCGAGACCCTGCTCGTGTACCTCGAGACCATCCAGATCCAGCCCGAGGGCTGCCTCACGGATGCGTCGTTCGTGACGGATGCCGACCCGTACGTGTGCGAAGGTGGCACCCTGCCGGCCACCAACCAGGCCGAGATCCAGAAGGCTGTCGACGACTACATGGCGGCGAACCCGGGTGCGAGCGAGGGCGAGGCGTTGTTCAACCTCGACATCGCCAGCGGCGCCTACAGCTGCGCCCGCTGTCACACTCCCGGCTGGAGCTACGGCCAGCCCGGCGTGACTGCGCAGGGTGCGTTCGGCTGGAACCTCACCGGTGGCGCCACCAACTCCCACTTCCCGAACGAGCAGGACATGGTCACCTTCATCAAGAACGGCTCGGTCAACGGCAAGAAGTACGGCCTGCAGAGCCAGGGCACCGGCCGCATGCCCGGCTTCGGACATCTGCTCACGGATGAGCAGATCAAGGCAATCGTCGAATACGTGCGGGGTCTGTGATGAGTGCACTGCTGGCTGTCAACTGGGAATGGGAGCTTCGCGGCGCCATCATCGTGATCATCGCGGTGGGGGTGCTCTGCGGCAGCATCTACCTGATCCTCGGCACGAACCTCGGTGCCCGCCTGGGCTTCCTCGTCGCGTTCGCCGGGCTCGCCGGATGGTTGTTCATCCTCGGCGCGATCTGGTGGTCATACGGCAAGGGATTGCTCGGTACCGACACGCAATGGCGACCCGTCCACAACACCACGTTGGTCCGTGAGTCCTCGCGACTGCCCGACCTCGGCATCCTCGACGCCCCGTTCACGCCGACCGGCGACAACGCCGCCGACGCCCAGGCAGTGCAGGACGAGCTCGTGGCCAGTGGCTGGACGAAGCTCAACCCGGCGCTGCCGTCGTTCCAGCAGGCCGGCTCGGCCGGTGGTGCGCTCGTCGAGTCGTCGAAGGTGTTCGCCGCCGGGGAGTTCGCCGTCGTCGGCGTGTTCGACAAGGGTGGCGAGCGTTCACCGACGTTCTGGGACGGCAAGATCGACTTCGTCGCCTTCTTCCACAAGCCGCATTACGCGGTTGTCGAGATCGCGCCGCTGGTGCCACAACGCGTGGAACCGGGCCGCGCTCCGGCGCGCGCGGTGATCGACACGAGCCGCCCGCACGAGTACGTGTACATGATCCGCGACCTGGGGCAGAAGCGTGTCCCCGCGGCCATCATCTGCATCGGTTCACTCGTCATCTTCTTGCTCCTCTGTTGGCTGCTGCACACCCGCGACAAGCGCGTGGCTGGCAACCGAGCGGCCAAGGCACTCCCGGCAAAGGCCTGACCTGATGGGCCAGTACCTGCCGATCGTCTGTCTCCTGATCCTGGCAGTGCTGTTCGGTGCGCTGAGCTTCGCAGCTTCACGACTGTTGGCGCCGCGCCGCCCATCGGCGGCCAAGGCGGCGCCGTACGAGTGCGGCATCGTGCCGAGCCGCGAGCCACCGGAGCGCTTCCCGGTCACGTTCTACGTGGTGGCGATGCTGTTCATCATGTTCGACATCGAACTCATCTTCATCTACCCGTTCGCGGTCGACCGGCGCTTCCTCGGCGCGTACGCCTGGTGGGAGATGCTCGGCTTCAGCGTCGTGTTCTTCGCCTCGTTCGTCTACGTCGTGGCGCGCGGCGCCCTCGATTGGGGCCCGGTCAGCAAGCAGCGCCCGCTCTCCTCGGCGCTGTCGGCGGAGCGCACCAGCTCCAGCACGATCCGCCGCGTGGGCCTCGAGGGTCGGCCGGAGGCTGCCGCGTGAGCTTGATCAAGGACATTCAGGACGATGGGTTCGGTGGCATCCCGCACAACGCGATCACGGCCAAGCTGGAAGACCTCGTCAATTGGGCCCGCAGCCGCAGTTCGTGGCCGGCATCCTTCGGCCTCGCCTGTTGCGCGATCGAGATGATGGCCACGGGTGCCGCGCACTACGACCTCAGCCGTTTCGGCATGGAGGTCTTCCGCGCCTCGCCGCGCCAGGCCGACATCATGATCGTCGCCGGCCGGGTCAGCCAGAAGATGGCGCCCGTGCTGCGTCAGGTGTACGACCAGATGATGGAGCCCAAGTGGGTCATCAGCATGGGCGTGTGCGCCAGCAGCGGCGGCATGTTCAACAACTACGCGATCGTCCAGGGTGTCGATCAGGTAGTGCCGGTGGACGTCTACGCGCCGGGCTGCCCGCCCACGCCCGAGACGCTCATCCACGCGATCGAGACCCTGCACCAGAAGATCGAGGACGGCGAGCTGCTGAAGCGGCGCACGGCCACTGGCGCGGGTGCGAACTTGCACGTGACGGAGATTCCCGCGGGTGCACAGCCGGTGCCCGTCATCCTCGGGACACGGTGAGCACATGAACGACTACGGCGTACCAGCTTCCGACAGCCGCGGTCAGCGCGTACTGCACCCCACGCGGGCGCAGTACGTCAAGACCGTGAAGGCCCTGCTCGACGACACATTCGTGATGTGCGCGGATCTCACCGCCGTCGATTACCTCAGCTTCCCCGCCCGCTCGCTGCCCGTGGACGTGGCCCCCGAGCGCTTCGAGGTCGTTGTCAACCTGCTCTCCATCGAGCGCCGCGAGCGAGTGCGTGTGCGCGTGCAGGTGCCCGAGGCCGATGCCACCATCGCCACCTTGTTCGACATGTACCCGGGCAGCGAGGCGATGGAGCGCGAGGTGTACGACATGTTCGGCATCGTCTTCACCGACCACCCCGACCTCACCCGCATCCTGATGCCCGAGGACTGGGACGGTCACCCGTTGCGCAAGGACTACGACCAGGGCCGTATCCCGGTGCAGTTCAGCGCCGACTTCCCGGCGAGGGAACTCCGATGACCGACATCGTCTCCACGATCCGTTCGGGCAACGAGCCCGAGCAGGGCCTCAAGCCGCGCAGCGAGCTGACTGCCCGCGAACTGCTGCGCGAGGTGGGTGCCGTCCTACGCATGAGCGAGGCCGAAGCGGCCAAACTCGGCGACATCCCCGTCGATCCGTCCGACGACCAGACGATGATCATCAATATGGGGCCCCAGCACCCCAGCACCCACGGTGTGCTGCGCCTCATGCTGGAGCTGCAGGGCGAGACCGTGCTGCGCTGCAAGCCGATCATCGGCTACCTCCACACCGGCATGGAGAAGACGGGCGAGAACCTCACGTACATGCAGGGCGGCACGAACGTGACCCGCATGGACTACCTCAGCCCGCTGAACAACGAACTCGTGTTCAGCCTCGCCACCGAGAAGCTGCTCGGCATCGAGAACGACATCCCCGAGCGCGCCGTGTGGATGCGCATGCTGCTCAGCGAGCTGAATCGTATGAGCAGCCACCTGCTGTTCATGGCGACCAACGGTATGGACCTCGGCGCCGTCAGCATGATGATCTACGGCTGGCGTGAGCGTGAAGAGGTACTGCGCTTCTTCCAGAAGGTCACCGGCCTGCGGATGAACCACAACTTCATCCGCCCGGGCGGCGTGGCCGCGGATCTGCCGGCAGGGTGGCGCGACGACGTGCTGCGGCTGCTGGAGATGATCCCGCCGCGCCTCGAGGAGTACGACGTGCTGATGACCGGTCAGCCGATCTGGCGCGATCGGTTGCAGGGCGTCGGCGTGATCACGCCCGAGGAAGCGATGGCGCTCGGCGCCACCGGCCCGATCCTGCGCAGCACGGGCGTGCCCTGGGACCTTCGTCGCGACCAGCCCTACCTGCACTACGACGAGGTCGAGTTCGACGTCATCGTCGGCAGCTACGGCGATGCCTTCGACCGCTACGCGATCCGCCTCAACGAGATCCGCGAGAGCATGCGCATCGTTCGTCAGATCCTCGACAAGATGCCCGCCGGTGACTACCGGGTGCAGAACAAGAAGGTGACCCCGCCGCCGCGTGCCCGCATCGACGAGAGCATGGAGGCCTTGATCCACCACTTCAAGATCTTCACCGAGGGCTTCAAGGTGCCCGAGGGCGAGGTCTATGTGGCGATCGAGAGCCCGCGCGGCGAGATCGGTTGCTACATCGCCAGCGACGGCTCGGCCACGCCGTATCGCATGCATGTGCGTGCGCCGTCGTTCGTGAACATCCAATGCCTCCCGCACATGATGCGCGGTGGCCTGGTCGCCGACGCCGTCGCCGTGATCTCGTCCGTCGACCCCGTGTTGGGAGAAGTCGACCGATGAGTCGCCTCAACGAAGCCAACATCATCGTCGCCAAGGAGATCATCGGGCGCTACCCGAAGTCGCGCTCGGCCACGATCCCGCTGTTGCACCTTGCTCAACAACAACACGGGCATCTCTCCGACGACGCCATCGCCCACGTCGCCGAGCTGGTGGGCGCGACGCCCGCCGAGGTGCTCGGCACGGCCACGTTCTACGAGATGTTCAAGTTCGAGCCGGTCGGCAAGTACTTGGTGAACATCTGCGGCACGATGTCGTGCGCCCTGCTCGGCGCCGATGATCTGCTGCACCACGCCGAGACGACGCTCGGTGTGAAGGCCGGCGGAACCACCCCAGACGGGTTGTTCACGCTCGAGCACGCCGAGTGCCAGGCGGCCTGCACGGAGGCGCCGAACGTGCAGGTGAACTACCGCCACTGCCACCGCATGACGACCGACAAGTTCGACAAGCTGATCGACGACCTGCGCAACGGCCGCCTCGACGGCGAGATCCCCCAGCACGGCACCCTCGCCCGCGTGCGCCAGCACATCCCCGCAGAGAAGGCGGCCGGTGTGACCAGCCCCGACGCCCCCGTGGCACCGGCGTGGTTCCCGCCCAAGGAGGCCCAGTGAGCGCGTACCCCTGGGCCGCCGGCTACATCGACGACGGCGACCGCCCCAAGATCGTCACCTCCCGCTTCCATCTCGAGGACAGCTACACCCTCGCGCGCTACCACGCGACAGGCGGCTACCAGGCGCTGCGTGCCGCGCTGGCCCGCACTCCGCAGCAGGTGCACGACGAGGTGCGTGGTGCGACCGTGCTCGGCCGCGGTGGCGCCGGCTTCCCCGCCGGCACCAAGTGGGGCCTGATGCCCGCCGACAAGTACCCGCGCTACCTCGTCGTCAACGGCGACGAGAGCGAGCCGGGCACGTACAAGGACCGCCTGCTCATGGAGCGCGATCCGCATCAGCTCATCGAAGGCAGCCTCATCGCCGCCTACGCCGCAGGCCTGGCCCAGGTATTCCTCTACATCCGCGGCGAGATGCCGCTGGCCCACGAGCGTGTCACGAATGCGCTCAGCGAGGCGTACGCCGAGGGCTACATCGGCAAGAACATCCTCGGCACGTCCTTCAGCGTCGACATCGTGCTCCACTGGGGCGCGGGTGCCTACGTCGTCGGTGAGGAAACGGCGCTCATCGAGAGCCTCGAGGGCAAGCGTGGCGAACCGCGCCTGAAGCCCCCGTACTTCCCCGCGGCGATCGGCCTCTACGGCCAGCCGACGATCGTCAACAATGTGGAGACGCTCGCCAACCTGCCATGGCTGATCACCAATGGCGCCGCGGCGTACACCGCGATCGGTACCGAGACCAGCCCCGGCACCCGCATGGTGGCCGTCAGCGGCCACGTCAACCGGCCGGGCGTGTTCGAGATCACCAACGGCACGACGACCTTCCGCGACCTGTTGTACGGCGACGACTTCTGCCGGGGCATCCGTGACGGCAACGAGCTGAAGGCGTTCGTGCCCGGCGGCGGCTCCGCACCGTGGTTCACCCCCGATCAGCTCGATCTGCCCTTCGAGGGCAAGCTCGTCGGCGCGGCCGGCTCAATGCTCGGGTCGGGCGCGATCATGGTGATGGACTCCACCACCGACATCCCCGCCGCGGCGCTTACGCTCACGCGGTTCTATGCCCACGAAAGCTGTGGCCAGTGCACCCCGTGCCGCGAGGGTGGTACCTGGCTCGAACGCGTGCTGCAGCGTGTGGTCGACGGCCACGGAACCACTTCGGATCTGGCGCAACTCGTCGAGATCGGCACCTCGATTTGCCCCGGCAACTTCCCGCACGCAGCCAGCGAGCGGCTCGGCCTGACGGCCACCCCGTTCCCCTACAAGATGACCACCATCTGCTTCGTCGGCCCCTCGGCGTACGCACCCGTGCACTCGGCGCTCACTTTGTTCCCCGAAGAGTTCGCGGCACGAGTGCATGATCGCAAGCAGATCCCCGTGACGGCGGTCCACTGATGAGCGACACCACCAACGACCCCAACGCGGTCAACATCACCGTCAACGGCGTGCCCCACGTTGCCCGCAAGGGTCAGCTCGTGATCGAGGCCGCGGCCGACGCCGGGGAGTACATCCCGCGCTTCTGCTACCACGAGCGGATGAACCCGGTCGGCAAGTGCCGTATGTGCCTGGTTGAGTGCGACACGGGCCGCGGCCCGGCCGTCACCGTCTCGTGCATGGTGCCCGTGGCGCCGGACATGAAGGTCGATACCCAGAGCGAGACCACCAAAGGGATGCAGGAAGGCGTGCTCGAACTGCTGCTCGCCAACCACCCGCTCGACTGCCCGGTATGCGACAAGGGTGGCGAGTGCCCGCTGCAGGACCAGGCGTTCAGTCATGGTCCGGGCGAGAGCCGCTTCGTCGAGGAGAAGCGCCACTACGAGAAGCCGATCGCGATCAGCGACCTGGTGTTCCTCGACCGTGAACGCTGCATCCTGTGCGATCGTTGCACCCGCTTCGCCGACGAGGTGGCCGGCGATCCGCTGATCCACTTCAACGGCCGCGGCAACAACACCCACATCACGACGTTCCCCGACGCGCCGTTCGCCAGCTACTTCAGCGGCAACACGGTGCAGATCTGCCCGGTGGGCGCGCTCACGGCCAAGCCCTACCGCTTCAAGGCACGCCCGTGGGATCTCGCCCAGCAGGAGAGCACGTGCACCACGTGCTCGGTGGGCTGCCGCATCGTCGTGCAGAGCAGCCGCGACGAGCTGCTGCGCTATGTCGGCGTCGACAGCGATCCGGTCAACCACGGCTGGCTGTGCGATCGCGGCCGGTTCAACTTCGAGCAGGTCAAGAGCGACGCGCGCGTGCTACAGCCGCTCGTGCGCAAGGGCGACGAGTTCGTGGCCGCCACCTGGAACACGGCCCTCGCCGAGGCCGCCGCGCTGATCCTCGAGGCCAAGGCCAGCGGCGGCGCCGACAGTGTCGCCGTGCTCGGGGGCGCCCGGGGCACGAATGAAGACGCCTACGCCTGGAGCCGCCTGGCCCACGAGGTCATCGGCACCCCCAACGTGTACGCGCAGATGGGCGACGGCTTGCCCTCCGACCTGCTGCTGCTGGAGCGGGCCACGATCGACCAGGCCGCCGCAGCGGCGACGGTCATCCTGCTCGGCCCGGATCTCAAGGAAGAACTGCCCGTGCTCTACCTGCGCCTGCGCGGCGCGGTGGAGAAGAACAAGAGCCGCATCATCGAGTTCACCGCCCGCCAGAGCGGGCTCACCCCCTATGCGTGGCGCAGCATTGCCTGCGAGCCGGGCACCCAGGTCGCCGCGGTGCACAAGGCGCTCGCCGACAAGGAGATCGCGGCACAGCTGGAGAAGGGTCCGGTCGTGATCGTCGCCGGTCGCGCCAACCTCGCGGAGTCGTCCACGGCCACGGTCAACGCCGTGCGGGAGCTGATCGCGGCCCTGCCCGCTGCCCGTGTGCTGCCGGCGTTCCGCCGCGGCAATGTCGTCGGTGCCCTGCAGCTCGGCATGCGTCCCACCCGCGGTGGCCTCGACACCCGCGGCGTGCTGCAAGCGGCCGCCGATGGGCGCATCGAGTGCCTCGTGCTCGTCGGCGCTGACCCGCTCTCGGATTTCCCCGACTCCGATCTCGTCCGCAGGGCGATGGCGGGGGCACGGCGCATCCTCGCCGTCGATACCTTCCTCACCCCGTCGGCTCAACTCGCCGACGTGGTGCTCGCGGCGAGTGCATTCGCCGAGAAGGCCGGCACCACGACCAACATCGAGGGTCGGGTGTCCACCCTCGCCCAGCAGGTGACGCCCGCCGGCGCGACCCGCGCCGACTGGATGATCGCCACCGAGCTGGCGCTGGAACTCGGTGGCGACCTCGGCTACGAGGCCGTCGCCGACATCACCGCCGACATCGCCGAGAACGCCGACGGCTACACGATGGTGACGCCCGCCGCGCTCGCCGCCGCCCGCGACGGCGTGCTCGCCTACGCGCCCACCGGCATCGGCCCCGTCGCCCTGCTGGAGGGTGTCGCTGCCGAGCGCAACGCCTACGACTTCCGCCTCGTCGTCAGCCGCACGCTCTACGACCAGGCGAGCGGCACCGCCAACTCGCCGTCGCTGGCCAACCTGGCCATGGCGACGAGCGTGCATGTGCACCCGCTCGACCTCGGCAGGATCGGCACGACAGATGGCGCCACGGTGAAGGTCACCAGCTCGCGGGCCACGGTGGTGTGCAGCGTGGTGGCGGACGCAACCGTGATGCGCGGCACCGCCTGGATGCCGTTCCAGCACTCCGGCGCCAACGCCGGCGACCTGATCGACTGCTTCGCCCACGTCAACGACGTACGAATCGAGAACCTCTGATGCTCGCCGTCGACTCACTCCTCGACCACGTCAAGCTCTGGAGCACCGAAACGCTGGTCATCGTCATCAAGGTGCTCGTGGTGTTCGTCGTCGGCCTTGTCGGCACGATGCTGATGGTGTGGTTCGAACGCAAGGTGATCGCATTCATGCAGAACCGCATCGGCCCCGACAAGGCCGGCCCGAAGGGTCTGCTGCAGACGCTTGCCGATGGCACGAAGCTGTTCTTCAAGGAAGACCTCATCCCGGATCGCGCCGATCGCTTTGTGTTCAAGCTGGCGCCGTACCTCGCGTTCGTGCCGGCATTCCTCGTCTGGAGCGTGATCCCGCTGGGCGGCAACTTCGCCAACGGCCGCGACGGCACGGTGAAGATCCTCGGCAAGGCCACCAAGCTGCAGCTCGCCGATCCGCCGGTGGGTGTGCTGTTGCTGCTCGCGCTCAGCAGCATCGCGGTGTACGGCATCATGCTCGCCGGCTGGAGTTCGGGTTCGAAGTACCCGCTGCTCGGTTCGGTGCGTGCGTCGGCGCAGATGGTGAGCTACGAGGCGGCGCTCGGGCTCAGCCTGGCCAGCGTCATCCTCGTCAGCGGCACGCTCAGCACGAGTGGCATCGTCGGCAGCCAGTACTCGCTGGGCCGCTGGAGCGTCGTCACCACCGGCGTGTTGCCGTTCATCATCTTCTTGGTCGCGGCGACGGCCGAGCTGAACCGGCCCCCGTTCGACCTCGTCGAGGCCGAGCAAGAGCTGGTGAGCGGCTTCAACACCGAGTACTCCAGCATCCGCTTCGCGTTGTTCTTCCTCGCGGAGTTCATGAACACGATCACGATGAGCGGCGTCATCGTCACCTTGTTCTTCGGTGGTCCGCAGCCGGTGAAGATCGCCGGTAGATCGAACGTGCTCGAGTTCCTCGGCCCGGTCAGCGGAACTGTCTGGCTGCTGCTGAAAGTGCTCGTGTTCCTGTACGTGTACGTGTGGTTCCGTGCCACGCTGCCCCGCCTGCGCTACGACCAGTTGATGAACCTCGGCTGGAAGCTGATGATCCCGATGGCGCTCGGCTGGTTCCTGCTGCTCGCCTGCTTCCGGGTCGGCCAGGACAACGACTGGAACCGCTGGGCCATCGGCATCGCCGGTGTCGCCGTCTTGTTCGTGTGCTATTTCCTGCTGCAGCTGGCCAGCAAGGTCAGCGCTCGCAACCGTGAACGAGAGGGGGCGATGTACTGATGGGTTACCTCGATGGATTCTTCGTCACGATCAAGCAGCACCGCTTGTTCGGGGGCGTGCGCGTGACCACGCCGTACTCCGGTGGTCGTGTCGCGCGGAAGGGCAAGAACGTTGCAGGACGCGACGAGAAGATCGCCAAGCCCGAGCGTATGCATGGGCGCCATGTGCTGAATCGTTACGACGATGGCATGGAGAAGTGCATCGGCTGCGAGCTGTGCGCCGGCGTGTGCCCGGCGAAGTGCATCTATGTCCGCGGCGCCGATAACGACCCGCAGGATCCCACCTCGCCGGGTGAGCGCTTCGGGTTCGTCTACGAGATCAACTACCTGCGCTGCATCCACTGCGACCTCTGCGTGGAGGCGTGCCCCACCGAGGCGATCACGGAGAGCAAGCTGTTCGAGTTCAGCTTCACGAGCCGCAGCGACGCCGTCTACACGAAGGCCGAGCTTGTCGTCGGCGACGACGGCAAGCCCCAGCAGCTGCCGTGGGAGGACTGGCGCGAGGGCGAAGACCTGCACACCAGCGGCTGGATGCGCGCCACCGCGGCCGGTGGGGATGCCGACTTCGTCGGCAAGGTCGGCTGGAGCACCGAGCTGGGGTACGGCCTGCGCGCGGCAGAGAAGGCGGCCGACTGATGGAACTGCTCGTGTTCGCATTCGCCGCTGCGATGGTGGTCGGTGGGGCCGTCGGGGTCGTGTTGCGCACTCATCCGGTGCACGCCGCGCTCAGCTTGGTCCTCACCCTGTTCGGTGTCGCCGTGCTGTTCGTCGCCCAGGAGGCGAACTTCCTCGCCGCGGTCGAAGTCATCGTCTACGCCGGCGCCATCGTGGTGCTGTTCCTCTTCGTGATCATGCTGCTCGGCGTCGACCAGGCCGAAGATCTGCACGTCGAGCCGTTCCGCGTCCAGCGCCCGGTCGCGATCGTGGTCGGGGTGGCAACGGTGTCCCTGCTCGGTCTCGCGGTCCTGGTTTCCCGTGAGCGCACCATTACCACCGTCACGCCGAGCGAAGCAGTCGCGGACGCGCTGACCGACCCTGCCGACGGCAATGTCCGGGCCATCGCCCGCGACGTGTTCAGCGATCATGTGCTCGCCTTCGAGCTCACGTCGGTGCTGCTCGTCATCGCCGTCGTCGGCACCGTGATCCTGGCGCGCAAGCCGCGCAAGGGCGAACTCACCGGGAGTACACAGTGATCGCCTACACCCTTCCGCAGGTCACGCCCACCTGGTACCTGCTGCTGTCGGCGCTGCTGTTCGGCATCGGTGCAGTTGGGGTGATGGTGCGCCGCAACCCGCTCGTGCTGTTCATGTGCATCGAGTTGATGCTCAACGCGGTCAACCTCAGCTTCGTTGCCTTCGCCCGCCAGATGGGCGACGTTGGTGGCCAGAGCACCGTGTTCTTCGTGATGGTGGTGGCTGCCGCCGAAGTGGTCGTTGGGCTGGGCATCGTCGTCGCGATCCTGCGCCGCCGCCCGACCGCCACCACCGACGACCTCACCGAGTTGAAGGGCTGACGCGATGCTCGACGTCGTCTGGCTGATTCCCGCACTACCCCTCGCCGGGTTCTTGTGCATCCTCCTGTTCGGTCGCCGCATGGGCGACCCGAAGGCGGGCTACTTCGCCACCGCGATGGTGGGTGCGTCCTTCTTCGTCACGCTCGGCGTGTTCCTCGACCTGATGTCGAAGTCGGCCGAGGAGCGCAAGGTCGTCAAGACCCTGTTCGAGTGGGTGCCCGTCGCCGGCAAGAGCATCGACCTCGGCTTCCTCGCGGATCCGCTGAGCCTCACGATGTGCCTGTTCGTCACCGGCATCGGCTCGCTCATCCACCTCTACGCGGTCGGCTACATGCACGGCGACTCGCGGTACAGCAAGTTCTTCTTGTACCTCAACCTGTTCGCGTTCAGCATGCTGATGCTGGTGCTCGGCTCGAACATGCTCGTCACCTTCCTCGGCTGGGAGGGTGTGGGCACCTGCTCGTACTTGCTCATCAGCTTCTGGCACGAGAAGGACAGCGCCGCGACTGCGGGCAAGAAGGCGTTCGTCACGAACCGCGTCGGCGACTGGGGCTTCATGATGGCGATGTTCCTCGCCTTCTGGGCGGTCGGCTCGCTCGACTACAGCGTGCTCAACGGTGCGGCCGGCACGGTCGCCAAGTCGACGGTCACGGCGATCGTGCTGTTCGCCTTCATCGGGGCCTGCGGCAAGAGCGCGCAACTGCCCCTGTACCTGTGGTTGCCGGACGCCATGGAAGGCCCCACGCCCGTGTCAGCGCTCATCCACGCGGCCACGATGGTCACCGCCGGCGTGTACCTGATGTGCCGTATCAGCCCGCTGCTGGCCTTCAGCTCCTCGTATGCGCCCACGATCATCGCGGTGGTCGGCGCGGCAACGGCGCTGTTCGCGGCCACGATCGCCGTGGCGCAGAACGACATCAAGAAGGTGCTCGCGTACTCCACGGTCAGCCAACTCGGCTACATGTTCCTCGCCGTTGGCTCGGGCGCCTACACCGCCGCGATCTTCCACATGGTCACGCACGCGTTCTTCAAGGCGCTGCTGTTCCTCGGGGCCGGCTCGGTGATCCACGGTATGCACCACGAGCAGGACATGCGCCGCATGGGCGCCCTGCGCACGCTGATGCCGATCACTGCCGGCACATTCATCGTCGGCTGGCTGGCGATCGCCGGTGTGCCGCCGTTCGCCGGCTTCTGGAGCAAGGACGACATCCTGTTGGCCGCCTACGACAAGAACATCGTCCTGTGGGTGGTGGGCCTCGTCACTGCCCTGCTCACGGCCTACTACATGACCCGCCAGGTGATCATGGTGTTCTACGGCAAGGCCCGCTGGCACGACGCCCATGAAGCGCATGGAGCTGCGGGCGACTTGCATGAGAGTGCACACGGTGACGCCACGCCGCACGAGAGCCCGTGGATGATGGTCACCCCGCTGGTGGTGCTCGCGATCCTGTCGGTGTTCGGCGGCGCACTGAACCTGCCGTTCGAGAAGAGCACCGAGCGGCTCTCCATCTGGCTCGAGGGCGCCGGCGTCGGCGCCCACGAAACCGAGACGGCCAAGCTGCCGCTGGCGCTCGTGGCCATCGCTATCGGGTTGATCGGTATCGCCGGTGCGTACCTCGTCTACGCGAAGAAGAAGGCCAAGGCGATCGAGCCGGCGATCCTCGCCGATGCGTGGGGCTATGACCGTGCGGTCAGCAACTTCATGGGCGGGCCGGGGCGCAAGGCGTTCGACGGGGTGGCGTGGGCCGACCTTCACGTCGTCGACGGCGCGGTCAACGGCACCGGTGAGTTGGTCCGCGCGACGGCGGGCAAGGTGCGCCGCTTGCAGACCGGCAATGTCCGCACCTACGCCGCTGCCATCGCCGCTGGCGTGGTGCTGCTGCTCGTGTGGTTCGTGATCGTGCGGGGGCAGCTGTGACCGACTTCCCGGTTCTGACCCTGCTGGTGCTCGTGCCCGCGTTCGGTGCGGTGCTCGTGGCGATCATCTCCAAGCGCTACCCCGATCTCGTCAAGGTCTCGGCGCTCGTGTCGAGTGTCCTCACCGGCGGCATGTCGGTGTGGCTGCTCGCCGGCTTCGAGACCCACAACGCCGACTACCAGTTCGTGTCGCAGCACGAATGGATCAAGGCCTGGGGCATCTCGTGGCACCTCGGCGTCGACGGCATCTCGCTGTTCCTCGTCGTGCTCACCGGCGTGCTGTTCCCGCTGGTGATCGCCGGCATCGATCCGCACCACGACCACAAGCGCTACCTGTCGTGGATGCTGCTGCTCGAGGCCGGTGTGATGGGTTCGTTCATCAGCCTCGACCTGTTCTTGTTCTTCGTGTTCTTCGAGATCGTGCTCGTGCCGATGTACTTCCTTATCGGTGGCTGGGGCTACGACAACCGCGTGTACGCGGCCACGAAGTTCTTCCTGTTCACGATGATCGGCTCCGCGTTCATGCTCGTCGGCATCATCGCCACCGCCGTGCTCGCCAAGGCCGGCCCGAACCACACGATCACGTTCGACCTCATACAGATCGCCGAGAACGCGAACTTCGGGGTCAGTACCGGGCGCTGGTTGTTCTTCGCGTTCGCCATCGCGTTCGCGGTGAAGGTTCCGCTGTTCCCGCTGCACACATGGCTGCCCGACGCGCACACTCAGGCACCCACCGGCGGCTCGGTGATCCTCGCCGGCGTGCTCTTGAAGATGGGTACGTACGGCTTGCTGCGCTTCGGTGTGTTCCTGTTCCCCGAAGCCGCGGTCTGGGCCCGGCCGCTGTTCCTCACGCTGGCGGTGATCGGCATCATCTGGGGCGCGATCGCAGCGACGATGCAGACCGACCTCAAGCGGCTCGTCGCGTACTCGTCAGTGGCCCACCTCGGGTTCATCGTGCTCGGCACGTTCGCCCTCACCGCCACGGCGATCACCGGTGGCGTGATGCAGATGGTGAACCACGGCATCAGCACCGGCGCGCTCTTCATCCTCGTCGGGATGATCTACGAGCGCCGCCACACCCGCGAGATCTCCGAGCTGAAGGGCCTGCAGACGGTGGCCCCGATCTTCGCCGCGGCCTTCATGGTCGTGATGCTCTCCAGCATCGGCGTGCCCGGCCTCAACGGGTTCGTCGGTGAGTTCATGGTGCTCATCGGCTCGTTCGCCACAGCCCGCTGGTGGGTCGTCGTGGCCGCGACCGGCGTGATCCTCGCCGCGCTCTACCTGCTGTGGGCGTATCAGCGCGTGTTCCACGGCGAGCCCGACGAGGACAACAAGCGCTTCGCCGAGCTGAAGTGGAAGGAAGCCGCGTTGCTGCTGCCCTTCATCGGCCTCATTCTGTTCGGCGGCCTGTACCCCAAGCCGATGCTCGATCGCATCCAGCCGTCGGTGGACAAGCTGCTCACCCACGTCGAACAGCACAGTGACTTCAAGGTCCCGGTACCTGCCGAACCGGTCGTCTCGAACGAGGGAGAAGGCTGATGGGCGCGCTGCTCGCCGCCGACACGCTGCAGGGGCCGAAGGTCGATTGGTTCGCGCTCAGCCCGATCTTGGTCCTGCTGGGTGGGGCGATGGTGTTGCTGGTGCTCGCCTCCCTCACCCCGCAGTGGCCCAAGCGCGGGTACGCGCTGTTCGCCATCGCGGTCGCCGGCGCGGCCGGGGTGATGAGCTTTGTCCTCTGGAACCACATCAACCACGAGGGCCCCAAGCTGCTGGTGGGCGACGTCATGTGGCTCGACAAGTTCGGGGTGTGGATCTCGATCACGGTGTGCGTGGGCGTGCTGATGGCGTCCCTCATCACCGACGACTACCTGCGCCGGGAGGGCATCGACGGCCCTGAGGTGTATGCGCTCTACATGCTCGCCGCGATCGGCGCCGTTGTGATGGGCGCGGCGAACGATCTCATCGTGCTGTTCCTCGGCCTGGAGATCCTGTCGATCGCGCTGTACGTGCTGGCGGCGAGTCACCGCAAGCGCATCGAGAGCCAGGAGAGCGGCCTCAAGTACTTCATCCTCGGTGGCTTCTCGTCAGCGTTCCTGCTCTACGGCATCTCACTGATCTACGGCTCGACGGGCAGCACCCGCTACGACCGGATCGCGGCCCGCTTCAGCGAGGTCGTCGAGCTGACCCGTAGCAAGGAGACACTCGCCCTCGCTGGGATCGCCCTGTTGCTGGTGGGCTTCTCGTTCAAGGTCGCCGCCGTGCCGTTCCACTTCTGGGCGCCCGACGTCTACCAGGGCGCGCCTACCCCGGTCACCGCCTTCATGGCGTCGGTCGGCAAGGCCGCGGCGTTCGCCGCGATGGTGCGCGTCCTGCTCGTGGCGGTGCCGATGTGGCGCGACGACTTCCGGCCCGTCTTGTGGGTCGTTGCAGTGCTCACCCTCGTGGGTGGTTCGGTGATGGCGGTCGTGCAGACGAACGTCAAGCGCATGCTCGCGTTCTCCTCGATCAGCCACGCCGGCTACATCCTCGTGGGCGTCGAGGCGGCGGCGCACGGTTCGGGCCTGTCGTCCACTGGGGTCTCGTCGGTGCTGGTGTACCTGCTGGTCTATGCGGTGCTCGTCACCGGCACGTTCGCAGTGATCACCGCTGTCGGCCGCACGGGCGACAACGCCACCGACCTGACCGGCTTTCGCGGCCTCGCCCGCAGCAAGCCGGCGCTGGCCCTCGGCATGACCGTGTTGCTGCTTGCTCAGGCCGGGGTGCCGCTCACGAGCGGCTTCGTCGCCAAGTTCGGCGTGATCGGCGATGCGGTGAAGGTGCACAGCTACGCGATCGCGATCATCGCGATGGTGTCGGCCGTGATTGCCGCCTTCCTCTATCTGCGGATCATGATCAGCATGTGGATCGCCGATGCCGAGCCCGGCGACGACGCCCGCGAGCCCGTGCGCGTGCCCGCCTTGCTCGGCGTGGCCATCACCCTCGCGGTGGGCTTCACGCTCGCGATCGGCTTCTTCCCCAACTGGCTCATCACCGCCGCCCCCTGACACCCCCGGTCGGTCGTTGAGGGTCGGGCGCGATTCGTCCCGCTGTTGACCGGCAAGGCCCCCACGGGCGCGATCCGTCCCAGCGTGTGGCAAGAACCGCGCCCGTTGGAGGGGATGTCAGGCAGCGCGACGAAGGGCGAGCACGGCCGCGACATCAGCAATCGCCGCGTCGAGCGGACCTTCGACATCGAGGCGGGCGACCCGCACGACGGCCCAGCCCCCTGCCGTGGCCTTCCGGTCGCGCCAGGCATCGTTGCGCCGATTGTCGGCACCGTCATGCCAGGCGGGATCGTCCACCTCCAGCGCCACCTTCCACAGGGGCCAGCCAAAGTCGGCATGCAGAAGGTGCCCGTCGGCGACCACCGTCGGGCACTGGGCGATCGGCGCAGGCAGCCCATGCCGTTCGATCGCCTCCTGCACGAGCAGTTCGAGATGGGAATGCAACGCTTCGGCCCACAGCGGCTTGGAGGCGATCACTGTTGCCATCGTCTTGGTTCCTGGCCGGTTCGGGTGCGCGAGGCGGCGATAGGTGTCGAGGATCGTCGGCAGCGTGCAGAGCTTCTCGTGCAGGATCTGCTCCATGACGGAGCGGGCGTTGGTGAGCCCGAGCATGTCCGCACTGTCGAACAGGGTGCGGGGCGGGCTGGTGAGCCGGATTCCGTCGGGCCGCTCGACGATGTCGACGGGGTCGATCCGGCGACAGCGGTGGACGACGATGCCCTTCAACTCGGGGCTGCATCCGTGGGGGACGAGTAGGTGCAATCCTTTGTTGCCGGCCCGCCGGAATTGCCACAACTTGCACCCGGTGGTGAAGCCGATCATCGCAGCAGGATTCCGGGCGCAGGCAGCAACCATCTTCTGTGTGGGACCGAGGGGCCACTGTGCGGAGAGGAAGACCCCAGGCAGTAGTGGTACCAGTTCCTCGCGTTCCACCATGCGATAGACGGTGCTGGTTGAGCAACCGATTCGCTGAAGTTGTGGCGAGCTCACCACTCCGTGGTGTGTGCGTAGCCAATGGTCGAGAGTACGCCGCCAAGTGGGCATGGCTTCCCTCCGCGTCGTCAGGGTTCGCTGGGGGAAGCAGTGCGCAACATATCGACCGCCGCGGGCCCTTCAACGGGCGCGATCCATCCCGCGGGGCGGGAAGACTCGCGCCCGTGGGGGCCGAACCGGTCAGAAGTGGGACGAATCGCGCCCAACCCA
Organism: Ilumatobacteraceae bacterium; assembly: GCA_041918155.1. Lineage (GTDB taxonomy): Bacteria > Actinomycetota > Acidimicrobiia > Acidimicrobiales > Ilumatobacteraceae > UBA668. Next base: position 19,450 of record JAYRWH010000070.1, on the reverse strand, counting down.
ACCCGGGGGCCGGGCCGGGCGCGCCCGGCGGGTCAGGTGACCTGGTGGACGAGGGCGTCGAAGAGGGACTGCTGTTGTGGGTCGTCGGCCGCGGAGTCCTCGGGGTGCCATTGGGTGCCGACGACCCAGCGCGACGAGGGGAGCTCGCATGCGTGGACGATGCCGTCGGCGGTGCGGCCGACGATCTCAAGCCCGACTGCCACCTCGGCGAGCGCCTGATGATGGACGCAGTGGCCGCGCTCGACGCGCGTGGAGCCAATCGCCGCCGCCAACCGCGAGCCTTCGTCGAGTTCGACCGAATGGAACTGGTGCCAGTGCTCTTCGTTACCGATGTCCTGCTGCAAGGTGCCGCCCAGCGCGACGTTGAGCACCTGCAGGCCGCGGCAGATCGCGAGCGTGGGCACGTCGCGCTGCAGCGCGGCGGCCACCACGGCGAGCTCCATCTCGTCGTGCTCGTGGACGATTCCGTACAGCTGCTCGGCGGTCGGCTCCTGTCCGTAGCGGCGCGGATCGACATCACCGCCGCCGTGCAACACGACCGCATCGACGCGGGCGAGCAGCGCCCACACTTCCGTGGCCAGCGACGTGATCGGCGGCAGCATCAGTGGGATGCCGCCGGCGCGGGCCACGGACTCGAAGTAGCGACGACCGGCGGCGAAGGGCTCGCCGCGCACCCCCTTGGCCTCGCCGGCGAGGCGGCCGACGATCAGCACGAGGGGGGCGGACATCGCCTCAGCCTATGGCGTGGGCGCGAGCCGCTGCGCGGCGCACCAGCTCGTCGTACAGCGACTGCTGCTGTGGCTTGTGCGGTGCCGTGTCCTCGGGGTGCCACTGGGCGCCGACGATCCACGACGCCGAGCGCACCTCCACGGCCTCGAGCTGGCCGTCCTCGGCCCAGCCACACGCCACCAGCTCTGGTGCCAGCTCGGCAAGGCCCTGGTGGTGCACAGAGTGGCAGTGCTCCAACCGCGTCGTGCCCACCACCTTGGCGATCTTGCAGCCCTCGGCGAGGGTGACCGTGTGTTCGCGCATCCAGTGATCGGAGTTGCCGATGTCCTGCTGCAGCGTGCCGCCGAGTGCGACGTTGAGCACCTGCATGCCGCGGCACAGTGCGAGCATCGGCAGGTCGAGATCGATCGCCGCGAGGCAGATCGCGATGTCGAGATCGTCGTGGGCCTTCACCACGCCGTACACGGTGTCGTCGTCGGGTTCCTGGCCGTAGCGGGTGGGATCGACATCGCCGCCGCCGGGCAGCAGCACCCCATCAAAGTGCTGCAGGACGGTGGCCGCGTTCGACGACAGTTCCTTGATCGGCGGCACGAGCACGGGCACACCGCCGGCGCGCGCGACGGCGCGGCTGTACGGCTGGCTGCTGGAGAACGCATCGCGTTTGCCCTCGTCGGAGAACGTGAGGACCCGCGCGCAGACGGCGATGAGCGGGGGCGGCTGAGCCATGCCACCATTCTGTCGCACCGCACGCCGGGCACAGCTACCCTCGATGCCGTGTCCAGCCTGACGTTGTACAACCCCACGACCGAAGAACCCCTCATCGAGCAGGTGGAGGCCACGGTCGCCGATCTCGATGCCGCAGTGGCGAAGGCCAAGGCCGCCGGGCCAGGGTGGCGGGCGATCAGCCCAGCGGACCGGACGCGCCTCATGCGCCGTTTCGGCGATCTCATCGCCGCCAACGCCCAACAGCTCGGCGAGCTCGAGACGCGCAACATGGGCATGACGATCAGCAACAGCGTGTGGTGCGCGAACGCTGCCGCGGACACGATCCATTACTTCGCCGGCGCGATCGAGAAGTTCGGTGGGAGCACGCTGCCCGTCGCCAACGGGGTCAACCTGACGTTCCCCGAGCCGCTCGGCGTGGTGGGGCTCATCGCCCCGTGGAACTTCCCGATGATGATGGCCGCATGGAAGGTCGGGCCGGCCCTGGCCGCCGGCAACACGGCGGTGCTGAAGCCAGCCGAGATCACGCCGCTCACCAGCCTGCGTATCGCTGAATTGGCACTCGAGGCAGGCATCCCCGAGGGCGTGCTCAATGTGGTGGTGGGCCGCGGCAGCCAGGTGGGCTGGCGGATGGTGGAGCACCCCGACGTGCGCAAGATCTCCTTCACCGGCAGCACCGAGGTCGGCAAGCGGATCATGGAGGGCTGCGCCGCGCAGGTCAAGCGGGTCACCCTCGAACTCGGCGGCAAGAGCGCCAACATCATCTTCGCCGACGCCGACCTGGAGAAGGCAGCCGCGGCCGCTCCGGGTGCGGTGTTCGACAACAGCGGCCAGGACTGCTGCTCGCGCAGCCGCATTCTCGTGGAGCGTTCGGCGTACGACCGGTTCATGGAGCTGTTCATCGAGGCGTCGCGCAACTTCACCATCGGCGACCCGATGCTGCCCACCACCGCGATGGGGCCGCTCGTCACGGCGAGCCACCTTGCCGCCGTGCGCGAGTACAGCGACGGCCTGGAGACGGTGTGGACGAGCGACGTGCCGAGCGGTCCGGGCTTTTGGCACCCGATCATGATCGCCGCGCCCACCGACCCCGATGCCCGCGTGTGCCGCGAAGAGATCTTCGGGCCCGTCGTCGTCGTGATCCCCTTCGACGACGAGGCCGACGCGATCCGCATCGCCAACGACACCGAGTACGGCCTCTCCGGCTCGATCTGGACGCGCAACGGTTCGAAGGCCATACGCGTCTCGCGGGCGATGGAGTCCGGCACGATCAGCGTCAACTCCAACTCGTCGGTGCGGTACTGGACGCCGTTCGGTGGTTTCAAGCAGAGCGGTCTGGGCCGCGAGCACTCCATGCGGGTGCTCGATCACTACACCGAGCTCAAGAACGTCTTCATCTCCACGGTCGACTGATGCGCACTCTGCTCATTGCCAACGCGGTCGATGCGGATGCGGGCTTCGTCGGCGAGCGCTTCCGCTCTCACGGTTACGCGTTCGACGAGTGCCACCGCGAGCACCCGGGCGAGTGGCCCGCGCTCGATGGCCACGAGTTGGTTGTGCTGTTGGGCAGCGAGTGGAGCGTCTACTGGCCCGAGGTCGCCTCCAGCGTTGCCGCCGCGGTGGCCGTCCTGCACGAGGCGGCGCGCCGCGGCATCCCGGTGTTCGGGATCTGCTTCGGCAGCCAAGTGATGGCACACGCGTTCGGTGGCGCGGTACGCAAGGGCGCCGAGCCCGAGGTGGGGTGGTTCGAGATCGAGAGCGACGTGCCCGACACCATCGCCACTGGCCCGTGGTTGCAGTGGCACTACGACGTGGTGGGCGTACCGCCCGGTGCCACCGAACTGGCACGGTCCGTCGTCGGGCCGCAGGCCTGGCGGTTGGGGCGCATGTTCTGCACCCAGTTCCATCCGGAGGCCACCGAGGCGATGCTCCGCCGCTGGTCCGCGGGCCCTGGCGCAGACGAGTTGGCCCGTATCGGGTCGAGCGCGGAAGCATTGCTGGAGACCACCCGCACGAACGTGAACCAGAGCCGCGACAACTCGGATCAGATCGTCGATTGGTTCTGTGAGAGGGTCGTCACGAGTGAGTTTCACGACGTGATAGACAACCCCTGATCCTGTTCGTACGAGGGGGCTTGGCGAGACGGGATCTTCCACATCAACCGAAGGGGGTTCCATGGCCGAGACCGTGGACGAGGACCGCGACCATCTGCATTCGATGGGCTATGCCCAAGAACTGCACCGCGGCATGAGTACGTTCAGCAACTTCGCGATCAGCTTCTCGATCATCTCGATCCTGGCCGGTGGCATGACCAGCTTCTGGCTCGGAATGGCGACCGGCGGGCCGCGGGTGATCACGCTTGGTTGGATCATCGTCGGGTTCTTCGCCTTGCTGGTGGGCATGGCGATGGGCGAGATTTGCTCGGCCTACCCGACTGCCGGCGGTCTGTATTACTGGTCGGCGAAGCTCGCCAAGAAGAACGGCGCCCGTTGGGCGTGGTTCACCGGCTACTTCAACCTGCTGGGTCAGATCGGCGTGATCGCCAGCGTGGACTACGCGTTGGCCATTTTCACCGGCTACTTCATCCGCATGTTCGATGACAGCTTCAAGCTGACCTCATGGAACATCTTCGCCATCTTCATCGGGTACCTCATCGTGCACGGCCTGCTGAACACGTTCAGCATCAAGCTGGTGAAGTGGTTCGGTGACATCAGCGTGTGGTGGCACGTGGTCGGTGTGGTCATCATCGCCGCCGTGCTCTTCATCGCCCCGAGCAACAAGCGTGGCATCGGTGGAGCATTCGACAGGGCCCCTGACGGCCTGACCGGCTGGACGGGTGGGTTGTTCATCACGATCTACCTGTTCGCGCTCGGCATGTTGCTCGCGCAATACACGATCACCGGCTTTGACGCTTCCGCTCACGTCAGCGAGGAGACGGTGGGTGCTCGCACCGAGGCTCCGAAGGCCATCGTTCGGTCGATCTACATCTCCGCGATCGCTGCCTTGGTGATGAACCTGGCGATGATCTCTGCGCTGCCCAAGAAGGGTGATGCCGCATACGGAGGCATCATCTTCGGTGATTCGAACGATCCGTTCCTGGTGAATGCCGCTCCGCGACTCATCTCCAGTGCGGTCGGTTCCGGCGCCGCCAAGTTGTTGGTGTTCATCGCCGTGGTCGGCCAGTTCTTCTGCGGACTCGCATCGGTCACGGCCAACAGCCGCATGATCTACGCGTTCAGCCGTGACGGTGCGCTGCCGGGTTCGAAGCACTGGCACAAGATCAACAGGAAGACCCGTACGCCAACGAACTCGGTGTGGCTCGGTGTCACGTTGTCGGCATTGCTCGGTGCCACCTCGCTGTACGTGAAGGGCGAGGGTGCCGGCCGGTACTCGACGGCGTTCTTCGCGATGACCGGCATCTGCGTGATCGGCCTCTACATCGCGTACGCGATCCCGATCTACCTGCGGCTCACGAACCCGGACTTCCAGGTCGGGCCGTGGAACCTGAAGGGCAAGCACAAGCTGGTCGGGTGGACCGCGCTGGCGTGGATCGTGCTCATCACGGTCCTCTTCTTCGCTCCTCTGTTCTGGCCGTTCTGGCCCATCTGGGGCAGCGGCAACGAGATCAAGGAGTTCGCCAGCGACGGCAACCACTTCTTCCGGCAGAACAACTTCAACTTCACGGGCCCGCTCATCGTCCTCTCGGCGATCTTCGTGTTCGGCTACTGGCACTTCAGTGGCAAGAAGTGGTTCACCGGTCCGAAGGTGCAGGGCACTCGCGAGGAGTTGCTGGCCATCGAGCGCGAGCTCGACGCGCTGGAGCATGGCGCCGTGCCCAAGGGTCTCGAGACCCCCGTCGTCGAGCACCCGCACGGGCACCAGCACTGAGATGGAACTGCACCCCGAACTGAGGTCGGCGATCGATGCCGGCGTCCACGGCCACCTCGTCACGCTCAACCGTGACGGGTCGCCCCAGGTCACGGTGATCTGGGTCGGCCGCGACGGCGACGAGTTGTTGGTCGCCCACCTCGGTGCGGGGCAGAAGATGCGCAACATCGAACGCGACCCGCGGGTCACCGTGTCGTTCGAGCTGGAGGGCACCAGTGGCCCTGGCTTGCGCAATTACGCGGTGCTGCACGGGCACGCCAGGCTCACCGAGGGGGGAGCGCCGCAGCTGTTGCAGGCGCTCGCCCCCCGGTTCCTGGGTGAGGGCGTCAAGTTCCCGCCCATGGATGATCCGCCCGCGGGGCGCATCGTGCACATCGCCGTCGACCGGGTCACCGGCAATGGCCCGTGGGTGTGAGTGATGTGGTGGCCTAGACCGGCTGAGCCGCGTCGGCCAGCCAGCGGGCGAACTCGGGCTGCGCGGCGAGCCGCTCGCAGTTGCCCAGTCGTTCGTCCGCATAGGTGACGAAGTCGGTGTCGAGGGTGCTGATCGCCTGTTGCACGACGGCCCACATACCCTCGCGGAACTCGCTCATCATCTTCATCAGCTCCAGGCGCGCCACTCGGGCGTGGGTGACCGCACCGAAGTAGAGCGTGAGCAGGCGCTCGTCGGCCACCCCGTCGAGCCCGCAGTTCACGCTGAGGTTGGCGAGGTCGAAGAAGACGTCGTTCATGCCTGCGTACTCGTAGTCGAGCAGCCAGGCCCGCTCGGACCCCTCCTCGAACAGCACATTGCCGGGCAACAGGTCGTTGTGGCATGGCACGAGAGGAGTGGGCGCCGTAGCGAAGGCCGCCTCGATCGCCGTGCTCTGCGCGTGCAGCCGCTCGTAGGCAGTGGGCACGGTGGCGCAGTATACGGCCGCATCGCGGGCGTGCCATTCCACGACCCGGTGGATCGGGAACCCGCCGGCGAGCGGGCCGCTGCGGTGGAACGCGTGCAGCAGCCCCACCACATCGGCGAGGCGGGCGATGAACGGCTCGCCCTCGAGGTGATGACCGGGCACGAGGGCGGTGATGAGCGTGCCCACCTCGGGCAGCTCACCGAGCACTCCCGGGCCGATGCCCAGCTCGGCGGCGCGGATCGCCGCTTCGGCCTCGTTGGCCCGGTCGATGCCGAGCAACTCGGTACGTTCACCGGGGATGCGCACCACCCATCGCTGATCGCGGACCGTCGCGACGAAGTTGGTGTTCGTGATCCCGCCGTGCAGGGGAGTGAGCTGCACGTCGACGCCCTGCCACTGCGGGACGCGGTGCACGAGCTCGGCCACGTCCTGTCCCCCTGAGGGGTCGTTGGCCCGGTTCATGGCGTAGGTGTAGCACGATCTGCGAGGGGCGTCGTCCGACCCCGGTCGTCTTGCCCCGGTTCACCTCTTTCGGACGCCGCTACAACCCCAGCGCCCTTGCTGTGCTGCGTATGACAAAGCCGTGCCGCTCGTACAGCCGCTGCGCAGGCTCGTTGCGGGCGTAACTGTCGACGTGGGCCTCCGCGCACCCCTTGGCGCGCGCCCAGTCAACGAACGCGCGCGTGAGCTGATCTGCCACCCCATGTCGTCGGCTAGCAGGCGCGACGTACAGACTTCGCAGGTTTGCGTAGGTGACCGCTTGCCGCGTCGGCGAGGCATCGTGGATGTAGCCGACGAGGTGTGCAACCAACCCTGTGTCGTGGCGGGCCACGATGACCAGGCAATCGTCGCTGGCGATCAGCCGCTCGAAGTCGGCGCGACCGTCTCGCCCCGACCAGGTGAAATCGATGAACGTGTCGTATCGGCCGGCGTCTTCGACGAACAAGGCGGCGCCCTGCTCGACAAGGACATCGATGTCATCAATCGTCGCCGCTCCGATGGTGAACACCGACGAACTGTAGCGATGTCGGCCGTCGGGCCCGGCCGAGTTTGGAGCCTGCTCACCTCTTTCGGACGCGCTGCCCGTTGGCAGCGTCGCGTCCGAAAGAGGTGACCCGGGATCAACGATGTGGGGCGGCAGGTCAGCGACCTCGGCGCGATCAGGTGTGGCAGCGTGGTGACACCCGCCTCGACGAGCGCGTCGGCCAGTTCACGCGGCGAGCGGTTCCACACCGTCACTGGGTACAACGAGCGGGCGAAACCGGAAAGCGGGCGCACCATTTGTGATGCCGTTCACGTGGCGTAGTAGCGTCGCGCCCGATGTCTGACTTCCTGCGCGACTACCTGAACGTGGTGTGGTTCGCGGCCACGGCACTCGTGCTGGCTGGCCTTTTGCTCGGGCTCGCCGCCCTCCTGCGGCCCAACAAGCCGTCGTCGGAGAAGCTGATCGCCTACGAGAGCGGTGTCAATCCGGTGGGCGACGGCTGGTCGCACAGCCAGGTGCGCTACTACATCTTCGCCCTGCTCTTCGTGGTGTTCGACGTGGAAGCGGTGTTCATCTTCCCGTGGGCCACCCGCCTCGAGATCTACGCCGGCTTCGGCCTGGTCGAGATGGGTATTTTCGTGTTCGTCCTGCTCCTTGGCCTCGTGTACGCGTGGCGCAAGGGCGTTCTGCGCTGGGTGTGACCTCATGGGAATCGTCGACAAGGGGCGCTTGCCCAAACCACTCACGTCCCTGTTCAACATGGGCCGTTCCTACAGCTTGTGGGTGTACCAGTGGGGCCTTGCCTGCTGCGCCATCGAGATGGGCGCCGCGTTCGCCTCGCCGCGCTACGACGTGATGCGCCTCGGCGTCATCCCGCTGCCCGCCAGCCCCCGCCAGGCCGACCTCGTGGTGATCTCCGGCACGGTCACCGACAAGATGGCCCCGAGCATCAAGCGTCTCTATGAGCAGATGCCCGAGCCGAAGTACGTGATCAGCATGGGCTCGTGCGCCAACTGTGGCGGCCCCTACTGGGACAGCTATTCGGTCACCAAGGGCGTCGACCAGATCATCCCGGTCGACATCTATGTGCCCGGCTGCCCGCCACGGCCCGAGGCCCTGCTCGAGGGCATCGTGCTGCTGCAGCAGCGGATCAAGAACGAGGACATGGGCGCCCGTTGGCGTGGCGAGGGCTACAAGCCCATCGTCCGCGACGCTGTTGTGGCCAAGCCGGTCGTCGTCGGAGGTGGCCCCGTTGAGTGACGACACGCTTGCACTCCCGGGCGATGCCCTGCGCGAGGGCGTGGTTGCGGCCCTGCGCGACGCGCTCGGCGCCGACCTGCTCGACAGCCTCATCAAGCCGAACGACGACGTGTGGGTGCGGGTCAGCACTTCGGCCTGGCAGCAGGCCGGCCGCGTCCTGCGCGACACCGTCGGCTGTGACTTCTTCTGCTTCCTCTCCGGCCTCGACTGGCTGCCCAGCCCGTACGGCAAGGGCGAGGACGACCCCACCGCGCCGGCGCCCGAGCGCAGCACCGAGATCGTGCCCGGCTACACGGGCGGCGACACCCGCATGCAGGTGTTCGCGCGCGTGGCCAACCTGTCCAAGCACTTCGGCGTCACGATCAAGACCGACGTCCCCGACGATGCTCCCGCCGTGGACAGCTGGGTGTCGGTCTACGCCGGCGCCAACTGGCACGAGCGCGAGTGCCACGAGATGTTCGGCATCGGTTTCACCGGCCATCCCGACCTGCGCAACATGTACCTGCCCACCGGCTTCGAAGGGCACCCGCTGCGCAAGGACTTCCCCCTGCTCTCGCGCATGATCAAGCCGTGGCCGGGCATCGCCGATGTGGAGCCCCTGCCCGGCGGCGATGACGATGAGAGTGGTGAGTGACCAAGTGACCGACCTCTCTGACCGCCAGAAGCTCAGCTACATCGCGGCGCAGGCCGCCGATGCCCGGCTGAACGTCGAGCTGGAGACCGAGGGCATGACCCTCAACATCGGCCCACAGCACCCGGCCACCCACGGCACCCTGCGCATCATCGTCCGCCTCGACGGCGAGCAGGTGGTGTGGGCCGAGCCGAGCGCCGGCTACATGCACCGCGGCTACGAAAAGCTCACCGAGGTACGCACGTTCCCGCAGGTCACCGCGCTGGTGAACCGCATCGACTGGCTCGGCAGCTTCGCCAACGAGGTGCCGTTCATCCTCGCCGCCGAGAAGCTGATGGGGATCGAGGCTCCGGCCCGCGCCCAGCACATCCGCACGATCCTGTTCGAGATGAGCCGCATTGCCAACGTGTCGCTGTTCCTCGGCGACCTCGGCGTGCAGCTCGGTGCGGTCACCCCGATCTTCATGGCGTTCCGCGACCGCGAGCACGTGCTCAACCTCATCGAGTCGGTCACCGGCGGTCGCTTCCACCCCAACTTCGACCGCATCGGTGGCCTGAAGGACGATCTGCCCGCCGGCTTCATCACCGAGTGCAAGCAGGTGATGAAGCGCTTGCGGGCCTTCTGCGACCAGATGGAAGACCTGCTGTTCGGCAACGAGATCTTCCAGAGCCGCCTCCGCGGCATCGGTGTCATCCCCGCGGAAGTGGCCAAGCAGTACGGCCTCAGCGGCGCCAACCTGCGCGCCAGCGGCGTGGACTTCGACCTGCGCCGCGACCAGGCCCTGCCGCTCGCCTACGACAAGGTCGACTGGAAGGTCTGGACCCACCCCGACGGTGACAGTTGGGCGCGCTGCTGGGTGCGTCTGCAGGAAACCCGTGAGGCCACCAAGATCGTCGACCAGCTCATCGACACCCTGCCCGCCGGCCCGGTGATGGCCAAGGTGCCGCGCATCATCAAGGTGCCCGAGGGCGAAGCCTGGGTGAGCACGGAGAACCCGCTCGGCGAGATGGGCTACTACGTCGTCAGCAAGGGCGATCTCGGCCCGTTCCGCGTGAAGATCCGCTCGGCCAGCTTCAACAATGTCTCGATCGTGCCGTGGGTGCTGCGTGGCGTGTACGTGCCCGACGTGATCTCGATCCTGGCCTCGCTGTACTTCATCCTGGGAGACATCGACCGATGAACCTCGCAGTCACCATCCCGTACTGGGGCCAATCGTTGCTGCGCATCCTCGGCGGCGTGGTCGCCGTGCTGATTCCCGCCGGCTCGATCGTCTACCTGTTCCTCTTCAAGATGATGAGCTTCATGCAGAGTCGGCTCGGCCCGATGGAGGCCGGCCCGTACGGCTCGATGCAGCTCTTCGCCGAGGTCGGCAAGTGGATGCAGAAGGAAGACATCTCCCCGGCAAAGGCCGACAAGCGTGTCTTCCGGGCCGCCCCGCTGATCGTGCTCGTCAGCACGTTCCTGCTCGTCGCCGTGGTGCCATTCGGCCCCGACGCCTACTTCACCCAGTTCGACGCCGGCGTGTTCTACATGCTCGCCGTCAGCAGCATCAGCACGCTCGGCATCCTCATGGCCGGCTGGAGCAGCGCGAACAAGTACTCGCTGCTCGGTGGTCTGCGTGCCGCCGGCCAGCTCATCGCGTATGAGTTGCCAATGGTGTTGTCCGTGCTCGGCGTGGTGATCCAGGCCGGCTCGATGAACCTGCAGACGATCGTCATCAAGCAGAACAGCGATTCGATCCTTGGTTGGGATGGTCTCGGCTTCCCGTACATGCTCACCCAGTTCGTCGGCTTCCTGGTGTTCATGATCGCCGTGCAGGCTGAGCTCACGCAGACGCCGTTCGACATGCCGATCGCCGAATCCGAGCTCGTGTCCGGCTACATGACCGAGTACTCGGGCTTCCGCTTCCTCATCTTCTTCATCGCCGAGTTCGCCACGGCGGGTGTGTTCGCCCTGATTGCCAGCGTGCTCTTCCTCGGCGGCTGGGGCGTGCCGTTCAGCTGGTTCGGCTGGACCACCGCCGACTCGGTCGACAACTGGATGAACGTCGCCGGCCCGCTGGTGATGCTCACCAAGATGATGGTGCTCTCGGGCATCATCATGTGGGTGCGGTTCAGCTACCCACGCTTCCGTGAAGACCAACTGCAGCGATTCGCGTGGAAGGTGCTGATCCCGGTGTCGCTCCTCAACATCATGGTCACGGCCATCTGCAAGGTGGTGTGGTGATGGCGAACAAGCCCCAGATCCCCGGCCTGCTGAAGGGCCTCGGTGTCACCGCCCGCACGCTCGCCGAGACGATGAAGCCGAAGAAGTTCGGCGGCGGTGCTGCCACTGTGCAGTACCCGCACGAGAAGGAAGCCCCGCCGATCCGCTCCCGCGGTGTCATCGCCCTGCGCGAGGACAACTGCACGGCGTGCATGCTCTGCGCGCGTAGCTGCCCCGACTGGTGCATCTACATCGAGGGTCACAAGGAGCTTGCCCCGCCGCGCCGTGCCGGTGGTGCCCCCCGCAAGGTGAACAAGCTCGACCGCTTCGACATCGACTACGCCCTGTGCATGTACTGCGGCATCTGTGTCGAGGTGTGTCCCTTCGACGCCCTGTTCTGGAGCCCGGAGTACGAGTACAGCGAGCCCAAGATCGCCGACCTGCTGCACGACAAGACGAAGTTGGGCGAGTGGATGGAGACCGTGCCCGAGGCTCCCGCGCTCGAGGCCGGCGCCGAGAAGAAGAAGGGGAAGTGATGGTGCTCGCTTCCGACATCGACGTGGCCCAGAACATCGGCTTCGGCATCATCGCCGTCGTGATGATCGTGTGCGCCCTGCGCGTCGTCACCAGCAGCAATGTGGTGCATGCCGCCCTGTCGCTGGTCGGCGTGATGGCCGGTGCCGCCGCCATCTACCTGCTGCTCGCGTCTGAGTTCGTGGCCCTCACCCAGGTGCTCGTGTACATCGGCGCCGTGATGGTGCTGTTCCTGTTCGGCGTGATGCTCACCCGGGCCAAGCTCGGCAAGGACTCCGAGCTCAACAACGAGAAGGCCTGGCCGCTCGGTGCTGGCGTCGCCCTGTTGCTGTTCGGCGTGATGGTGTACGCCCTGATCGAAGGATGGAAAGACACCAAGGTCGGGGTCAGCGGCGCGCAGATGGTGACCGGTCGCACCAGCAATATCAGCGACCAGATCTTCTCCGCCTACGCCCTGCCGTTCTGGGCGCTCTCGTTCGTACTGCTCGCCGCCGTCATCGGCGCCATCGTGCTGGCCCGGAAGGACTGAGATGCTCGTCAACGACTTCCTCGTACTCGGTGCCGTGCTGTTCTGCATCGGTGTGTACGGCGTGATCGTGCGTAAGAACGCCGTGCTCGTGCTGATGAGCATTGAGCTGATCCTCAACTCGGTGAACATCAACCTGCTCGCGTTCGACCGCCTGTGGGCCGACAGTGGCAACAACGACGGCAATGTGTTTGCGCTCTACATCATCGCCATCGCTGCAGCAGAGGTCGGGGTGGGCCTGGCGATGGTGCTGCTGATCTTCCGCAACCGCAAGACGATTGCTCTCGACGACCTGTCGGAAATGAAGGGCTGACGAAATGCTGCTGGCTCACGAGACCGAAGGCGCCGTACAGGCCACGGGCTGGTTCCTCGAACACGCGTGGCTGATCCCGCTGATCCCGGGGATCGCGTTCTTCCTCATCATCTTCTTCGGCAAGAAGCTGCCCCGTGGTGGTAGCGAAATCGGTATCGCCTCGATGGTGGCCTCGCTCGTCATCGCCTGCGGCACCGCCTACCAGTGGATCCACTACACCGGCCAGACCGAGCACGCCGAAGCCGTCACCCACGGCACCCGCTGGTTCTCCATCAGCGGGTTCGAGGTCGGCATCGGCTCGCGCATCGACGGCTTGGCGATGGTGCTGCTGTTCCTCGTCGCGTTCATCTCCACGTTGGTGCAGATCTACTCCACCGAGTACGTGCGCGGCGACCGCCGCTACACCCACTTCTTCGCGAGCATCACTCTGTTCTCCGCCGGCATGCTCACGATGGTGCTCGCCCCGAACATGGTGCAGCTCATCCTCGGCTGGGAGATCATGGGCCTCTGCTCGTTCCTCCTCATCGGTCACTGGTGGGAAGAGCGGGCCAACAGCGAAGCGGCCCTCAAGGCGTTCTGGACGGTGCGTGTCGGCGACATGGGCCTGCTCGTGGGCACCGGCGTGCTGCTCGTCCTGTTCGGGAACCTCGACATCAGCACGATCAACGAGAAGGCCGTCGAGGTGGGGGCCGAGCACAAGAGCCTGCTTGCGTTCGCCGCGGTTGCCCTGTTCATCGCCTGTATCGGCAAGAGCGGCCAGTTCCCGCTGCACACGTGGTTGCCCGACGCGATGGCCGGCCCTACGCCGGTGTCGTCGCTGCTGCACTCCAGCACGATGGTCGTGGCCGGCGTGTTCCTGGTGGCCCGCCTCTACCCGGTGTTCCACACCGGCCTCGACATCAACATCGTCGGCCATCACTTCAACCTCATCGCGATCATCGGTGGCATCACCGTGCTCATTGCCGCCGGCCTGGCGTTCGTGCAGAACGACATCAAGAAGGTGTTGGCGTACTCCACGGTCAGCCAGCTCGGCTACATGATGATGGGCCTCGGCGTCGGTGCGTGGATGCCCGCCGTGTTCCACATCTTCACCCACGCGTTCTTCAAGTGCTGCTTGTTCCTGTGCGCCGGCTCGGTGGCCCACACCGGTAGCCACCACAGCTTCGACATGAAGAAGGACATGGGGGGCCTGCGCAAGAAGATGCCGATCACGTTCTGGACGTGGATCGTCAGCACGCTGGCCCTGTGCGGCGTGCCGTTCTTCAGCGGCTTCTTCTCCAAGGACGAGATCATCGACTCGGCCAAGGGCAACGACTACAAGGTGTTCTTCGTCATCGGCCTCATCGGTGCGTTCATGACCACCGCCTACATGACCCGGGCCACGTATCTCACGTTCTTCGGCAAGCCCCGCGGCGGCGCGGCGCACTTCGTCGGCCACCACGAGGATCACAGCCACGAACCCGCCCACGACGAGGGGCATCCCGAAGAGGCCCACGACGACGCGCATGGTTCTGGGCACGCCCCGATCGTGCACGGCAAGCCGCTGCCGTTCGCCCCGGACGACTCGCCATGGCAGATCACCGTCCCGCTGCTGATCCTCGGCCTGCTCGCGTTCGCCTCGGGCTACCTCAACGCCGCGCCGTTCGGCTGGCATCGCTTCGAGCATTGGCTGCACAGCAGCATGGGCCTCCCCTTCGGCGAGGAGGCGGGCATGATCCCCGAAGCACCTGCGTTCGAGTGGCTCAACGCGGCGCCGAGCATCCTGCTCGTGGCGGCCGGGTTCGCCGTCAGCCTGCTCATCTGCAAGGCCGTCTTCGGTGAGGGCAAGTCGCCGCTGAAGGGCCTTACCCAGCGCAACAAGATCCTCGGCGCCGGGCACAACTTCCTCGTCAACAAGTACTACCTCGATGCCCTCTACGAGAAGGTCATCGTGCGCGGTATCGCCTACCCGATCAGCGCGGCGGCCTACTGGACCAACCAGCACATCCTCGATGGCATCGTCAACGGGGTCGGCAAGGGCGGCAAGAAGACCGGCGAACTGGTCTACAAGTACATCGACCAGGGTCTGGTCGACGGCGTGGTGAACGGCAGCGGCACCACCGCCACCCATGCCGGTGGTGCGTTGCAGCCGGTGCAATCAGGCAAGGTCAACCTGTACGGAGCGTTGCTGTTCGGTGCCGCAGCAGTCGGTGCGCTCGTACTCGTACTCGTCAACAGCTAGAAGGACAGACAATGCAATTGCCGCTTCAAGACGACCAATGGCTGCTCAGCCTTGGAACCTTTCTGCCGCTGGTGGGCGTCGTGCTCATGCTGTTCGTGCCCAAGAAGGACGAGGTCACGGCGAAGGCGATCGGCCTGATCACCGCTGTCGCGACGCTCGGCGTGGGTGTGCTCACCCTCGTCAAGTTCGACTACGACCAGGCCGGCAAGCTCCAGTTCTTCACCACGAACAAGTGGATCGACCCGATCAAAGCCACCTACACGATGGGCCTCGACGGGATCAGCCTGCCGCTGTACATCCTGTCGATGCTCATCACCGTGCTGGTGATGGTCTACTCGTGGGACCACGTGCCCCAGCCGGGTAACGCCAAGGCGTTCTTCATCCTGATGCTCGTGCTGCAGACCGGTATGGCCGGCACGTTCGTGGCACAGGACCTGATCCTGTTCTTCGTGTTCTTCGAGATCGTGCTGCTGCCGATGTACTTCATGATCGGCGTGTGGGGCGGCGAGGATCGCCAGTACGCGTCGCTGAAGTTCTTCCTCTACACGATGTTCGGTTCCGCGCTGATGCTCGTCGCCTTCATCGCGATGTTCATCGTCACCAAGAACAACGCCGCCGACCCCGACGCGGCGAACTTCAGCTTCCAGTGGTTCTTGGAGAACGGCAACGGCATCGCCCGAAACACCTCGATCTGGATCTTCGGTGGCATGTTCGTCGGGTTCGCGGTCAAGGTGCCGATGTTCCCGTTCCACACATGGTTGCCCGACGCCCATACCCAGGCGCCCACGCAGGGTTCGGTCATCCTCGCCGCGATCCTGCTGAAGCTCGGTACATACGGCTTCGTGCGCATCGCCCTCCCGTTCCTGCCGCAGGCGGCCAAGACGTGGGCGCCGATCATCGCCGTGCTCGCCGTCATCGGCATCATCTACGGCGCCCTGGGCTGTCTCGCCCAGACCGACATGAAGCGCCTCATCGCGTTCTCCTCGGTGGCGCACATGGGCTTCGTGATGCTCGGCATCAGCACGCTCACACCGCTTGGCATCAACGCCGCACTATTCGGCATGGTGGCCCACGGCCTCATCACCGGCATGCTCTTCTTCGTCGCCGGTTCGGTGAAGGAGCGCTACCACACCCTCGAGATCAAGCGCCTCAGCGGCATGTTGACGCAGGTGCCCAAGCTCGGGTGGATCCTCGGCTTCTGCGCGATGGCCTCGCTCGGCCTGCCCGGCCTGGCCGGCTTCTGGGGCGAGTTCCCGGCGATCCTGTCGTCGTGGAGCCCGGCCGCCATCCTCACCGACCCGACGCTCGGTAACCACGAGCTGCTCTACCGCGTGCTCACGGTCATCGCCGCGTTCGGCACGGTGCTCGCTGCCGGCTACCTGCTGTGGCTCTACCAGCGCACCGCGTTTGGTGAGCCGACTGCGGAGTTCGCCGGTTCGGGCCATGGCCATGGCGACGATCACGGCCACAGCGACATCCACGACGTCACCATGTTCGAGTGGGTCGCCTGGACGCCGCTGCTCATCGCCATCGTCGTGTTCGGCGTCGCGCCGGCGCTGATGTTCGATGTGATGGACCCGGCGGTCAAGCAGCTCACCTCGGTATTCGGGAAGTGATGACGTGATCGCCTTCAGCGCACCCATCGTCGACTACCACGCGCTCGCGCCCGAGCTCGTGCTCGCCGCGGGCATCTGCGTGGTGCTGCTCGTCGACCTGTTCGTGCCCGACCACCGCAAGTGGGTCACGGGCACGCTCAGTGGGTTCGTGCTGCTCGGCGCGCTCCTCCCCGTGGTGACGCTCGCGGTGTGGGGCGGCGACGTGCGCGATGCGCTCGGTGGTCAAGGCGTGAGCGGCCGCTACGTGGTGGACAACTTCGCTCTCGTGCTGAAGGCACTGTTCCTGCTCGCCGGCTATGTCGTCGTGCTCCTCAGCACGAACGAGGTGGAGGAGGGCGGTTACCACCGCGGCGAGTACTACGTGCTGTTGCTCTCCAGCGTGCTCGGCATGGTGATGATGGCCAGCTCACGCGACCTCGTCAGCGTGTTCGTGGCGCTCGAGTTCCTCTCCATCCCGGCCTACATGCTCGCCGCCTGGAACAAGCGCAACCGCAAGAGCAACGAAGCCGGCGTGAAGTACTACCTGCTCGGTGTCTTCGCCAGCGCGGTGATGCTCTACGGCATGAGCCTGCTGTACGGCATCGCCGGCAGCACCAAGCTCACCGACATCGGCGCCGCGATGCAGCTCGACAACACGCAGGTCGGCGTCAAGGTGCTCGGCGTCGTGTTCGTCATCGTCGGCTTCGCCTTCAAGGTCAGCGCCGTTCCGTTCCACACCTGGGCGCCCGACACCTACGAGGGTGCACCCACACCGGTGACGGCGTTCCTCAGCGTGGCCTCGAAGGCCGCCGGCTTCGTCGGTCTGGTGATGATGGTGTATCTCGCGTTCCCCGACGCCCGCGACGTGTACCGCCCGTTCATGTGGGTGATGGCTGCACTGACGATGACCGTCGGCAACCTCGTGGCGCTGAAGCAGAAGAACCTCGTGCGCATGCTCGCCTACTCCAGCGTCAGCCAGGGCGGCTTCATTCTGATGGCGTTGGCGATGGCATTCACGAACGGCTCGGAAGAGTCTTCGCTACGCGCGGTGATCGTGTACCTCGTGATCTACGCGGCCACCAATCTCGGAGCGTTCGCTGTGGTGATCGCCGTCGCCCGGCGCACCAAGAGCGCTCAGATCGCCAGCTACGGCGGCCTGTTCACCTACGCCCCCGGGCTGACGGTGATGATGACCCTGTTCCTCGCCTCGCTCGCCGGAATCCCGCCGCTGGGCGGCTGGTACGCGAAGTTCGGTGCGTTCAGCGCCGTCCTGAAGGCCGGTGGCGGTTGGGGCTACTCCATTGCCATCATCGGCGCTGTCAACGCCGTCGTGGCCACGGCCTACTACATCCAAGTGATGCGTGAGATGTGGATGAAGCCCGTGCCCGAAGCTGCCAACGCCGCCGCGGTGAAGGTGCCGTTCTCGCTGCAGGCGGCGCTCGCGATCTGTGGCGTGGCCACGCTCGGCTTCGGTGTCGTGCCCGGCGTCATCGCCAAGATCGGCAAGCTCAGCGACCTCTACGGTGCCCTCGGCCGCTGACGAACTCCTGGCGGCGCAACGCATCGTCGGCCGTCCGCTGCGCTTCGACGAGTACATGGCGATCGCGCTGTACGGCGCGCACGGGTTCTACAACTCCGGCGGCACGGCCGGTCGGCGTGGCGACTTCCTCACCTCACCCGAGGTTGGGCCGCTGTTCGGCGCGGTACTCGCGCGCTGGATCGCGTCCGAGTATGAGCGCCTCGGCGCGCCGGCCGACTTCACCGTCGTCGAGTGCGGCGCCGGGCCGGGCACGCTCGCGCGCAGCATCCTGCTTGCCGCGCCGCAGTGGCGCGACCGCTACCTCACCGTCGAGGTGTCGGCCCCCCAACGTGAGCGGCATCCTGACGGCGTGCGCGCTCTGGCCGAGCTGCCCGCGGCGCCGTTCACCGGGGTGATCATCGCCAACGAGCTGCTCGACAACCTGCCGTTCCGCCTGGCCGTGTACGACGGGGCGTGGCGCGAGGCCGTCGTCGACACTGATCGCACGGGCCAGGTCAGCGAGCTGCTGGTGCCCGCGCCGGCGGAGTGGGCCTGGCTGCCCGCGGGGGCGCCACACGGCGCCCGCGCGCCCGTGCACGAGGAGGCGGCTGCCTGGCTGGTCGCGGCCCGTGGGCGATTGGCGGCCGGCAGCGTGCTCGCGTTCGACTACTGCACGGCGCGCACGACCTCGGTGGCGATGCGGCCGTGGCGCGACTGGCTGCGCACCTACCGCGGCCACGACCGCGGCGCGCACTACCTCCGCGACGTCGGCCGGCAAGACATCACCACCGAGGTGTGCCTCGATCAGCTACCCGAGCCCGACGGCCTGCGCACCCAGGGCCAATTCCTGCAGCGCTGGGGCATCGACGAGTTGGTGGAGGAGGGGCGCCGGGTGTGGGAGGCCGCTGCTGGCCGGCCCGGCCTGGAAGCCCTGCGCATGCGCAGCCGCCTGCGCGAGGCCGAGAGCCTGCTCGATCCTGCAGGTCTCGGCGGCTTCACGGCCGCCGAGTGGCGCTCCTGACCGCTTCCGCGAGATTTGCAAGCAACTGGCCGTGTTAGGCACACCTACCGACGTACCGCGGCGGGCAGATCACGAAGAGTGGTCGGACTTGACCACGGTGGGTACTTCTTGACCAAAAAGTCAGTTGTAGGCCTTCCCCTCAACCTCAAGTGGGCATTAAATTGACCACGCCAAGGGAGGGCAACACATCATGGAACGAAGGAAACTCAGCTGGCTCGTCACGACGATCCTCGGACTGTTCATTTTGGGCACGGGGGTCGTTCAACAGGCCAGCGCATCTGACAAGGTCGTCATCCAGGACGACGAGTGCGACGATCAGGGTCCGTCGCGTGGCGCACACAGCCCGGCTGAGAACGAGGGCGACGACGAGTGCGATCAGAACGACGACGACGAGTGCGACG